>NZ_JBITJF010000012.1:0-435369 GCF_044459705.1 Nonomuraea sp. NPDC050227 | reverse complement strand
ACCCCACCCGCGACTACCAGCCCCAGGCAAACCCGAACAAGACGAAACCCCCGAACCCGTAGGTTCGAGGGTTTCCGATGTCCCGAGACATCACATACGTCCGAGTGGCAGGATTCGAACCTGCGGTGCTCCTGCTCCCAAGGCAGGCGGGCTGACCAAACTGCCCCACACTCGGTCCTGAAAATCAACGAAGCCGCCCCGGCGGAGGCCCGGGACGGCTTTCCTGGTCGATTCTCCGTGGAATCACCGGGAAAGCCTTGGCCGCAGCTCAGGCCGGTTGCCGGACGGCCTGTAGAGTCGAGGTCCGCACATGGCCGCCGCCTTTCTCGTCGTTCTCCGTGAATGTCGTTCCGGAACGAGATCAACGGTAGACCGGGGGCCGCCGGAAATGCCACGCATTTATCGTCGGTCGCGGTCCCGGTCGTTGGTCCAGGCCACCCCGGCGCGCGTTTCAGGGGCCTCGACGCGGAACCGGGGAAGGGCGTCCGGGTAGTTGTCGCGGACGAAATTGACGAGGAATTCGCGGACGTCGCACTTCAGGTCCCAGGAGGAGGGCGAGTCGGCGGCGCTCATCAGGGCGCGCAGCTCGACCAGGCCGTTGGGCAGCACGTCGGTGACCTGGAGCGTCCAGTCCTTCTGGTCCCACAGCGGGTTGCCCTGAAGGAACTCGTACAGGGCGTCGCGCAGTTTGGGCACCGGCACCGCCCAGTCGACCCGCAGGAACACCACGGCGAGCACCCGGCTGCCGTGCCTGGTCCAGTTCTCGAACGGGTTCTGGGTGAAGTAGGAGACGGGCAGCACCAGCCGCCGCTCGTCCCACAGGCGCAGCACCACGTACGTGAGCGTGAGCTCCTCGATCCTGCCCCACTCCTCCTCCACCACGACGACGTCGTCCAGCCGCAGCGCGTCGCTGAAGGCCAGTTGCAGCCCGGCCAGCATGTTGCCGATGGTCGGCTGGGCCGCGATGCCGACGATGGCGCCGGCGATGCCGGCCGAGGCCAGCAGCCCGGCGCCGAGCGCCCGCACCTGCGGGAAGGAGAACAGCATGGCGCCGAGCGCGATGACGATGATGACCGCGGCGGCGATACGGCGCACCAGCGCGATCTGCGTCCTGATCCGCCGCGCCCGGCGGTTGCGCTCGCCCTCGACGAGCACCAGCCGGTCGAGCACGACGTCCGTCAGCGCGTACGTCGCCTGGATGATCAGCCAGGTCACCGTGCCGATGGTGGCCAGGCCGATGACCCGGTCCACCGACTGGGCCAGGCCGCGCTCGTCGGCCGTGTCGCCGAAGATGCCGGGGGCGAAGACCAGGTTGCAGGCCACCGTGGCGGCCACGCAGAACGCCGGCCACGTGCAGTGCTCGACCAGGTGGCGGGCCAGGGCCCATTTTCGTCCGACCCGGATCAGCACCCGGCGGACCACCTCCACCAGGAGCACCGCTCCGACCACCGAGATGACGAGGATCGGCCAGGCTGCCGGCGACTGCACGCTTCGCGCCCCCTATGTCGTAGAACGTCGCTTCAAGGTCACATTGCCCTCAAGCGCCACTCCATACGCACGGACACGCCTTTCGGCTAGTGGCCGTTGCCGCAACTGCCCCAGCACGTCGTGGCTCTGGTGCTGGCCAGCAGCCCCAGATCGCGCAGCACGGCCTGGGTGCGCTCGACCTCGGAGGTCAGCCAGAGCCGGAAGTCGTCCCCGCTGAGCGGGATCGAGATCCACCCCGCCTTCCGGCACGCCCGCCGCCACGAGGCCGAGGAGGTCACCTCGTCGCACATGCGCACGGCCGACTCCCTGCCGTCCTCCGGCATGTTCTCCGGCCCGACGGCCGCGGCCCAGTCCGCGAAGTCCACCCGCACGCCGGACTCCAGCAGGGTCGGCACGTCGAGTCCCGGCACCCGGCGGGCGCAGGAGACGGCCAGGGCCCTGACCCGGCCGCCGTCGATGGCCGCGCGCCAGTCGCCGAGCAGGCCCGCCGCGGCCGCCGCCTTGCCGCCGAGCAGCGCCGAGACGGCCTCGTGGCT
Organism: Nonomuraea sp. NPDC050227; assembly: GCF_044459705.1. Taxonomy (NCBI): domain Bacteria; kingdom Bacillati; phylum Actinomycetota; class Actinomycetes; order Streptosporangiales; family Streptosporangiaceae; genus Nonomuraea; species Nonomuraea sp. NPDC050227. Next base: position 433,345 of record NZ_JBITJF010000012.1, on the reverse strand, counting down.
GCTGGGGTAGCCGGTGTAGTCCATCTGCCTGGTGTCGGCGCCGAGCCCCTTGGCGATCAGGCCGAACAGCAGGTGGTCGGGCTCGCCCTGCGGCCCGCCGGCCAGCATCGTCCCGCTCGGGTCGGCCCGCAGGTGGGCGCCGAAGTCGTCGAAGTCGGCGAACCGGGAGTTGCCGGGCACGACGACGACCTCGACGTCGCCGGTGAGCCTGGACAGCGGGGTCGAGGTGTCGAGCAGCGTCTGCCCGTTGTTCAGCTCGGAGGCCGCCAGCGCGGGCAGGCCGGTCACGGTGATCCGCGTGCCGGTGGGCGACGCGCCGACGCCCGAGGCGCGCGCGGCGGCGGCGAACGCCTCGCCGATCCGGGCCCAGCGGTCGCCGCCCGCGACGATCGAGAACCGCCCCCTCGCGCCGGCGGGGCCGCCGACGACGTGTTCCGTCCCGCATCCGGCCGCGCACGCCGCCGCGCCCAGGGTCCATGCCAAGAACCGCCGACGACGCATCCGCCCTCCCCCGACCTTCGCGAGTACCGCTATTACCCAAAGTTATTGACAGTTCACTCGCTGTTACACATCGGGATACGGTTAACCGAAATTTCGGCGTATGCCGGAGTCAGTCCTGCTTCGTGGCCACCCCGGCCATCAGGGACGACGGCAGCGACCAGTCCCCCACCAGCTTGGGCCGGTCCGGCCGCCAGTCCACGGCCTGCACCAGGCCGGGCGGGTCGAGCGCGAAGCCGCCGAAGAACGCGCGGATCTCGGCCGGGCTGCGGTCCGCCCCGCCCGAGCCGGACGAGCCGCGGCGGCCCCCGCGCGGGTTCTCCTCGTCCGACAGGCGTCCCATCGAGGTGGCGTGCGAGATCACCAGACGGCTGCCGGGCGCGACCGCCTCGCGCAGCGCCGCCACCGCGCCCTGCGGATCGGCCGCGTCGGGCAGGAAGTGCAGGATCGACACCAGCACGATCGCGACCGGCCGCGACAGGTCCAGGAACCGGCCCGCGCGGGCCAGCACCTCCTCGTGGTCGAGCAGGTCGGCCTCCAGGAAGGCGGCCCTGTCCGCCCCGGCGAGCAGGGCCCTGGCGTGCGCGGCGACGACCGGGTCGTCGTCGACGTAGACGACCCTGGCCGCCGGCGCGACCTCGTGCACGCTGCCCTGCGTCGGCAGCCCGCTGCCCAGGTCGATGAACTGGGTGATCCCCGCGGCGGCGACGTAGCGCACGGCACGCTGGAGGAAGGCCCGGTTCGCGCGGGCCAGCGGGACCGCCTCCGGGACCAGCTCGGCGAGCTGGTCGATCGCCAGGCGGTCGACCGCGAAGTTGTCCGTCCCGCCGAGCATGTAGTCGTACATGCGTGCGAGATTCGGAGTGTGGGGGTCGAACTGCCGCACAGTAATGAATTTATGTGGTACGCAGCCGGATAACACTACCCTGCGAGGATTGTGGCTGAATTTATTCCACAGTCACGCTCTTGGCGAGATTGCGAGGCTTGTCCACGTCCCTGCCGAGGGCGACCGCCGCGTGGTAGGCCAGCAGCTGGAGCGGGATCGTCAGCAGCATCGGGTCGAGCTCGATCTCGTTCTTCGGGATCACGATCACGTCGTCGGCCAGCTTGGCGTCGGGCTCGCGGTGGCCGACCATGAGCACCTGGCCGCCGCGGGCGCGGATCTCGCCGAGCGTGGTGAGGTTCTTGTCGAGCAGCTCGTCGTCGGGGACGATCGCGACCGTCGGCATGTCCGGGCCGATCAGCGCGAGCGGGCCGTGCTTGAGCTCGCTGGCCGGGTACGCCTCGGCGTGCACGTACGAGATCTCCTTGAGCTTCTGCGCGCCCTCGCGGGCCACCGGGTAGCCCCTGACCCGGCCGACGAACATCATGCTCGGGTGCTTGGCGTACTTCTGCGCCAGCTCGGCGATCTTGTCGCCCTGGGCGAGGATCTCCTCGATCTGGCCGGGCAGCCGGCGCAGGCCCTCCACGATGCGCCGCCCGTCGGCCGGCGACAGGTCGCGCACCCGGCCCAGGTGCAGCGCGAGCAGCGCGAAGGCGACCGAGGTCGAGGTGAACGCCTTGGTCGAGGCGACCGAGACCTCGGGCCCGGCGTGCAGGTAGATGCCGCCGTCGACCTCGCGGGCGATGGCGCTGCCCACGGCGTTGACGATGCCGATCACCCGGCCGCCCTTGCGCTTGAGCTCCTGGACGGCGGCCAGCGTGTCGTAGGTCTCGCCCGACTGGCTGATCGCGACGTAGAGGGTGTCGGGGTCGACGACGGGGTTGCGGTAGCGGAACTCGCTGGCCGGCTCGGCGTCGGCCGGGATGCGCGCCAGCTCCTCGATGAGCTGCGCACCGATCTGCCCGGAGTAGTACGCCGACCCGCAGCCGATGATCTTCACCCGGCGGAACGAGCGCGTCTCGCGGGCGTCCATGTTCAGGCCGCCGAGGTGGGCGACGTGGAAGCGCTCGTCGAGGCGGCCGCTCATCGTGCGGGTCATCGTCTCGGGCTGCTCGGAGATCTCCTTGAGCAGGTAGTGCTCGTAGCCGCCGGTGTCGTAGTGGCCGGCGTCCCAGTCGACGGTCAGCGGCTCCTTGGCGGTCTCGCGGGCGTCGCTGGCGAAGGTGTGGAAACCGTCGGCCTTGAGCACGGCCAGCTCGCCGTCCTCCAGGTGCACGACCTGGCGGGTGTAGCGGACCAGGGCGGCGACGTCGGAGGCGGCGAACATCTCCTTCTCGCCGATGCCGAGCACGATCGGGCTGCCGTTGCGCGCCACGACCACCTCGCCCGGCCGCTCGGCGTCGATCACCGCGATGCCGTACGTGCCGACGATGTTCTTGAGCGTCTTCCTGACCGCCTCCTCCAGGGAGTCGTTCTCCTCGGCGGCGCGGGCGATCAGGTGGGCCAGGACCTCGGTGTCGGTCTCGGACAGGAACGTGACGCCGTCGGCCTCCAGCTTGGCGCGCAGCTCGCCGGCGTTCTCGATGATGCCGTTGTGCACGACGGCGATGCGCTGGTCGGCCGACAGGTGCGGGTGGGCGTTCTCGTCGCTGGGCACGCCGTGGGTGGCCCAGCGGGTGTGGCCGATGCCGTGGTTGCCCTTGAACCGCACCGGCACGACCTTGGCCAGGTCGGCGACCCGGCCCTTGACCTTGCGTACCTTGAGTCCCTTGTTCGACACCACGACCCCGGCGGAGTCGTAGCCCCGGTACTCAAGCCGCTGCAGCCCTTCCAACAGGATGGGCGCCGCGTCCTTGGGGCCCACGTAGGCCACGATTCCGCACATCGAGGTCTCCTCTTATCCGTAGACGATCCTGCGGAGCTGCCGCAGCGACAGCTCTGGTGCCGCTACCCGGCGTGCGGGTAACTCGGCGGCGATCCGGGGGAAGATCTCGTCGTTGGTCAGGCCGCGGGCCTTGAGCTCGCCGTGACGGCGGCGTACGAACTCCTCGACCGGCTCGGAGAAGTACGACAGCACGTCGGCGACCACGCGGGCCGCCTCTCCTGGGCCGAGCGCGCTCGTCCGGGTGAGATGGGCGATGAGGTCTTCGTAGGGATGCCGCGCCGTGGACACAGACGAGGACATTACGCATCTGGAGCGAGACACGCCAACATCCTGCCCGGAATCGGGCAGGATTTAACTCCAGAGCGCTACCACTTCTCTCCTGCGGGTCGTCGAGAGGCTGGCGCGGCGGATCCCGCGCTGCTCATCCGTAACATTCGACCCGTCTGACACATCCCTTTCTGGGAATGGTTACGGACGGTGATCGAGTAGTGCCGTTCCGTGGGGAGATGTCATGCAGCTTCGGCTTGCCGCCGTCCTGGCCACCAGCTTGTCCGCCGGTGTGTGCGCCGTCGTCGGCGGCCCGGCCGTCCCGGCCGCGCCCGCCGTCACGGGCGGCACGGGGGTCCGGGAGCAGGGGCGGCAGGCCGACTTCGCGGCCGCCGCGGCGGAGTTCGGGGTGCCGGTGAGCGTGCTGCTCGGGGTGTCGTACCTGGAGTCGCGGTGGGACGCCAACGGCGGCCGTCCCAGCACGGCGGGCGGGTACGGCCCGATGCACCTGGTGGACGTCGTGCCCGCCGGGCAGGCGGGCCCGGCCGCGGAGGGGTTCGCGCCGGGCGACGCCAGGGGCGACGACAGCCGCCCACTGCCCCGGTCGGCGACGCGGCCGGTCCGCCGGCCGGTCTCCCGGTCACCCGAGTCGGCCTCCCGATCGGCCTCGCAGTCGGACTCCCGGTCGGCCTCGCAGTCGGCTTCCCGGTCGGCCTCGCAGTCGGCTTCCCGGTCGGCTTCCCGGTCGGCTTCGCAGTCGTCGGGGGCGCGGTTGATGGCGGGGGCCGGCACGTCGGCGGCCGCGGTGCCGGACGCTGTGCCGGATGCTGTGCCGGACGCGGTGCCGGACGCGACGCTCGCGCTGGCCGGGCGGCTGGCCGGGGTCGCGCCGCGGGCGCTGCGCGCGGACCCGCGGGCCAACATCAGGGGCGGCGCCGCCCTGCTCGCCTCCTACCAGCGCCACCCCAGCCCCGACCCGGCCGACTGGTACGCGGCCGTCGCCCGCTACTCGGGCGCCCGCGACCCGCTCGCCGCGCGGTCGTTCGCCGACGAGGTGTTCGCGGTGCTGCGCGAGGGCGTCGCGCGGCGCACGGACGACGGCTTCGACGTGCGGCTGGACGCCGTGCCCGGCCTGCGCCCGCCCGCGGCCCCGGCGAAGAGCGCGACCGGCGACGACAGCCCGACCGGCGACGACTACGACGAGGACGACGACCCGTTCTTCTTCTCCGACATGGAGCCCGAGGGCGACGACGACTCGGAGTCGGCCGACGAGTCCGACTGGGACGTGCCCGCGCAGGACGAGCTGCCCCTGACCGCCGCCGACTCCTCCGCCGGTTCGTCCGCCGAGTGCCCGAGCAGCCTCAGGTGCGAGTGGATGCCGGCCGCGTACGAGAGGTACGGCAGGAAGAAGGACCGCGGCTACGGCAACCACGACCGGGTCGAGGGCCGCCGCCAGATCGACTACATCGTCATCCACGACACCGAGGGCGGCTACCAGGGCATCCCGTCGATGATCGGCAACCCGAAGTACGTGAGCTGGCACTACACGATCCGCTCCCGGGACGGGCACGTCGCCCAGCACGTCCCGACGAAGGACATCGCCTGGCACGCCGGCAACTGGGACTTCAACGCCCGCTCGATCGGCATCGAGCACGAGGGCTACCTGGCCAGGGGCTCCTGGTACACCGAGGCGATGTACCGGTCGTCGGCCCGGCTGGTGCGCTACCTCGCCGGCCGGTACGGCATCCCGCTCGACCGCGCCCACATCCTCGGCCACGACAACGTGCCGGGCGCCACGGCGCAGGCGGTCGCCGGCATGCACGAGGACCCCGGCCCCTACTGGGACTGGGCCCACTACTTCGAGCTGATGAACCACCCGTTCAAGGGCGACGGGACGGGCTCGTCGGTGATCATCCGGCCGTCCTACGACGACAACCGGCCGTACTACACCGGCTGCGCCAGCACCAAGCCCGGCCGCCGGTGCCCGGAGCACGGCGCGGCCAGCGTGTGGCTGCACACCCGGCCGAGCGAGAGCGCCCCGCTGGTCAACGACGCCGGCAAGCACCCCGGGAAGCCGAGCACGTACAGCGTGTACGACCACAGCGCCCGCGCCTCGACCGGGCAGCGGTTCGCGGTGGCCGGACGGCAGGGCGACTGGACGGCGATCTGGTACCTGGGGCAGCGGGCCTGGTTCCTCAACCCGTCCTCCGCCCCCACGGCCGTGCCGGCGAAGGGCCCGCTGGTCACGCCGCTGGCCGCGGGCACCAAGGTGTACGGCCGCGCCTACCCGGAGCGGTCGGCGTACCACGGCGGCGGGGTGCAGCCGCTGACGCCGTTGCAGTACCGGATCGGGCCGGGGCAGTCGTACTCGCTGGGCGGCACGGTCACCGGCTCCTTCTACTCGGCCGGCGCCTTCAACCCGGCCAGGCACGTGCGGGTCGCGGGGTCCGTCCGGTACCACCAGATCCAGCTCGGGCATCGTGTCATGTTCGTCCAGGCCAAGGATGTGCGCGTCATCCGCTGAATTTCGCCCCACGGGGCTCGGGCTGCGCACGGGCACTCCGCGAAGACGATATGGTTTTCCCGTGGCCCCGCGAGTTCGCGGGGGATTCACGCGGAAGTGGCTCAGTGGTAGAGCATCACCTTGCCAAGGTGAGGGTCGCGGGTTCGAATCCCGTCTTCCGCTCGGAGTCAAACTCCTGGTGGAGTGGCCGAGAGGCGAGGCAGCGGCCTGCAAAGCCGTCTACACGGGTTCAAATCCCGTCTCCACCTCGGTGGTACAACGGACTCTCCTGGGTCCGGTAAAGTTAAGTGCGCCATGCGGAAGTGGCTCAGTGGTAGAGCATCACCTTGCCAAGGTGAGGGTCGCGGGTTCGAATCCCGTCTTCCGCTCTGAGTGACAACTCAACAAGGACGATTAGCTCAGCGGGAGAGCGCTTCCCTGACACGGAAGAGGTCACTGGTTCAATCCCAGTATCGTCCACCCACGCTCTTCGGAAGTCAGACCGGGTTTCGGTCCGGTCCGGACAGCGGTCAAGCCCCAGCGAACGGCAAGCGCCGGACGACTGGGGCTTCTTCGTTTCGCGGACCGGCCCCCGCCTTCCCGGGCAAGGCCCGCCTCACGGCTCCAGACGCTCATCCTCAGGCGGCCGCCCATCGGGCCGCCGGCCCAGGGCCTGTACGGAGTTCCGGCCAGCGGCTCGTACTCGTCCGGTCAGGTCACGTCCCACAGGCTGCCGGTACGGAACCGCCACCTCACCGCGTTGAACAGCCGCCGCAGATCCGATCTCGGGCCGCGCTCATCCAGCGGTCGATCAGGGACCATTCTTCGCCGGTGAGATCCCCCCGCCATGTTCGATGGCCTACCAGGGCCACCGGCCATACTCCCCCGGGCTGTCGAGCGGCCTGCGTCAGTGCCTTGATGTCGGGGGTTCGGTGTATCGCGGGCGTATCGAAAAGCGCATACGCCACCGCAACCGTCCTCCGTCTTCAGTAGAGGCACCGACCACATGGTGGTGATCGGCTGCCGGCGGCGGTCGTGGTCAGACCTGCAGCGGTCGGTTCGTCGTCAGGAAAGGACCGTGATCATGGACTCTGTGGGTGGCGTCGGCCGGCGGCGGCTGCTCGGGTGGAGCGGGCTCGCGGCGGCCGGCGTGGTGGCGGCCGGCGCGCCGCTGGTGGGCGGCCGGCCGGGCAACCGGCAGCACCGTCCGGCCGCGACCGGCCCCGGCATCCCGCCGGACACCCGTCCCGGCGGAGCCTACGACCGGTACGTGGCGAAGCTGGCCGCGGAGGGCAGGTTCTCCGGCGTGGTGCTGCTGTCGCACCGGGGCCGGACGGTGCTGTCCCGCAGCTACGGCATGGCGGACAAGGAGAAGGGGATCCGCAATCACGAAGGCATCGCGTTCAGCCTCAGTTCGGCGGGCAAGCCGTTCGGCGCGGTGGCCATCCTGCAGCTGGTGCAGCAGGGCAAGGTGAAGCTGTCGGACACGGTGGGCACCCACCTGACGGGCTACGCCAAGGACGTCGCCGAGCGGGTGACCGTCCACCACCTGCTCTCCGGCACCTCCGGGCTGAACACCCCGGAGGAGGACCCGCAGCGCATCTTCCGGAGCCGGGAGGAGGTGCACGAGTTCTACGAGCGGTGGGCCCGGAAGGCGAAGCTGGTGGCCTCCCCCGGCACCCCCACCGAACACGCCGGCGCCGACGTCGTCATCCCGGCGCTGATCGTGGAGGCGGTGACCGGCAGGACGTACTGGGACTACGTCGAGGAGAACATCTTCAAGCGCTGCGGCATGACCGGCTCGGCGTTCTACACCAGGCGGCAGTGGCTCACCGATGCGCACATCGCGCACCCTCACATGAGGCTGGCTGACGGCAGCGTGGTGGACGCCGTCCGCAACCTGGGCAAGAGCAGCTCGAACCAGTCCACGCCGGGCAAGAACCCGGGCCGCGGCTTCATCGACGCTCCTGGGGACGGGGGCTTCGCCACCGCACCGGATCTGGTCCGGTTCGCGCACGCCCTGAGCGAGGGCACGGTGCTGGAACGGCCCTACGCCGAGGTGCTCACCGCGGCCAAGTTCCCCCACGGGCCGCAGTCGTTCGGGGCCTACCACATGGCGGTCCGCATCGTCAGCGGTCAGTGGGTGCACGGGCGCGCCGGCGCCAACCCCGGTGTCGGCGCCAGCTGGAACATCTACCCGTACACCGGCTGGGTCGGTGTCATCCTCAGCAACACCGACGGCGGGACGCTGCAGGAGCTGACCGGGCGGGAGGTACAGGCTGTCACCGGCGGCACGCCTGGCGGCGGCGGGGGCGGGGGCGGCTGAGGTGGTCCGGCGGTCGACACGCTGAGGGGCACGGCGTTGGCCGCCCTGAGTTCGCGTGCGTCCCGGCTCGGCGCAGCGGACGTCGCCGCCAGGTGATCGACTCCGCGGCCACACCTTTGACAGGCCCTTCGAGCGAGCGAGGAGTTGGTCATGGATCGCATGGTGGAGATCGCCATTCCGGTCTACAACGAGCAGCATGTGCTGGCGTGCAGCGTGCGCAGACTGCACGCCTATCTGGAAGAAACGTTCCCCTACCGGTTTCGGATCACGATCGCCGACAACGCCAGCGTCGACGGGACGTGGCAGGTCGCGCAGGAGCTGGAGACCGAACTGCAAGGGGTCCGGGCGGTACGGCTGGAGCAGAAGGGCCGCGGACGGGCGCTGCGGCATGTGTGGAGCCACAGCGACGCCGACGTGGTCGCCTACATGGACGTGGATCTGTCCACCGACCTGGACGCCTTCTTTCCGCTGGTGGCGCCGCTGATCTCCGGGCACAGCGATCTGGCCATCGGGACCCGGCTGACGCGCGGGTCGGCGGTGGTGCGCGGCCCGAGACGGGAGCTGATCTCCCGGGGTTACAACGTGTTGTTGCGCACAACGCTGGCGGCCCGCTTCACCGACGCCCAATGTGGTTTCAAGGCCGCGCGGACCGTGATCGCCAGGGCGTTGCTGCCGTCGGTGCAGGACGAGAAGTGGTTCTTCGACACCGAGTTGCTGCTGCTGGCCGAGTGCAACGGGCTGCGCATCCACGAGGTGCCGGTGGACTGGGTCGACGACCCCGACAGCCGCGTGGACGTCCTGCGAACCGCGCTGGATGACCTGAAGGGCATGGCCCGGGTGGCGCGGCGCATGCTGACGGGCGCGTTCGACGCCCCGGTGAAGAGCCGGCCGCGGCCGCGGCTGCCGGCGGGGATGGCCCGGCAACTGCCGACTTTCGCGATCATCGGGGTGTTCAGCACGATCGCTCAGCTGGTGCTGTTCGTGCTGCTGCGCATGGTGACGGGGCCGCTGTGGGCGAACGCGGTCTCGCTGTTGATCACCACTGTCGGCAACACCGCCGCCAACCGCCGGTTCACCTTCGGGGTGACGGGCCGGGAACGGGCGTTCCGGCAGCAGCTGGAGGGCGGTCTGGCGTTCCTGCTCGGACTGGTGCTGAGCACCGGCTGCCTGGCCCTGCTGCACGCACTGGCGCCCGAGGCGCCACGGGCCGTCGAGATCGCCGCGCTGGTGACCGCCAACGGGGTCGCGACGCTGGTGCGGTTCCTTCTGATGCGCACCTGGATCTTCCATCCACGACGCCTGGGGCGCCGGTCGGCCCCGGCCGATCCGACCGTCGGCACGCCCCGGAAGGACGAGGTCGCATGACCATCCGCGTACGTCGTTCACTGACGCCCTCCGATCCGCCGGGCCCGTCTGACAGGCCTCGCCCGCATGCCGCATCGGGGTGGCTGCGCCGGCTGGCCTTGGGCGGGCCTGAAGATCCGCGCTGGTCGCGTCCGGCGCTCTGGGGCGTGCTGTCGGCGGCTTTCGTGCTGTACGCGTGGAACCTGTGGTCGGCCGGCTACGCCAACTCCTACTACTCGGCGGCGGTCAAGAGCGACACCGGGAGCTGGAAGGCGTTCTTCTTCGGGGCCCTGGACGCCGAGTCGTTCATCACCGTGGACAAGCCTCCGATGGCGCTGTGGGCGATGGGCCTGCTCGCCCGCGTCCTGGGGTTCGGGACGTGGAGCTTGATGTTGCCGCAGGTGCTGGCCGGGGTGGCCGCCGTCGCGGTGCTGCACGCCACGGTACGGCGCGCGGCCGGGTTTCCGGCGGCGCTGATCGCTGCCGGGGTGCTGGCGCTGACCCCGATCACGGTGGCCATCAACCGCGACAACAATCCCGACACGCTGCTGGTGCTGTGGCTGGTGCTGGCCGCGTGGTCGTGTCAGCGCGCGATCGAGTCGGGACGCCTGCGCTGGCTGCTGGCCTCGGCCGCGTTCGTGGGGTGCGGGTTCAACACCAAGATGCTGCAGGCGTTCGTGGTCGTCCCGGCGCTGGCGCTGGCCTACCTGGTGGCGGCCAGGCCGGGCGTGCTGCGCCGGGTGGGGCATCTCCTGGCGGCGGGTGCGGTGCTGGTGGTGTCGAGTTCCTGGTGGATGGTGGTGGTCGACCTGACCCCGTCCGGGAGTCGTCCGTTCATCGGAGGCAGCACCGACGGCACTGTGCGTGACCTCGTCATCGGCTTCAACGGCCTGGGCCGGATCTTCGGACTGGAGACGCCCGGCGGCGGCCGGGGCGGCGGGGGCTTCGGCGGCGCCCCGGGCGCGGGACGGATGTTCAACGACATGGTCGGCGGTCAGATCTCCTGGCTGCTGCCGTTCGCGATGCTCGCGCTGATCGCGGGGGGCGTGCTGCTGTGGCAGCGGTCGCGCACCGACCTGGCCCGGGCCGGGCTGGTGCTGTGGGGCGGCTGGCTGGCGATGTACTGGGCGGCGTTCAGCTTCGCCAAGGGCGTGTTCCACCCGTACTACACCACCTCGCTGGCCCCCGCGATCGCCGTACTGGCCGGAGTGGGCGGGGTGTTGTTGTACGACGCGTACCGGGGGCCGGTCCGGTGGTCGTGGGTGCTGCCCGTGGGCGTCGCGGTCACCGGGGCGTGGTCGTTCGCGCTGCTGAACCGGACGCCCGACTGGAATCCCTGGCTGCGCTGGGTGATCGTGGCGGCGACCGTGCTGGCGGTGCTCGCGCTGGTGGCCGCGCGGCTGCCGTGGGCGCGGAGCCACGGCGTCGTCGTCGCGTCGATGGCGTTGACGCTGGTCGCGGCCCTGGCGGGTCCGGGGGCGTACGCGGCGGTGACCGCGTTCGGCGGCGGCAACACCAGCGGCAACGCGCTGGCGGGGCCGTACGCGGCGCAGGCCCAGAACGGTCAGGCCGGGAACGGTCAGGCGCCGCCCCAGGGGCGGGGCGGCATGCTGGTGGTCGGCGGGCCGGCCGGTGAGTTGAGCGACGGCATGGTCGGCTACCTGCTCAAGAACCGGGGCGGTGCGCGCTGGCTGGTCGCCGTGGTCAGTGCCCAGCAGGCGTCGTCGATCATCCTGTCGACCGGCGAGCCGGTGATCGCGATGGGCGGCTTCACCGGGCAGGACCCGGCGATGACGGTGGCCAGGCTGCAGGAGTACGTCGGCAGGGGCGAACTGCGCCACATCGTGATCAACGGGGCGGGTGAGAGCGGCCCGATGAGCGGCGACCCCGCCATCGCCTCATGGGTGCGGAAGAACGGCACGAGGGTTCCCGCGAGCGCGTACGGCGGCAGGTCCGACAAGGGCGGCGGTGAGCTGTACCGGCTCGGCTGAGGGGAGGCCGAGCGGGCGGATCACGGCCAGGGGTCGGACGGCTCCTGCTCGATCGTCGTCACGCTCGCGTCCCCCGGCCGCTCCAATGGCATGCGGCGATCAGGGGTCGGGTCTTCGCCGATGGCGGCGGCGTCGAGTGATCGCAGGGCCGCCTGGGTGCCGGCGATCAGCTCGGGGTCGCCTTCGGCCGTGCGCAGGGCCAGGGCCTCCTGCAGCACCTCGCGGGCCTCCTGCTTGCGTCCCAGGTCGGCAAGGGTCTTGCCGAGATGCTGGAGCGGGAAGCACACCATTTCGGGTGCTTCCTTCCTGGCAAGGGCGAGCGTCGCGCGGCACAGGGTTTCCGAGGTTGCCGCGTCACCTGCGTACCGATGGGCGTCGGCCAGGTTGAGCGACGCGGCGATCCGCCTTCACAGGTATTCGTGGGGGCCGGTGGGCACGGGTTCGCCGGCGGGCGGGTCGTCGTCGGACAGGCCGGTGAGGATGACGGCGAGTTCGGCGCGGGTGTGGATGCCGAGCTTGCGGTAGATGCGGGCGAGATGGGTGTCCACGGTGCGCTTGCTGATCGACAGCGTCGTGGCCACCTCCAGGTTGCTCATCCCGCGCAGCACCAGGTCGGTGACCCGGCGTTCGCCGACGGTCAGCACGTGGTCGTCCTGGCCGGGGACGAGGGCGGCGGCGCGGGCCGGGGCGGTGGCGGCGCGGTGCTTGTCGGCCAGGGCGGCCAGGCGGCCCGCGCCGCAGTCGGCGGCCAGCCGCAGCGCCAGGGCCAGCGTCTCGTGGGCCTTGCCGTCGTCGCCGGCCTGGCGCTGGGCGATGCCGAGGCGGAGCAGGGCCCTGGCGTGTTCGAGCCGGGCGCCCCGGTTGCCCAGCAGGGCGACGGCCTCGTGCAGCATGTCGAGCCGGACCCGTCCCTCGTGGGCGAGGCTGCCCGCGCTGAGCGCGCGGGCGACGACGGTGGGCGCGCCCCAGGCGCGGGCCAGCTCCAGCTCCCGTTCGGCCACCATGCGGGCCGCCGAGCGCTCCCCGGACAGGACGTAGGCCAGGATCGAGTTCGTGCCCCAGGGCACGCAGGCGGGGTTGGTGATGCCGGCGGCGGTCAGGCGGCGGCCGCACTCCAGCAGGGTCAGCAGGCCGTCGCGCGGGCGGCCCTGGGCGAGCCGGAGGCGGCCCAGGGCGTCGAGGGCCTGTCCGGAGATCATCGGGTGCCAGTCGCCGTACGGGGCGACGGACTTCAGCGCCGACTCCGCGGCCTCCAGGTCGCCGAACTCCACCAGCACCCGGGCGGCACAGGCGGCGGCGGCCACGTGGAACCCCTCGGCCTGGCACTCGCGCGCGCTGACGACGGCGGCCTCGGCGTCGGCCAGCCCGGCCTCCAGGCTGCCGAGCTGGTAGCGCACCTCGGCCCGGGTCAGCAGCGCCAGCGCCAGGCCGGTGCCGGAGCCGGCCTCCTGGGTCTCGCTGACCAGGCGTTCGGCCCAGTAGGAGGCCTCGTCGAGGCGGTCGCCCCACACCAGCGGCAGCACGGCGGCCGCCGGCACCGGGCCCTGGCCGTCGAGGCAGCGCCGGGTCTGGGCGAGCGTGCGCGGCAGGCTGCGGCCCCGCGCGCCGGTGGCCAGGGCCAGCACGCTGAGGAACTCCCGGGCCGCCGGGCTGACCAGCGTGCCGAGGGAGCGTCCGAGCCGGCGCAGGCCGAGCCGTCCGGCCGAGCGGCCCCACAGCAGCGCCTGGGCGGCGAGCACGAGCAGCAGGTCCGCGCCGCCGAACTGCGGGGCGGCGGCGGCGCTCTCGGCCGCGCCGGCGAAGACCTCGGCGGCCTCGGCGGAGTTCGCGGTGACCAGGATGTCGGCGAACGGCGCCAGCGACATCAGGGCGTGCGGGGCCAGCCTGACCCGGCCGTAGGCGGTGCGCAGGTGGCGCAGGCAGGCGGGCAGGTCGCGGTGCTTCTCCACGGCGCCCAGCTCGGCGGTGACCTCCAGCACGGTGTCCTGGTCGTCGGTCTCGGCCAGCGCGCGGTGCAGGTAGCCGGTCGCGTCCTCCCACGAGTGCCTGGCGGCGGCCTCCCCGGCGGCCTCGCGCAGCACGGTGACGGTGAGCGGGTCGCCGGTCGGGCCGGCCGACATCAGGTGGCGGGCCGAGCGGCGCAGCGGCGCGCCCAGCCGGTACAGCAGCGACGCGGTACGGCGGTGCAGCCGGTCGCGCTCGCCCGGGTCCATCCCGGCCAGCACGGCCTGCTGGATGCGCGGATGGGCGAAGCGGTCGGGCGGCGTGCCGGTGACCAGCCCGGCGCGGCGCAGCGCCTCCCCCGCCGCCCTGGCGGTGTCCTGGCCGTGCCCGGCGATCATGGAGGCGACCTCCATGCCGTCCTCGGGCGCGACGATGGCCAGGCTGCGCAGCAGGTCGACGCCCGCGGCGTCCACGCCGGAGCCGCTGCCGGACAACCAGCCGAGCGCGGTCTCGGTCAGCGCCAGCGCGCCGATCTCCAGCACCCGGGGCAGCTCGGCGCGCACCGGGCGCACGCCGGACCGGCCGAGCCGCCCGGCCAGCTCGCGCAGCAGCAGCGGGTTGCCCTGGGTGAGCCGGTGGCAGGCGGCGGCGACCTCCTCGCCGATCTCGTCCCCGGTCTCCTTCCCGCCGCCGAGCATGGACTCCATGAGCCGGGCGGCGCATTGGGCGCACAGGGGCGCGGGCCGCAGCAGCCGCGTGTACGGCAGCGCCGCCAGGTCTCTGACCAGGTCGTCGGGGCCGCCGGAGTCGGCGGTGGTGTCGGCGGTGGTGAGGACCATCGCGATGGGCAGGCCGTCGAGCCGCCGGGCGATGTAGGAGCACCACTGGGAGGACTGCGGATCGGTGTGGTGCACGTCGTCGACGGCGATGATCAGCGGCCGGTCGCCGGTGAAGGACCGGGTGGCCCGGTAGAGGCCGTGCAGCAGGTCGGGGGTGACGGGATGGCCCCGGTCGAGGCCGCCGCCCAGGTCGGGCCCGACGACGGAGCTCCCGCCGGACGGCGGCGCGCGCCCGGCGGTCATGAGCGGTTCGAAGAGCTGGCGGACGACGCCGAACGGGTGGTCGCGCTCGGTGGGATGCCCCCGGGCCATCAGCAGCAGCGCCCCCACCTCGCCCCTGGCCGCCAGCGCGGCGTTGAGCAAGGTCGTCTTGCCCATGCCCCGTGACCCCTGGATCAGCAGGACGGAGGGGCCGCCGGCACGGACCCTCGACAGCGCCTCCCGCATCGCGGCGGTCTCGACGTCACGGTGTAGCAGCGGCTGTCCCGAAGACATCGCCACTCCCCACAGTTCGGCCCCCCTGAAACTGTCCACCAGGATCATGCCGCCTCAGGCGGGCGGGCTGTCAATACCTAGGCGCACGAATCCGACTAATCCGGACTATTGGCACCAGGTTCAACAGCCGGCCCACGCCGGGGCGCATGCGCATTCCCGACGGACCAATACGTATTTTCCCCCGTCGTACCGATGAAATGCGTACGCCGGAATTACGTCTTTACACCGGATCCGGCCCGATGCGACTCTGCGATCAACCGATATGGACCCGATACGGGGAGGGCCATGGACCGCCCACGTCTCAAGGCGCACTTCACACCCCAGGTGATCGACGGGTCGAAGGTGTTTCTCCTGGCCGAGGGGCAGCACTACCTCGTCCAGTCGGCGGGGGCCGGGAAACTCCTTCCCTACCTGGACGGACGGCGTACCGTCGCGGAGATCGCGAGCGCGCTGAGCGACGAAGTGCCGCTGCCGCAGACGCTCATCGCCATTCGCAAATTCGCCGCATTCGGCCATCTCGCCAATGGCCGCCCGGATTGGCCGGACAGCGCGCTGGCATTCTGGGACGCGCAGGGAATTGACCCGGTCCACGCCCACGACGCGCTCTCCCGCGCCGAATTCACCGTCGTGGCCTGCGCGGGGGCCGACGCCGCGCCGCTGCTCCCGGTGCTGCGCGAGCACGGATTACGTATGCGTACGGCCAGTGTGGAGGAGGCGGCCGCCGAGCCCGGAGGGACGATGTCGATCGTCGTGGCCGGCGACTACCTCGACCCGGCGCTCGACCGGCTCAACGCCGCCCACCTGGCCGCCGGGCACCCGTGGGTGCTGGTGAAGCCGGGCGGGATCACGCTCTGGGTCGGCCCGGTGCTCCAGCCGGGACGTACCGGCTGCTGGGCCTGCCTGGCGCAGCGGCTGGCCGGGAACCGGCAGGTCGAGCGGTACCTGGCGGGCAAGCGCGGCGGCGGGGTGCCCTTCCACCCGGCGCGGGAGTCGGCGCCCGCCGGTCCGGCCGTGGCGGGCGGGCTGCTGGCCGTGGAGCTGGCGCGGATCGCCGCGGGGGCGGCCTCCTCGCGGCTGGAGGGCCGGATGACCACCGTCGACCTGCGCACGCTCGGCGTCATGGAGCACACTCTGGTCCGGCTGCCGCAGTGCCCGGCCTGCGGCGATCCCACGCTGATCAGCCAGCGCAGCCCCAAGGTCGCGCTGTCGGCGCGCAGCGCCCGGCACGTCACCGACGGCGGTTACCGCATCGAGCCGCCCGCGCGAACGTACGCCCGGCTGGAGAAGCACATCAGCCCGCTGATCGGCGCGGTCACCCGGCTGCACACCTTCGCCGAGCAGGACAACGGCGTCACCTACAGCTTCACCGCTGGCCACAACTTCGCCATGATCGGCGACAACATGGACCTGCTGCGGCGCAACCTGCGGGGGCAGAGCGGCGGCAAGGGCCGGACCGAGGTGCAGGCCAGGGTGAGCGCGCTGTGCGAGGCCATCGAGCGCTACTCGGGGGTCTGGCGCGGCGAGGAGCCGGTCACCGAGGCCGCCTACGCCGACCTCGACCCGGCGGTGGCCGTCCACCCGGAGTCGCTGCTGCACTTCTCCGACGCCCAGTACGCCGGCCGCGAGGAGTGGAACAAGGACCCCGCGCACCGGCTGCACCTGGTGCCCGAGCGGTTCCGTACGGACCTGCCGATCGACTGGTCGCCCGCCTGGTCGCTGACCGAGGAGCGGGAGCGGCTGGTGCCCTCCGGCTACGCCTGGTACGGCCACCCCGACCTGGAGCGCCACTTCTACTGCGTGGGCGACTCCAACGGCAACGCCTCGGGCAACTCGATCGAGGAGGCCGTCCTGCAGGGCTTCTGCGAGCTGGTCGAGCGCGACGCGGTGGCCCTGTGGTGGTACAACCGGGCCCGGCGGCCGGCCTTCGACCTGGACTCGCTGCGCGACCCGTACGTCGACACCGTGCGCGAGTTCTACCGCGGCATGGACCGCGACCTGTGGCTGCTGGACATCACGACCGACCTCGGCATCCCGGCGTTCGTCGGGGTCTCGCACCGGCTGGGGCACCCGGTGGAGGACGTCATCGTCGGGTTCGGCGCCCACCTCGACCCGCGGATCGCCGCCATCAGGACGCTGACCGAGGTCAACCAGTTCCTGCCCTCGGTGGAGCGGCGCGACGAGCACGGCGAGACGCTCTACCTGGACGACGACGTCGCCACGCTGGCCTGGTGGAAGGAGACCAAGCTGGCCGAGGAGCCGTGGCTGGTGCCCGACCCCGCCGCGCGTCCCCGCACCCTGGCCGACTACGCCCGCTCGGACGGCGGCGACCTGGCCGGTGACGTGCAGACCTGCGTGGCCAGGGCCGCCGCGGCCGGGATCGAGGTCATCGCGCTCGACCAGAGCCGCCCGGACCTGGAGCTCAGCGTGGTCCGGGTGATCGCGCCCGGCATGCGGCACTTCTGGCGGCGGCTCGGCCCCGGCCGGCTGTACGACGTGCCGGTCTCGCTCGGCTGGATCCCCGAACCCCGCGCCGAGGACGAGCTCAACCCGACCAGCGTCTTCTTCTGACCGGTTCGCGAGGCCCCCGCGTGACGGAGAGGAGCGGGCCATGGACGAGACCAAGCTGCGGCTGCGGCGGGACGCGGAGCTGACCGAGGCGGACGGGCAGGTGCGCATCTCCGCGCCGGCCGGCTCGCTCGGCCTGCGCGGGCTCGACGCCGGGACCACGGCCGCCCTGCGGATCCTGGCCGGCGGCGACGCGGACGAGACCGCCCTGGCGGCGACGGTGGGCGAGGCCGGGCTGCTGCGCTGGAACCTGCTGGTACGCCGCCTGTCCAGAGCCGGCCTGCTGGAGTACGCCGCGGCGGGGGCCCGGCTGCGCCCGGTCGGCGCCGGGAGCGTGGAGCCCGCGCCCGCGCCGGCGGCGGACACGCCGATCAGGCTGTCGCGCTTCGCCGTCGTCACCGCCGGGGAGGGCGTGCTGACCGTGCGCTCCCCGCGCAGCCCGGCGGTGGTCGAGCTGTCGCCGGCCGCCTGCGGGCTGCTCGGCGCGCTGGCGTCCTGGACGACCCCGGCGGACCTGGCGGACGGCGGCCAGGAGGGGAGCCAGGGGTGGGGGCAGGCGCTGCGGTTCCTGGCGGCGGCGGGCGTGCTGGCCACCGGCCCCGAGGACGACGACCTGCGCCAGGCCCAGTGGCACCCGCGCGACCTGTGGCTGCACGCCCACAGCCGCGGCCCGCGCTGGACCGGCCGCTACGGCGGCACGTACGCCTTCACCCCCCGCTTCGACCCGGTGCCCGCCGATCCCCCGCCGTTCACCGGCGAGCGGATCGAGCTGCCCCGCCCCGACCTGGAGCTGCTGGCCAAGACCGACCCCAGCCTGACCGACGCGCTGGAACGCCGCCGCTCCCTGCGCGAGCACGACCCGGACGCGCCCATCACGCTGGCCCAGCTCGGCGAGCTGCTCTACCGGACGATGCGGCGGCGGGCCGTGTTCACCTCGCCGGACGGCCAGGAGCTGGCCGACCGGCCCTACCCCTCCGGCGGCTCGGTGCACGAGCTGGAGGTCTATCCGCTGATCGTGTCCTGCCAGGGGGCCGAGCCGGGGCTGTGGCACTACGACACCGCCGGGCACGCCCTGGAGCTGGTCTCGCCGCCCACGCCCGCCGTGCGGGCGCTGGTCGAGCGGGCCAGATCGGCGGCCCAGCTCAGCGGCGACCCGCAGGTGGTGCTGACCGTCACCGCCCGCTTCGGCCGGGTGATGTGGAAGTACGAGACGATCGGCTACTCGCTGGTCCTCAAGCACGTGGGCGTGCTCTACCAGACGCTCTACCTGGCCGGCACGGCCATGGACCTGGCCGTGTGCGCGCTGGGCGGCGGGGACGCCGCCGACTTCGCGCTGGCCAGCGGCCTGGACTACCTGACCGAGGGCAGCGTCGGCGAGCTGATCGTCGGCAGCCGGCGGTGATGCACATGACGGCACGACGGCGGCCCGGCGGCCGCTTCCAGGGGACGGCGTGATGAAGTTCCGGTTCAAGGCGTTGCAGCGCATGCGGGAGCCCGACGAGCTGGACTCGCCGACGCTGCTGGCCTCCCCGCGCGGGTGGATCGCCACGTTCGTGGTGCTGATCATCGTGGTGGCCGCGGGGGTGTGGTTCTTCGCCGGGCGGCTGCCGGTCACAGTGCCCGCGGTGGGGCTGCTGACCCATCCCGGCGGCACGGCGCGGCTGCAGAGCCCGTACGGCGGGACGGTGCGCTCGATGCTCGTCCAGCCGGCCGAGGCGGTGCGGGAGGGCCAGGCGGTGGCGGTCATCGCCGCCGACGGCGGGACGGAGCAGGTGGTGCGCAGCCCGTTCAGCGGGCGGGTGGTCGCCGACTCCGCCGTGCCGGGGCACGTGGTCAGGGAGGGCGAGGAGCTGCTGCTCATCGAGCGTACGGACGCGCCGGGCGACCGGCTGGTGGCGATGTTGTTCGTGCCGGTCGACCGGGCGATGGGCGTGGTGCCGGGCAAGCCGGTCGATCTGTCGGTCTCCTCGGCGCCGCCCGGCGCGTACGGGCTGCTGCGCGGCCGGGTCGCGTCGGTCAGCGCCTACCCCGTGATGACCGAGCAGGCCGCCGACCTGGTGGGCGGAGAGGACCCGGCGCGCGGCTACCTGCGGAACACGCCGTCCAGGCTGGTGATCGTGGACCTGGTGCGCGACGCCGGCACGCCGTCCGGCTACGCCTGGTCGACCAGGAAGGGGCCGCCGGTGGGCCTGCAGTCGCAGGTCTCCGTCAGCGGCGCGATCGGGCTGGGCAGCCAGACGCTGTTCGACCTGCTGCTCGGGCGCTGAGGTGGGCCGCGTGAACGCCGCCGCCGCCCGGCCGAAGGAGGGATGCGTGACCACGACCAGCGCCCCCGGGAGGGACGTGTGACCACCACCGGCGTCCCCGAGCAGGGGCATGCGGACCAGGCCCCCGCGCAGCCCGCCGCGCCCGCTCCCCCGGCGGCCCCCGTACGGCGGCGGCGGCGGCGGAGGTGGCGGCGGCGCACGCCGACGGTGATCCAGATGGAGGCCGTGGAGTGCGGGGCCGCCTCGCTGGCGATGATCCTCGGCTACCACGGCAAGTTCGTGCCGCTGGAGGAGCTCCGCTCGGCCTGCGGCGTCTCCCGCGACGGCGCCAAGGCCTCCAGCGTGGTGGCCGCCGCCCGCCGCTACGGGCTGATCGCCAGGGGCTTCCAGATGGAGGCCGAGGACCTGCGCTCGCTGACCGAGCCGGCCATCGTGTTCTGGGCGTTCCAGCACTTCATGGTCCTGGAGGGGGTGCGCAGCCGGTTCGGCAGGAAGGCCGTCGCGGTCAACGACCCGGCGGGCGGCCCCCGGATGATCGACTGGGACGACTTCGACTCCGGCTTCACCGGCGTGGTCCTGACGTTCGAGCCGGGTCCGGACTTCCGGCCCGGCGGCCGGCCCACCCGGGTCGGGCAGGCCCTGCTGGCCCGGCGGATGCCGTCGGGCCGCGCGCTCCCGCTGGTGCTGCTGGCCAGCCTGCTGCTGGTCGTGCCGGGCATCATCGGGCCGGCGTTCAGCCGGGTGTTCATCGACCGGATCCTGACCGGGCGCGACCCGGGCTACCTGGTGCCGCTGCTGTTCGCGATGGGGGTCACCGCGGTCGTGGTGTTCGTGCTGACCTCGGTGCAGCGGCACTACCTGCTGCGGCTGGAGATCCGGCTCGGTCTGGTCAGCTCGGCCCGGTTCTTCCGCCATCTGCTGCGGCTGCCGGTGGAGTTCTTCCTCCAGCGCCGTCCGGCCGAGGTGGCCAAGCGGGTGCAGGCCAACGACGGCGTGGCCGAGATCCTCTCCCGGGACCTGGCCGTCACGCTGGTGAACCTCGTCCTGGTGCTGTTCTACGCGGCCGTGCTCATCCGCTACGACGTGCTGCTCGGGCTGGTCGGGGTGTCGATGGCGCTGCTGAACATCCTGGTGCTGCGCCAGGTGTCGCGGGCGCGGACGGACGCGGTGGCGGCGCTGCGGGCCGACCTGGGGAACCTGACCTCCACCACGTTCAACACGCTGCAGCTCGTGGAGACCGTCAAGGCGACGGGGGCCGAGCCGACGGCGTTCCAGCGCTGGGCCGGGTTCCTGGCCAAGGCGGTCACCGCCAAGCAGCGGCTGGGCGTGGCCACGGCGACGCTGACCGTCGTGCCGCCGCTGCTGGCCGGGATCAACAGCGGGCTGATCCTGCTGATCGGCGGGCTGCGGGTGGTGGACGGGGTGATCAGCGTCGGCATGCTGGTGGCGTTCCAGACGCTGCTCAACGCCCTGTCCAGGCCGGTCACCCAGCTCACCAACCTGGGCGGCCAGTTGCAGGACATCTCGGCCGACATCTGCCGCCTGTACGACGTCGAGAAGTACCCGATGGCCAGGACGTTCGAGCGGGCCGCCGCCGGCGGGGAGCAGGCCGACCCCGGCGGGCGCCTGGACGGGCGGCTGGAGTTCGCCGACGTGACCTTCGGCTACAACGCGCTCGCCGCCCCCGTCATCAGGAACCTGTCGTTCACCGTGGTGCCGGGCCGCCGGGTGGCGATCGTCGGCAACTCCGGCAGCGGCAAGTCCACCGCCGGCAAGCTGGCCGCCGGCCTGTACGCGCCGTCCTCCGGCCAGGTGCTGCTGGACGACCGGCCGCGCGACGACCTGCCGCGGGCCGTCGCGGCCTCCTCCGTCGCCTACGTGGACCAGGACATCACCCTGTTCGAGGGCACCGTGCGCGACAACCTGACGTTGTGGAGCGACGACGTGCCCGACGAGGTGGCGGTCTCGGCGCTGCGCGACGCGGCGCTGTTCGACCTGATCGCGGCCCGGCCCGGCGGCCTCAACAGCCGGGTGCTGGAGGGCGGCAGGAACCTCAGCGGCGGCCAGCGGCAGCGGCTGGAGCTGGCGCGCGCCCTGTCGATCCAGCCCACGCTGCTGATCCTGGACGAGGCGACCAGCGCCCTGGACCCGGAGACCGAGCGGACCATCGCCGACAACCTGCGCCGTCGCGGCTGCGGCTGTCTGATCATCGCGCACCGGCTGTCCACCGTGCGCGACGCCGACGAGATCATCGTGCTCGACCGCGGCGAGGTGGTCGAACGCGGCAGGCACGCCGAGCTGCTGGCCCTCGACGGCCACTACGCCGAGCTGCTCAGGAGCTCGCGCAAGAACGGCGACGGCGGATGACACGGCAGACGACACGGCGGACGACACGGCGGACGACACGGAGGATGACGCAGTGCTGAAGGTGGCCGGTTTCTCCCCGTTCTTCACCGACGCCGCCACGCCGGTGGACTACTCGGCGGAGAACCTGTTCGTGGTGTCGGGCGTGCGCGAGGTGCTGCTGGTGGAGGAGGGCGCGGTCGACCTGTTCGCGGTGCGGCTGGAGGGCGGCCGTCCGGTCGGCCGGTGGCACTACCTGTGCCGGGTGCGGCAGGGCACGCTGCTGCCGGGCTCGCCCAAGGGGCCCAGGCACGGCATCGTGGGCCGTCCGGTGCTCGGCACCCGCGTGTCGCGTCTGCCGCTGGCCAGGCTGGGCGAGCTGTCGGGCACCAACCGGTCGGCGACGATGTCCACCGCCGAGTACGGGCTGGCCGTCCGGCAGTTCGTCCGCGGGCTGGAGGCGGGGATGATCGCGCTGGCCACCGCCCTGCGCGACGCGCTGCCGCCGCGCGAGTTCGTCCCGCTGCTGCCCGACGCGGTGACCGAGCTGCCCGCCGGGCGGGCCGCCCGGTCGGTGGACGGCGTGCGGTGGATGACGGTCGAGGCGGGCGCGGTCGAGATGCCCGACGGGGTGGCCGGCGTGCTGACCGCGGGCGCCGAGCTGGCGGTGACCGAGCGGGACTGGCTGGTCGCCGACGCGCCCGCCCGGCTGCGCGCCCGTTCGACCTGGCAGTTGCTGGCCGACGAGACGATCTGGGCCCGCTGGGTCGAGCACGCCATCCGCTTCCTCTACACCGTGGACCGCCGGGTCGAGCGGCGGCGGGCGCAGGAGCTGGAGGCGTTGCGGCGGCGCAAGGAACGCGAGGCCGGCACGACCCGGGCGGCCCGCCGCGGCTTCGACACGCTGGTCCGCGACACCGAGGCCAAGGTGCGCCTGGCCGACGTCACCGCCGACCCGCCGGCGCTGGCCGCGGCCAGGCTGGTGGCCTCGCACGGCGGGTTCACCGTGACCGCGCCGCCGCCCGGCCAGGCCCGCGGGGCCGATCCGCTGCAGGCCGTCGCGCTGGCCTCGGGGGTGCGCACGCGCTCGGTCCGGCTGGACGACGGCTGGTGGAAACACGACATCGGGCCCATGGTGGGCTACCGGTCCGACGACGGGACGCCGGTGGCCCTGCTGCCGATCGGCTCGCGGTACGTGGTGGCCCAGCCGGGCCACAGCCGGGTCACGCCGATCACCAAGGCGGTGGCCGCCACGCTGAGCGGCAAGGCCGAGGTGCTGTACCAGCCGCTGCCGCGCGAGGTGCGGACCGTGGCCGGGCTGCTGCGCTTCGGCCTGGCCCGCAACGGCCGCGACCTGTGGGTGCTGGCCTCCCTGGGCACGCTGGTGGCGGTCATCGGCCTGCTGGTGCCCGCGATGACCGGGCTGGTGCTGGGGACGTTCGTGCAGCGGGCCGAGCGCGACCTCATCGTGCAGGGCGCGGCGCTGGTGATCGGCGGCGCGCTGGTGGCGGGGGCGCTGTCGATCGTGCAGAACGTCGCGGCCCTGCGCGTCGAGGGCCGTTCGTCGGCCCGGGTGCAGGCGGGCGCGTGGACCCGGCTGCTGTCGCTGCCCGTCACGTTCTTCGGCCGGTACTCCACCGGCGAGCTGGGCACGACCGTGCTGGGCGTGAGCGCGGCGCAGGAGACGCTGTCGGGCGTGATGACGACGGCGACGCTCGGGCTGTTCGGCGGGCTGGCGAACCTGGCGCTGGTGTACTTCTACGACGTCGGCCTGGCGCTGCTGGCGACCCTGCTGGTGCTGGCCGGCGTGCTGGTGTGCGCGGTCGCCGGCTTCTTCGAGGTGCGCCTGCAACGCCGCCTGTACGAGCAGGAGCAGCGGCTGTCCTCGCGGGTGTTCCAGCTGCTGTCGGCGGTGCCCAAGCTGCGCGTGGCGGCCGCGGAGGACCAGGCGTTCGGCGTGTGGACGCGCGACTTCATGGCCACCAGGACCACCTCGGCCGCGGCCCGGCGGCTGCAGAACGTGGTGACCACCTTCAACGCCGGCTTCCCGCTGGTCTGCTCGGTCGTGATCTTCGCCGTGGCCGCCGGACCGCTGCGCGGGCAGCTCCCGATGAGCGCGTTCCTGGCCTTCTTCGCCGCGTTCAGCCTGCTCATCGCCTCGGTGTTGCAGTTCACGGGGGCGGCCATCACGGCCATGGGCGTCGTGCCGATGCTGGAGAAGCTGGCGCCGGTGCTGGAGGCCGAGCCGGAGGACCACGCGGGCAAGGCCGACCCCGGCGACCTGTCGGGCCGCGTCAGCCTGTCGCGGGTGTCCTTCCGCTACGGCGCGGACGGCCCCGCGGTGCTCACCGACATCGACCTGTCGATCGAGCCCGGCGAGTTCGTCGCGATCGTGGGCCCGACCGGCAGCGGGAAGTCCACCATCCTGCGCCTGCTGCTCGGCTTCGAGCAGCCCGACGTCGGCTCGGTCCTGTACGACGGCCAGGACCTGGGCGAGCTGGACCTCGGCGCGGTGCGCCGGCAGTGCGGCGTGGTGCTGCAGAACGGCGCGCTGCTGGCCGGCGACATCAGGCAGAACATCGTCGGCAGCACGAACCACACCGTCGACGACGCCTGGGAGGCGGCGGCGATGGCCGGCATCGCCGACGACATCACGGCCATGCCGATGGGCATGCACACCGTCCTGTCGGAGGGCACGAACACGCTCTCCGGCGGTCAGCGGCAGCGCATCATGATCGCCAGGGCGCTGGTCTCGCGGCCCCGCATCGTCTTCTTCGACGAGGCGACCAGCGCCCTGGACAACCCCGCCCAGAACGTCATCGCCGAGAGCACCCGGCGGCTCAACGCCACGCGCGTGGTCATCGCCCACCGGCTGTCCACCGTCCGGGACGCCGACAAGATCCTGGTGCTCGACGGCGGGCGCATCGTCCAGCAGGGCACCTACGACGAGCTGCTCGCCGAGGAGCAGGGGCTGTTCGCGCGGCTGGCGCGGCGGCAGATGTGAGCGCACGGGAGGAGCCGTCATGGAGTTCGCGCTGCTGATCCACGGGCCGGAACGGGCCTGGGCCGAGCTGTCCGAACAGGACCGCGCCGCGCTGTTCGGCGCCTATCTCGACTTCGGGCGGGAGCTGCGGGAGGCCGGCGTCACGGTGCTGTTCGGCGCGCGGCTGGCCCGCCCGGACGCGGCCGAGGGGGAGCCGCGCGAGGACGTCCGTCCCGAGCTGGGCGGCATGTGGATCCTCGACCTGCCGTCGGAGGAGGCGGCGCTGGAGTGGGCCGGGCGCCTGCCGTCCGGGCCGGGCGACCGGGTCGAGTTACGGCGCTGCGACCGTGGAAGGATGTCACGATAGTGCCAACCGGGGCTCTGCCCGCGCCCCACCACGCCTTTGGGGCAGAACCCACAGGGAGGTAGACGACTCATGGACTTCGTGCTGCTGATCCACGGCGACGAGATGCTCTGGGACGCCTTCAGCGAGAGCGAGCGGGAGCGGATGGCCGAGGCGCACCGCCAGTTCGGCCGGGCGATGGCGATGGCGGGGGTCAAGGTCAAGTACGGCGCGGGGCTGACCAGGTCCAGGGAGGGCAAGCTGGTCAGGCCCGACGGGCCCGCCGTCGACGGGCCGTACGCGGTCGGGCGGGAGCAGATCGGCGGCATCTGGGTCATCGAGGTCCAGTCGGCCGAGGAGGCCGAGTCGTGGGCGCGCAAGATGCCCTACGCGCCCGGTGACATCGTCGAGGTGCGCCCCTGCGACCCGGCCTCATGAAGGGCCGGGCCCCGGGCCGTCCTCAGTAGCGGGCTCTGCGGCTGAGCAGCACGCCCACGGCCAGGAACAGCAGGCCGGCGGCGCCGTACACGATGGCCAGCGAGGTCGCGGGCGGCTTCTCGCTGGCGTTCACGACGGCCAGCCCGAGGCCCACGATCGCGCTGATGTAGCTGAAGATCGCGATGAAGATCTTCCAGAACGGACTCATGACGTGCTTCCTTCCGATGGGTGCTGAGCCGGTCCGTACGGTGCGGTCCCGGCGACGACGAAGCCGAGCAGCATGACCCAGGCGTCCGGGTCGGCCAGGAAACGCCGCCAGCGGTCGGCGGCCAGGGCCAGCCCCGCCATCGGCAGCGCGCCCGAGGCGACGAGCGGCGCCAGGCGTTCGGGCCCCAGGTGCGGGGCGAAGGCCGCGGTGGGGTGGGTGTCGTTGGTGGTGGCGAACGGGCGCAGCACCACGTCGGCGAACCCGCCGCGGCGCAGCAGCCGGGTGAGCTTCCTGCCGATCTGCCGGTCGCCTCCGGCGCCGCGCTGGGCCTGCGCCATGGTGGCGTGCACGGAGGCCAGCTCCGGGTACATCGGATCGGCCAGCCCCCACAACATGCTGTCCACCTCGACGACCACGATCCGGCCGCCGGGACGCAGCACGCGCAGCGCCTCGGCCAGCATCGGCGCCGGATCGCCCACGTGCTGCAGTACGTACCGCAGCAGTACGCCGCCCACGCTGCCGGTACGCAACGGCAGCCGGGCGCCGTCGGCGGTGACCAGCGGCGCGCCGCAGCCGCCCGCGTTGCGCAGCAGGGCGGCGTCCACGTCGAGCGCGATGACCGGCAGCCCCGGCTCGGCGGCGCGCAGCCTGCGGGTGACCGCGCCGGACCCGGCGCCGAGCTCCAGCAGCGGGCCCTGGCCGGTCAGGCCGAGGTCGCGCATGATGCGCAGCTCCTCCTCGAAGGAGAGCGCCGCCTGGGCCTCCAGCCGGGCCAGCTCGCCCGCCACGCCTCCCCAGGTGGTGTTGGCGGCGTCGTAGGAGCCGGTCGCGGCCTGAGCACTCACCGGGGCACTCACCGGGGCGCTCACCGGGGCGCTCACCGGGGCCTCGGGGTCATCATCAGGCCGTGCCGGGGCCGCAGCGTGACCAGCGCCTCGGGCTCGACGGGGAAGCCCGGCACCAGCTCCATGCGCAGCCCGCGCAGGATCACCGCGAGCACGAGCGTGGCCTCGACCAGCGCGAAGTGCCGTCCGACGCAGATGCGCGGGCCGCCGCCGAAGGGCAGGTACTGGTGGCTGAGCAGCCGGGCGGCCCGGTCGGGGTCGAACCTCTCCGGCCGGTACGCATCCGGCTGCTCCCAGTACCTCGGATCCCGGTGCAGCACCCACGGGCTGACGCACACCAGCGACCCGGCCGGCACGTCGTAGCCGTCCAGCACGTCGTCGGCCGTCCCGCGGCGCGAGATCAGCCAGACCGGCGGGTAGAGCCGCATGGCCTCCTGGACGGCCTGCCGGCAGCGCCGCAGCCTGGGCAGGTCGGCGGCCGTGGGCGAGCGGCCGGCCAGCACCTCGTCGATCTCGGCGTGCACCGCCTCGGCCGCCGCCGGGTTGCGGTCGAGCAGGTAGAGCGTCCAGGTCAGCGACTTGGCGGTGGTCTCGTGCCCGGCCATGACGATGGTCAGCACCTGGTCGCGCAGGTCGGCGTCGGACATCGCGTGCCCCTCGGCCAGCATCGCGCCGAGCAGGTCGTCGCCCGCGCCGCCGGCCCGGCGGGCGGCGATGATGAGCCTGGTGACCCGGTCGAGGAAGGCCCGCGCGCGCAGGAAGCCGGCGTGCCGGGCGGCCGTGTCGGCCGGGTCGGGGTCGTCGCTGGGCACGTAGTGGCCGATGAAGCGGTTGACCGCGTCCACGGCGCGGCCGAAGCCCTCGCCCGCGACGCCGATGTCCGTGCCCAGCATGGCCTTCACGATCACGGTGAGGGTGAGCGAGGTCAGGTCGTGGTCGACGCGTACGGGCCGGCCGCCGGCCCAGTGCGCCACCAGGTTCTCGGCCGCCTCCACGATGACCCGGTCGAACCGGCCCACCTCGGCGGGCCTGAACGCGGGCGCGCACATCCTGCGCTGGGCCGCCCACTCGGCGCCGTCGCTGGTCAGCAGGCCGTTGCCGAGCAGGGGGCGGAGCATGTCGTCGTCCGGCGTGCGTTCCTTGGTGTAGGCGGCGCCGTTCTCCTTCAGCACGTGCCTGGCCAGGTCGGGGCGGTTGAGCATGTAGACCGGCTCGCCGTCGGCGTCGTGGCGGGTGACGTCGCCGAGGGCCGCCATGGCGGTGACGAACTCCAGCGGAGCGTCGCGCATGGCCCTCAGGCTCTGGGTTCCGGCGGGTCCCGGCGGCACCCGGGGGGATACGTACGTCCCGGACATGGGTTCTCCCGATGGCTTACGCAGACGAATATTCTCGATACGCATTTCCGGCCATCGAATACGTATATCGCTTCGTATTGTTCCGGTCGGCGTATTTGCAGAGTACCTTTTAAGCAGAGGGCTCTCAATACTTAATCCAGGGCCCCGGAAATTAAGTCTAGGCACTGCGAATTCGGCTGTGTAAGACTCCGTTCCGAGACGGCGCACCGCGCCGAAGGGGAAAAGCTCCAGGAGGACGCAATGGCCCTGAACCCCAGAGAGCGGACCGAATTCGTCAACGCCTACACGCGAGTCCTGATCACCGCGTGGTCGAGCGAGGAATTCTCGGCGAAGCTGGACAGCAACCCTCGTGAGGCGCTGGCCGAGGCCGGCCTCGAGGTTCCCGCGGGCGCCCAGATCAACCTCGTGCGCAATGTTCCCGACGGCCACCACGACACGAACCTCGACGTGCAGGTCTCGCTGTGGGAGCGCGGGCTGGAGACGGGGACGTTCGAGTTCCACATCCCCGAGACGCCGCAGATCGACATGGCCGAGCTGAGCGAGGGCGACCTCGACTCGATCGCGGCCGGCGACGTCAACTGCTGCTGCTGCCCCTGCTGCTGCTGCACCTGACGCCGGGAGCCACGCACGCCAAGAGGAGGTAGAGGAGATCATGTCCGACGACCAGGCGAACCCCATCCACGTACGGGGGCTGCGCAAGCAGTACGGTCCCGCTCTCATCCTGCAGGGTGTGGACCTGGACGTTCGTCCCGGAGAGGTGTTCGCCTTACTCGGGCCCAACGGCGCGGGCAAGACGACCACGGTCGAGATCCTCGAAGGCGTGCGCAGGCGTTCGGGCGGCGACGTGCGAGTCCTCGGCCGTGACCCGGCCGAGGACGCCCCGCAGTGGCGGGCGCGGCTCGGCATCGTGCCGCAGACGACGGGCGCCTACGCGGACCTGACCGTCCGCGAGGTCGTCGAGCACTTCGCCGCCTTCTACCCCGCGCCGCTGCCCGCGGCGCAGGTGATCGACATGGTGGGCCTCGGCGCCAAGGAACGCAAGCAGGCCCAGACGCTCTCGGGCGGCCAGCTGCGCCGCCTGGACGTGGCCGTCGGCGTCGTCGGCGACCCCGACCTGATCTTCCTCGACGAGCCGACCACCGGGCTGGACCCGGAGGCCCGGATGGAGGCGTGGGACCTGGTCCGCTTCTTCGCCGACCAGGGCAAGACGACCGTGCTGACCACCCACTACCTCGACGAGGTGGAGGCGCTGGCGCAGCGCGCGGCCGTGATCGTGGCCGGCCGGATCGTCGAGACCGGGCCGGTGAGCGAGCTGGGCGGACGGCGCGACACGCCCGCCGCGGTGAGCTTCACCCTCACCCCCGAGCTGAGCGCGGCCGACCTGCCGGACCTGCCCGCGGGCACCGCGCTCGACCCGTCCTGCACGCCCGGCGTGCCCGGCGGCACGCTCACGCTGCTCACCCACACGCCCACGCGGGCCCTGGCCGCGCTGCTGCCCTGGGCCGCCCGCGCGGGCGCCGACGAGCTGCCCGACCTGCGCGTCCACCGGCCCACGCTGGAGGACGTCTACCTCAAGCTGATCCGCGAGAACCAGGGAGCCCAGGCATGACCAGCTCGAACGCGATCGTGGCCGAGCAGGGCCGTCCCGTGCGCGCGTCGGGCGGCGGGTCGGGGCTGTGGCGGGCGTCGGCGGCCCGTTCGTCGGTGGAGCTGAAGTCGTTCTTCCGCAACCGGCAGTCGTTGTTCTTCACGCTGCTGCTGCCGATCGTGCTGCTGCTGGTGCTCGGCTCGATCTTCTCCGGCACGGTCCCCGGCACCCACACCGACTTCAAGCAGATGTTCGTGGCCGGGATCATCGCCTGCGGCATCATGAGCGTCAGCTTCAACGGCCTGGCCATCAACATCGCGATCGAGCGGGACAACGGCATGATCCGCCGCCTGGCCTCCTCGCCGATGCCGAAGACGGCGTACTTCGTCGGCAAGATCGTCCGGGTGGTGGTGACCGGGGTGCTGGAGGCGGCGATCCTGCTGGGCGTCGGCGTCGCGCTGTTCCGCCTGCCGCTGCCGCCGGACGCCGGACACTGGCTGACCTTCGCCTGGGTGCTGCTGCTCGGGGCGACGTCCTGCTCGCTGCTGGCGGTGGCCTTCAGCGCGATCATCCCCAACGCCCGCTCGGCCGCGGCGATCGTCACGCTGCCGTTCCTGGTGCTGCAGTTCATCTCCGGGGTGTTCTTCCCCTACAGCGAACTGCCGGCGTGGATGCAGAGCCTGGCGGCGTTCTTCCCGCTGAAGTGGATGACGCAGGGCCTGCGCTCGGTGTTCCTGCCGGCCGACTTCGCGGTGGTGGAGCCCGCCGGCGCGTGGGAGCTGGGCAGGACCGCCGCGGTGCTGGGCGGCTGGTGCCTGGCGGCGCTGCTGCTGAGCCTGCTGACCTTCCGCTGGCGCGGCGCCAACGTCCGCTGACCGGGGAAGGGGCTCAGATGGCGAGGGTGAAGCCGGTCAGCCTCCTGGGCACCAGGCCCGGCGCCCAGGCGGGCGGCTTCCCCGTGCGGCGCAGCCCGGGATACCGCTCCAGCAGCCCGCTCAGCAGCAGCCCGCCGGCCTGCCTGACCAGCGGCGCGCCCAGGCAGAGATGGGTGCCCGCGCCGAAGGCCAGATGGGGGTTGGGCGACCGGGTGACCAGCAGCTCGTCGGGCCGGTCGAACACCGCCGGATCGCGGTTGGCCGCCCCGACCAGGGCCAGCACCCTCGCCCCCGCCGGGATCAGGCCGCCGTCCAGCGGGACCGCCTCGGTGGTCACCCGGGCGGTGAACGGGATCGGCGACTCCAGCCGCAGCAGCTCGTCGACGGCCTGCTCGGCCACCTGCGGGCCGCCGTCCCTGATCAGGCCTGCGGCCTCTTCGCGCGGCAGCAGCCAGTGGAGGGCGTTGCCCACCATCTCGGCCAGCGGCTTCCATCCGCCGACTACCGTGAGCGCGGCGATGCCGAGCATCTCGGCCCTGGTCAGCCGGTCGTCGGCGGCCAGCCGCCCGAACGGCGAGCCGCCCGGCCCGTTCCCGGCGGCCTCGGCGGCGGCGTCGGCGCGCTCGCCGAGGAAGCGGGTGAGCTCGCCCATCGCGGCCCGCCCGGCCGCGGCGGCCTGCGGCCCGGCCAGCGGGTCGAGGTTGACCGACACGCGGGCGGCCAGCCCGGCGAAGGCCGGCACGTCGGCGGCCGGCAGGCCGAACAGCCTGGCCAGCACGCCGGTGGCCAGCGGCTCGCCGAGGTCGGCGGTGGCCTCGATCTCCTCCCGGCCGGCCAGCCCGTCGAGCACCGCGCCGATGCCGGCCTCGATGTCGCCGGCGATGCCGCGGATCGCGGCCGGGCCCATCAGCAGCGCGCCGGGCGAGCGCAGGCGCTGGTGCTCGGGGGGATCGGTGGTCAGCATCGACGGCGGCAGCTCGTCGTCCCTGACCCGCTCCCGCTGCCCGAGCGCGGCCGAGAAGCGCGGGTCGCGCAGCGCGAGCGCGCAGTCGGCGTGCGCGGTCAGCAGCCACATGCGCGAGGTGACGTCGAAGTGCACGGGATCGTGCTCGCGCAGCCAGCGGTACGCCGGATACGGGTCGAGCCGCCCGCGAGGAGAGAACGGGTGCGGCAGGTGGCCGGGCAGCGTGCGGGGTGCCGTCATGGCGTCTCCTCGTGATCAGGCCGAGGACAAACTACTACAGAGGATGTGCCGGTGGCAGAGCTTGACGTCGTCGTGATCGGCGCCGGGGTGAGCGGGCTGGCGGCGGCCGCGCGGCTGGCCGCCGCCGGGCTGGCGGTCACGGTGCTGGAGGCCAGGGAGCGGGTGGGCGGCCGGATCCGCACCCACCGGCCGACCCTGCTGGAGCTGGGCGCGCAGGTCATCCACGGCGACCGCAACCCGATCGCGGCGCTGCCCGGCCTGGAGGCGCCCGTGCCGGTGCCGCGGCGCGCGGCCCGGGTGCTGCTGCCCGGCGGGCCGCGCCCGCTGACCGCGCTGCGGCCCACGCCGCCGCTGCTGGAGGAGCGGCTGACGTCCGGCGCGGCCCGGGAGCCGCTGCGCCGCCTGGCGGGGGCGAGCCCCTGGGACGTGCCGGTCGCGACGTGGCTCAAGGAGGAGACGGCGCAGTGCCCGCAGGCCCTGGAGCCGGCGGCGGAATGGTTCAGGCAGAACTGGGCGGCCGAGCCGGAGGCGCTGAGCGCGCCCGCGCTGGCCGCGCTGCGCCGGGCCGACCGGTCCGGGCGGGGCGAGTTCGCGCTGCCCGGCGGTTTCGACCGGCTGCCCGCGCGGCTGGCCGAGGGGTTGCGGGTGCGGCTCGGCGACGCGGTCGTCCGCCTGGCCTGGACGCCGGGCCGGGTGCGGGCGCTGACCGCCGCGGGGCGCGTGGAGAGCGCCGCCGCCGCCGTGGTGACCGTGCCGCCGCCGGTGGTCGCCGAGGGACGGCTCGTGCTGGACGACCTGCCCGTGCGCAAGCAGGCGGCGGCCTACGAGCTGCGGCCCGGCGACGCCTGGTGCGGGCTGGCCGCCTATCCAGTGGCCGCCCCCGAGTCCGTCGTGGTCTTCGACGCCGGCGGCCGTCTGGGATTCGTCAGCACGACCGCCGGGCGGCCCGAGGTGCTGGTGATGGCCAAGGGACGGGCCGCGGCGGCGGCCCGGAGCGCGTGGGCCGAGCCGGGCGGCCTGGCCGCGCTGCTGGCCCGCGCCCTGCCGTGGACGCGGGGGCTGAACCCGGAGGTGGTGGTGTCCGACTGGGGCGCCGACCCGTGGGCGGGCGGCGCGTACACCTACCCGGGCGTGGGGACGTTGTGGGCGTCCCCGGCCTGGGCCGAGCCGCTGGGCGGGACGGTCTTCTTCGCCGGGGAGGCCACCGTCGGCCTGTCCGGCCCGCCCATGGCGCACATGGCGATGGCCAGCGGGGAGCGCGCGGCCACAGAGGTGATTGGGGCGCTGGAGAGATGACGGCCGGAAACGGGGAGCTCCACGGCGGGTGGTTCCTGCTCGCCCTCGACGACGAGATCGGCCCGGGGCTCACCCCGCTGCGGCTGGGTGGCGCGCGCCTGATGGCCGTGCGCGACGGCGAGCGGATCCGGGTGTTCGAGGCCACCTGCCCCCACCGGGGCGCCCATCTGGCCTACGGCGGCAAGCTGGACGGCGACTGCGTGATCTGCCCCTTCCACGGCAAGCGCGTCTCGCTGGGCGGGTCCGGCCGCCGCTGGTCGGTGGGCGAGCTGCGGACGCTGCGGGCCGGGGCGGCGCTGTTCGCCCGGCTGTCCGGCGACCCCGGCGACGACCGCGGCTTCGAGCAGGCGATCAAGCAGGCGGCCGAGGACCTGGTGATCGTGGCGGCGGTGAACCAGCCGGTGACGGTCCCGGCGGAGTACGTCGTCGAGAACGCCTTCGACGCCCAGCATTTCAGCACCGTCCACCTGGTGCCCTCGGTGCGCGGCATGCGGGTCAGCATGGGCGGGCACGACGAGCTGGTCATCGAGGGCGAGTTCCGGACCAAGGCGCCGCCGTGGGAGCGGGAGCGGCGGCTCGACTTCGCCTCCCGGTTCGTGGCCCGCGCCTACAGCCCGCACCTCGTGGTGACCGAGCTGGGCACGGAGTCGGCGCCGTACACGATCGTCACGGGCGCGGTGCCGGACGGGACGGGCTGCGTGGGACGGGTGGCCATCGGCGTGCGGCCGGACCAGCGGGACTCGCTGCCGGCGCTCGTGCACGGCGCCCGCTACGCCTTCGACCAGGACCGCGTCGTCTGGGACCACCTGGACACCGGCGCCCCGCAGCGGCTGGACGCCGGCGACACCCCGGTCATCGCCTTCCGCCGCTTCTGCCAGGGCTTCGCCCCCGTCCCCGCCTCCGCCTCCGCCTCCGCCGGAGCGTCCTCATGAGCCTGTACGTGCGCTCGACCGGCGAGGGCCGGGCCGTGTTGTGGATCCACGGCTACACGATGGACGCCTCGGTCTGGGAGCCGCTGTGGAACCTGCTGCCCGGCTGGCGGCACGTCGGCGTGGACCTGCCGGGACACGGGCGGTCCGGGCCGCTGCGGCCGGGCACGTCGCTGCCCGCGCTGGCGGCCGAGCTGGCCGGGCTGGCCAGGGCGGAGTCGGCCACGCTGGTGGTGGCCGAGTCGATCGGCTCGATGATCGCGCTGCAGCTGGCCGTCGACCATCCCGATGACGTGCGCGGGCTGATCGTCGGCTCCCCGACCATCGCCGGCGCGCCTCCCGAGCCGGGCACCGCCGAGCGTTACCGGGCGCTGGCCGGGCTGGCCCGGATGGGCGCGGACGGCGAGCAGCTCGCCGACCTGTGGATGTCCTCGCCGCCGGACATCTTCCGCGGCACCGAGGACCATCCCGGGCTGCGGGCCAGGCTGCGGGCGATCGTGGCCCGGCACTCGTGGCGGGAGCTGCGCGACGGCGCGATGCACGGGCTGAGCAGGCACGTCCACACGGTGGAGGACCTGCGCGGCATCCGGGCGCGCACGCTGGTCGTCGTGGGCGACCGGGACATGCCGACGTTCCGGGCCGGCGCGGCGCTGCTGCGCGAGTCGGTCCCCCGGTGCCGCACGGTCACCGTCCCCGGCGCTGGGCACCTGTGCCTGATCGAGCGGCCCGAGGTCGTGGCGCCGCTCGTCGCCGCGCACCTGCGGCTGTCGGCCCTGGACGCGCACGAAGCCGACGATGTGGACGATGTGGACGATGTGGACGAGGAGGCCGGGCGTGCCGATTCACGAGCACTATGAGCCGGGCGAGCCGTGCTGGGTGGACTACGGGGCGCTCGACCCGGCCGGCGCGCGGGCCTTCTACGGGGAGCTGTTCGGCTGGACCTTCCGCGAGGAGGGCGGCTACTCCTTCGTCGAGCTGGGCGGCCAGGTCGTGGCCGGTTTCGGCCGGGTGCCGCCGGGCCTGCCCGCCTCCTGGAACACCTACCTGGCGGCCCCGGACGCGGACGCCGTGGCCGTACGGGTGAAGGAGCTGGGCGGCGGCGTCGTCTTCGGCCCGATGGCGGCCGGCCAGGACGGGCGCGTGCTGTTCGCGACCGACCCGGCGGGGGCGGCCGTCGGCTTCTGGGAGGGGCACCGGCCGGCCGGGATCGTGCTGGCCGGCGAGCCGGGCACGTGGTGCGCCCACGAGCTGTGGTCGGCCGGGGCCGGGTTCTACCGGGACCTGCTCGGCGTCGCGCCCGAGGTCCGCGAGGGGACGGGGGCGCGGCCGCAGTGGATGACGTTCTTCGCGACCGCCGACCGCGCCGCGACCGCCGCGGCGGCGGCCCGGCTGGGCGCCACGACCGCCCCCGGGCATCCCCGGGCGACGATCGTGCGCGACCCGTGGGGGGCCCTATTCGCGCTGACGTGACCGGCCGGACAGCACGAAGAACAGGGCCACGAGGACGGCGCCGGCGATGACGACCACCGAGCCGACCGTCTTGCCGATCAGGAAGGCCACGACCACCGCGGCGGCGTAGACCAGGGGAACGACCAGCCGGAGGTTCAATCCCATGCGCGCTCCTTGCAGAAAGACGGAACGGAACTCAGACGCATCATCGAACAGGCCGGGCCGGCGGTCCAGAATAACGCCGGAATATACGTATCGGCCTACGTATTGGGCCCCGCACGCCGGGCCCGTCACTGCGTAATACGTATCGATTATCGGAAGGGCTCGCGATGACCAAGGTATTAGTGATCGGCGGCGGCCCGGCGGGCTCGATCGCCGCGACGCTGCTGGCCCGCAACGGAATGGACGTCCGGCTCCTGGAACGCGAACGTTTCCCGCGTTACCACATCGGCGAGTCCGTCTCGCCGTCCTGCCGGACGATCATCGACTACGCCGGGGCGCACGAGAAGATCGAGGAGCGCGGCTATCCCGTCAAGGAGGGCCTGCTGCTGCGCTGGGGCGCCGAGCGCGACTGGACGGTGAACTGGGCGGCCACGTTCGGCCCCGAGGTGCGCTCCTGGCAGGTGGACCGGGACGACTTCGACCAGGTGCTGCTGGACCACGCCGCCTCGCAGGGCGTCGAGGTGATCCAGCAGGCCAGGGTCAGGCGGGTGCTGTTCGAGGACGGCCGCGCCCGCGCCGCCGAGTGGGACCGCGGCCTGGAGCGCTTCGATCACGTGGTCGACGCCTCCGGACGCGCCGGGGTACTGTCGGCGCAGCACTTCCGTGACCGACGCCCGCACGACGTCTTCAGGAACGTCGCCATCTGGGGCTACTACCAGGGCGGCGAGCTCCTTCCCGACACGCCGGGCGGCGGCATCAACGTGATCTCCTCACCGGAAGGGTGGTACTGGGTGATCCCGCTGCGCGGCGAGGTGTTCAGCGTCGGCTTCGTCACCCACCAGACCCGCTTCCTGGAGCGGCGTGCCCACTACCGGTCGCCGGAGGAGATGTTCCACGCGGTGGTGGCCGAGTCGCCGACCGTGGCGGGGCTGATCGGCAGGTTCACCGGCCCGGTGCGCGTCGAGCAGGACTTCTCGTACGTGGCCGACTCCTTCTGCGGCCCCGGCTACCGCATCGCCGGCGACGCCGCCTGCTTCCTGGACCCGCTGCTGTCGACCGGCGTGCACCTGGCCATGTACAGCGCCCTGCTGGCCGCGGCCTCGATCACGGCCACCGAACGCGGCGAGGTGAGCGAGCAGGAGGCCCTGGGCTTCTACGAGTCCCTGTACCGCAACGCCTACCAGCGGCTGCTGACCATGGTCTCCTCGGTCTACCGGCAGTACCGCGGCCGGGCCAGCTACTTCTGGCTGGCCCAGCACCTGATCAGGGGCGGGACGTCCGACCACGCGTTCGCCGCGATCACGGCCGGGCTGTCCGACCTGACCGACGCCACCACCGCCGGCGGCACCGCGCCGATGAGCGAGCTGGTGACCGCCGCCCACGACGCGGGGCTGCGCGCCCTGCGCAACGTCACGCCCGCCGGCAGCACCCTGGCCCCCATGCGCATGGACGCCAACGACCTGTACGACGCCGCCACCGGCCTCTACCTGACCGCTCACCCCCGGCTCGGCATCAGCCGCTCACTGACGAGGACGCCTTGATGAAGTCACTGCTCCGCCTGCTCCTGCCACTCGCCTTACTGGCGACCCTGCTCTCCCCCGCCCCGGCGACGGCCGCCCGGACGCCCGCCTCGGCCGCGGGCGGGCAGGCGTCCGCCGGGCAGGCGGAGGCCATGCGGCGGCTGTCGTTCATGATCGGCACGTGGGCGGGGGCGGGCTGGACCGTCACGCCCTCCGGCACCCGGCAGGAGTTCCTGCAGACCGAGCGGGTGCGCTGGCAGGCGGGCGACCTGGTGATCTCGGTCGAGGGTCAGGGCCGCGACAAGGCGGACCCGCGCACGATCGTGGACAGCGCCCTGGCGGTGATCAACTACTCCGAGGCGACCGGCCAGTACCGCTGGGAGGCGTTCTCGCGCGGCTACGTCACCACGGTGGTGCCGGTGGTCGGCGACGACACCTTCGAGTGGAGCCTCCAGACGCCCGCCTACACCAGCCGCTACACGCTGACGTTCACCGGCACCACCTGGCACGAGATCGGCGAGACCACCGTGGACGGCGGCCAGACCTGGCACCAGAACTTCCAGATGGACCTGCGCCGGCTCTACTGACCCCTGCACACACTTGTACAAATGTAACACTGAGCGAAAATTTGGTAGCAATGCGTGCATAGTCGCAGTTCAGCCGGGTACCGCGACTCCATGAGCTCCTCGTTTTGGAGGAAACCGTGGACATCAATATTGGCCAAGGCCTGACGGACGCCTGGCGACAGGTCGCGACGTTCGTGCCCAGGCTGGTCGCGTTCCTGGTGATCCTGATCATCGGGTGGATCGTGGCGAAGGCGCTGCAGAAGCTCGTGGACAAGATCCTCGACCGCGTCGGGTTCGAACGGGCGGTACACCGCAGCGGCGTGCAGCGCTGGCTCGAAAGCAGCCGGTACGACGCCAGCGGGCTGCTCGCCAAGCTCGTCTACTACGCGATCCTGCTGATCACCCTGCAGGTCGCCTTCAGCGTCTTCGGGCCCAACCCGATCTCGGCGCTGCTCAACGGGGTGGTGGGCTGGCTGCCCAAGGCCGTGGTCGCCATCGTGATCATCGTGATCGCCGGGGCGATCGCCCGGGCCGTCCGGGACCTCGTCGACGGCGCGCTCGGCGGGCTGTCCTACGGGCGCTGGCTCGGCATCGCGGCGGCCGTCTTCATCTGGGCGCTGGGCATCATCGCCGCGCTCAACCAGATCGGCGTCGCCACGACCGTCACGACCCCGGTGCTCATCACCGTGCTCGCCACCATCGGCGCGATCATCGCCATCGGCCTCGGCGGCGGGCTCGTCCGTCCGATGCAGCAGCGCTGGGAGCGCTGGATCGGCCGGATCGAGGCGGAGGCGCCGCAGGCCAGGGCGCACGCCGAGGCGTACCAGCGGGGGCGTGAGGACGCCCGCTCGATGGCCCGGCCCGCCGAACCGGCCCGCACCACACCCGGCGCGCCCGGCACGACCGGCACCACCGGCCCG
This sequence comes from Nonomuraea sp. NPDC050227, assembly GCF_044459705.1. NCBI lineage: Bacteria > Bacillati > Actinomycetota > Actinomycetes > Streptosporangiales > Streptosporangiaceae > Nonomuraea > Nonomuraea sp. NPDC050227. The sequence continues at coordinate 394,514 of NZ_JBITJF010000012.1, read as the reverse complement.
ACCGGCCCGACCATGGGCCCGAGCGGCGGGACGACCGGCGGGGCGACCCGCGCGGACCTCCCGCCGGAGAGCTGAGCTCCGTGTGGCCGGGACAAGCGCCCGGCCACGCGGACCCCTCACGGCCGGACAGTCGGCCGGGGCGGGACGTCCGGCGCAGGCTCAGGCGGGTTCGGCCAGGAAGCCCTGTTCGCGGGCGAGCCAGCAGACCGCCGTCAGCCGCAGCGCGGGCGCGTCGTGGTCGCCGCTGAAGATCCAGCCGCGGTGGCGCAGCTCGTCGAGGAAGCCCAGCAGATAGTCGCCGAGGGTCTCGCGGTCGAGCGGGATCGCGTCACGCAGCAGCGCCGCGTGCTGATCCACGGCCGCGACCAGCGCCGGCTCGCGTTCCATCCTGGCGAGCTGGGCATGGCCCAGCGTGTCCATCAACCACCGCAGGGGCGCATGCGCCCAGCCCTCCTCGAAAACCACGCGCCAACTTTAAGGCATCGCCCGAGGTCAGCCCGCCTGGGGGGCGGGTGCCGTGGTCAGTCGTGCGGTCGGTCGAAGGGCAGTCCGACGTAGTTCTCCGCCAGCGTGGTCGCCGCCGCCTCCGAGGAGGTGACGTAGTCCAGGTAGGACGTCTGGAGCCGCCGCCCGTACGGGTCGTCCTCGTCGAAGGTGTGCAGCAGCGTCGTCATCCACCACGAGAAGTGCTGCGCCCGCCACACCCGCTTCAGGCACGCCGCCGAGTAGCCGTCGAGCAGCTCCGGCGAGCCGTGCTCGAAGAACGCCGCCAGCGCCTCGGTCAGCACCCGGACGTCGGCCACGGCCAGGTTCAGCCCCTTGGCGCCGGTCGGCGGCACGATGTGGGCGGCGTCCCCGGCCAGGTAGAGCCGCCCGTACTGCATGGGCTCGGCGACGAAGGAGCGCATCGGCGTGACGCCCTTCTCGATGATCTCGCCCGTGGTCAGCTCGAAGCCCGGGACGGTCTCCAGGCGGGCCTTCAGCTCGGCCCAGACCCGCTCGTCGGGCCACTGCGCCACGTCGGCGTCGGCCGGGACCTGCAGGTAGAAGCGGCTGACCGTGGGCGAGCGCATGCTGTGCAGCGCGAAGCCGCGCTCGGTCCTGGCGTAGATCAGCTCCTCCGACGACGGCGCCACCTCGGCCAGGACGCCGAGCCAGGCGAAGGGGTACTCCCGCTCGAACACCTCCAGGACCCCGTCCGGGACGCTCGGCCGCGAGACGCCGTGGAAGCCGTCGCACCCGGCGATCACGTCGCAGTCGAGCCGCTCGCCGCCGAAGGTGAGGTACGGCTCGGACTCCGGCGAGTGCACCTCGACGTCCTCGACCTCGAACCGCAGGTCGCCGCCCGCCGCCAGCCGGGCCGCGATCAGGTCCTTGACGACCTCCTGCTGCCCGTAGACGGTGATGGCCCGGCCGGGGACGAGCTTGTCGAAGGCGATGCGGTGGCCCGCGCCGCCGTACCGCAGCTCGATGCCGTGGTGCGGCAGGCCCTCGCGCAGCAGGCGCGCGCCGACGCCCGCCTCGACGAGCGTGTCCACCGTGCCCTGCTCCAGGACGCCCGCGCGGACCCGCCGCTCGACGTAGGCGCGGCTGCGCTTCTCCAGCACCACCGAGGAGATGCCGCGCAGGTGGAGCAGATGAGACAGCAGCAGGCCCGCGGGGCCCGCGCCGATGATCCCGACCTGAGTTCGCATGAGGGAAGTCTGCTGCCTGCCGGCCCTCGGAGCCGAGTAGCCTCTTCCACTGAGTGGAAGATGTGCGCAGGAGTGTGGTCATGTCCGGAGGAGCCCGGCGTCCCGGGCAGACGGTGACGTCCAAGGTGCTGGCCATCCTGGGGGCGTTCGACGCGGCCCATCCGCAGCTCACGCTGACCGACCTGGCCAGGCGGAGCGGGGTGCCGCTGAGCACGGCCCACCGGCTGGTGGCCGAGCTGGAGGAGTGGCAGGCGCTCAGCCGCTCCCCCGACGGGCGGCTACGGGTGGGGCTGCGGCTGTGGGAGCTCGGCCAGCTCGCGCCCGGCAGCCTCCAGGGCCGCGCGCACCCCTGGCTCCAGGAGCTGTTCGCCACCACCGGCGAGAACGTGCACCTCGCCGTCCGCGACGGCCTGGAGGTCCTGTACGTGGACAAGGTGTACGGCAGGCGGGCCGTGCCCATCGTCTCGCGCACGGGCGGGCGGTTGCCGATGCACCCGACCGGGGTGGGCAAGGCGCTGCTGGCCTTCGAGCCGGAGTGGTTCGTGCAGGCGTACCTGGCCCGGGCGCTCGAACGGCCCACGCCGCACACCGTCACCGAGCCGGGCCGGCTGGCCAGGGAGCTGGCGGCGGTGCGGGCGCAGGGCTACGCGCTGACGCACGAGGAGATGACGCTCGGCTCGTGCTCGGCGGCCGCGCCGGTCGTCGTGGACGGGCGGGCGGTGGCCGCCGTGGGGATCGTGCTGGCCTCGCGGCGCGCCCGCGAGCTGCCCCGGCTGGTGGACCCGCTGCTGGAGACCGCCGCCCGGATCGCCGCCGCCTGCCGGGCCCCCTGACCGGCCGCCGGACGGCGGTCAGTCGGTGAACTTCTGGATGCGGTCCTTGAACAGGGTGGTCGCGATGGCCGCCTTGTGCGGCTGCCCCTTCAGGAACGCCTGGGCGAAGCTCTTGGCCTGGTCGTAGGAGACCTTGCCGGGCATGGGCGGCTCGTTCGGGTTGACGTCCACGTCCACCAGGGCGGGGCCGTCGTGGGCGAGCGCCTGCCTGATCGCCGCGGCCACGTCCCCGGACTTGGTGACCTTGGCGCCGAACCCGCCGCATGCCCTGGCCCAGACCGAGTAGTCGGCCTCCGGCTGGGCGAAGCGCACGCCGTGCTCGGGGTAGCCGAGGACCATCTGCTCCCACAGGATCTGGCCGAGCGAGTTGTTGTTGTTGATGACGACCTTGACCGGCAGCCGGTGCTGGGCGGCGGTCAGGAACTCGGCCATCAGCATCGCGAAGCCGCCGTCGCCGACGTAGGCGATGACCTGCCGGCCGGGGAAGGCGTGCTGCATGGCGATGGCGTACGGCAGGCCGGGCGCCATCGTGGCCAGCGTGCCCGACAGGTAGAACTCGCGCCCGCCGCGGATGGTCCAGTGGCGGGCGGCCCAGGTGGCGATCGTGCCGCTGTCGCAGGTCAGGATGGCGTCGTCGGCGGCCAGGTCGTCCAGGACGGACATGGCGTACTGGGGGGCGATCGGGTCCCTGTCGGGGTTCTCCAGGCTGTCCATGTCGGAGCGCCACTTGGCCATGAGCTTCTGGTACTTGGCCAGGTGTCCGTCGCCGCCGCGCCGGGTGAGCAGCGGCAGCAGCTCGCGCAGGCCCTCCTTGGCGTCGCACACCACGGGCACGTCGGTCGGCACCCGCGCCCCGGCCCTGGTCGGCTCGGCCTCGAACTGCACCACCCGCGCCTTGCCCGGCTCGGGGAGGAACTTCGAGTAGGGGAAGTTCGTGCCGATCATGAACAGGACGTCGGCCTCGTCCATCAGCTCCTCGCTCGGCTTGGTGCCGAGCAGCCCGATCCCGCCCGTCGTGTACGGCGAGTCGTCCGGGACGACCGCCTTGCCGGGCAGCGTCTTGACCACCGGCGCGCCCAGCGCCTCGGCCACGGCCAGCACCTCCTGCCGGGCGTGCAGCGCGCCCTGCCCGGCCAGGATGGCGGGCCGTTCGGCGGCGTTGAGCACCTCGGCGGCGCGCGCCAGGTCCTCCCGGCGCGGCAGCCCCGGGGGCCGCAGGTAGATCGGCGCGGTCTCCGGCGCGCGCACCGGCGCGACCGTCCGGTACGGGTCCTCCCCCGCGTCGGCCACCTGGATGTCGTTGGGCAGCGTGAGATGGGCGACGCCGCGCCGCGCGTAGGCCGTCCGGACGGCCAGGTCCACCAGCGAGGGCAGCTGGGCCGGGTTGGTGATCATCATGTTGTACTCGGCCACGTCGGCGAACAGCTTGTCGAGGTGGACCTCCTGCTGGTAGCCGGTGCCGAGCACGGCGGTCTCCTGCATGCCGGTGATGGCCAGCACGGGGACGTGGTCGAGCTTGGCGTCGTAGAGGCCGTTGAGCAGGTGGATGCCGCCGGGGCCGGAGGTGGCCAGGCAGACGCCGATCCGTCCCGTGGCCTTGGCGTAGCCGGTGGCCATGAAGGCGGCGGCCTCCTCGTGGTGCACCAGCACGAACCGCACCCGATCACGATGACGGCGCAGCCCCTCCATGATGCCGTTGATGCCGTCGCCCGGCAGGCCGAAGACGGTGTCCACGCCCCACTCGGCGAGCCGTTCGATCAGGGATTCGGATGCGATACGAGCCATATTGGCGGCTCTACCCCGCACCGCCGTCCACAGACCTCGTCACGAAAATCATTGTCATCTCTGGGGATTCGCGGGTATGGACCCGGCATGCGCATTCTGGTCACAGGAGCCACCGGCACCCTCGGCAGGGCCCTCGTGCCCGTCCTGCTCAAGGCGGGACATCGAGTACGGGCGCTCAGCCGTACCCGGCACGAGGACCGCGGGGGCGTGGAGTGGGTGTGGGGCGATCTGGCCTCGGGCAAGGGCGTCGCCGAGGCCGTCCGGCAGGTCGAGGCCGTCGCGCACCTGGCCACCGGCGGCCGACAGGGCCGCGCCCAGGTGGACCTGGCCGGCACCCGCACGCTGACCGCGGCGGCCCGCGCGGCCGGGGCCTCGCACGTGCTGCTGCCCTCGATCGCCGGCGCGGACCGCGCGCCCGGCCACCGCCACAAGCTGGAGGCCGAACGGCTGGTCAGGGAGAGCGGCATGGCCTGGACGGTCGTTCGCGCCACCCCGTTCCACCAGTCGGTGGACCGGCTGCTGCGCGACCTGGCGGCGCTGCCCGTGCTGCCCATGGACCGCTCGCTGCTGTGGCAGCCGGTGCACGTGGACGACGTCGCCGGCCGTCTGGCCGCGCTGCTGGCCGGCGGCCCGGCCTGCGCCGTCCTCGAGTACGGCGGCCCGCAGGTCCTCGGCACCGAGGAGCTGACCAGGACCTGGCTGGACGCCCGCCGCCTGCGCCGCCTGTGCCTGCCGGTGCGCATCCCGGGCAGGCTGGCCGCCGCGCAGCGCGCGGGCGCGTTCACCACCGAGGCCGACCCCAAGGGCCGGATCACCTGGCACGATTACCTGTTCCCGCCGCCGCCCGTGCCCTCGGACGACTTCGCCGAGGAGCACACCGCCTCGCCGACCAGCCCGGCCACGCAGCCCGAGCGGGACCCGTCGGTGCGCGTCTACGGCGGCGACGAGGGCTACCAGCGGCCGACGCGCGGCTGACCCGCGGCCGATCCGCAGCCGATCCGCGCCGTCCCGCGGCTGGGACCGGTTACCGATTCGTTAGGCACCCCCCTCTTGCTGGGCTTTCTCCGCCGTCGGTACCGTCACTGAACAACTTGTTCAGCCTGACCGATCGAGAGGTTCGATGACGGACCTGGGCACCCGCATCCGGGTCTACCGAGGCATGCGCGGCATGACCGTGCGCGCCCTGGCCGGCGAGGCCAAGGCGAGCCCCAGCTTCATCAGCCAGCTCGAACGCGGGCAGACCAGCGCGAGCATCGGCATGCTGCGCAGGATCGCCTCCGCGCTCGGCATCACCGTGGCCGACCTGTTCAACGAGGACGACGAGCCCGCCCACCGCGTGGTGCGCCGCGCCGAGCGTCCCGAGCTGGCCACCGCGCCGGGCACCCGCAAGTTCCTGATCTCCCAGCGCCCGCTGCGCACTGTGGAGATGTACGCCGGCGAGTTCGACCCCGGCGCCTCCACCGGCGACGAGCCGTACACGCACGGCGACTCGCAGGAGATCTTCCTCGTGCTGCGCGGCAGCCTCACGCTCTGGCTGGGCCCGGCCGGGTCCGCCGCCGCGCACCCGCTGGGGCCCGGCGACAGCGTGGAGTACCGCACATCGGTCCCGCACCGGGTGGTCAACGACGGCGACGAGACCGCCGAGGTGCTCTGGGTGATCAGCCCGCCCACCCCGTCCGCCGGGGACAGAGCGGATGGGGAATCAGCGGAGGGGCACGTAGCAGCCGTGGAGGCAGAACAGTCATGACAGGCATCCCGCTCACCGACGACTACGCCAACGGGGGCGTCTCGTTCTGGTACCGGCAGATCGGCCTGCCCGCCAGGCGGCCCGCGCTGCCCGGCTCCCGCGAGTACGACGTGGCGATCGTCGGCGGCGGCTACACCGGCCTGTGGACGGCGTACTACCTGAAGAAGGCCCAGCCCGACCTGCGGATCGCGATCCTGGAGAAGGAGTTCGCCGGGTTCGGCGCCTCCGGGCGCAACGGCGGCTGGCTGTCGGCCGAGTTCGCCGGCTCCCGCGAGCGGCACGCCCAGGCCCGCGGCCGGCAGGCCATGATCGACCTTCAGCACGCCATGTTCCGCGCGGTGGACGAGGTCATCGACGTCACCCGCGCCGAGGGCATCGACGCCGACGTGCACAAGGGCGGTCTGGTGCACGTGGCGACCAACCCGGCCCAGCGGCGGCGGCTCCGCGAGGAGGTCGCCGACCTGCGCTCCTGGGGCTACGGCGAGGACGACATGCGGCTGATGGACCGCGACGAGCAGCGCGAACGCCTCCAGGTGGCGGGCACGCTGGAGGCCGCGTACTCGCCGCACTGCGCCCGCGTGCAGCCGGCCAAGCTCGCCGTCGGCCTGGCCTCGGCCGTGGCCGCGCTGGGCGTGGACGTCTTCGAGGGCACGACGGTGACCGAGATCCGGCCGCGCGTGGGCGGCGGCAAGGCGACCGCGCACACGCCGCTCGGCGTCGTCTCGGCCGACTACGTCATCCGCGCCACCGAGGGCTTCACCGCGTCACTGGCCGGGCAGCACCGGCAGTGGCTGCCGATGAACAGCTCGATGATCGTCACCGAGCCGCTGCCCGCCGAGGTGTGGAAGCACATCGGCTGGGCCGGGCACGAGCTGCTCGGCGACCAGGCCCACGCCTACGTCTACGCCCAGCGCACGGCCGACGACCGGATCGCGATCGGCGGGCGTGGGGTGCCGTACCGGTTCGGGTCGCGTACCGACCGCCGGGGGGCCACCCAGGCGCGGACGGTGGCGCTGCTGTGGCGGATGCTGGTGAAGCTCTTCCCGGCGGCGGCCGACGCGCGGGTGCAGCACTCGTGGTGCGGCGTACTCGGCGTGCCGCGCGACTGGTGCTCGACCGTGCACCTCGACCACGCGAGCGGGCTGGGCTGGGCCGGCGGTTACGTCGGCAGCGGCGTCACCACCACGAACCTGGCCGGGCGCACGCTGCGCGACCTGGTGCTGCGGCGGGACACCGAGCTGACGGCGCTGCCGTGGGTGGGCCGGCAGGTGCGGCAGTGGGAGCCGGAGCCGCTGCGGTGGGCGGGCGTGCAGCTCATCTACACGCTGTTCCGGGCCGCCGACCGCCACGAGAACGACCGCGGCACCGGCACCTCGCTGTACGCCCGCCTCGGCAACCTCGTCTCCGGCCGCTGACCCGCCCCACCGGACCGGTCAGGGGCCGCCGGCGCCCTGCCAGGGGTCGTAGTCGACCTCCAGCGGCTCCTGCGCCGGCCGCTCGCCCTCCGGCACGTGCTGGAGGTTGACCCGGATCCGGTACCACACGCTGCTGCGCCCGCGCATGCCGTCGACCAGCACGTCGGCGGGCTCCAGCAGGGCCGCGACCGCGGGGTGGCGGGCCTTCCAGCGGTCGAGCCCGGCCAGGGCCTCCTCCTTGTGCTGGGCCCTGGCGATCTCGATGACCGGCATGGTCTGCTGCCTGCGCCCGCTGCCCTTGGGCGGCTTGGGCGCGGGCCCGAGCTCCTCGGCCAGCTCCAGCAGGCCGTCGAGCGAGCCGGCGTGCAGGTCCATGTCCTCCCACGGGTCGCCGAGCTCGGCCAGCCGCTTCGGCACGCTGTCGACGGTGAACTCCTCGGGCCGGCAGCCGGGCACCTCCTCCCAGCTCAGCGGGGTGGACACGCGGGCGTCGGGCACCGCCCGCACCGAGTACGCCGAGGCCACCGTGCGGTCGTAGGCGTTCTGGTTGAAGTCGACGAACACGCCGTGGCGCTCCTCCTTCCACCACCGGCTGGTCGCCAGGTCGGGGGCCCGCCGCTCGACCTCGCGCGCCACGGTCTCGGCCGCCTTGCGCACCTGGGCGAACGACCACCGCCGGTCGATCCGGGCATAGACATGGAAGCCCCGCGACCCGGACGTCTTGGGCCAGGCGACCAGCCCGTGGTCGGCCAGCACCTCGCGCGCCACCTGCGCGGTCGCCAGCACGTCGGCCCACCCGACGCCCGGGACGGGGTCGAGGTCGATGCGCAGCTCGTCGGGCCTGGCCAGGTCGTCGGCGCGGACCGGATGGGGGTTGAGGTCGACGCAGCCGAGGTTGACCACCCAGAGCAACTGCGCCAGATCGGTGCAGACCACCTCTTCGGCGCTCAGCCCGGACCGGTAGCGCAGCTCGGCCACCTCGATCCAGTCGGGCCGCTTGGCCGGCGCGCGCTTCTGGAAGAACGCCTCCTGCTCGATGCCGTGGACGAACCGCTTGAGCACCATCGGCCGCCCGTGCACGCCGCGCAGCGCCGCCTCGCCGACCGCCTGGTAGAACCGGATCAGGTCGAGCTTGGTGTGGCCGGACTGCGGGAAGACCACCTTGTCGGGGCTGGTGACGCGGACGGAACGGCCCGCGACCTCGATGTCAGGCATGAGATCACGATACGCGGCGGGTCCGACAGTCAGCCGGGACGCCACCCCCGGCTGCGCGCCTCCCAGTAGGTCAGCCCGAGCCGCCGGTGCAGCTCGACGGCGGCCTCGTTGTGCTCGCGCGCCTCCCGTCCGCGGCCGAGCCGCCGGGCCAGCTCGGCCAGCACGTCGTGCACCGAGCCCCAGGCGGCGCTGCCCATGCCCATGACGATGAGCTGGCCGGCGCTGGGCAGCAGCCGTTCGTACAGCTCGGCGGGGTCGGGCGTGCCGAGGCGGGCGGCCACCAGCCCCCAGACGGGGTGCAGGAAGTCGGCGGCCCAGTCCTCGCGCAGCTCCACCCCCCACCGGCCGATCAGCTCCCGGGCCAGCTCCGGCCGCCCGGCCTCCAGCGCGGCGAGCACGGCCAGCGGGCGCACCGGGCTCATCAGCGGCCGCTCCCCCGCCGCCACCAGCTCCGCCAGCAGCTCCGCGCCCCGGCCCTGGCCGCGCCGGCAGGTGTAGAGGGTGCCCAGGCGGCGCGCCTCGATCCCCCACAGGCTGCCGCCGAACGCGAGCCCTGGGAAGCGGGCGAGCAGGGCCTCGGCCTCGTCCCAGCGGGCGTGCAGGGTGTGCGCGGCGGTCTGGGAGACGCGGACCATGGCCTCCAGCTCGGGCCGGGCGACCTCGTGCAGGAGCTGCTCGCAGCGGTCCAGGTCCCTGGCCCACTCGGCCAGGTCGCCCGCGCGCAGCAGGCACGACATGCGCAGGACGCGCCCGACCAGCCGGGCCTCCCTCGGCAGGCCGGGCACGGCCAGCATCTCCTCGGCCGCCCGGCGCCGCGCGTCGTTGCGGCCCGGGACGAACCCGGCGATCAGGTAGTTGTTCAGCGCCTTGGCCAGCAGCATCGGGTCGTCCAGGCCGCGGGCCAGCTCGACGGCCTCCAGCGCCAGCCGCTCGCCCTCCGCGCGGCGCGGGCCGTAGTGCAGCTCGATGCCGAGCGTGCCGAGCAGCGCCGCCCTGGACGCCGGGTCCTGGCCGCCGGCGAGCAGGTCCTCCAGCACCGCGACCATCGTCTCGTCCACGACGCCGTACGGCCGCCAGTTCCACACCGACAGCCCGCCGAACACCGAGACAGCGGCCACCAGCGCGTCCCGGTCGCCGAGCCGCTGGGCCTGCGCGACGGCCTCGTCCAGGTCGCGGTGGGCGCCGGCGGCGTCGCCCAGGCTGCGGCGGGCCCGGCCCAGCTCGGTGAGCAGCCGGCAGCGCCGCGGCGAGTCGCCGGGCGGGAGGTGGGCGAGCGCCAGCTCCCACAGCTCGACGGCCTCCTGGTAGCCGTGCCGGGCGGCGGCCTGGGCGGCGGCCTCGCAGGCGTGCGTGACGGCCTTGGGCGCGCCGCCCAGCCTGGCCGCCGCGGCGAAGTGGCCGGCCAGCAGCGCCGGGTCGGCGCCGGGCACGCTCTCCAGGTGCAGGCCGGCGCGCAGGTGCAGCCGGGCGCGGGCGAGCGTGGTCAGGCCGGCGTCCAGGGCCTGGCGGACGAGGGCGTGCGAGAAGCGGTAATCGGCGGCCTCGGTCAGCAGCCCGGCGGCCAGGGCCGGCTCCAGGCCGGTCATGACGTCCTCGACCGGCCGCTCCACGAGCGCGGCCAGCAGGTCCACCTCGACCTCGCGGCCCGCGACGGCGGCGGCCCTGAGCAGGTCCAGCGTCCTCCCGGGCAGCCTGGCCAGCCTGCGGTCGATCACGTCGCGTGCGCCGGGCGGGACGAGATGGCGTTCGCGTTCGGGCAGCCGCAGCAGCTCGGTGAGGTAGAACGGGTTGCCGCCGGAGCGGTCGAGCAGCTCTTCCGGGTCGGCGCTCACCTCGCGCAGGCGCAGGAAGTCGCGCACCCCGTCGGCGTCGAACGGCGCGAGCGGCAGCCTGCGGCCCTCCCTGGACAGGGCGGCCAGGGTCTCGCGGAGCTGGGCCGGGTGACCGTCCGGCTCGGGCCTGAGCGTGGCCAGCACCAGGGCGGACGTGCCCGCCAGCTCGCCGGCGACGTGGCCGAGCAGCTTCAGCGAGGAGGCGTCGGCCCAGTGCAGGTCCTCCAGCACCAGCAGCAGCGGGCCGCCGCGCAGCGAGTCGAGCACGGCGTCGTAGAGGTCGAACAGCTCGGCGTGCGGCGACGGCGGGATCATGCCCGCCCGCGTCCACGGCCAGAACGCCGGGGCCCTGGCGTCGTCCAGGCACCTGCCCCACTCCACCCGGAATCCACGGGCGGCGGCCAGGTCGGCGGCGGCCCTGGCCAGGCTGGTCTTGCCGATGCCGGGCTCGCCGGTGACCAGCGCCAGCCCGCCGCGCCCGGCCCGCGCCGCGCCCAGCAGCTCCTCCAGGGTCCGCAGCTCCGCCTCCCGTCCCACCAGCCGCTCCCCCGCGCCCCGGCCCGCCATGGGCGGCGGCTCCGGAGCGGCCTCCGCCCCCCGGTCCGCCGCCGGGCGGCCGATCGTCGCGCCGGGGACGTCCAGGGCCGGGGACTGGTCGAAGACGGCCTGTTCCAGGCGTCTGAGCTCCGGGCCCGGCTCGATGCCCAGCCGTCCGGCCAGCAGGCCGCGCACCCGGCGCAGGGCGGCCAGCGCGTCGGCCTGCCGGCCCGCCCGGTAGAGCCCGAGCACCAGCAGCCGCCACGCCCGCTCCCGGTACGGGTACGCCTCGGCCAGCGCCTCCAGGTCGGGCACGGTGGCCTCGCCCAGCTCCAGCCGCGCCTCCAGCCGGTCCTCCTCGGCCGCCAGCCGCAGCCGCTCCAGCCGGGCCGGCACCTCGGGCGCGAGCCCGGGGAACTCGGCCAGCGGCTCGCCGCGCCACAGGCCGAGCGCCCGGTCGAGCACCCGCGCCGCCTCGCCGTGCCGTCCCCGCCGCACCAGCCGGGCGCCGTCGGCCGTCCAGGAGGCGAAGCGGGCGACGTCCGTCTGGCCGGGCGCGATGTCCAGCAGGTAGCCGGGCTCGCGGGTGAGCAGCACCCGGGGCGGCGTGCGCGGCCTGCGTCCGGGTTCGAGCACCCGCCGCAGGTGCGACACGTACGCCTGGAGCGTGGCGGTGGCCCTGGCCGGGGCCTCCCCCGCCCACAGCTCGTCGATCAGCCGGTCGAGCGGCACGATGCGGCCCGGTTCCAGCGCCAGCATGGCCAGCACCGCGCGCTGCTTGCGGGTGCCGAGGTCGAGCCGGACGCCGTCGGCGTCGTCCACCTCAAGCGGCCCGAAAAGTCTGAACTCCACAGACCTCAAGTCAACCCCAATTCCCACGCAAGTGGGACGACGCATCATTGATCACATGAACGAACTGAGGAACATGACGGCCGGCCCGGTGCTGCTCCCCGGCGACGACGGCTTCGACCAGGCGCGACGTCCTTGGAACGTGGCAGTTGGCCAGCCGGTGCGCGCGGTGGTCGAGGCGGCCGACGCCGACGACGTGGCCGCCGTGATCGGCTACGCCCGCCTGCACGGCCTGGCGGTCACGGCGCAGCCGAGCGGCCACGGCGCGTCGGGCGACACCGAGGGGACGATCCTGCTGCGCACCGGCCGGCTGGGCGGGGTGGAGATCCGCGACGGCGTGGCGCGCGTCGGCGCGGGCGTGAAGTGGGGCGAGGTGCTGGCGGCCGCGAGCCCGCTCGGGCTGACCGGCCTGGCGGGCAGCTCGCCGGTGGTGAGCGTGACCGGATACACCCTGGGCGGCGGCCTGAGCTGGTTCAGCCGCAGGTACGGCTTCGCCGCCGACAGCGTGCGCGCCGTCGAGGCCGTGGACGCCGACGGCGGCAGGGTCAGGGTGACCGCCGAGCGCGACCCCGAGCTGTTCTGGGCCCTGCGCGGCGGCGGCGGCGACTTCGCGATCGTGACGGCGCTGGAGTTCGACCTGCACCCCGCGCCCGTGCTGTACGGCGGCCGGATCATCTGGCCGGCCGACCGCGCCGAGCAGGTCATGGCGGCCTTCCGCGAGGTCACCGCCGGCGCGCCGGAGGAGCTGTCGGTGTGGTTCCAGCTCCTGACGCCGCCCGGCGCCCCCGGCTTCGTCATGGCCGACTGCACCTACCTCGGGGCCGACCCCGGGGCGCTGCTGCGGCCGTTCGAGGCGGTGGGCGGGGCGATCGCCGACACCAGGCGGCGGCTGCCGGTGGCCGAGCTGGCCTCGATCTGCGACGAGCCGGTCGACCCGAGCCCGGGCGTGGGCCACACCGAGCTGCTGACCAGGCTGGACGACGAGGTCGCCGGCGTGCTGGCCGGCGAGCCGATCGAGCCGCTGCTGGCGGTGCAGGTCCGGCACCTGGGCGGGGCCGTGGCCAGGCCGGTCGAGGGCGGGGGCGCGGTGGAGCGGCTGGCGGAGCCGTACCTCGTGCACGCGCTGGGCCTGCCGTCGCCGGAGGTGGCCGAGCGGATGGAGCGGCTCGGCAAGTCGCTGGTGCCGTTCAGCACCGGGCGGCGTCCGTTCACGATGCTGCACGGCGGGGAGCAGGCGGCGGCGGCGTTCTCGCCCGAGACGCTGGCCCGGCTGCGCGACCTCAAGCGCGCCCGCGACCCGCTGAGCGTCATCAGGTCCAACTTCCCGGTGCTGGGCTGACCGGCCTACGGCTCTTCGAGGACCAGGTCGCACGTCGCCCGGGGATCGAGGAAGGCGCACAACCGGGCGGCCTCGGTCAGCAGGGCGTCGCGATCCGTGCGGCGCAACGGGGTGAACGGCCGGATGCGCAACGTCCGGTCCCGGATCTGCCAGGTGCCCTGCCACATGCCGTCGACCAGGAAGGTGCCGGTGGTCGCGCCGTTGCCCGGAGGGAGCGGGACGGGGCGGTTGCCGGGGATCACCCGGGTCCGGTCCTTGTGTGACAGCAGCAGATTGTCGTATTCGGGGAGGAATCTGGGCGGGGCGGGCACGTCCTCGGCCGGGCGGGGCGCGTCGGGCAGGTCGTACCGCACCTGCCGCTCCTCCCCGCGGAACACTCGCAGGGGCAGCCGCTCCACCACCTCGCGCAGGTGGGTCAGCCCGGACCACAGCTGCACGTCCGCGACGCTCGCCGGGCCGAACGCGCCGAGATGGCGCAGCACCAGCGCGTCCACCGGCACCGGGCGCAGCGGCGCGCCCAGCCAGCTCTCCACCGGCGCCCACGCGGCGGGGCCGGTGCCGCCCCAGACGCCCCGCGGCGGCACCTGGCACAGCGCGAGGTGATGCGTGACCGCGTAGGCCAGCGCGCTCGGATCGGCGCCCGGCCGGCTCCGCGCGAGCAGCCTGCCGAGCTCGCCGCGGGTGCGCGGCCGCTCCGCCAGCAGCCGCCCGGCCTGGTCGAGCAGCGCCTCCCGGTCCGCGTCGCCGAGGCCGTGGCGGAAGTGCGCGCGGAAGCCGGCGGCGTGCAGCGGACGGAACAGCGCGCGCCAGCCCAGGCAGTCGCGCGCGCTGACGAGGTGCACGGTGTTGCGCATCAGGTGCAGCCGCACCACCTGGCGCTGCTCGGTCAGCGCCGACAGCTCATCCGGCGCGAAGCCCCGCAGCCGGGTCCACAACCCCACGTACGGGGCCAGCGGCGCCTGGGACTGCATGCCCCCCAGGTGCTCGATCGTGTCGACCGCCCGGCCCGGCGCGCGTTCCAGCAGGTACTGGCGGGCCAGCGTGGCCCGGTTGAGACGACGCCGGCTCAGCACGTCGCTCACCGCAGCGGCCCGAAGAAGGCCCGCAGGTCGGCCGCCAGCAGGGCGGGGGCCTCCATCGCGGGGAAGTGCCTGCCGCGCTCGAACTCGCTCCAGTGCGCGCCGGCCGGCGCGGGCACCAGCCGGCGCACGGTCTCGTCGGCGCCGAAGACCGCGAACCCCTGCGGCACGGCGGGCGGCGCGCCCCAGTCGGCGGAGTGGGCCTGCTCGTAGAGGGTGTGCGCGGCGGAGGCGCCGGAGCCGGTGAACCAGTACAGGCTGACCGTGGTGAGCAGCTGGTCGCGGTCGACCGGCAGGTCGGTCCATTCGTGGACCTTCTCGGCGATCCAGGCGAGCTGCAGCAGCGGCGAGTCGGCCAGGCCGTAACCGATGGTCTGCGGCCTGGTGTTCTGGATGGCCAGGTAGCCGGAGCCGTCCTGCTGGAAGGCGTCCATCCGGCTCAGGATCAGCTTGTCGACCGGGTCGTCGGCGTCGAGCCGGTCGGCGATCCCCGGCATGAAGGTGGCGACGTTCGCGGCGGTGAACGGATCGGTCACCACGTGCACGCCGACGACGTGCTCGCCGTCGAGGCCGGCGAGCAGGCCGGACACGCCCGCGCCGACGTCGCCGCCGTGCACGCCGTACCGCTCGTAGCCGAGGCGGCCCATCAGCTCGGCCCAGGCGCGTGCGGTGCGCCCCATCGACCAGCCGGTCCCGCCCAACGGCGTGGAGAAGGCGTAGCCGGGCAGCGACGGCGCGACGACGTGGAAGGCCGGGCCCTCGTCCGGGGCGACCAGCGGCTCGATCAGGTGCAGGAACTCGGCGACGGAGCTCGGGTAGCCGTGGGTGATCAGCAGCGGCCTGGCGTCGGGCCGGTCGGACCTGACGTGCAGGAAGTGGATGCGCTGGCCGTCGATCTCGGTCGTGAACTGCGGGTACCGGTTGAGCCGGGCCTCCTGGGCGCGCCAGTCGTACTGCGTGCGCCAGTACCCGGCGAGCTCCTTCAGGTGGCCGAGCGGCACGCCGCGGGTCCATCCGACGCCGGGCAGCTCGCCGGGCCAGCGGGCGTGGGCGAGCCGGTCGCGCAGGTGGTCGACGTCGGCCTGGGGGATCTCGACGCGGAAGGGCTGGATGTCGTCGCGCACGGCGCTTCTCCTTGTGAACGGCTCGGCCATGAGTGCTCTTGCGCTCATGCGGAGAACACTAGGAACATACGCGGAAAGGATCGTTCCTAGATCGTCGTCAGGATCGAAGAATGCTGGAAACCTCGGCGCGGCTGCTGCGCCTGCTGTCCCTCTTCCAGGCCAGGCGCGACTGGACGAGCACCGAGCTGGCCGCCCGGCTCGGCGTCACCACCCGCACGATCCGCAACGACGTCGGCCGGTTGCGCGCGCTCGGCTACCCGGTCGACGCGCGGCCGGGCGTGGCCGGCGGCTACCGGCTCGGCTCGGACGGCGCCCTGCCGCCGCTGCTGCTGGACGACGACGAGGCGGTGGCGGTCGCGATCGGCCTGCGCACCGCCGCGAGCGGCTCGATCGCCGGGATCGAGGAGACCTCGATGCGGGCGCTGGCCAAGCTGCAGCAGGTGCTGCCCGCGCGGCTGCGTCACCGGGTGAGCGCCTTCCAGTCGTACGCGCTGCCGATGCCGTCGCGCGGCTCGCAGGTGGATCCCGACGTGCTGACCGTGATCGCGAGCGCGTGCCGCGACCATGAGCGGCTGCGGTTCGACTACCGGGCGCATTCCGGGGCGGCCAGCCGGCGCTCGGTGGAGCCGTACCGCCTGGTGCACGACCGGCGGCGCTGGTATCTGGTGGCCTGGGACGTCGACCGGGACGCCTGGCGCACCTTCCGGGTCGACCGGATCGAACCGCGGACGCCGGCGGGGCCGCGCTTCACTCCCCGCGAGCTGCCGCCCGACCACGAGATCACGGCGCGGGTGGCCCGCGGGGCCGGCGAGGCGACCTGGCGCTACCGGGCGCGGGTCATCGTGCACGCGCCCGCCTCGCACGTGCGCGACCGGCTGCCGATCCCGGTGGACGTGCAGCCGCTGGGCGAGGACCGGTGCGTGTTCGAGCCGGGCTCGGACCATCCGGAGATGCTCGCCCTCCACCTGGGCCTGCTCGACGCGGACTTCACGGTCGAGGACTCGCCGGAGCTGGTGGCCGCGCTGCGCACGCTGACGAGCCGCTACCAGCGCGCGATCGCCGCCGCCGACCAGCCACCCGGCACGCCTTAAAAGGCCGCGCCCGGCCAGGCGACGCCCGCCGGTGCCGCGTCAGGCGAGGTCGCCGTGGCGGCCCGCGCCGGCGGCGAATCTGGCGGCGCCCTCCGCGGCGTCCGGCAGCGAGACCAGGCCGTGGCGCAGCTCGTTGCGCATGGCCTCCTCCTCCGGCAGACCGTGCTGCTCCAGCAGCGACATGCGGTCGCCGCGCAGGCACGCCTGCGGGAACGCGGCGATCCGCGCGGCCAGCTCCTCGGCGTGCCGCCGGGCCGTGCCGGTGGGCACCAGGCGGTTGACCAGGCCCATGTCACGGGCCTCCGGGGCGCTCACCGCGCGGCCGGTGAGGATCATGTCCATGGCACGGGAGGCGCCGACGAGCCGGGGCAGCCGCACCGTGCCGCCGTCGATCAGCGGCACGCCCCAGCGGCGGCAGAAGACGCCGAACACCGCGTCCTCCTCGGCCACCCGCAGGTCGCACCAGAGGGCGAGCTCCAGCCCGCCGGCCACCGCGTGCCCGGCGACGGCCGCGATCACCGGCTTGGACAGGCGCATCCTGGTGGGCCCCATGGGGCCGTCGCCGTCCTCGCCGACGTGGTTGTCCAGCGCCTTGAGGTCGGCCCCGGCGCAGAACGTGCCGCCCTCGCCCCACAACACCGCCACGGCCGCGTCGGAGCGCTCGAAGCCGGCGAACGCGTCCGTGAGCGCGTCGGCGGTCTTCCTGTCCACCGCGTTGCGCGCCTCCGGCCTGCTGATGACGACGGTGGTGACGGGCCCCTCGCGCTCGACGCGTACGGTCATGCGCCCCTCCTCCGGGGAACGTGCGGCTTCGCCTCGGGGAAACCTGCCGAGCGTACCCTCAGGCGAGGGCCCCGGCCAGCAACGCGTCGAAGTGGTCGGCGGCCGGGGCGTCGATGCCGCGCAGCGGGCCCCGCTCGGCCAGGTGCGCCTCGGCGTACAGGCGGGCGACCAGGGCCTTGCGCCCGTCGTCGAGGCCCCAGCCGGCCTGGTCCTCCAGCAGGGCGGCGGCGTAGACGTCGGCCATGAACTGGGCCAGCGGGTAGAGGCGTTCCTCGGCGAGCGCCGGGTCGAGGCCGTGCCAGGCCGCGACGGCCTTGGACAGGTCGTCGATCCGCGCGTGCACCAGGTCGGAGGTGGCCAGGGCGCGCAGGCGGGCCAGGAACGGCACGTGGGCCTCCTCGCGGAGCATGGCGCGGCGCACGTCCAGGCACAGGATGTTGTCGCCGCCCTCCCAGATCGGGTTGACCTGGGCGTCGCGCAGCAGCCTGGCCACCGGCCACTGCTCGATGTAGCCGTTGCCGCCGTGCACCTCGATCGCGTCGCTGGCCGCCGTCAGGCCGAGCCGGGCGGCGCGCAGCTTGATCAGCGCGGGCCCGAGCCGCAGCCGGGGGCCGACCAGGCCGTCGAACACCATCGCCTGGGCGGCCTCGACCTCGACGATCAGCTCGGCCAGCTTGCGGCGCATCAGGGGCTGGTCGATGAGCGGGCGGCCGAACGCCTCGCGGGAACGCGCGTAGCAGACCGACTCGACCAGGGCCCGCCTGGCCACGCCGACGCCCATCATGGCCACGCCCAGCCGGGAGGCGTTGGTGAGCTTCATCATCGTGCCGAGCCCGGAGCCGGAGCCCCGGCCGGCCAGCAGGAACGCCTCGGCGTCGGTGAACTCGACCTCGGCCGAGGCGACCGAGCGGGTGCCCAGCTTGTCCTTCAGCCGCCGGATGCGCACCCCGTTGCGCGAGCCGTCGCGCCGCTCCCACAACGCCAGGAACGGCGCCACCGACCCGTCGGGCGTGCGGGCGAGCACCACGAACGCCGAGCCGTTGGCGTTGGAGGCGAACCACTTGAACCCGGTCAGCCGCCACGCCTCCCCGTCGGGCTCGGCCCACGCCTCCAGGGCGGCCAGGTCGGAGCCGCCGGTGCGTTCGGTGAACATCTGAGCGGCCTCGCCGGAGTAGTAGCCGTCGGCGAAGATCTCCCGGACCCGGTCGCGCACGTCCGGCGGCGCGTGCTTCTCGGCCAGCGAGACCACCATGTCGCCGCCGGTGCCGAGTGCGCAGCCCATCCCGATGTCGGCCTGGTCGAGCAGGTACGTCCAGGCCGCCGCCAGCGCGGCCGGATCCGCCCCGTTCGCCCGTGCCTCCTCGGCGAACGACGGCGAGGTGAAGTTGTCCTCCATGAGCGCCGCGCGCGCGGCCTGGAAGGACGGCGGCATGACGACCCGGCTGACGTCCCTGCCCCACTTGTCGTACTTCTCCAGGCGGGGCGGGTTGCGGTCGGTCTCCTCGGCGCACTCGGCGACCAGGCCGCCCATCAGCGCGCCGAGCCGTTCGAGGTGGGGCTCGGCCCAGGCGAAGCCGTCGCCGAGGTGGCGCCGCATGAGCAGGCGCAGCGTGGGGTCGCAGGTCCACCAGTTGCGCCCGGCCGCCCCCTGGTAGCGCTCGGTGGCGTAGCGGTCGCTGTGGTCGAAAGGTTCGATGAGATACCGGCCCATACTCGCGAGTGTTACATATAATCAACACGCGATGGAAGACCGTAACACCTCACTCAGCGCCCGGTCGGCGGTGCTGAGCGCGCTGCTCGGCAGCCACCCGCCCCGGCTGCCCGCCCGTCACCTGGTGCGCATCGGCGCGCTGTTCGGCATCGCAGAGGGCACGGTCCGGGTGGCGCTGTCGCGCATGGTGGCGGCCGGCGACCTGACCCAGCAGGGCGGCCGCTACACGCTGTCCGAGCGGCTCGTCGAGCGCCAGGCCCGGCAGGACGAGAGCCGCGACCCGCACACCAGGCCGTGGGACGGCACGTGGGAGGTGGCGGTGGTCACCGCCGAGCGGCGCGCCCCGGCCGACCGGGCCGCGTTCCGGCACACGATGTCCGCGCTGCGCATGGGCGAGCTGCGCGAGGGCACCTGGCTGCGTCCGGCCAACCTGGTGCGCGAGTGGCCCGAGACCGTCACCGCGCAGTGCACTTTGATCGACGGCCGCCCGCACGGCGACCCCACCCCGCTGCTGTGGGACCTCGACGGCTGGGCGGCCGAGGCGGGCCGGCTGGAGCGGGCGCTCGACCGGGCCGACGGGCTGGCCGAGGGCTTCCTGGTCTCGGCCGCCGTGCTGCGCCACCTGCTGGCCGACCCGCTGCTGCCCGCCGAGCTGCTGCCCGCGAGCTGGCCGGGAGCCGCCCTTCGGGCCCGCTACGACGCCTTCGACCGCCGCTACCGCGAGGTCCTGCGCGCGCACATGGAGGGCTGAGCCCCCTCCTGAATCAGAGTTCGACGCCGAAGACGATGCGCTTGTTCCTGAACTCGGTGACGCTCCACACCTTGCCGCCGCGCACCGTCAGGTCCTCGGGCCCGATCGGGTACGGCCTGGTCAGCAGCTTGTCGCCGCTGTGGACGAGCAGTCTGCCGTTGGTGGCGGCGTCGGCCGCCTGGCTCAGGTACCACTTGCCGCCCCACGAGACCGCGCCCTGGATCTTGGGGTGGCCCATGACGAAGGCGTCCTTGGGCGTGCCGTCGGTCAGCGGCAGGTTCCAGCGGGCGACCCACCCGCCGGGGTCGTTCTCCCGGTACTCGCCCGCGACCAGCGCGGGCGTGCCGCCGCTGCGGTCGACCGACAGGAACGAGAAGTGCGGCCCGCCGCGCGCGAGCTTCCAGCAGTCGCTCTGCGGGAGCAGGTAGCGGTAGCCGAAGGCGTGGAACCGGCCGCCGGAGCGCCCGATGCGCGCGGGGTCGCCCAGGTCGGGCTGGGCGGTGCGCAGGTCGAGCAGGTTGCCCAGGTCGAAGACGCGCAGGCCGTTGTAGGTGTCGGCGACGTAGAGCAGGTCGCCGTGGCAGGCCAGGCCGCCCGCGTGCACGTCGATCGGCCCGTACGAGCCGTCGGGCCTGGCCTCGACCAGCAGCGCGTGCTGGTACTTCAGCGTCCGGGGGCTCAGGAACGACACCCTGATCCCCCGCTCGCCCGCCGCCGGCTTGAAGTACCAGCTCACCAGCAGCACCGGCACGCCGATGGCGCCGGACTCCTCGCCGCAGGTCACGCCCTGCGGGTACCAGTCGACCGTGTCCTGGTCCTTGGCGTCGAAGGCGTACCAGTCCGCCGGCCTGGGCCGCATCGAGCCCAGCGCCGCCGTCGCGCCCTTGTGGACGGCGGTCCTGTTGGCGTGGGCCAGCAGGGCCTCGACCCCGGTCGCGCCGATCTCCCCGGCCAGCTTCGCCGCCCCCGTGGCCAGCGTCCCCGTGGCCCGCGTTAACGCGTAGGGCGCCTTGTCGGCCGGTACCATCCCCGTCGCCGCCATATCTGCCTCACTCCGTCCGTCTCTCGGAGTAGTTTGACGGACGCGCGGCGGCATTTGTTGGCGTTCAGTCCCACAGGTGCACCGGCAGGCCCGACAGGGCCAGCTCGCGGTAGCGGCGCACGAGCCGTTCCCGGTCGCCGCCGAAGCGCGCCAGCGCCTCGCGCTGCCAGACGGCGCCGGTGCGCCGCAGCCGGGTGCGCTGGGCGATGACGTCCAGCGCGGTGTCGGCGTCGTGCGGGGTCACCCCGGCCGCCAGCAGCGCGGCCCGCGCCTCGGGCAGCAGCCTGAGCACCAGGTCGGCGGCCTCGAACTCGCCGTCCAGCCCCGGCCAGGTCAGCTTGGCCTCCAGGCCGTCCTGGGCGGCGCGGTAGAAGTTCTGGTACGCCTCGGCGAACCGGTAGCCGGTCAGGTCCCGCTCGGCCTGCGACAACGTCAGCCCCAGCAGGAACGCCGTGTTCGCGGTCATGTCCGCGCACGAGGGCCCGGCGGGCAGCGCGCGCATCTCGACCCGCAGGTGGCCGCCGTCGGCCGGGTCGTAGACGGGCCGGTTCCACTGCCAGATCGTGCCCTGGTGCAGCCGCAGCTCGGGCACCTCGTGCGGCTCGGCGTCGTCGGACAGGTCGGGCACGATCGGCTCGTAGTCCTGGACGTACCGCTCGAACAGCTCGTGCGCGCCCTCCCGCACCCAGTCCGAGCCGAACGTGACCCGCCCGTCCCTGCGCCCGCGCCGCTCCACGTCGCGGTCGTCGGCCGCCTCCTCCATCAGCGCGATCCGCGTCTCCGCCCACAACTGCCTGCCCAGGAAGAACGGCGAGTTGCCGCACGCGGCCAGCACCGGCCCGATGGCGAGCTGGGCGGCGTTGAACAGCCGGGCGAAGCGGTCGGGCGGCGTGCGGATGTGCACCTGCCAGGAGGTGTTGGCGCTTTCCAGGATCACGTCCTCCACCGACAGCTCCAGGTCCTCGATCTTGACGAGGAACGGCTCCAGCCGCAGCCGCCTGATGCCCCTGCTCATGGCCCGGTAGCGGTTCTGGTCGCTCATCGCGCCGATGGTGAAGTCCTCGGCGGCCAGCGTGGGCAGAATGCCGATCGGCAGCGCGCCGCCGTCCTCGACGGCGGCGTCCACCTTGGTCACCGTCTCCTGGATCTCGGCCCCCATGCGCTCGAAGGGCGCGCCGGCCAGCGGCATCGGGGTGAGGTTGACCTCGATGTTGAAGCGGCCCAGTTCGAGCACCACGCGCGGGTCGTCGAGCTTGTCCCGCACCTCGTCGTTGCGCGGCAGCGGCCGTCCTTGCTCGTCAATGAGGAACAGCTCCAGCTCGGCCCCGATGGTGGCCGGCCCTTGGCCGAAGCCAGGGGTTTCGAGCAGCTCGCGAAGAGTGCCGAGCTGCTCCCGGATGCGTTCTCCGAAGCGCGCGTACTCCGCCTCGGAGAACCGCTCTTTGTCCAGATCTCGTCCCATCGCCCCCTTCTGTCCAGTACGCAAGTGTCCACACCTCACCAGCCGATCGGTCCGTCGTCCTCCAGGTAGGCGCCGGTCGGTCCGTCGGCGTCCAGGGTCGCCAGCCGTACGGCGATGGCCGCGCCCTGCTCGGCGGTGCGGAAGCCGGTGTGGGCGTTGAGGTCGGTGGCGCAGTAGCCCGGGTTGGCGGCGTTCACCTTCACGGAGGTGCCCATCAGCTCCTTGGCGTAGCAGACGGTGATCATGTTGAGCGCGGTCTTGGAGGAGTTGTAGGCGGCGAAGTTGAGGTCCCAGAACGGGCTGTCCTGGGTGAGCGCCAGGCTGATCGAGCCCAGCTCGCTGGACATGTTCACGATCCGGCCCGCCGGCGACCTGCGCAGCAGCGGCAGCATGGCGTTGGTCACGGTGACCACGCCGAACACGTTCGTCTCGTAGACGTCCCTGAACTGCTGCGCGGTGAGGGCGCTCGGGACGCTCCCGTCCAGCCCGCCGGCGACGCCCGCGTTGTTGACCAGGATGTCGAGCGAGCCGTACTCGGCCTCGATCCACTTGGCGGCGGCGGCCACGCTCTCCTCGTCGGTCACGTCGATCCGCACGTACGGCAGGCCCAGCCGCCCGGCGGCGGCCCGTCCGCGCTCCTCGTCGCGGGCCCCCACGATCGCGGTGATCCCCCGCTCCGCCAGCAGCCGCGCGATCTCGTGACCGATCCCCTTGTTAGCGCCCGTGATCAGGGCAGTCGTCGTCATGGCCCAACGTTCTCCCAGGCCGTGGCGGGGACGGGAGAGACCCGCGGAGGCTGGGATCAGCGGTACCACCTTCGCGCGCCCGCTCACCTGGCCTCAGGACGGAGGATGGAGGCATGAACCGCGACGAACTGGCCGGCTTCCTGCGCAGCAGGCGCGCCCGCGTCACCCCGTCCGACGTGGGCCTGCCCGGCGGCGGACGCCGGCGCACGCCCGGCCTGCGCCGCCAAGAGGTGGCCCAGCTCGCCGGGATGTCGATCGACTACTACATCCGGCTGGAGCAGGGCCGGGGCCCGCACCCGTCGCGGCAGGTGCTCGGCGCGCTCGGCCGGGCGCTCATGCTGGACCAGGACGAGCGCGCCCACCTGTTCCGGCTGGCCGGCCAGGTGCTGGAGACGCCCCGGATCAGGGAGGACGTGCCCGCGGGCATCCTGCACCTGCTCGCCTTCCTGGAGGACGTCCCCGCCTACGTCCTGGACGCCCGCTACGACCTGCGCGCCTGGAATCCCCTCGCCGGCATGCTCATGGGCGACCTGGACTCCCTGCCGCCCGACGGGCGCAACGTGATCCGCTGGGTGTTCAGGTCACCCGGAATCGCCGAGCACCTGTCGGACGAGGAGAAGAGCCGCTTCGCCCGCGCCTCGGTCGCCGACCTGCGCGTGGCCGCCGGCCGCTACCCCGACGACCGGGCGCTGCAGGCGCTGGTGGCCGAGATGCTGGCGCTCAGCCCCGAGTTCGCCGAGCTGTGGGCCCGGCACGAGGTGGAGGTGCGCAGGGAGCAGCGCAAACAGGTCACCCATCCGGCCGTCGGCACGATCGACGCCATCTGCCAGGTGCTCCCGGTGCCCGACCGCGACGACCTGCGGCTGGTGCTCTACACCACCGAACCCGGCTCGCCCTCCCACCGGGCCTTGCGCGACCTGCGGCGACTCACTCTAAGCTCATGAGATGCGAGCGGTTGCCTTTGACATCTTCGGCGGGGAGCTCGACGTGCGCGAGCTGCCCGATCCCACTCCCGCGCCCGGCGGGGCGGTGATCCGGGTCGAGGCGACCGGGCTGTGCCGCTCCGACTGGCACGGCTGGCAGGGGCACGACCCCGACATCAAGGTCCTTCCCCACGTGCCCGGCCACGAGCTGGCGGGCGTGATCGAGGCCGTGGGCCCCGACGTGCGCGGCTGGCTGCCGGGGGCGCGGGTCACCGTGCCGTTCATCTGCGCCTGCGGCACCTGCGCGGCCTGCGCCACGGGCCAGCAGCAGGTGTGCGAGCGGCAGACCCAGCCGGGCTTCACCCACTGGGGCTCCTTCGCCGAGTACGTCGCCGTCGACCACGCCGACGTCAACCTCGTCCCGATCCCCGAGGAGATGGCCTACGCCACCGCCGCCGGGCTCGGCTGCCGCTTCGCCACCGCCTTCCGGGCGGTCGTCCAGGTGGGCGAGGTGCGTCCGGGAGAGTGGGTGGCGGTGCACGGCTGCGGCGGGGTCGGGCTGTCGGCCGTGATGATCGCGGCGGCGTCCGGGGCGCGGGTGGTGGCCGTGGATATCAGCACCGACGCGCTGGAACTGGCCGAGCTGGCCGGGGCCACGCACTTCGTCAACGGCTCGGCCGGCGACGCGGCGGCCCAGGTCAGGGAGCTGACCAGGGGCGGCGCGCACGTCTCGCTCGACGCGCTGGGCAGCCCCCGCACGTGCGCGGCCTCGGTCGAGAGCCTGCGCAGGCGGGGGCGGCACGTCCAGGTCGGCCTGCTGCCGGGCGGCGCGACGCCGGTGCCGATGGACCGCGTGATCGGCCACGAGCTGCGGCTGCTGGGCAGCCACGGCATGGCCGCGCACGCCTACCCGCCCATGCTGGAGCTGATCAGGGCCGGGATCCTGCACCCCGACCAGCTCGTCACCCGGACGATCGGCCTGGCCGACGCCGGCAAGGCGCTGGCCTCGATCGGCTCGGTCCCGGGCGTGACGATGATCCTGCCGCGGGCGGGCGCGTGAGCGTCCGCCCGCGGCAGGATCACTCCTCCAGTTGCACGCCGAACGTCCTGAGCACCAGCGCCAGCATGGCGTAGTGCGCGACGAGCACGACCAGCTCGATCCTGCACACCTCGTCGTAGCGGTCGCACAGGGCCGCCCAGGTGGCGTCGGTGAGGTCGCCCGCGTAGTGGAGGTCGTCGGCCACCTGTAACACCAGGCGGTCCTCGACCGGCCAGAGGGCGTCGAGCTGGCGGACCGACTCGATCTCGACGTCGGTCAGGCCGACCTCGCGGGCGATGCGGGCGTGATGGGCCCATTCGTAGGCGCTGCCGCTGTGGAAGGCGGTGCGCAGGATGGCCAGCTCGCGGTCGCGGGCCGGCAGCGCGCCGTTGAGCAGCGCGCCGCCGAAGCGCAGCCAGCCCTGGTAGAGCGCGGGGTGCCGGCCCAGCGTCGTGAACACGTTCTGGGGGTTCGCCTGCTGAAAGTCGTCCCATTCCGCAGGAGGCAGGGGCTTCACTCGAGGCTTCATGGCCATGAGCATTCCCCAAATGAGCGTCCACTTGTCCGGCGGCGGCTTTACCGTCACTTAGGAGGACTTTCCACAGTGCGGGCTTTACGTCAGGATTGAGTGGCCCGCAGGACGTTGCAAGCCTGGTCGACCGCAAGGACCCCATGGTGATTCGAACGTTGCTCGCTGAGGACATGAACCTGGTACGAGGGGCGCTCGTGGCGCTGCTGGCCTACGAGGAGGACATCGAGGTCGTCGCCGAAGTCGAGCGGGGCGACCGCATCCTGGCCGCCGCCCAGTCGTGCCGTCCGGACGTGGCGGTGCTGGACATCGCCCTGCCCGGCATGGACGGGCTCGCCGCGGCCGGCGAGCTGCACGAGAAGCTGCCCGGCTGCGGCGTGCTGATCCTGACCGGCGTCGGCACCCCCGGGCTGCTGAAGCAGGCGCTGGAGGTGCACGTCCGCGGGTTCATGGCCAAGGACGCGCCGCCGGAGCGGCTGGCCGACGCCATCCGCCGGGTCGCCGACGGCGAGCGGGTCATCGACTCGGAGCTGGCCATCGCGGCCATGCGCCCCGAGGAGCCGCCGCTCACCCCCCGCGAGCTGGACGTGATCGGCGCGGCGGCCGACGGCGCCTCCATCGGGGAGATCGCCGCGTCGCTGTTCCTGGCCGAGGGAACGGTCCGGAACTACCTGTGCCGGACGACGTCCAAGCTGGGCGCGCGCAGCCGCATCGACGCCATCCGCATCGCCCGCGAGTCCGGCTGGATCTGACCTCCCTCCGCCGTCCCGGCCCGCCCCCGCCCGCTCAGTGACGGGTGTGGGCGGCCAGGAAGGCCAGGACGTCGGCGGCGAGCGCGATGGACCGGCTGACGGCGCGGGCGCCGTGGCCGACGTCGCGCTCATGGCGCAGCAGGACAGGACGGGAACCGGCCCCCCTGGTCCCCTGGGCCCACTGCATGGCCGCGCACATCTTGCGGGCGTGCATCGGGTCCACCCGGGTGTCGGCGGCCGAGACCGTGAACAGCGTCGCCGGGTAGTCGGCGTCCGGCCGGACGTGGTGGTAGGGCGAGTAGGCCATCAGCCAGGCCAGGTGGTCGGGGTCGGCGGGGTCGCCGTACTCGCCGGTCCAGGACGGGCCGAGGCCGCTGAGGTGGTAGCGGGCCATGTCCAGCAGCCCGGCCGAGCAGACGGCGGCGGCGAACAGGTCGGGGCGCTGGGTGAGGGCCGCGCCGACGAGCAGGCCGCCGTTCGACTCGCCCCAGATGCCGAGCTGCTCCGGGGTCGTCCAGCCGTCGGCGACCAGTTTCTCGGCCGCGGCGACGAAGTCGTCGAAGACGTTCTGCTTGCGTTCCAGCATGCCGTCGCGGTGCCAGGACTCGCCCTCCTCGCCGCCGCCGCGCAGGTTGGCGATGGCCAGCACGCCGCCCGACTCCACCCAGGCCAGCGAGTCGGCCGCGTAGCCGGGCATGAGGGGGATGCCGAAGCCGCCGTACCCGTTGAGTATCGCCGGGCGGGGGCCCGAGCCGGAGGACAGCGCGACCACGACCATGCGCACGGGGGTGCCGTCGGCCGAGGTGTACTCGACGTGGTGGCTCCGCACGTCGGGCAGCGCGACCCGGCCAGGCGGGGCGGCCCACAGGGTGGCGGCGCCGGTGCGGGCGTCGTAGCGCCAGATCTCGGCGGGGGTGACGGCGTCGGTGTAGGTGAACCAGGCCTCGTGGCCGCCCTCGGGCCGGGAGCTGAGCGAGGCGATCGAGCCGCTGCCGGGCAGGGGCACCTCGCCCAGCCGCTCCCCCGTCCTGGCGTCGTGCACGGCGATCTCGCCGATCGCGTGGCGGGTCCTGGAGACCAGCAGGCGGTCGCCGTCCAGCAGGGTGAACGCGCCGAGCACCGCCCGGGGGTCCTCGGGGACCAGCTCGCGCCACACCTCGGGCTCGGCCGGGTCGGCCACGCACAGCCGGCGCCGGGGGGCGTTGCGGTCGGTGAGCAGGTACAGGCGGCCGTCGGAGGCCACCGCGCCCGCCGTGCGCACGTGCGTCCCCTCCTGGACGACCCGCAGCTCCGGCCGGGCCGGGTCGCCGCCGGACAGGTCCGCCAGCCAGAGCGAGTTGCCGGCCGTGCCGCCCGCGGAGATCGTCAGCCAGCGGCCGTCCGCGCTGAGCTGCACGCCGTACGAGACCGGCCCGCCGGTCAGGACGGGCACGTCGTCGGGGACGCCGAGCCGGTGCAGGTGCACGCCCTCGTGGAAGCGCACGTAGTAGAAGCCCTCGCCGCCGGGCAGCCAGGCGACCGGCGAGTAGCGGCAGCCGCCGATGGGGCCGTCCACGAGCTTGCCGGTGTCGACCTCCTCGACGTACAGGTCGGCCTTCTCGTCGCCGCTGCGCGAGATCTGGTAGGCGACCAGGCGGCCCTGCGGGTCGGGCTGCCAGTCGTCCAGGGTGGTCAGGCCGGTGGGGTCGCGGTCGGCCGGGTTCAGGAAGGGCCGGTCGTCGCAGTACAGGACCGGGTGCTCCTGGCAGCCGGTCTGCCGCAGGTGGAAGCGCCGGCCGCCGCGCCACACGGGCGGGGTGACCAGGCCGGTGACGCTCAGCTCGGTGAGCCTGGCCAGGAAGCGCTCGCGGTCCGGCAGGCACGCGGCGGCCTCCCGCCACAGCCGGTCCTGCGCGGCCAGCCATTCCCCGGTCCGCGGGTCGAGGGGGTCCTCCAGCCAGCGGTACGGGTCAGGGATGTCGCGCCCGTGAAGGCGGTCGGTGACCGGTTGCCGTTCGGCGGGCGGGTACTCGTCTGCAAATGTCATGACACGGGCTCCGGTTGCCAGTGGCCGGCCAGGTCGGCGTACAGGGGCGAGACCCGGATCAGCTCGTCGTGCGTGCCGATCGTGATCCGGGGTCCGTCCATGAGCAGGACGCGGCGGGCGCGCAGCGCGGAGGTGAGGCGGTGCGCGACCACGATGAGCGTGCCGCCCCTGGCCGCGAAGGCGTTCTCGGCCAGGGCTTCGGCGGCGGGGTCCAGGTGACAGGTGGCCTCGTCCAGGATGACCAGCGGGGCATCGGTCAGGTGGGCGCGGACGAGCGCGAGGAGCTGGCGCTGCCCGGCCGACAGCGCCGCCGGGTCCAGCGTGGCGTCGTACCCGCCCAGGCTCTCGACCAGGTCCGTGGCGCCCAGGGCGGCCACGGCCTCGTCCAGGCGGCCGGACCCGGGCGCGAGGTAGGCGAGGTTGTCGCGCAGCGTGCCGCGGAAGACGTACGCCTCCTGGGGGATGAGCACGCGGGCGGCGGGGTCGGCGCGGTCGGCGGGCACGCCGCCGACCAGCACCTCACCCTCGCCGGGCCGCAGAACGCCGCTGAGCAGGGCGGCGAGCGTCGACTTGCCCGCGCCGCTCGGGCCGACGACGGCCAGGTGGTCGCCCTCGGGGACGGTGAGGTCCAGGCGGTCCAGGACCGGCGCCGAGTGCGGGCCGTAGGCGAAGGTGACCGACCGCAGCGTGACGTCTCCCCCGGACGGACGGACCTTGGGCGGGGACGGCGGCCGGGGCGGCGCGGCGGCGGCGATGCGGCGCAGCGTGGCCACGAGCCGCACGCCGCTCACCCCGAGCCCCTGGACGAGCCCGCCGAGCGCGGGGGCCAGCGACTGGGTGACGTAGGCCAGCGCGCCGACGATCACGCCGGGCCGGGCGCCGCCGTCGAGCAGCCAGGGCGTGCCGGCCAGCAGCAGGACGACGGGCAGCCAGCCGCCGACGGCCAGCGCGGCGGTGCGCACCGCGGTCACCCTGGCCAGGGCGCGGGCGGCGTCGCGCTGCGCGCCGACCTGGCGGGCCAGCCGCTCGTCCTCGCGGCCCTGCAGGCCGCACGCCTCGATGTCGCGCAGCCCGGCGGCCGTCGCGGTCATCGACCGGGCCAGCTCCTCGTCGGCCAGCAGGAACGCGCGCTGCCGCCGGGCCAGCGCGGGCAGCGAGGCCAGGAAGAACGCTAGCCCGGCCGCGAACGGCGGCAGCACCAGCACGAGCGTGCCCGGCGCCAGCGTCAGCAGCCCCAGCACCACGCTGACCAGCGTGAACGCGAACCCCCTGACCGTGGTGACGACGGCGGCGAAGGCGTCCCTGGCCAGCTCGACCTGGAGCCCGGCCCGCGCGGTGGCCGCGCTGTCGGGCCGCTCGTCGAGCGGGCGGCGCAGCGCTCCCTGCACCACCCGCGTCAGGAGGTCGTCGCGGAACGGCTCGGCCACGGCGGCCACGGCCAGCACCACCTGGCGGGCGCCGGCGGCCGAGACCAGCCACGCCAGCCCGAGCGCCGCCAGCCAGGCCAGCCCGGTCAGCGGCCGGGCGCGGGCGAAGCCGTCCTCGATGGCGCGGGCGACGGCGTGCCCGACCAGGAAGGCGGGCGCGGCCTCCAGCACCGACCAGAGCAGGATGGCGACCAGCCGCCGCGGATCGCGCACGAGCGCCCGCCGGAACCCGGCCGCCGCGCCGGGGACCGCGGGGACGCCGGGAGCCGCGGGGACGCCGGGAGCCGCGGGGACGCCGGGAGCCGCGGGGACGCCGGGAGCCGCGGGGACGCCGGGAGCCGCGGGGACGCCAGAGTCGGGGGTCATGGGCGGGCCTCCTGGAAGACGGCCCGGTAGGCGGGGTCGCGCCACAGCACGTCGTGCGGGCCGGCGGCGCGCACCCGGCCCTCCTCCAGCCAGACGACCTGGTCGGCGCGGGCGGCGGTGGCCAGGCGGTGGGCGGTGATCAGGCGGGTGCGGCCCCTGGGGTCGCCGGTGAGCGCCCGGCTGACCTCGCGTTCGGTGACGGTGTCCAGGCTGGAGGTGGCGTCGTCCAGCACCAGCAGCCGATCCCCCCGCGCGAACGCCCTGGCCAGGCCGAGCCGCTGCCGCTCGCCACCGGACATGGGGGTCTCGGCCAGCGGGGTGTCGTAACCGGCGGGCAGCCGGCGGACGAACCCGTCGGCGCGCGCCGCCAGGGCGGCCTCCCGTCCCGCCTGGGAGCCGGGGACGGCGCCGATCGCCTCGCCGACGGTGTCGCCGACCAGCACCGGCCGCTCGAAGGCGTAGCCGATGGCCGAGCGCAGGCCGTCGCGGGTCAGCTCGCGCAGCGGGACGCCGTCGAGCAGCACGTCCCCGCGTTCGGGGTCGGCCAGGCGGCCGGCGAGCGCGGCCAGCAGGGACTTGCCGGAGCCGGACCGTCCCACCACGGCGGTGACCGTGCCGCCGGGGATCGTCAGGTCGCCCACGGTGAGCCCGTCGGCGGCGACGTCGCGGAACTCGACCGTGCCGGGGCCGGGCGGCAGCGCGCGCGAGCCGTGGCGGACCGGGGGCAGGGTGAGGACGTCGGCGACGCGGGCGGCGGCGGCCCGCGCCCTGGCCAGGCCGCCGACGTAACCGAGCGAGGTGCTGAGCGCGGCGCCGAGGGCGGCGTAGCGGGCGGCGGCGTACAGGTCGCCGACGGTGAGCCGCCCGGCGGCCAGCATGAGCCCCCCGGCGGCCAGCACGGCGACCTCCAGCAGCGGGATCATCAGCCCCGACCGGACCCCGGCGGAGGCGTTCGCGCGCCACAGGGCCATGCCGTGCGCGCGCAGCCGGGGCAGGGGCGCGAGCACCCGGCGGGCCTCCTGGTCGGCGGTCCCGGCGGCGGCGATGGTGCGGGCGCCGTCGAGGGCGTCCACGAGGCGGGCCGCGATCTCGCCCTGGACCTCCTGGTAGCCGCCGGAGATGACGGTCGTGGCGCGCAGGAAGGCCCGCAGGACGAACACGATGACGACGATGCCCGCCGCGAGGGTGAGGGTCAGCAGCGGATGGATGAGGGTGAGCGCGACCAGGGCGCCGACGGTCGGCACCAGCAGTGCCAGGGCGCCGGTGACCGTCTCGGGGGCCCGTCCGGCCTCCTCGGCGTTCAGCCCGGCCCGGGTGACGAGGTCGCCCTCGGGGAAGCGGCGGGTGGCGGCCCGGCCGACGCCGAGCACGTGCCGCAGCACGCCGAGCCTGAGCCGGGCGGCCGCGTACGCGCTGCTCGCCCCTCTGGCCCAGCCGCCGAGGCTCTCGCAGAGCACCACCACGGCGACCACGCCCGCGCACAGCGCCAAGGCGGTGGCGGCCTCCGGCGAGCGGGCGAGGAGCAGGTCGAGCGTGCGGCCGACGAGGAACGGGACGGCCAGCTCACCGGCCGCGCCGGCGACGGCGGTGACCGCCAGCACGGCGGGCCACGGGCCGCAGCGCCGTACGGCGTCCGTCACCAGGCGGTCTCCCGGTCCCACCTGCCGGCCTCCTTAAGACTCGGGAGGTCCCCGCGCCACCACGAAACGGCGCGGGGACCCTGTCAGCTATCAGTGGCAGAGAGCGACACTGAGGTTGCTCGGGTGACCCGAGTGACACGTGAGAGCAGTGAGCGAGCTGCCGCCGCTGGCCACGTCGCTGGCCGCGGGAGCCTCCAGACCCTGCAGGTCGAGAAGAACCATGTTCTACACCTCCTTCCGCGGTTGATCATGCGCAGGCCGCTCTGGTGCGGCCTCCAGGAACGGCAGGCGTGCCGGCTGGTCTCCCAGCACCGCCCCGAGGGCGAACAGCACGCCGGCCGTACCGGTCGCGAAATCCATGGACAGGCGCAACAGCCCGTCGCCGGGGAAGGCCAGGCCGCCGCCGTACGGCATGGCGTGCCAGCTCAACCCCTTGATCAGCTCGCGGGCCACCGGATCTCCGGCGAGTGCCGCGATGATGCCCGCGCGGCCGGTGAACAGCCCCGGCTGGACGAAGAACCCGGCGCGGGCGACCAGCTTGAGCCGGTCCAGCTCGGCGGCGAGCTCGTCGTCGTCGCGGTGCGTGAGAAAGCGTGCGAGCACCATGGCGATGCCCACGGAGCCCTCGTCCAGGTAGGGCAGCATCCGCCAGCCCTGGTTCACCTGGAGCGAGCCGTCCTCCGAGGCCCGGCAGCGCCGCAGGTCCTGCCTGAGCGCGATCTCGGCCAGGTCGAGCAGCGCCCGGTCGCCGGTGTGCTCGTAGGCGTGCAGGAAGAGCAGGGCGGAGCCGGACGAGCCGTACATGAGGCCGGCTCTGGGGTTGTCGCCGCCGCTGATCTCGGGCACGTCCTCGGGGCCGCCGAGGCGGTCGGCGCAGATGTCCACCGCGCGCATGGCGTGCTCGGTCAGGGCGGGCTCGGTCCGGCCGAGGCGCAGGAGGTTCAGCCCGATGCCGGGCAGGCCGGAGAACAGGGCCGTCTCCAGGCGGTCCCACTGCTCGCGCAGGGCGATGTCCACGACGTCGAGCGCGTCCTGGCGGTGTCCGAGCCGGTCGAGGACGTGGGCGATGCCGTGCAGGCCGTCGTACAGGCCGATGCCGGAGCCGGCGGCCGGGCGCAGGGCGCGCCGGCGCAGCCAGGTCTCGTACTCGGGGAAGGGTCCGAGGCCGGTGGCCGACAGGGCGAGCAGCACGCCGGCCGCGCCGGTCGCCACGTTGAGGCCGCCGCCGGGCTTGAACTGGGCGACGTCGCCGGGGAAGAGGCGGTCGTCGCGCTCCGGGGTCGCGCCGGCCCGGATGGCCCGGCACATCGCCTCCCGCAGCTCGGCCCAGGTGGCCGTCCCCGGCGTCGGCACGGGGGTCTCCACGGCCTGGTCACCCGCGATGGTCGCGGCGGCGGCGTCCATGAAGGCACCGGGGACGGGGAAGGTCTCCTTGACGATCCGCGCGAGCTGGACGATCTTCGGCCGGTGGATCGGCAGCATGATCGTGCACTGCGGGGCGAACAGGGCGAAGCGCAGGCAGGCCAGCGCGTACCGGTCGACCTCGACGCCGTGGCGGTCGCGCGGGGCGGCGAAGGCGGGATGGGCCAGCGCGGCCCTGGCCCGGTCCGCGGCGAGGGTGGCGACCTCGTAGTCGATGAGCACGACCCGGCCGTCCTGGGTGAGCAGGATGTTGTCGGGGTGCAGGTCGCCGAAGACGACGCCGCGTCCGTGCAGCGACTCGACGGCCTCCTCGACGCTCTCCAGGGTCGTGGTGGCCCAGGCGGTGTAGTCGGCGAGGTCCTGCTCGTCGCAGGTGGCGCTGGTCAGCGGGAAGCGGCGCACCAGCCGCCGCTGGAGCGGGGTGCCGTCCACGAACTCCTGGACGAGGAAGTGGTGGCCGCCGATGGTGAAGTAGTCGCGCAGCTCGGGGGCGGCGGGCAGGCCGGCCAGGCGGCGCAGCATGTCGCGCTCGTGTTCGAGCCTGGCGACCGCGTCCCGGCCGGCCACGTCGAGGCCGGCGTGCGGCCTGCCCTCCTTGAGCACCACCCGTTCGTCGGTGCGGGTGTCGCGGGCCAGGTAGACGCCGCCGCCGTTGGAGAAGTGCAGCACGCTCTCGATCCGGTACGGCAGCCCCTCCATGGTCACCGCGTTGCGCGCGGCCAGGTGGGGTTCGAGGAACTCGGGCAGCGTCGTCCAGGGCGGCACCGAGAACGTCGCGCCGCGCACGTCGGGGATCAGCTTGCCGTCGCCGTCCTCGACGGCCAGCACCCGCTCCCCGGACGGGGACAGGCAGTGCCGCTCGGCGAACCCGCCGTACCGGACGAACATCGGCCCGTCGCCGTAGCGCAGGTCGCTCAGGATGTACGGCCCCTCGACGCCGCGCAGCAGCTCGTCGAGCTCCTTGAGCACGAGTTCGAGCTGCCCCTCGTCCCGGGGGTAGATGGTGACCAGCTTGCCGCTGGAGGCCCGGGAGGCGGCCTTGGAGTTGACCATGACCAGCACCGCCGGGCCGCGCAGGAACTTGAAGGCGACCCCGCGGGGCACGCAGTAGTCCCACACGGTGTCGACGACCTTCTCGGCGTCCTCGACGCGGGCCGACACGTGGATCTTCCAGCCCTGGGTCGGCAGGGGCGCCTCGCCGGTGGGCATGTAGTACGCCCAGGTGTCGCTGAGGTCGTGGGCCCAGCCGTCGGGGACGGGCCGGCGCAGCTGGGCGAAGTCGACGTCCGCCGCCGTGCTGTGGTCGGGAGTGTCGTAGAAACACTGGTCCACAAGGCAGTAGAGCTCGTACTTGTCCATTTGGCGCGGCCCTCCGAGGCGGTGTGCTTAGAGCCTGCCGCACCCGCGCCGGGTCGGACTAGTAACACGCAACATAAGCCATATATGGCTATGAAATGTGCTTTGATGCGTTTTTCACAAATGGTAATTATATGCGCGGGGCATAAACGCTGAAGGAGAATTCCCCGCTGCGCGACGTGGACGCCTCCAGCCAGCCGCCCACCGCCGAGACGCGTTCGGCCAGGTTGAGCAGGCCCTGACCGGCGTCTCCCGGCCGGCGCGGCGGGCGCACGCCGTCGTTCCTGATGGACAGGCGGACCACATTGTCGCGTTCCATGAGCTGGATCCAGCACTGCCCGGCCTCGGCGTGCCGCAGCACGTTCGTCACCCCCTCCCGCAGCGCGTGCGTGAGGGCCTCCTCCACCTCGGGGTGCAGGTCACGGCAGGCCACCCTGATCTGGCAGCGCACCCGCGCCGACTCCAGCAGCGCCCGCGCCGAGCCCAGCTCGGCCGCCAGCGAGGAGCTGCGCAGACGGCCGTGCGCGACGGCCCGGACGTCGGCCGACAGGTCCCGCAGCAGTTCGAGCGTCTCGCCCACCTCCTGCCGGGCCTTCTCGTCGCCCTCGGCCACCAGCCGCTGGATGAGCTGCGCCTTCAGCGTCAGGACGGTCAGCCGGTGCCCGACCAGGTCGTGCAGGTCGCGGGTGAAGCGGCGGCGCTCCAGCGTCACGGCCTGACGCATGACGTCGGTACGGGCCCCGGACAGCCGGCGCACCCGGGCCAGCAGGCTCAGCAGCGCGAACTCCACGACGCCGATCAAGGGGGTGACCAGCGCCCACACCGGCTCGACCTGCCACGAGCCCGGCGCGGCCAGCAGCACCGGCCCGCACGACAGCGCCAGCGCCACCAGCACGAGCGACCTGATCCGGGACGCGACCACGAGCAGCGCGCCGGCCAGCAGCCCGCACACCGGCGTCCAGGCCGGCCCGAGCACCCCGAGCGGCACGTACGTCAGCCACGCCTGGACGGCCACCAGCCACCACGAGCCGGCCCGCCGCACGGGCTCCTCCAGGACGAACCTGCCGTGCAGCGTGAGCAGGACGGCCAGCGCCACCGACCCCTCGACCACCAGCCCCGACCCGGCCAGCCCGGCCTGCACCGGGATCACCAGCCCGAGGCCCCCGGCCACCAGGCCGAGCCCGCCGGCCCAGCCGGGCGACGTCAGGACGTGCGCCTTGGAACGTAATCGAGGCGCCGGGCCACGGCGTGTGGCGTCCACCTCACCCCCGGTGTGCGGTTGACGTGACGGGACAGTACGCGTGGCGAGTGCGCTCACCGCTCCCTCGTTCCTCTAATCGACCTGACACGGCCACCTTGTGTAAAGACCGAGGCCGCTTCCGGACACGCTGACTTCCCACCCCACAAGGGGTTAGGCAGTTCATATCAGTCATAGGGTGTCGGTATGGATTACATGCGACTTGGCACCACGGGTATGAAAGTTTCTCGCATCTGTTTGGGGATGATGAGCTACGGCGATCCGGCGCGCCAGGAATGGGCATTGCCGGAGGAACAGGCCGAGCCGATCATCCGGCGGGCCGCCGACGCGGGCGTGACGTTCTTCGACACCGCCGACATCTACAGCCGCGGCCAGAGCGAGGTCGTCACCGGCGCCGTGCTGCGCCGGATCTTCCCCCGCCGCGAGGACTACGTGCTGGCCACCAAGGTCTACTTCCCGATGGGCAGGGGCGCCAACGACGGCGGACTGTCGCGCAAGCACATCCTCGCGGCCGTCGACGCCTCGCTCGCCCGGCTCGGCACCGACTACGTGGACCTGTACCAGATCCACCGGTGGGACGACGAGACGCCCATCGAGGAGACCATGGAGGCGCTGCACGAGGTGGTCAGGTCGGGGCGGGCCCGCTACATCGGCGCGTCCACGATGTGGGCCTGGCAGTTCGCCAAGGCCCAGCACGTCGCCGAGGCCAACGGCTGGACGCGCTTCGTCTCGATGCAGAACCACTACAACCTGCTCTACCGCGAGGAGGAGCGGGAGATGCTGCCCCTCTGCGCCGACCAGGGCGTGGGCGTGATCCCGTGGAGCCCGCTCGCGCGCGGCGTGCTGGCCAGGGCGGGCGCGGCCGGCCCGGCGGCCTCCGCGACCGCCAGGACCGGCTCCGACGCGCGCATCGACTTCCTGTACGACCCCGACAACGACCGGCGCATCCTCGACCGGGTCGCCCAGCTCGCCGCCGAGCGGGAGCTGCCGCCGGCCCAGATCGCCCTGGCCTGGCTGCTGCACCAGCCGGGCGTCACCGCGCCGATCGTCGGGGCCACCAAGGACGGGCACGTGGACGACGCCGTGGCGGCCGTCGGGGTGGAGCTGTCGGACAAGGAGCTGGCGTTCCTGGCCGAGCCGTACCGGCCGCGGGAGGTCAGGTTCTGAGCACCGGGATTGTCGGTCGGAGATCCTAAGGTAGGGGCATGCGGGCTAATGAGGAGGCGGCGGCGGCGCTGCAGGAATACGCGGAGCTGTTCGCGCTGAGCGGCGGCGACGCCTTCCGGGTGCGGAGCTACCAGAAGGCGGCCAAGGCGATCGCCGGGTTCCCCGAGGACATCTCGGAGGTCGACGTGCGCGGCGTCCCCGGCGTCGGGGAGGCCATCGCCAAGAAGATGGAGGAGTTCCTCCAGCGCGGCAGCTTCCGGCAGCTCGACGACCTGCGGGGCCGCGTGCCCGAGGGCGTGCGGCGGCTCACCCGGGTGCCCACGCTCGGCCCCAAGACGGCCATCATGCTGTTCGAGGACTACGGCATCGACTCCACGGTGGCGCTGGCCGAGGCCATCACCTCCGGCCGGCTCGACGGCGTCAAGGGCCTCGGCCCCAAGACGCTGGCCAACCTGCTCAAGGGCATCGAGCAGCTTGAGCAGGCGGGCCGCCGGGTGCACATCGGCGTCGCCATGGCGCTGGCCGAGCAGGTCATCGGCTCGCTCAAGACCGAGCGGGTGGCGTACGCGGGGTCGCTGCGGCGGATGAAGGACACGATCGGCGACATCGACATCCTGGCGGTGGCGCCCGAGTCGATCATGGCCGACTTCCGCGCGCAGCCCTACGTCGCCGACGTGATCGCCGCGGGCGAGAAGAAGACCTCGATCCGCACGACCTCCGGCGTCCAGGTCGACCTGCGCCTGATCCCGGCCGGGTCGTGGGGCGCGGCGATGCAGTACTTCACCGGCTCCAAGGAGCACAACGTGGCCATCAGGGAGATGGCGGTGAAGAAGGGCTGGAAGCTGTCCGAGTACGGGCTGTTCGAGGGCGAGCGGGTGATCGCCGCGGAGTCCGAGGAGGACATCTACGAGGCGCTCGGCATGCAGTTCGTGCCGCCGCCCATGCGGGAGGACGGCGGCGAGGTCAAGGCGGCGCTGCGCGGCGAGCTGCCGGTGCCGGTGGAGCTGGCCGACCTCAAGGGCGACCTGCACACCCACACCGACCTCACCGACGGCATCGCCTCCCTGGAGGACATGGTGGCCGCCGGCGCCGCGCGCGGCTACTCCTACTACGCGGTCACCGACCACGCGCCCGACCTGGCCATGCAGCGCATGACCCTGGACAAGGCGCTGGAGCAGCGCGGGCGGGTGGCGGAGCTGCAGAAGAAGTATCCGCGCATGCGCATCCTGCACGGGTCGGAGCTCAACATCGCGCCCGACGGGTCGGTCGACTGGCCGGGCGAGGTGCTGCGCGAGTTCGACGTGTGCGTGGCCTCCGTCCACTCGCACTTCGGCATGTCGCGGGAGGAGATGACCCGCCGGTTCATCACGGCCTGCGAGAACCCGTATGTCGACATCATCGGCCATCCGACCACCCGGAAGATCGGCAAGCGGCCGCCGGTCGACGCCGACTGGGACGCCGTCTTCCGGGCGGCCGCCCGTACGGGCACCGCGATGGAGATCGACTCCTACCCCGACCGCTCCGACCTGCCGGCCGACCTGGTGCGGCTGGCCAAGCACCACGGGGTGAAGTTCTCCATCGACAGCGACTCGCACGCGATCCCCCACCTGGCCCACCAGCGGTTCGGGGTCGGGATCGCGCAGCGGGCCTGGCTGACGAGCGACGACGTCATCAACACCTGGCCCCTCGACCGCCTCCTGGCCTTCCTGGGCCGCTGACCCACCGCCCATCCCGCGTCGGGGTGCCGGTCGGGTGCGGCCCGCACCCAGCGCGGGCCGCACCCGAGCCTCGACGGGGGCATCCGCCGCAGATGGTCGCGGCCCTGCTCCAGGAGCGGGCGTCCACCAGAATTCTGCTCTCAAATCCGGACTTAACACCATAAATCAGCACATTTGCCGCAACCGTGGAGTGGCGCCGCTCCAAGGAGTGTGGGCTGGCCTACACACCCGGCGCGCGGCCGAGCGGCACGCGCCGACCCCTCCGACGGACAACACGCGTACGGCTCCGCCGCGCGAGCAGCGCACCCAGACCCTTCTGGCGCCCGCGCGGACTACGTGCACATGGGCCCCGCGGGCAGCGCGCACGGCCTCACATGCGGACGGCGTACGCGGGCCCCCTCCCGAGGCGTACACAGGCCCCTCCCACGGACGGCATGCACACGGGCCGTGCCCGCAGGCGGTGCGCGCACGGCTCCGCCCGCGGACGGCGTGTGCAGCCCTCCCCCTACTAGCCGCCGTACCTGGATGGCTTCATTCGGCCAGGCGCGCCCGGACGACGCCGTCACTCGCCGACTCGGCCGCCGTCCGGGCCCCGGGCCGCAGGACCGGCAGCCCGGCCCGCAGCCGGTCCAGGAACTCGTCGACGTTCAGGCAGCGGTCCTCCGCGTCGACGACCTCGGGCACGAACGCCTCGACGATGCCGTCCCCGACGGCGAAGTCGGCGTCGTCGTCATCGTCGTCGTAATTGTTCACCCAGCGCCCGCCGGGGGCGTACACGTCCATGGCGTGGTCGTAGTCGATCACCCAAGGGGTGTCGACGGTCCCGGTCCGCAAAGAGCCGTGGTTGTACCAGCCGTAGACCAGGTGGGTGAAGGCGCCGTCGTGGATGTAGATCTCCGCTTCGCCGCCCTCCAGGGTCTCGGCCTCGGTGTGACCGCCGACGTACAGGCCGGGCCGGTCCTCATAGAGCGCGATCGGGCCGTTGACCTTCAGGTCGCCGGTGACCACGATCAACTCGACGTCGCCGCCGCGCAGTTCGTTGATGGCGTCCAGGAAATCCCCGTCGAGGGTGAGGTCGCCGTCGAAGAACAGCACCTCGTCGTAGCCGGGCGACGCTCCCGCACCCTCGAACACGGCGGACAACGCGCCGCCCAGACGGGCATCGGCATCGGCATAGGACAGGGATGCGGCGATGGCGGATATCGGCATGGGGAAGATCGTAAGTCCGTGTACTGACAATCCGGCGTGCGGCGTGTGCGGGGTTCCTCAGGAAGTGTGCGCGTGGCCCCGCCGACAGATGGCGCGCGCACGGTCGTCTCGGCAGATGACGCGCACAGGAGCCCTCCTGTGGTCGGTGCGCCAGGAAGCCGGTCCGGCAGCCCGCGCGGCACCCGTCCGGTGGAAGGGGACAGGGTCCGGCTGGTGGCGGGACAGCGCCCGGCCGTTGGCGGGTGTGCGCGTAGATCCTTCTGCTTCGCTAGCTTGGACGGCGATGGAGGACAACCAGCCCCCGCGCCCCGCAGCCCCGGACCCGGCCGCTGCGCCCCGGCCCGCCGACCCCGCCACCGGGCCAGCCCGCGATCCGGCCACCCCTCCCGCCGCCGCGCCTAATTCCAGCAAGGGTCCCGCCGCCGGTGGTTCCAGCAACGGTCCCGCCGCCGGCGGTTCCAGCAACGATCCCGCCGTCGGGGCGCCGGGCGGTCCTGCCGGGGCGTCCGCGCCGC
Source organism: Nonomuraea sp. NPDC050227 (assembly GCF_044459705.1). Taxonomy (NCBI): domain Bacteria; kingdom Bacillati; phylum Actinomycetota; class Actinomycetes; order Streptosporangiales; family Streptosporangiaceae; genus Nonomuraea; species Nonomuraea sp. NPDC050227. Next base: position 354,132 of record NZ_JBITJF010000012.1, on the reverse strand, counting down.
GCCTCAGGACGGGGCGTCGGGGGCGGCGAGTGTGGAAGGTCGTCGTCGTCGCGCTGGCCGGGCTGGTGGTCGCCGCCGTCGGCGGGGTCGCCCTGGCCTATCCCTCGCTCGCCGCCACCACCTGCCCCGGCTGCTACGGCCTGATCGAGCTGAGCCCGGGGGTGCACGTCGAGGACGGCCTCACCCCCGCCCAGCGTGAGCGCGTCGGCGAGGTGGCCGACCAGGCCGCCCGCCGGGTCACCGCCTTCTACGGCGGCCGACTGAGCTCCCCCGGCCTCCTGGTCTGCCTGACCGAGGCGTGCTACCGGCGCATCGGCGGCGGCCAGGAGCGCGGCGTCGCGGTGCTCAACCGGTCGGTCATGCTCTCGCCGCGCGGCCTCGACCCGGTGATCGCCTCCCACGAGATGTCCCACGTCGAGCTGCACGCCAGGCTCGCCTCCTCCGCCGAGGTGCCGCAGTGGTTCGACGAGGGGCTGGCGGTGGTGGTCTCGGGCGACCCGCGCTACCTGGCCCCGGAGTCCGCGCCGGACCGCTGCCTGGTGGCGCCGTCCGGGCCGCTGCCGGTGACGCTGGAGGAGTGGCTGCGCACGGCGAGCGCCGACCCCGCCACGTACGCCAGGTCGGCCTGCCAGGTGAGCCGCTGGCTGGGCGAGAACGGCGGCCGCGCCGGGCTGCTCGGCCTGGTGACCAGGCTCAACGCCGGCGAGCCCTTCTCCGCCCTCGTCCGGACGCGCTGACGAACCACCTCGAAAGGCACGGTTGCCGCACCCGTGCCGCTGGGTAGGTCTTCGTACGGCTGGAACGGTCCCAGGATCGGGACAGCATTCGGCAAGCACGCGCACGCGGAGACAGCGCGAGGAGATTAAATGGTTTCCAGGTAGGAAATACGTCTTGCGAGAGGTGGCTCCCATGAAGCAAGTCGCGGCGACGATCGTCAAACCGCTGCCCGACCACCTGTTCCGGGTCCACGACGGGAACGCGGAGATGCGGTGGGAGGCGATGTCCGGGGTCGGCTACCACACGCCGAACGACCGCTTCTTCGTCCGGAACCACACCTCCACCCCGCTGATCGACGCCGCCGGGTGGCAGCTCCACCTGCACGGCGCCGGGCTGCGCGGGCCGCGCGCCTTCACCTACGACGAGCTGCTGTCGATGCCCTCGCGCACCCACGACGTGGCCATCGAGTGCGCCGGCAACGGCCGCGCGTTCTACGGCACCCAGCAGGGCGACCCCGCGCCCGGCACGCAGTGGGGTCTCGGGGCCGTCGGCGTGGCGAGGTGGCGCGGCGTGCCGCTGCGCGACCTGCTCGCCGAGGCCGGCCTGCGTCCCGAGGCCGTGGACGTGCTGCCCACCGGCCTCGACGCGCCCTTCGAGGACCACGGCCACGTCCGCCGCCCGCTGCCCATCGCCAAGGCGGTGCGCGACGTGCTCGTGGCGTACGAGATGAACGGCCGTCCGCTGCCGCCCGACCACGGGTTCCCGGTGCGGCTGGTGGTGCCGGGATGGGTGGGGATCGCCTCCATCAAGTGGCTGGGCGACATCGAGGTCTCGACCAGCAAGCTGTTCACGCCGTGGAACACCGTCTTCTACCGGGACGTCGCGGCGCAGCCCGTGAAGAGCGCCTTCGAGCTGCCCTGGGACGCCCGGCTGCCGATCCGCGGCCCGCACGCCTGGCGCGGCCGTCCGGGACCGCACGTGCTGCGCGGCCGGTCGTGGTCGGGGCGCGGGCGGATCGTCGCGGTCGAGGTCAGCTTCGACGGCGGGCAGTCCTGGCACCCGGCCGAGCATCACGGCCCGCACCTGGTCGGGGCGTGGTTGCCGTGGCACGTCCAGTGGGCGCCGAAGCACACCGGGCCCGCCGTGCTGATGGCCAGGGCCACCGACGAGACCGGCGCCACCCAGCCGCTGCGCACGCCCAAGCACCCCTTCGGCTACTCCTTCGACGCGGTCGTGCGGCATCCGGTGCAGGTGGTCAACGGATAGATAAGTGTCACGAACGCGGCTGAGCTGGCCGTTCATCAGAAAGTGGTTCGGAGGTGTGCATTTCATCTGAAAGACTCTCGCGGAAACGTTACGGAAATGACACCGTGCGAGGCTTTCGCACAAGACGAAGCACCCGTCGAAGCAGACGTCGAAGAACGCAACGAAGAAGGGAGAGCAGATGCGCCAGCTGACCCCGTTGGACGCCCAGTTCCTCCATGTCGAGTCCGAGACCACCGCGGCGCACGTCGCCGGGCTGGCGGTCCTCGACCCGGCCGGCGGCGCGGTGGACCGGGACGCGCTGGCCGAGCTGCTGCTGGACCGCGTCCACCTCTCCCCCGCGCTCAGCCTGCGCCTGGTCGAGGTGCCGTTCGGGCTCGACCGTCCCTACTGGTGCGCCGACCCGGACTTCGACCTGGCCAACCACCTGTTCGAGACGACGCTGCCGGCGCCCGGCGACGACGCCGCCCTGGCCGGGGCGGTGGCCGCGATCCACGAGCGCCGGCTCGACCGGTCGCGTCCGCTGTGGGAGATGCACCTGATCAAGGGGCTGGCGGGCGGCCGGGTCGCCGTCTACACGAAGGTGCACCACGCGGCCATCGACGGCGTGTCGGGCGCGGAGACCCTGGCGACCCTGCTCGACCTGAGCCCGGAGGGCGTGCGGGAGCGCGGGCCGCGCCCGGCGCCGCCGCGGCAGGACCCGCCGGGCCTGGTGGAGATGCTGGCCGGGGCCGCCGTGCGCTCGCTCACCCATCCGGTGCGCGCCGCCCGCTCGGTGGTCAGGGCCGCGGGCGACCTCGACGCGATCCCGCTGGCCGGCGCGCTGCCCGGCGCGCAGACGATCGCCAGGGCCGCCCGGCTGGTGACCGGCGACCAGAAGCAGCGCCCCGAGCTGCCGGGGCTCACCGCGCCGCGCACGCCGTTCAACGGGCCGATCAGCGCGCGGCGGGAGCTGTCGTTCGGGTCGGTGCCGCTGAAGGAGGTCAAGAAGGTCGCCAAGGCCAACGGCATCAGCGTCAACGACGTGGTGATGGCGCTGTGCGCCTCGGCGCTGCGGTCGTGGCTGGACGAACGGGACGCGCTGCCCGCCGAGCCGCTGGTGGTGGCCGTGCCGGTGTCGGTGCGTACGGGCGGCGCCACGGACGTGGTCGGGAACCAGATCTCGGCCATGGTGGCGCCGATGCCGACGAACGTCCCCGACGCCGGGGAACGGCTGCGGGCGGTCGGCGAGACCATGAGCAGGGCCAAGCGGCGCTTCGCCGTCGCGCCGGCGAGCTGGCTCGGCGAGCTGTGCTCGCTGCTGCCCGCGCCGGTCACCAGCCTGGCCACCCCGGCGATCTTCCGGCTGGCCGGGACGGCGTTCCCGCCGATCAACCTGATCATCAGCAACGTGCCGGGCCCGCAGTTCCCGCTCTACATGTGCGGCGGCCGGGTGCTGGCCTACTACCCGCTGTCGGTGCTGACCGACCTGTCCGGCGGCGTGAACATCACCTGCTTCTCCTACGACGGCATGCTCGACTTCGGCATCGTGGCCTGCCCCGAGCGCGTGGACGACGTGTGGGGCCTGCTCGGCCACCTGCGCGACGCCCTCGACGAGCTGCTAGCCGAGGGCGTGGGCGATGAGTTCGGCGACGGCGTCGGGGTCGATCTGGTGACCGGTTAGCTGGCAGAGGTTCTCCTGGTAGAGCAGCACGGCGGCGAACGTCGCCGCGGCCACCTCCAGGCGGGCCGCGTCGCCGCGCGTGCCGGGCAGCGCCAGCTCCAGCGCGAACCTGGCCCTGCTGATCAGCTCGCCGTTGAGCCGGCCGAGCCGCTCCTTGACCGAGCCGTGCGTGTCGGCCTCGCGGAACAGGATGCGCCGCATCGCCGGTGAGGCCCGCAGCGGCAGCCCGCGCGCCAGCCGGGCCAGCGTGCCGGCCGGGTCGCCGGGCACGGCGTCGACCTCCCGGCCCTCCTCGACCAGGGTGCGCTCGTCGACGAGGGCGACGAGCACGTCGATCTTCCGCGGGAAGTAGTGGAAGATCAGCCCTTTGGGGACTCTCGCGAGCCTGGCGATCACCGCGGTCGGAGTGGCTTCGTAGCCGCTGCCCGCGAACAGTTCCTCGGCCGCGTCCAGGATGCGCGTGCGCGCGTCACCGATCGACACAGCTCGCACCCTAACGCCACCTGCGGCTTCGTCGCCATCCCGCCGGGGCGAGAGCCTGCTGCCCTCCGACCGCCGTGTAGGATTGAGACGTAAATGTCTCATATTTGACGGAGTTGTCTCATGGTGGTGAGCCGGGAGCAGATCATGACCGCGGCGATCCAGCACCTCAACGAGCATCCGGCCGCCTCGATGGCCCAGCTCGCCGAGGCGGTGGGGATCAGCAGGGCCACGCTCCACCGGCAGTTCAGCAGCCGGGAGGAGCTGATGACGGCGCTCGGCCACCGCGCGCACGACCGGTGGCACGACCTCCAGGTGCGCGCGGACGTGCCGGCCGCCGCCGCCTCCGACGACCCGGGCGTGCTCCGCCGGGCCCTGGAGACCCTGCTGAAGGGGTGGATCGACGTGGCCGACGAGTACGGATTCGGCCTCACCGACTACGCGATGGCCGTGCACCCGGAGCTGCTGCGCCGCGCCGAGGAGCTGGAGGAGCGCGAGATCGCGCTCTTCGCCGCCGCTCAGCGGGCCGGCCTGCTGCGCGCCGACCTGCCGCCCCGCTGGATCAGCAACACGGTCTACGGCCTGCTCGTGGCCGTCCGGGAGAGCCTGCGACGCGGCGACGTCGCCCGCCGGGACGTCGCCAGGCTGCTGCGGGAGACGTTCCTGACCGGCGCGGGCGCCGGGGGGTGGTCGTGATGACGGTCACCGGCCTGTCGGCGCGCCGGCGGTGGGCGGGCCTGGCCGTGCTGTCGGCCAGCGTGCTGCTCGTGGTCATGGACATGACCGTGCTGAACGTCGCCCTGCCCGCGATCACCGAGGACCTGCGGCCGACCTCGGTCGAGCTGCTGTGGATGGTCGACGCGTACTCGCTGGTGCTGTCCGGGCTGCTGGTCACGGCGAGCGCGCTCGGCGACCGGTGGGGGCGCAAGCGCATGCTGCTGGCCGGGTTCACCGTGTTCGGGGTGGCCTCGACGGCGGTGCTGCTGGCCGACTCGGCCGCCGAGGTGATCGCCGTGCGGGCGCTGCTCGGGGTGGGCGGCGCGATGATCATGCCGTCCACGTTGTCGATGATCCGTAACCTGTTCACCGATCCGGGCGAGCGGGCCAGGGCGCTCGGCGTCTGGTCGGCGATGGCGGCGATGGGCGCGGCGCTCGGCCCGATCCTGGGCGGGTTCCTGCTGGAGCACTTCTCCTGGCAGTCGGCGTTCCTGGTGAACGTGCCCGTCATGGCGGCGGCCGTCGTCGCCGGGCTGCTCCTGCTGCCCGAGACGCGCAACCCCAGGCCGGGCCGGTGGGACGCACTGGCCACCGTCCTGTCGATGGCGGGCATGGCCGCGCTGCTGTACGCGGTCAAGACGTTCGGCAAGGACGGCCTGACCTCGCCCGCCGCCCTGGCCGCCACGGTCGTCGCGGCGGTCGCGCTGGGCTGGTTCGTGGTGCGGTGCGCGCGCCGGCCCGATCCGCTGCTGGAGATCAGACTGTTCCGCAGCGCGCCGTTCTCGGCGGGCGTGGTGACGGCGCTGACCACGTCGATCGCGATGGCCGCCGTGCTGCTGCTGCTCGCGCAGTGGATGCAGCTCGTCCAGGGGTACGCGCCGCTGGAGACGGGGGTGCGGCTGCTGCCGGCCGCGCTGGCCGCGCTGATCGCCTCGCCGCTCGCGCCGGTCCTGGCCGAACGCGTCGGTGCCCGGACGGTGCTGACGGGCGGGCTCGCGGTGACGGGGCTGGGCTTCCTGCTGGTGTGCCTGGCGCCGCAGCCGCTGGGCTACTGGCCGGTCGCCGTCGCGCTGGCGCTGATCGGCGCGGGCAACGGCGCGCTGGCCATCGCCTCGGCGGTGATCATGGCCGGTTCGCCGCCGGAGAAGTCGGGCAGCGCGGCGGCCATCGAGGAGACCAGCTACGAGGTGGGCGCGGCGCTCGGCGTGGCGGTGCTGGGCAGCGTGGCCGCCGCGGTCTACCGCAACGCCCTGGACTACGCGGGCCCCGGCGCGGACGCGGCGCGCGAGTCGCTGGGCGGCGCGCTCGACGTGGCCGCCGAGCTCGGGGCGCAGGGGGCGCGGCTGGTGGAGACGGCCAGGGCCGCCTTCACCGACTCGCTGGCGCTGACCTCGGGGGCGGGGGCGGCGCTGATGCTGGCCGGCGCGCTGGTGGTCTGGCTGCTCACCCCGCGCGCCCTCGACCTGGCCTCCGTGGAGCACTGACCGCACGTCTCCCACCAGCACGGACGTGACCGGGGCGCCGTCCGTGCCTGTTCGCGGGGGGCACGGATAATGGCCGTATGAGATCAATAGGCACGACGGACCTGTCCGTTTTCCCGATATCGCTCGGCACCAACGTCTTCGGCTGGACCGCGGACAAGGAGACCTCGTTCGCGATCCTCGACGCCTACGTCGAGGGCGGCGGCAACTTCATCGACACGGCCGACGTCTACCCCCACTGGGTGACCGGCGAGTCCACGTCCGAGCTGATCATCGGCGAGTGGATGGCCGACCGCGGCAACCGGGACTCGGTGGTCGTGGCCACCAAGGTCGGCATGCTGGAGGGGCTGGAAGGGCTGGCCCCCGCCACCATCCGGACGGCCGTCGAGGACTCGCTGCGCCGCCTGCGCACCGACTACATCGACCTGTACTGGGCGCACGTGGACGACCGCGACACGCCCCTGGTGGAGTCGCTGGCCGCCTTCGACGCCCTGGTCAAGGAGGGCAAGGTGCGCCAGATCGGCGCGTCCAACTACGGGCCGGCCCGGCTGGCCGAGGCCCTGCGCATCTCCCGGGACGAGGGGCTGGCCGCGTACGTCGCGCTCCAGCAGCCGTACAACCTGGTCGACCGGGGGTACGAGGGCGAGCTGCGGGACGTGGTGGCCTCGGCCGGCCTGTCGAGCACGCCGTACTTCGGGCTGGCCCGCGGGTTCCTGACCGGCAAGTACCAGCCGGGCGTCACGGTCGACAGCCCGCGGGCCGGGAAGGCGGCCGAGTACCTGGAGACCGAGCACGGGCGCAGGACGCTCGAAGGGCTGCTGAAGGTGGCGGCCGAGCGCGGCGCCGAGCCCGCCTCCGTGGCGCTGGCCTGGCTGGCCGCCCAGCCCACGGTCACCGCGCCGATCGCCAGCGCGCGCGACCCCCGCCAGCTCAAGCCGCTGCTGGCGGCGGCGGAGCTGGAGCTGAGCGGGGAGGAGCTGACCCTCCTCGACGAGGCCTCCCGCCCCTGACACCACGAACCAGGGTGGCAGGCGGCCCCGGGCCGGCAGGTCAGTGCGCGCGGCCGGCCAGGGAGAGGCAGAGCTCCTTGAGCTGGGCGGCGGCCGGCAGGCATTCGTCCAGCACGTCCAGCGCCGCGGTCAGGTGCCGGGCGGCCAGCCGGTCGGCGGCGTCCCGGCCGCCCGCCTCCTCGATCAGGCAGGCGGTCAGGGTCAGGGCCGCGTCGTCGGTCTCGCCGGCGGCGAGCGCGTCGGCCAGGCGGCCGGCGGCGGGCTTCCCCGAGCCCAGCGCGGCCAGGATCGGGACGGTCTTCTTGCGCGATCGCAGGTCACTGTGCACCGGCTTGCCGGTGACCTGCGGATCCCCCCAGATCCCCAGCACGTCGTCGGCGATCTGGAAGGCCACGCCGAGCTCCACCCCCATGGCCCACATGCGCTCGGACAGCTCGGGCCGGCCCCCAAGCGCGACCCCCGCCGCGGCGGCCGCCCCCAGCAGCGCGCCGGTCTTGCCCGCCGCCATCTCGGTGTACTCGGCCATGCTCACCTCCCCGGGCCCGCTCCAGGGACGGCTCTCGAACGCCATGTCGGCCGTCTGGCCCTGGACCAGCTCGACGAGGGCTCGCGACAGGTAGCCCATCGCCTCCGGACGGTCGGCGAGCCGGGCCACGGCCAGGGCCAGCAGCGCATCCCCGGCCAGGAGGGCCGGCCCCACCCCGTACGCCTTCCACAGGGCGTCCCGGTGCCTGCGTCTTTCGTCCTGGTCGATGATGTCGTCGTGCACGAGGGAGAAGGCGTGCACGAGCTCGACCGCGACGGCCCCCGGCAGCGCGGACTCGGCGGTGCCGCCGGCGGCCTCGGCGCTGAGAAGGGCGACGGCCGGTCGCACGCTCTTGCCGCCCGCACCCTCGTACGGGCGCCCCTCGGCGTCCGACCAGCCCAGGGTGTAGGAGACCATGTCGGCTCCCCGCGGGTGGAGGCGGGAGACGGCGGCGCGCATGGCGGGCTCCACCAGGCGGCGGCAGCGCGCGATCACGTCGGTGTCCGGCAGGGACGGTCCGGTGCGGCTGAGGTTCACAAGATGTTCCCGTCAAACTTCGATCTTGAATGTCTATGTACGGTCATGTGATACTCCAGCCTGAGTTTAACTTTCGTCATTAAATGTCCGTTATGTAAGACGGGCGCAGAGGAGACACGCCCGTGGCGGACAATGCCACTGCCACCAGAACTGTCCCTTTCCTCGGCAGGCTCAGCAGACACCACCGCATCCCGGTACACGCGCTGGAAGAGGCCGGCGCCGAGGCCGGCGGCCGGGTCGTACGGCTCAACATGGGCCCCTTCCGTCCCTACCTCGTCACCCACCCCGACCACGTCGAGCACGTGCTCACGGTCCGCCAGGCCAACTACGTGCGCGCGGGCATGTTCTGGGACCCGCTCGTGCCCCTGCTCGGCGAGAGCATCCTGTCCGACGGCGAGAACTGGGCCGACAGCCGCCGGATCCTCCAGCCGCTGTTCACCGCCCGGCGCGTCAACGCCATGGCGGAGAACATGGCCCGGATCATGGACGAGCTGATCGAGACGACCGTCGTCCCCGGACGGCCGTTCGACGTGACCGAAGGCATGGGCGCCCTGGTGCACCCGGTGATCGTGCGGCTGTTCTTCGGGGCGAAGATCTCCATGGCGGACATCGACCGGCTGGCGCCGGCCTATGACGTCGCCGTCACCGCCAAGGCGCTGCGCCTGGTGCTGCCGTTCGTGCCGCACCGGGTGCCGCTGCCGGGCGACCGGGCGTTCAGGCGAGCGATCAAGACCATCGACGAGGTCGTCTACGGCTGCATCGCGCGGGCCCGCCACGAGGAAGGCGACGACGTGATCTCGCGCCTGGTCAGAGCGAGGGCGGACGACGGCGGCGACGGCCGCATCAGGGACGACCTCGTCGCCATGCACGGCGCCTCCACCGAGACCACCACCACCGCGATGTCCTGGGTCTGGCCGACGCTCCAGGCGCATCCGGAGATCGCCGCGAAGGTGTACGAAGAGGTGGACCGCGTGGTGGGCGACGAGCCAGTCGGCATCGCCCACCTGCCGCACCTGCGGTACCTGAAGATGTTCGTCAGCGAGCTGCTGCGGCTCTACCCCCCCGGCTGGCTCCTGCCCCGCAGGACCGTCGAGGCCGACGTGGTCGGCGGGGTCGGCGTCGAGGCCGGCTCCACGATGATCCTCAGCCCCTACCTGACGCACCGGCTGCCGGAGTTCTGGGACCGCCCCGCCACGTTCGACCCCGGACGCTTCGCCCCCGGCGGGGACGCCCGGCGGCACCGCTACGCCTACTGGCCCTTCGCCGCCGGGCCGCACGTGTGCCTGGGACAGCACCTGTTCGCGTTGAAGGCGCCGCTGCTCATCGCCGGCATCCTGCGCAGGTACCGCCCCCACGTGCACCTCGACCGGCCGATCGTGCCGCGCCTGGCCTCCACGCTGCGCCCGCCGCACGGATTGACCATGACACTGGAGAAGCGACGGTGAACCCCTTCGACATCGGCCGCGCCTGCGCCCTGGCCGTGGCCGGCGGGCGGGAACTGGCCGGGCACGCCGCGCGCTTCGGTGACCTGTTCCCCGCCGGCGCCTTCGACGCCGGGCTGCACCTGTCCCTGGGCCTCGCCGGCGCCTTCGGCTCGCCCTTGGCGACCGCCGCCGAGCTGCGGGCCGTCAACCGGGCCTCGCTGCTGGTGTTCGCGGTGGACCGGCTGATCGACCACGAGGCCGGCACGCGCGAGGAGGTCGCGGCGCTGATCGGCGACTGCCTGTCGGAGTCCCCCGCCGGGCCGGCCGGCGCGTTCGCCGCCGACCTGCGGGCGGAGCTGGACACCACGCCGGAGCTCGCGTCGGCCTGGCGTGACCGGCTCGCGCGCATGCTCGCGGCCATGGCCCGCGAATGGGAGTGGAGCCGCGCGGACGAGCCGCCCGCCGTCGAGGAGTACCTGGCCAACGCCGACAGCTGCGGCGCCTCCTTCGTGGCCGTCTCGCACTGGATCGCCACCGGCCAGGTGGGCGCGCCGGGTGACCTTGAGGTCCTGCGCCCGGCGGACGAGGCGGTGCAGCGCTACCTGCGTCTGCTCAACGACCTGGCCACGCACCACCGGGAACGGGCGTACGGCGACTTCAACGCGTTCACCCTAGGCCTGACCCACGACGAGGTGACCGAGCGGATGGCCGTGCTGGCCCGCGAGGCGCACGCGCTGATCGAACCGCTGCGCGGCGACCATCCGCGCCCGGCCGACTACCTGGCATGGCAGATCGACTACAGCACAGGCTTCTACGGCCTGTCCGACTTCTGGGCGGCGACGTGAACCTCTCCGAACAGGCCTGTCTCCTGGTCAACGAGCTGATGGCCACGCCGTGGGGCCAGGTGTCGCCGTCGGTCTACGAGACCGGCCGCCTGGTCACGCTCGCCCCCGGCCTGGCCGGGCACCGGGAGCGGGTGGCATACCTGCTGGCGGAGCAGCACGGCGACGGCGCCTGGGGCGCGCCCGACGGCTACGGGCTGGTGCCCACGCTGAGCGCCACGGAGGCCCTGCTCACGGCGATCGCGCGCGGCGACGGCGACGACGGCCTCCTGCTCCCGGCCGCCAAGGCCGGGCTGGAGGCGTTGCGTCCCATGCTGGCCGCGGCGTCGGAGCCGCCGGACACGCCGGCCATCGACCTGATCGTCCCCGCCCTCGTCGAGCTGGTGAACCGCCACCGTCCGGAGGGCTCCCCGCTGCCGCTGCCCCCCACCATGGACACCACCCGGCTCACCCGGGTCAGGCGGCTGCTGGCGTCCGGCGCCGAGCCGCCGCAGAAGGTCCAGCACGTGCTGGAGGTCGTCGGGGCGACGGGGGCGATACGACCGGCGCCGATCGGCACCGTCGGCGCCTCGCCCGCGGCCACCGCCGCCTGGCTGTCGGCCCGGCCCGATCCCGAGGCCGCGGGCCCGGCCCTCCACCACCTGCGGGCCGTCGCCGGACGGTACGGCGGCCCGGTGCCGGTGGGGCTGCCGATCACCGTCTTCGAGCGGGCCTGGGTGCTGAGCTGGCTGCTCAGGGCTGGCGTCCCCGTGGACGTGCCGCCGGAGATGACGGCCGACCTGTGGGCCGCGATCGGGCCCGCGGGCACCCCAGCCGGGGCCGGTCTGCCCGCCGACGCCGACACCACCAGCGTCGCGCTCTACGCCCTGGCCCTGCTCGGGGTCCCGTACGAGCCCTCGTCGCTGACGACGTTCGACACCGGCGCGCACTTCTGCACCTGGCAGGGGGAGGACGGCACGTCCGTCAGCGTCAACGCCCACGTGCTGGACGCGCTCGGCCAGTACGCGCGGGTCAGGCCGGCGGCCGGGGAGGCGTACCGGCCACGGATCGAGCGGGTGGCGAGGTGGCTGGCCGAGCGGCAGCGGCCCGACGGGAGCTGGAGCGACAGGTGGCACGCCTCCCCGTACTACGCCACGTTGAGCTGCATGCTGGCGCTCGGCGAGTTCGGCGGCGCCCGATACGCCGGGGCCGTGCGCAAGGGGCGGGAGTGGATCCTGTCCACGCAGCGGGCCGACGGATCCTGGGGCCGGTGGGCGGGCAGGCCGGAGGAGACGGCGTACGGGATGCAGGCCCTCCTGCTGGCCGGCCCCGAGCCGGACGAACGGTGCGCAGGGGCGGCGCGGCGCGGTTATGAGTACCTGAATCGGACAGCTAATTTATCCGACTATCCTCCGTTGTGGCATGACAAGGAGCTTTACTCGCCGACAGCCATCGTGCGGGCAGCGGTCATCGCCGCTCAGCATGTCACGATATGTAGCACCGAAGGAAATTCCAGATGCGAAAACAGGACATAATACCCTTTATGGTGCCCTAGCGTGTTGAGGCAGTATTCCTGCGTTGCTAGGGTGATCCGAGTGCCGGATTCCTGGAGTGCCCCTTTTTCCGCCTTGACATGGCCTGCTGACCCCGCGGTCTTTTCTTCCGGAGGGCTTCATGCGCTTCCGTAATGCCAGTGTCCGGGCCAAAGTCACGGCGCTTATCGTGTCGCTCACGCTGTTGTGGGTGTTCGCGGCCTGGGTCACGCTGCGGGAAGGCGTCAACCTGCTCGGGGCCGCGACGGTCGACGGCAGGATCGTCGAGCCGAGCGAGCCGCTGCTGGTGGAGCTCCAGCGCGAGCGCCGGCTGACCGTCGCCCACCTCGGCACCGGATCCCGCGTCGTGGACAAGGGCATGCGCGACCAGCGAGCCAGGACCGACTCCCTGCGCGCCGAGTTCACCTCCATGGCCCAGGGCAACGTCGTCGACCTCGCCGCCGAAGACTCGCTCGTCCAGCGCATCGCCGCGGTCAACGCCGAGCTGGACAAGCTCGTGGCCGCGCGCAAGGCGATCGACGCCGGCAAGACGGAACCGTCCCGGGCGGCGCAGCAGTACAACACCACGATCGACGCGATGTACCGCATGTACGACTCCGTGGCCGCCTTCGACGACAAGGACATCGCCGCGGACGGCCGCGCGCTGTCGGACATGCACCGCTCCCGGGAGTTCCTGGCCCGCGAGGACTCGCTGCTGTCCGGGGTGTTCGCCAAGGGCGGGTTCACCGCCGACGACCACGCCGAGTTCCTCAGGATGTCGGCCGTCTTCCACTACACGCTGACCGACGCGCTGAACCAGCTGCCCGACGAGGACCGGGCCACCTTCGACGCCTGGCTGAAGAGCGAGCCCGTCGTCCGGCTGCAGACCATGGAGGCGCAGCTCATCCGGCACGAACCGGGAGCGGGTCCGCTTCCGGTGAGCGGCGAGAGCTGGCGCGTGGCGGCCGACGCGACGCTCTCCGGCATGCACGCGCAGGTGGTCGCGGGCGGTGACCGCCTGTTCGACCGGATCGTCCCCGTCGCGATCGGCGTCATCGTGCGGCTGCTCCTGGCCGGTGGTCTCGGCCTGATCGCCGTCATCGCCTCGATCGTGTTGTCCATCACCACGACCAGGCAGTTGCTCGCCCAGCTCAAGAAGCTGCGCGACGCCGCGCACGAGCTGTCCGACGAGCGCCTGCCCGGCATCGTCGAGCGCATCGGCCACGGCGAGGAGGTGGACGTCGCCAAGGAGGCGCCCGCGCTGGAGTTCGGCGACGACGAGATCGGCCAGGTGGGCCAGGCGTTCAACACCATGCAGCACACCGCCGTCAGCGTCGCGGCCGAGCAGGCCGAGCTGCGCCGCAGCATCCGCGACATCCTGCTCAGCCTCGCCCGCCGCACCCAGGGCCTGGTGCACCGGCAGCTCACCGTCCTCGACGTGATGGAGCGCCGGGAGACCGACCCCGAGGAGCTGAAGGAGCTCTTCCGCCTGGACCACCTGGCCATCCGGATGCGGCGCAACGCCGAGAACCTGATCGTCCTGTCCGGTTCGTCGCCCGCCCGTACGTGGCGGCGGGCCGTCCCCATGGTGGACGTGGTGCGCGGCGCGCTGGCCGAGGTCGAGGACTACACCCGCGTCACGCTCATGCCGATGGGCGAGGTCGTGCTCGTCGGCCGGGCCGTCGGTGACGTCATCCACCTGCTGGCCGAGCTGATCGAGAACGCCGTGTCGTTCTCGCCGCCGTACACGAACGTGCAGGTCAGCGGCCAGCTCGTGGCCAACGGGTACGTCATCGAGATCGAGGACCGCGGGCTCGGCATGAAGCCCGAGGACCTCGACGCGGCCAACGAGCGCATCGCCGACCCGCCGGAGTTCCGCATCTCCGGCACCGCGCGGCTGGGGCTCTACGTGGTCAGCCAGCTCGCCCGGCGGCACGACATCCAGGTCGTGCTCAAGCCCTCCCCGTACGGGGGCACCACGGTCGTGGTGCTGCTGCCGCAGGAGCTCGTCGAGCTCGACCCGGCGCCGCGGCACCCCGAGGGCGACACCCGGCCGAGCCTGCCGCGCCGGACGAGCACCGGGACCACGCTGGCGACGGTCGCGCGGCCCGCCGAGAACGTGCGCACCCTGACCCCGCCGCGTCCCGCCCCCATGTCCGCCCCGCTCCACGCGGTGGCCACCCCCTTCCCGGCACCAGCACCCTCGCCTTCACCTGAACCAGAACCGCCCGCGGAACCGGAGCAGCAGCCTGTGACCGAGTTCACGCCGTCCGGCCTGCCGTTCCGAGTCCCTCAGGCCAACCTGGCGCCAGCGCTGCGGGACGACACGCCGACGCAGCCCGACTTCGAGGAGGACGATGACGAGCGCTCGCCCGAGGAGATCCGCGCCATGATGGGATCCCTGCAGTCAGGCACCCGTCTTGGCCGCAACGAGGCGGCCAGGCTGATGGAAGAGCAGCCGGGAGGCGAGGCATGACCGCCGCGGCCCGGCTCCCGACGGGAGGCCCGACATGACGCCCACCGCGGGCACCGACCTCAACTGGCTGCTCGACGACCTGATCGGCCGGATCAAGGAGGCCGAGCACGCCATCGTGCTGTCCTCCGACGGCCTGCTCATGGCCTCGTCCGCCGGTCTGCAGCGCACCGACGGGGAGCACCTGTCGGCCGTCGCCTCCGGCCTGCAGAGCCTGGCCAAGGGCGTCGCGGACCACATCGCCGGCGGCGCGGTGCGGCAGACGGTCGTGGAGTGGAAGTCGCAGTTCCTGATCGTGACGACCGCGGGCGAACGCGCCTGCCTGGCCGTGCTGTGCGCCCAGAACGCCGACATCGGGCTGGTGGCGTACGAGATGGCGATGCTGGTGGCGCGGGTCGGCCAGTACCTCACCTCCGGTGCGCGCAACGCCGAGGCCGTCGCCAGGAGCGACCGGTGAGCACCACGGAGGAGTCCACGGACGAACACTGGATAGATCCGGAGATCATCCGGCCCTACGTCGTCACGCGCGGGCGGACCCAGCCCGCGCACGGCAAGTTCGACCTCATCTCCATGGCGCTGGCGGTGGGTCCGCCGCCGGGCCCCGACGCCGGGCTGGACCCCGAACACCTGCGCATTCTCCAGCTCTGCCGTGAACCCAAGTCCGTCGCCGAGATAGCCGCGCACCTCAACCTGCCGGCCGGCACGATCCGCGTGCTGCTCGGCGACCTGTTCGACCGCGAACTCGTCTCTGCCCAGGAACCGCAATCCGAGGTGGACATGCATGACATGAAGATGTACAGGGCGGTGCTCGATGGTCTTCGCTCGCTCTGAGCGCCCGCGCCTCCCGACGGCGATCAAGATCCTGATCGCCGGAGGGTTCGGGGCGGGCAAGACGACGATGGTCGGAGCCGTGTCCGAGACCCGGCCGTTGCGCACCGAGGAGGTGCTGACCGACCGCAGCGTGGGCGTCGACGACCTGACCTCCGTGGAGGCCAAGCGCACCACCACGGTGGCCATGGACTTCGGGCGCATCACCCTGGGCACCGACTACGTCCTGTACCTGTTCGGCACCCCCGGGCAGGAACGTTTCTGGTTCGTGTGGGACGAGCTGGCCGAGGGCTCCCTGGGGGCCGTCATCCTGGCCGACACCCGCCGCCTGGCCGACTGCTTCCCCTCGGTCGACTACTTCGAGCGGCGCGGGACGCCGTTCGTGGTGGCGGTGAACTGCTTCGAGGGGTCGCCGACGTTCGAGCTGGACGAGGTGCGGCTGGCGCTGCAGCTCAACCCGTCGATCCCGATCGTGATGTGCGACGCGCGGAAGCGGGACTCCAGCCGCGAGGTGCTGATCACCCTGGTCAAGCACTCGGCCCGGCTACGCGCGGAGCCGGTCGGAAGCTGACCGGCCGGCGGGCCCGTCCGTCCCTCGCGGGCGGGCGGGTCCGCCGGGCTCGTTCAGGACGTCCACCGGCGGGGTGCGGCTGGTCTCGCACGCGGACGGGGCCCGGCCGGTGAGCGGACGGGCCCCGTCAGGGAGAGCGCGGGTCAGTGCTCGGTGGCCTTCTCGGCGCCCACGCCGGTCAGCGAGCGCACCTCGATCTCGGCGTACTTGGCGGCGTTGTACTCCTTGCTGAGGATCGTGCCCAGCCAGCCGAACAGGAAGCCGAGCGGGATGGAGACGATGCCCGGGTTGCTCAGCGGGAACCAGTGGAAGTCCACGCCGTGGATCAGCGCGGTCACCGCGGCGCCCGCGGGCGGCGGCGGGGCCGAGACCACCGGCGAGAAGATCACCAGGATCAGCGCCGAGCCGAGTCCGCCGTAGATGGCCGCGACCGCGCCCGCCGTGTTGAACCTCTTCCAGAACAGGCTGTAGAGGATCGCCGGCAGGTTGCCCGAGGCCGCGATGGCGAAGGCCAGGGCGACCAGGAACGCCACGTTCTGGCCCTGGGCGAGGATGCCGAGGCCGATCGCGATGGCGCCGATGACCAGCGCCGAGACGCGGGCCACCACGACCTCCTGCCGCTCGCTGGCGCCGCCGCGCTTGAAGACGTGCGCGTACAGGTCGTGGGCGAAGCTGGAGGAGGAGGCCAGGGTCAGGCCGGCGACGACGGCCAGGATCGTGGCGAAGGCGACGGCGCCGATGAGCGCGAGCAGGATCGTGCCGCCGACGTCGCCGAAGATCTGCGCGCCGATCCGCTCGGCGAGCAGCGGGGCGGCGGTGTTGGCCGCCTTGTCGGCCTTGAGGATGTCGGTCTTGCCGACGATGGCCGCCGCGCCGAAGCCGAGCACCAGGGTCAGCAGGTAGAACACGCCGATGATGCCGATGCCCCACAGGACCGACTTGCGGGCGTCCTTGGCGGTGGGGACGGTGTAGAAGCGGATGAGGATGTGCGGCAGGCCCGCCGTGCCGAGCACCAGCGCGAGGCCGAGGCTGATCAGGTCGATCTTGCCCGCGAGCCCCTGGGCGTCGGTGCCGTACTTCAGGCCCGGGATGAGGAAGTTGCCGGGGTTGGCCTTCGGGCCGCTGGTGGCGGCGGCCTGGCCGAGCAGGGACGACAGGTTGAAGCCGAACTTGCCCAGCACCAGCAGCGTCACCAGCGCGGCGCCGGTCATCAGCAGCACGGCCTTGACGATCTGGACCCAGGTGGTGCCCTTCATGCCGCCGAACACCACGTAGACGATCATCAGCGCGCCGACGCCGATGATCGTCCAGACCTTGCCGGCCTCGCTGGTGATGCCGAGCAGCAGGCCGACCAGCGCGCCCGCGCCGACCATCTGGGCCAGCAGGTAGAAGATGCTGACCACGATCGTGGACACGCCCGCCGCCGTGCGCACCGGGCGCGGGCTCATCCGGAACGCCAGCACGTCGGCCATGGTGAACTTGCCGGAGTTCCGCATCAGCTCGGCCACCAGCAGCAACGCCACCAGCCAGGCGACCAGGAACCCGATGGAGTACAGGAACCCGTCGTAGCCGGAGACGGCGATGATGCCGGCGATGCCGAGGAAGGAGGCGGCCGACATGTAGTCGCCGCCGATCGCCAGGCCGTTCTGGACGCCGCTGAAGGACCGGCCGCCCGCGTAGTAGTCGGCGGCCGTCTTGGTCTGGCGGCTGGCCCAGAACGTGATGGCCAGGGTGCCGGCGACGAAGGTGAGGAAGAGGATCATCCCCAGGGTCGTGGAACTCACTGCGTCTTCTCCTCGACCTCGTGACGGAGCTTGTCGGCGATCGGGTCGAGCTTCCTCTCGGCGTGCCGGGCGTACGCCCACGCGATGAGGAACGTCGAGACGAACTGCAGCAACCCGAAGATCAGCCCGACGTTGACATCGCCGAACAACTTGATGCCCATGAAGCCGCGGGCCCAGCCGGACAGCACCACGTACAGCAGGTACCACACCAGGAAGGCCACCGTCATGGGGAAGGTCCAGCGGCGGAAACGCCGCTTCAACTCCTGGAACTCACTGCTCTCCTGAACCTGTTCATAGACGGACGCGTCATGTTCTCTGGTCGTCACGAGACCTCCACTGTGATGCGGATCACGCTCAACGTAAGAGCGCAACCTACCCGTCGTGGAGAGCCGTGGGGGTGCTGTTCGGCGAGCCGCTCGCGTACCGCGATTAGTTGGGGATGGCCTGCGGTGAAAGGTCTGTTCGGCGCGATGAGCGGTCGGGTATTCCGTTCACCCCGATATCGGACGCGGCGGGCCGGGCAGGGCGCTCAGCGCCTGATCCAGGTCCTCGACGAGGGTCGCGGCGGGCTCCAGGCCGATCGACAGGCGGGCCAGGCCGACGGGGATGCCCATGGTGGCCCGTACGCTCTCCTCGACGGTCAGGGCGGGGGCGTTGACAAGGCTCTCGAAGCCTCCCCAGGACACCCCGATCCTGAAATGTCGCAATTTATCGAGGAAAAGTGCGGCCTGTTGGCGATCGTCCGTGGCGAGTTCGATGCTGAACAGGCTGGAGAAGCCGGACATCTGCCGCAACGCGGTCGCATGGCCCGGATGCGAGGGCAACCCCGGATGGTTCACCGCCCGTACGGCGGGATGCCCCTCCAGGAACGCCGCCACCGCGAGCCCCCGCTCCTGGTGGGCGGCCATGCGCACGGGCAGCGTGCGCAGCCCCTTGATCACCTTGGCCGCGTCGTGCGGCGACATGGCCGCGCCGTAGAGCTGGTACTCCGTCAGCGCCAGCGGCCGGATCAGCCGGGCCGGGCCGACCACCACGCCGCCGACCAGGTCGCTGTGCCCGCCGACGTACTTGGAGAGCGAATGCACGACCAGGTCCACGCCCAGCGTCAGCGGTTTCTGGAACAGCGGCGTGGACCAGGTGTTGTCCATGACCGTGACGAGCCCGCGCCCGCGCGCCCAGGCCGCCACCTCCGCGATGTCCACGATCGCGTACGCCATGTAGGAGGGCGACTCGAAGTAGAGTAGGCGGGTACTCGCCCTGATAGCGCTGTCACATCCCGCGAGGTCGTCGACGTGCGTATGCGTGACGCCGTACTTCTCCAGGTAGCGCAGGAACTGCGTGGTCGGCCCGTACACCGCGCCGAGCACCAGCACGTGGTCGCCGGCGGAGACGATCGAGGAGATCGTCGCCGAGATGGCGCCCATCCCCGAGCCGAAGCACTTGGCCCGCTCACCGCGCTCCAGCGCGGCCAGCTTGCGCTGCGCCACGTCGACGGTCGGGTTGGTGCCGCGGCCGTAGACGTACCGCTCGTCCTCGTCCCGGATCGCGGCTCCCAGCTCGGCCGCCGTCCCGAAGGTGAACAACGAGTTCTCGAACACCGGCGGGTTCACCGCGCCCAGTGTCCACGGCTCGTCCTCGCCCATCCGGCCGCAGATCCATTCATCCTCCATGGGGGCAGACTATGACAACGCGTAAGCCCACCATGGCGGACGTCGCCCGGCACGCGGGCGTCAGCCTGAAGACGGTGTCCCGCGTGGTCAACCAGGAGCCGCACGTCCGGGCCTCGCTGCAGCAGCGGGTGCACGACTCGATCAGCGCGCTCGGCTTCCGCCGCAACGAGGCCGCCGCCCGGCTGGCCCGCGGTGCGACCATGCTCACGCTCGGCCTGGTGATGGAGAACATCTCCAACGAGTTCTACGCCCGCCTCGCCGCCGCGGTGGAGGCGGCGGCGGCCGAGCACGAGGCGCTGGTGGTGTTCGGTTCGTACGAGGAGCGTCCGGACAAGGAGCGCATGCTGATCGAGTCGATGCACGCGCGGGGCGTGGACGCGCTGATCGTCGTGCCCTCGCCGGCCGACCACTCCTGGCTGGCCGAGCACGTCGGCCCGCGCACGGTCTTCGTCGACCGCGTGCCGCGCGGGCTCGACCGGGCCGACGTGGTCAGGCTCGACGACGAGCGCGGCGGCCGGACGGCCACCGCGCACCTGCTCGCCCACGGGCACCGCCGCATCGCGCTGATCTCCGACGACGACGGGCTGAGCTCGGTGCACGACCGGGCCCGCGGCTACCGGGCGGCGCTGCGCGAGGCGGGGGCGGCGGCCGACGAGGCGCTGGTGGTGCGGGGGGTGTTCGATCCCGGGCGGGTGTCGTACGAGGTGGGGCGGCTGCTCGACCTGCCCGACCCGCCGACGGCGTTCTTCGCGACGAACAACCGGGCGGCGATCGGCGTGCTGGAGGCGTTGCGGGAGCGTCCCGAGCGGCCGGCGTACGTGGGGTTCGACGACTTCGCGCTGGCCGGCCTGTTCAGCCCGGGGGTGACGGTGGTGCGGTACGACATCGGCCGGCTGGCGCGCGGCGCGGTGGAGCTGCTGCTGGATCCCGTCCGCGAGCCGCGGCGGATCACGGTTCCCGTGGAGCTGGTCGCCCGGGGGTCCGGGGAGTTGCCGCCTGCCTGACCTTCCGGTCAAACCTCCCCCAAGTCCCCTTATGTCGGAGCCTGATGGGATACGGGAGGGGTAATCGCAGGTCATGGCCGAGAGCAGCCCGTACCGCGATGACCGTACGCCCGAGGAGCAGGCGCTCGGCTCCGGCGCGTCGGCGCCCGCCCGTCCGAGCCCTGAGGTCTGCCTGGAGATCTCCGAGATGCGGGTGGAGGAGGCCGGGCCGGAGGGCCGGGCCCCGGGCGCCCGGCGCGGCGGCGCGCGGGCGCGGGCGACGCTGCGGGTGCGGCTGGACGACCTGGCGCACCTCATCGACCACCTCCTGAACGCCGCCCCCCACCTCCTGGACCACCTGCCCTCGACCACCGACACTCCCCCACCCCGCACCGCCCGCCACGCCTTCCCCACCACGCCCACCCCCTCCACCCGGGACTCCCTGTCCTCGGGGAAGACCGCTGCGGGGACGCCTGCCTCGGCGGCGCGGGGAGGCGGGGTGTGGGGAGGCCGACCGGAGGAGGGCGGCGGGGTGCGTCGGGGGTGGCCGAGGGGTGGCGCCCCCTCCTGGCGACCGGAGCGAAAGCACGCGGGCGACCTGGGAGCGGCCACCGGACGGACCATCCATCACGCGGCCCCCGTCGAGGAGGCCCCGCACACCGTCCCGGGGCACGAGGTGCTCGACGTCGAGACCCACGCCGGCACGGCCGCCAGACCCATGACCGAACAGGCCGCCCGGCACAGCGACGCCTCCCACCCGACGCCCCCGACCAGACCGTACTTCGCCCCCGACGAGGGAACCCTCCCGGACGAGCCCCCCACCGCAAGCGCCACACCGCACGAACCGCCTGCCGCGGGCACCACGCCGCATGAGCCCTTCCGTCAGGCCCAGGACGTCATGCCCTCGACTGCGGGCAGTCGTACCCACGCGATGCGGTCCGGCGGCCGAGACCTGGGGCCCGGCCGTTCCAAGACACCGCCCGCCGGCGTCGGTGACCGCCCGGGTCTGGACCCTCCGCCGCAGGAGCCGTCCCATCCGGGCCTCGCCCACCGGATACCGTCCCAGCCCGGCCCTCGGTCACAGGCGCCGGCCCAGCCCGCCCACGCGCCGCAGGCGTCAGGCCAGCAGCACCAGCCCGGCCGGCCCGCGACCCATCCCGGCAGCACGCCGCAGGAGTGGACCCGTCCGCACGTCCCACCCCAGGGGACGGCCCAGCCGCGCCCAGGCCGAACCCCAGCCCCACCCGACACCGAGCCAGAGGGGTCGGCCCGGCCGGACGTCGCGAGGGAAGGGGCGAGTCAGCCCTGGCCCGGCCGAAGCACGTCCGCACGCGCCGCCGGCCCGTACCGCCCCGGCCTGGACCCACCGCCCCAGAGCGAACAGCCCCATGACCAGGGCGGCATCCCGCGTCCCACGGAAGGCGACCGCAAGCCCCGGGCCGCGAGCGCTCAAGAAAGCCCAGCCTCATCGAGGGCAGCAGGCAGCGCGGCGGCCGTGGGCGGCGCTGGGACCGAAGGCGGCCCTGGGAGAGGACGAGGTGCCGGAGCCGGCGCGGGGGCCGGAGATGTGGCGCACAACGAGGGCGCCAGTGGAAACGGGGTGGCGTCGGAGCGCTTGGGAGGCGTCGCCGCGGGCTGGTCGTGAAGGGCGAGAGGGCGCAAGGGCGGGCAGACGCCCACCGGCACGCTCCCGCGCGCCGGCCGGGCGCGCAACCGACGCCCCGGGCACAGGACCGACGGCCCGGGCACGGGACCGGCGGGCGGACGAGGGACCGGAGGGCCGGGGGCGGGTCATGGGGAGCGGGGGTGCCAGTCGCCGCGGTCCAGGTCGAGGTTTTCCGGGGTGTGGAGGCGGACCATCGTGCGGGCCACCCCCGGCGGCACGCGGTGCGGCGTCAGGAACGACACCGACACCATCACCGTGAACGCGATCGGCACCGTCCAAGCAGCCGGCTGGGCCAGCAGCGCCCCCGTGAGCCCCTCGTACGGCCCCCCGGTGATCGTGGCGAGCACGGCCGAGCAGGCGAGCCCGCCCCCCACGAACAGCCCCGCCAGCGCCCCGGTGGTGGTGAGCCGCCGCCACCAGATGCCCAGCACCAGCAGCGGGCAGAAGGACGAGGCGGCCACCGCGAACGCCAGCCCCACCACGTCCGCGACCGGCAGCGCCCGCGCCCACAACGCCAGCGCCAGCGGCACGGCGACGGCCATGAGCGTGGCGATCCGGAAGGAGCGCACCCCGCCCTTCAGCAGGTCCTGCGCGATCACCCCGGCGACGGACACGGTCAGCCCCGAGGACGTGGAAAGGAAGGCCGCGAACGCCCCGGCCGTCACGAGGGCGGTGAGCAGGTCGCCGAGCGTGCCGCCGATCATGCGGCTGGGCAGGGTGAGCACGACCGCGTCGGTGCGCACGAGGTCGGGGGCGTAGAGGCGGCCGAGCCAGCCGTACAGGGCGGGCAGCAGGTAGAACGCGCCGAGCAGGGTCAGCACGACCAGCGTCGTACGGCGGGCGGCCCGGCCGTCGGGGTTGGTGTAGAAGCGCACGAGCACGTGCGGCAGGCCCATCGTGCCGAGGAACGTGGCCAGGATCAGCGAGTACGTCGAGTAGAGCCCGTACTCCTTGGCCCCGGCCAGCGGCATCTGCCAGGTGGTGGCGTCCTGGACGCTGAGGGCGGGCGCGCCGTCGCCCTTCCAGGCCAGCAGCAGGAACACCAGCGGCACGGCCAGCGCGGTCAGCTTGAGCCAGTACTGGAACGCCTGCACGAACGTGATCGACCGCATGCCGCCGGACAGCACGTTCACCGCCACCACCCCCGCGACCAGCAGCCCGCCCGCCCACACCGGCGCCCCGGTGATCGTGCGCAGCACCAGCCCGGCGCTCTGGAACTGCGGCATCAGGTACAGCCATCCGATCAGGACGACGAGCACGCTGGCGGTCCTGCGCACGGTCATCGACTCCAGCCTGGCCTCGGCGAAGTCGGGCAGCGTGTACGCCCCCGAGCGCCGCAGCGGCGCCGACACCAGCACCAGCAGCACCAGGTAGCCGCCGGTCCAGCCGACGGGCAGCCACAACATGTCCACGCCGTAGGACAGGATGAGCCCGGCGACGCCGAGGAAGGAGGCCGCCGACAGGTACTCGCCGCCGATGGCGGAGGCGTTCCACAGGGGGCTGACGGTCCGGGAGGCGACGTAGAAGTCGGAGGTGGTGCGGGAGAACCTGATGCCGTACGCGCCGATGAGCACGGCCGCCGCCATCACGACGACCACCGCGGTGAGGCTCACGAGGGGCCCTTCGCGCCGGTCACCGGCGTTCCACCAGCTCGGCGAAGTGGCGTTCGTTGCGCTCTGCCTGGCGGACGTACAGCCAGGCGCCGATGACGAAGGCGGGGTAGATGAGCCCGGCCAGCACCGCCCACGGCAGGGAGACGCCGAGGACGTCCACCTCGCGCAGTTCGGGGATGAGCAGGAACAGCAGCGGCAGGCCGCCGACCACGCAGGCCAGCACGGTGCAGACGAACAGGGCGAGCCGGAACTGGGTGCGCAGGAGCGAGCGCATGTAGACCTCGCCGAGGCGGGTCTGCTCGTCGATCTCCCTGGTGGCCGGGTAGCGGGGGCGGCGGGCGGCGGCGGTGCGCGGGCTGGTGACGCTGACCCGGCGCGGCGTCTCGGAGCGGCGGAAGGCGTCCATGCGGCGGGCGGCGTCGGTGCGGCGGGTCGCATCGGTGCGGCGGGCGGGGTCGGTGCGCGGCGACCCCGCAGGACGCCCCGGCCGGGGATCGGAGGTCATTCCGTCCTGCCCTTCCTGGCGCGGCGGACCAGCAGGTCGCGCAGCTCGCGGGTGTGCCGCCGGCTCACCGGGAGCTCGGTGTCGCCGACCCGCACGCTGCACCTGCCGGAGTCGATGTGCAGTTCCTCGATGTGCTTGACGGCGACCAGATGGCTGCGGTGCACCCGGACGAACCCGGCCGGGGCCCAGCGCTCCTCCAGCGTGGCGAGCGGGATGCGGACGAGGTGGCTGCCGTTCGCGGTGTGCAGCCGGGCGTAGTCGCCCTGGGCCTCCACGTAGAGGACGTCGGCGCTGGAGACGAACCGGGTCACGCCGCCCAGCTCGACGGGGATGGTGTCGCTCTCGCCGGTCTCGGCGGGCACGTCGGCCGAGACCGCCACGCGCCTGATGGCCTCGGCGAGCCGTTCGGGACGCACCGGTTTGAGCAGGTAGTCCTCGGCCTTGATCTCGAAGGCGTCCACCGCGTGCTCCTCGTACGCGGTGACGAACACGACCCGCGGCGGGTTGGCGAACTGCGACAGCAGCCGTCCGAGCACGACGCCGTCCAGGCCGCGCATGCGGATGTCGAGGAAGACGGCGTCGATCGGGCGGCCCTCGGCGATGCCGCGGTCCAGCAGGCGCAGCGCGGCCGCCCCGTCGCGCGCCGTCACCACCTCGCCGATGCGGGCGTCGGCGCGGAGCAGGTAGGACAGATCCTCCAGCGCGGGGAGCTCGTCGTCCACCGCCAGGACGCGCAGCCCGGTCACACTCACTCCTCACACCTCGAATGCATTAGACAGTGATGAAACCCGCACCAAACGTCAAGGCCGTCACGGCGGGGTCACAGGTGGGGGCAGGTGTGGGAAGTCGGCGGGAGGTCAGCGGGCCGAGACGCCGGGGTGGTACTTCGGCAGGCGCACGTTGACCTTGGTGCCCGCGCCCGTGCCGGTCTCGACGACCAGGCCGTACTCGTCGCCGTAGACCTGGCGGAGCCGTTCGTCGACGTTGGCCAGGCCGACGCCGCCGGTGGGGGCGATCTCGCCGGCCAGGATGCGGCGCAGCCGGTCGGGGTCCATGCCGAGGCCGTCGTCCTCGACGCTGATGCGGCACTCGGCGCCGGCGTCCTCGGCGATGATCGTGATGCGGCCGACGCCGTTGCGGCTCTCCAGGCCGTGCCGGACGGCGTTCTCGACCAGCGGCTGCAGGCACAGGAACGGCACCGCGACCGGCAGCACCTCGGGGGCGATGCGCAGGGTGACCTGCAACTGGTCGCCGAACCTGGCGTGTTCGAGGGTGAGGTAGCGCTCGATCGAGTGCAGCTCCTCGGCCAGCGTGGTGAACTCGCCGTGCCGCCGGAAGGAGTAGCGGGTGAAGTCGGCGAACTCCAGCAGCAGCTCGCGGGCGCGTTCGGGGTCCGTACGGACGAAGGAGGCGATCGTGGTGAGCGAGTTGTAGATGAAGTGCGGCGAGATCTGCGCGCGCAGGGCCCGGACCTCGGCCTCCATGAGCAGCGTGCGCGAGCGGTCGAGCTCGGCCAGCTCCAGCTGCGAGTTCACCCAGCCGGCCACCTCCTGCGCCGCCCTGACCAGGCCGGCCGAGGCGTTCTGCCCGTAGGCGGCCAGCGCGCCGACCAGGCGGTCGTCGGTGGTCAGCGGGACGACGACGGCGTGCCGGATCGGGCATTCGAGCAGCTCGCAGTCGATGGTGAGCACCTGGGTGCGGCCGTCCCGCAAGGTGGCGGCGGCGTGCTCGAACGCCTGGGCGGCGTGGTGGTCGCCGGCGCCGTCGTAGACGAGCAGGCGCTCGCGGTCGGTGATCGCGAGCGCGGCCGAGCCGAGCAGCGCGCGCAGGTGGCGGGAGGCGCGCTCGGCGCCCTCGGGGGTCAGCCCGGCCCGCAGCGGCGGCCCGGCCATGGACGCGGTGTGCAGGGTCTCGAACGTGGCCCGCTCGGCGGGGCTGGTGCCCAGCTCGCGGCGGCCCCGCATGACGCGCCAGAGCACGATCGCGGGCACGCCCACCAGCACGGCCACGACGGCGACGCCGACCAGGTACTCCACGCGCCCCGAGCCTAGCGCCCGCCGCCGCCCGTGCCGCCCGCCGCCCTCACTCGGCCGCCAGCGCCTTGGCGACGGCCGCCGCGTAGGTCTCGGCCTCCTGCGCGGACTCGTAGGCGGTGCGCGGCCAGAAGAAGCCGCGCAGCCCGTCCTTGCGGTTGCGCGGCACGACGTGCACGTGCAGGTGGGGCACGCTCTGGCTGATCCGGTTGTTCATCGCCACGAACGTGCCGGCCGCCTCCAGCCCCTCCTCCACGGCCCTGGCCATGGCCTGCACCCGGGAGAAGAACGGCCCGACGTCGGCGAGGTCGGCCAGCGTCTCGACGTGCAGCCGGGGCACGACGAGCACGTGCCCCTTGAAGACCGGGCGGGTGTCGAGGAAGGAGACGGCCACCTCGTCGGCGCTCACCACGTGGGCGGGACGCGCGCCGGCGATGATCTCGCAGAACAGGTCGGTGCTCACCGCCCGACCTTATCGGCGAAGGCCGTCCAGCTCGTCATGTTGGGCGCGGTCCACTCGTCGGGGGCGTGCAGGAAGCGCTCGCCGACGCGGTCGCGCAGCCGCCCGGGGACGTCGGCGACCTTGGCCCCGCGGCAGTGGTAGACCAGCCCGCCCGGCCGCTGTCCCATGGCCATCCAGGGCAGCCAGGGCGAGACCCGGCACCAGGAGAAGACCGCCGGCACGTCGGGCATGCCGGACTCGACGTCGGCGGCCGAGGCGAAGAACTGGAAGAGCTCCAACGCCCGATACGTGTCCCGAGCCGAGTTTTCCGGATATTTCGCGACAGGTAGTGGCGAAGGATAGGAAAGGCGGATGTCGGCGTTGTAGACGACCTGCTCCCCCAACCGCGTCACCGGCACCGGATAGGCCCCGAGCCGCTGGTTGACCGGGTCGTTGAAGACGTGCTGCACCTCGACGGACCGCCCGGTGAGCGGGTTGTCCCACACGTCGATCGGTTCCCTGGTCCTCGGGTCGAGGTAGAGCGCCGCCTCCCTGGTCAGCAGCTCCCAGCCGCCGTCGGCCGGGCGCGCCCGCGCCACGTTCAGCCCCTCGAAGCCGAACAGGTGATGGGGGCCGTCGTCGTCCTGCCAGCCGTAGACGTCGCCGGTCCAGTAGGAGATCGTCTCGGCGCCGTCGGCCGAGGCACGCACCCGGATGAAGTCCATGATCCGGAGCTTACCCCTTGCTTCGAGACAGCATGTTGCTATCTTTAGAGACATGGTGTCGCTAAATGAGCGGACCCGGCAGAGCTGGCTCCCGCTGATCGTGCTCGGCGTCGGAATGTCGATGATCATCATCGACGCGACGATCGTGAACGTCGCCGTCCCCGCGATCATGGGCGATCTGGGGTTGTCGGCCACGGACGTCGAATGGGTCAACTCCATCTACTCCCTGGCCTTCGCCTCCCTGCTCATCCCCCTCGGCCGGACCGGCGACGTGCACGGCAGGCGCCGCATGTTCGCCGTCGGCCTGGTGGTGTTCCTGGCCGCGAGCATGCTGGCCGCCTCCGCGCCGAGCGGCGCGCTGCTCATCGCCGCCCGCGTCGTCCAGGGCGTCGGGGCGTCCATGGTGGTCCCGATGACGCTGGCGATCATCAACTCCCTCTACACGGGCTCGCGCCGGACGATCGCCTTCGCCGTCTGGGGCTCGATCATCGGCGGCATGGCCGCGCTCGGCCCGCTGCTCGGCGGCTGGGTGGTGACCGACTTCGGCTGGCGCTGGGCGTTCTGGGTGAATCTGCCGATCGGCCTGCTCGTGCTGCTCGGCACGGCCCGGGTGCCCGAGTCGAAGGACGCGGCGGCGGGCGGCTCCGACGTCCCGGGCGTGCTGCTGTCGGTGGTCGGCCCGGCCGCGCTGGTGTTCGGCCTGATCGAGGGCCAGCGCTACGGCTGGTTCACGCCGACCGGCGAGGCCACGCTGTTCGGGTGGACCTGGCCGCTCGGCGGCGTCTCGCCGATCCCGTTCGCCTTCGGGCTCGCGGCGCTCGCGCTGGCCGCGCTGCTGCTGGTCGAGCGCTCGCGGGCACGATCGGGCCGCCCGGTCGTGCTGGACCTGTCGCTGTTCGCCATCCCCTCCTTCAGGTACGGCGGCGCCGCCGCGATGATCATCAGTCTCGGCGAGTTCGGCCTGATCCTGGTGCTGCCGCTGTTCCTGCAGGCGGCCATGGGGTTCACCGCGTTCGCCACCGGCCTGATCATCGCCTCGCTGGCCGGGGGCACGTTCCTGGCGGGCGGCGTCGTCCCGCGGCTCGACCTGGCGCCCAGGGTCATCGTGCGGCTGGGGCTCGTCCTGGAGGCCGTGGGCGCGATCGCGATCGGCCTGGCCGTCTCCCCCTCGCTCGGCCCGTGGACGCTGGTGCCGTGGCTCGTCCTGTACGGCGTCGGCGTCGGCTTCGCCTCGGCCCAGCTCCCGAACGTGATGCTCGCCGACGTGCCCGCCCGCCGCTCCGGCGTGGCCTCCGGGCTCCAGAGCACGATCCGCCAGCTCGGCGCCGCCGTCGGCATCGCGGTGCTGGGCGCCGTCCTGGTCACCGGCCTGGACGCGGCGATGGCCGAACGCCTGCCCGGCGAGCCCGCGCTCGGGCAGGCCGTACGGGAGAGCGCCGGCGCGGCCATCGCGGCGATCAGGGACCCCGCCGACCACGCCGCCGCGGTCGCGGCGGGCGCCGACGCCACCCGCCGGGTCACGATCGTGACCGGCCTCGTGCTGTTCGGCGGCGTCGGGGCGACGTTCCTGCTGCCCGATACTGGGAGGAGACGACGCGAAGAGGAGTGAGTCCGGTGCCGAGGATCAGCGCGGCGACGGTGGCCGACCATCGGGCCAGCCAGCACGCGGCCCTGCTGGCGGCCGCCATGGAGGTCCTGGCGGCCGAGGGCCCGGCCGGGCTCACCCCTGCGGCCGTGGGCGCGCGGGTCGGGCTGGCCCGCTCCAGCGTCTACCGCTACTTCTCCTCCACCGCCGACATCCTGGCCCAGCTCGTGGAGGACGCGATCCCCCGCTGGGCCGACCGGCTCGTCACGGCCACCCGCGACGGCGGCCTGGAGGAGCGGGTGCGCGCCTTCGGCGCCGTGTCGCTGGCGTTCGTGACCAGCCCCGACCACGCGCTGCTGCGCGCGGTGGCCGCGGTCGACCTGCCCGCCGAGTGCCGCCACCGGCTCGACCAGCTGCACGAGACGATGATCGAACCGCTGCGCGGGCTGCTCGCCGAGGCCGGGGAGCCGCATCCCGACCTGGTGGCCCACCTGGGGTGGAGCATCCTGGGCGAGGGCCGCCGCCGCCTGGCCGCGTGCGCCGACTCCGGCGAAGGCGCCGAGGCCGAGGTGATCACCGCGACCACCCTCGACGTGTTGTGCCGGGCCGTGCTCAGCGCACGGTGATCTCGAAGACCGCCTCGCCCGACTGCCGCCTGCTCTCCTCGTCGGGCGGCGTCGAGCTCTGGCCGCACCGCCAGCAGTCGCGCAGCGTGATCTCGGCGGTGCCCGGGCTCTTGGTGTTGAAGACGAAGTAGGCGGTGCCGCCGCTGCCGGGGCCCTGGCCCGCGCTCCTGCGCTCCTCGCTGATGTAGGAGGCCACCCTGGCGTCGGGCACCGCCGCCAGCCGCCAATCGTCGCCCACCGAGGGGTTGTCCGGGACGGCCAGCGAGAACCGCTGCCCGGGGCGCAGCTCGGCGCGCACGGTCGTGCCCTTGGCGCCCTTGACGACGGTGCCGAAGTCGCTGACCGCCGAGCCGTCGCCGCAGCCGGCCACCAACCCCGAGGTCAGCAGGGCGAGTGCGGCGGCGACGGCCTTCCCACGCTTCACTCGGGAAGGCTATCCTCCTTCGGCGGGTCCCGGGGCTCCACGTACGGCTCCTGCCCGACGGGCTCGCCCTCGGCGATCTGGCGTTCCCTGATGAGCTCGGCGTCCAGCTCGGCGCCCAGCAGCAGGGCCATGTTCGACAACCACAGCCAGATCAGGAACACCACGACGCCGGCCAGCGTGCCGTAGGTCTTGCCGTAGGACCCGAAGTGGGCCACGTACAGGGCGAAGCCGCCGGAGACCACGACCCAGAGCACCACCGCGAGCAGCCCGCCGGGGGTGATCCAGCGCACGCCGGGCTGGCGCACGTTCGGCGCGGCCCAGTAGAGCACCATGATCAGCCCGGCCGCGACGAGCGCGAGCACCGGCCATTTCAGGATGTCCCACGCGGTCACCAGCGCGCTGCCCAGGCCGAGCGCTCTTCCGACGCTCCTGGCCAGGTCGCCGGTCAGCGCGACGGAGATCGCGCCGAGCGCCAGCAGCACGGTGGCCAGCACGGTGAGCCCGATCCGGAGCGGGGTCACCTTCCAGAACGGACGCCCCTCGTCGATGTCGTAGATGGTGTTGCCGGCCCGGATGAACGCGCCGATGTAGCCCGACGCCGACCAGAGCGCGACCAGCAGGCCGACGATCGCGACCAGGCCGGCCGAGGCCGCGTTCTCCTGGACCGACCGCACGCCCGTGACGATCAGGGAGCGCACCTCGTCGGGCGCCAGCACCACGAGGTTGCCGACCAGGGTGGCGGTGTCGCGCCTGCCGAGCAGGCCGAACACCGACACCAGCACGATCAGCGCGGGGAAGATGGACAGGACGGCGTAGTAGGTGAGCGCTGCCGCGAGGTCCTGGACGCCGTCGTTGCGGAACTCGACGACGGTGCGTTTGAGCACGCTCCACCAGGCCCTGCGCGGCAGTTCCGCAGGTCTTTCGGGGGAACGCACGCCTACTTCGCCCTGTTGCGCTTCCTGAGCCGCCGCACGACGAGGGCCGTCACCGCCGCCGCCGCGGCCAGCAGCAGCACCGGACGCTTGCGCGCCCCGGTGGCGGCGTCCTTGACCTGGTGGGGGGTGGCCTCGCGGACCTTGCCCGCGACCTCGCCGGCCATGCCCTTGGCCGTGCCGGTCACCTCGGCGGCCTTGCCCTTGGCCACGCCGGTCATCTCGGCGACCTTGCCCTTGGCCGTGCCGGCCGCCTCGGCGGCCCGGCCCTTCAGGTCGGCCTTGTGGGCCAGGGCGCTGACCGTGTCGCCCAGTTCGTTCCTGGTCTCCTTGATGCTTTTTCGCACGTCGTCCTCTTCCTCGTCGTCCTCGCCACGGCCCCCGCCCCCGCCCAGCGACTCCTCCTCGACCGCGCGGCTCTCCACCGCCTCGGTCCGGTCGTCCGGCACGGGGGTCTCGGGGATGAAGGTCTCGTGTTCCTGCCGGGCCAGTTCGGCCCGTTTCGCGTTCTCCGCAGCCCCCGGTCTCGTCGGAGGCACGTTGATCGACTCGCGTTCGGTCGGCGTGCCGACGGTCGCCCTGCGGGCGCCCACGTCACCGGCGTGCTGCTCGCTGTATCCGGGGTCCGTCTCGCTCATCGGCGTGCCCTCTCCTTGACCATGTCGATATCGGCCTTGACGCTCGCGATGGTCTCCTGGGGGACCGGCGGCGTGGCCTGTTTCACCTGGTTCTTTCCGGTCAGGCCGAGCAGGGCGGCGGCGATGAGCAGAACCGCCCCCACGATCGCGGCGGCCGCCCACGCGGGCATGACCAGAGCGAGGAGCAGGACGACGGCGGTCACCAGCGCGGCAGCGCCGAAGAACGCGGCCATCCCGGCCGCGCCGAACAGCCCCGCGCCGAACCCGGCGCGCCTGCCCTTCTCCGCGAGCTCCAGCCTGGCCAGGCGCAGCTCGTCCTTGACGAGCCTGGAGACCTGGTCGGACAGATCACTGACCAGCTTGTGGGTATCGTTCACGACGTCGCCTCCTCCGCTGAGGAAGGCGACTACCCAGCTGACCGCCTGTTATTACCTCTTGGCGGCCTTCAGCAGGAACCGGAGGACGGACGCCACCGGCGACTCGGGCGCCTCGCACCAGTTGTCGGGCTGCTTCGGCTTGCTCCACGGTGCGGGCAGCTCGCACGAGGGAGCCTGCGGCTCAGGCCGCTCACACCACGATCCGGGAGTGTTCATCCTTCGATGGTACGACCTCCGGCCCGGCCCGCAGAAGACTCGCGGACCGGTCGCTCCAGGCCGGCGGTAACCTGCCGGGGTGCTGGTACACGGGGTGTGGGCGGGTGACGGGCTCGCCTTCTGGGGAGAGGTTCCCGGCCGGGCCGCCGCCGTGTCCCGTTGGGCGGGCGCGCGGCCCCATCCGTTCGCCGCGTCCCCTGCCGAGCTGGCCGGCGCGCCGGGCCTCGGGGTGGGCGGGCCGTCCAGGGAGCTGGAGCTGCTGCTGCCGGGGGCGGCCAAGGGGCCGCTGCCCTCGCCGGAGACAGGGCTGCTGACCGAGGTGGTCAGGCCGCGGCTGCTGCCGTGGCGGGTGCCCGCGGTCGTGCTGCCGCCCGCCGAGGCCCTTGCCGCGCTGGACGGCCTTCCGGGCGACGCCACCGCCACCGTCCGCCATTGGGCCGCCATCGCCGCGCTCGCCCGCGACCTGGTGGGCCGTGGCCGGGTCGTCCCCCAGCTCGTCCCGGTGCCCGATGCCGACGGGGCCGCGCCCGATGCCGACGGCGCCGCGCTGGCTCTGTGGCGGCCCGTGCTGACCGGGGCCGACGCCGCCTACTTCCGCGACCTGGCCCTGGCCATGCCGCCCGCCTGCCGCACCTGGGCCGCCGAGCGTCCGGCCGCCGGGGTGCAGCTCCAGGCGCTGGAGGCGTTCACCGACGCGCTCGTCCGGCAGGCCGTCACCACTCCCCTGGCCGCCCCCTCCGCCGCCGCCCCGGCGACGCCGCGGGAGCGGTGGCTGGCCGCGCTGACCGGCGACCCGGCCTGCCCCGACGACCCGGGGCTGCGCGAGGAGCTGGACCGCTGGCGGGCGGCCGTCACGGCGGCCGAGGGCGCCACCCGCGTCTGCTTCCGCCTGCTCGAACCGGCCGCCGGCGACGACTGGCGGGTCGAGCTGGCGCTGCAGGCCGCCGACGACCCCAGCCTGTACGTCCCGGCCGCCCGCGTCTGGGACGGCGAGAAGGGCCTGCCCGGCCGGCCGGAGCGCGAACTGCTGGCCGGGCTCGGCCGCGCCGTGCGGCTCTACCCGGAGCTGGACCGGGCCCTGCGCGTGCCGGAGCCGAGCGAGCTGGCCCTCGACACGGCGGGCGCGTTCGCCTTCCTGCGCCAGGCCGCGCCGCTGCTCCAGGCGGCCGGGTTCGGGGTTCAGCTGCCGCGCTGGGCGGGCCGTACGCGGCTCGGGCTCAAGCTCACCACCAGGACCAAGCCGCAGACGGCGGCCGTCAGCCAGGGTTTCGGGCTGCGCGAGCTGGTCGACTTCCGCGTCGACCTGGCGGTGGGCGAGGAGACGATCAGCGAGGCGGAGCTGGCCGAGCTGGCCAGGCTCAAGGTGCCGCTGGTCCGGGTCCGCGGCCAGTGGGTGGAGCTGGACGACCGGCAGCTCAAGGCCGCGCTGCGGGCCGTGGAGGGCGTGCGCGCGGGCGAGGCGGCCGCGGCCGACCTGCTGCGCCACGTGATCCAGGGCGACGACGAGCTGCCGTTGCTGGCGGTCGACGCCGACGGCGTGCTCGGCGACCTGCTCTCGGGCCAGGCCGAGCGGCGGCTCACCCCGCTCGCGACCCCGCCGGGCCTGGACGCCGTGCTGCGGCCCTACCAGGAGCGCGGGCTGGCGTGGCTGAGCTTCCTGTCCGAGCTGGGCCTCGGCGGCGTGCTCGCCGACGACATGGGCCTGGGCAAGACGGTCACCACGCTGGCGCTGCTCGTCCACGAGCGGGCCGCCGCGCCCACGCTGCTGGTCTGCCCGATGTCGCTGGTGGGCAACTGGCAGCGGGAGGCGGCCAGGTTCGCCCCGGGGCTGCGCGTGTACGTCCACCACGGCCCCGGCCGGGACGCCGCCCGCATCGCGGCGGCCGACCTGGTGATCACCACGTACGGCACCGCCCACCGCGACCTGGAGATCCTGCGGGAGCACGAGTGGCGCCGGGTGGTGTGCGACGAGGCCCAGGCGATCAAGAACAGCGGCACCCTCCAGGCCCGCGCCGTCCGGTCGATCCCCACCGGCACCCGGCTGGCCCTGACCGGCACGCCCGTCGAGAACCACCTCGCCGAGCTCTGGTCGATCATGGAGTTCGCCAACCCCGGCCTGCTCGGGCCGCGGGCCCGCTTCCGCACCCGGTTCCAGGAGCCCATCGAGGCCCGCCAGGACGAGCAGGCCGCCGATGCGCTGAAGCGGGCGACGGGCCCGTTCATCCTGCGCCGCCTCAAGACCGACCGGTCCGTCATCTCCGACCTGCCGGAGAAGATCGAGATCAAGGAGTGGTGTCCGCTCACCCCCGAGCAGGCCACCCTCTACCAGGCCGTCGTCGACGACATGCTGGCCCGGATCGACGACAGCGAGGGCGTCGAGCGGCGCGGCCTGGTGCTGTCGGCCATGGCCAGGCTCAAGCAGGTCTGCAACCACCCGGCCCACCTGCTCAAGGACGGCTCCCGCCTGGCCGGCCGGTCGGGGAAGCTGGCCCGGCTGGAGCAGCTGGCCGAGGAGGTCCTGGCCGAGGGCGAGAAGGCGCTGCTGTTCACGCAGTACGCCGAGTTCGGCACGATGCTCCAGCCCTACCTCGCCCAGCGGCTCGGCCGTCCGGTCCTGTGGCTGCACGGCGGCCTGCCCAAGAAGACCCGCGACCGTCTGGTCGAGCGTTTCCAGCACGACCCGGAGCCGATGTTGTTCCTGCTGTCGCTCAAGGCGGCCGGCGTCGGGCTCAACCTGACGGCGGCGAGCCACGTCGTCCACGTCGACCGCTGGTGGAACCCGGCCGTGGAGGACCAGGCCACCGACCGGGCCTTCCGCATCGGCCAGCGCAGGAACGTCCAGGTGCGCAAGCTGATCTGCGCGGGCACCCTCGAAGAGCGCGTCGACCAGATGATCGAGCGCAAGAAGGCGCTGGCCGAGCGGGTGGTCGGCGCCGGCGAGGAGTGGCTGACCGACCTGTCCACCGACGAGCTGCGCGAGGTGTTCCGCCTCACGGGAGGGTCCTGACCATGCCCGACTGGTACGACGGCGGCGGCCCCATCGAGGTCGAGGGCGGCCTGCGGGCCCGGTCGCGGCGCGGCAGCATCGGCTCGGCCTGGTGGTCCAGGCGCTTCGTCGACATCCTGGAACGCGTCTGCGACAAGGGCCGCCTGTCCCGCGGCCGCGCCTACGCCCGCAAGGGCCAGGTGCTCTCGATCGACCTGTCGGCGGGGCTGGTCCGGGCGTCCGTGCAGGGGTCGCGGCCGAAGCCGTACGACGTCGTGGTCAGGATCGATGTCTACGGCGAGGACGTGTGGGCGCGGCTGGAGGAGGCCGTCGCGGCGCAGGCCGTCCACCGGGCCAGGCTGCTGGCCGGGGAGATGCCGGTCGAGATCGAGGAGCTGTTCGCCGCCCATGGCGCCGACCTGTTCCCGCGCGACCTGGACATGGAGTGCTCGTGCCCCGACTGGGGGTTCCCGTGCAAGCACCTGTCGGCCGTGCTCTACCTGCTGGCCGAGTCGTTCGACGACGACCCGTTCCTGGTGCTGGCCTGGCGCGGGCGCACCCGCGAGCAGCTGCTCGGCTCGCTGGCCGACGACCCGCCCGCGCCCGACCCGCTGGAGGTGGCCGACGTGCCGTTCGCCGACCGGCTGGCCGACTTCTACGCCCCCGGCGCCACCGCGCACCGCCCGGAACGCCGCCCCGCCGCGGCCGCCCCCGACCTGCTGCCGCGGGTCTTCCCGCCGCCCGCCGGCCTGGCGGACGCGCTCGCCCCCGCCTACCGGGCGCTGGGCGAGGGCTGAGGTCAGTTGTCCTCGAAGGAGTCGGGGACCATCACGCGCACGCCGTTGGGCACCACGCGCAGCGTGATCGGGGTGCGCAGGCGCACCTCGCCGTCGACGTCGGCGGCCATCGGCGGGTCGGTCTCCAGCAGCATCTCCCGGCCGACCACGAACGGGCCGCCCGCCAGGCTGCGCCAGCGGCCGGTGGTCGCGCGCAGCAGCGTCTCGCCGAGCAGGCGCAGCTTCTTGCCCGAGCCGAGCTGGTAGGCCACCAGCATGCCGTTGTCGATGCTGATGTCCTTGGCCACCTGCCAGCCGCCGTGGAAGCGGCCGTTGGCGATGTTGAGCTGGTGGGTGAGCAGCTCGTGGCGCTGGCCCTCGACGGTGATGTAGGCCCGGAAGGGCCGGTGGCCCGGCAGCACGGTCAGCGCGGTCATCGGGTAGGCCGGACGGCCCACGATGCGCTTGAGCCAGGGCTTGACCCGGCCGGCCACCTCGACCGAGACGCCGAAGCTGGCCAGGTTGGCGAAGGGCCGGTCACCGGCCATGCCGAGGTCGATGTCGGCGACCTTGCCGGTGGAGAACACCCGGATGGCGCCGGCCAGGTCGAGCGGCAGGCCGAGGCTCCTGGCGAAGTTGTTGGTGGTGCCGAGCGGCAACACGCCGAGCGCCACGTCGCGGTGGGCGACGTGGCGCACGGCCGAGGAGAGGGTGCCGTCGCCGCCGCCCACGATCAGCAGGTCGGGGTCGGTGGCGAGGGCGGTGTCGAGCAGGTCGCGCAGCCGCTTGGGGTTGTAGACCGACAGCTCGGCCAGCGGCTCGAACCCCAGGTTGTGCAGCTGCTCGATGACCTCGAAGTAGTGGCGGCGGCCGCGGCGTGAGCGAGTGTTCACCACCACCGCCACCCGGCGATCCCGCCGGATCGCCTCAGTGTGCTCGATCTTGGTGCGCAGTTCGCTCATGGTCATCAATCGTAGGCGCTGTGTCCGCCGCTCAGTGCTGGATCGGGGGGCCGCCGGAGACCGGCGGCCCCCCTTACGCTACTTCTTCGGCGGGACGACCTGGACGATGGCGCCCAGGTTGCCCGGCAGCTGGCTGATCAGCTTGAACTGCACGCCCAGCGCCTTGCCCTCGTCGCCGGGGTTGCCCGACCCGGCCACGTGGCCGTTGCCGAGGTCGGTCCCGTACAGCTCGGTGGCGGGGGTGCCGTCCAGGTGCACCACGCGGGTGCTGTACGGCTGGTCGCCCTTGCTCGGCACCACCGCGGAGGCGTCGAAGTCACGGTAGTAGAGCGAGCCGTTCTGCAGCTCGAAGCCCGGAACCCAGGTCTTCGCGTCGGTGAAGGACGACACGCCCCTGAGCGCGGGGATGTTGGTGCAGTACTCGCTGAACGGCTCGTCCGGCGCCTCCAGGCACTCCTTCAGCGGGTACGTCTGGTCGAAGGAGAAGGCCGCGTTCGAGGACTGCGTGCGGCCCTCCATGTTCTTGTGCCTGGTCGGGTCCTTCTGGGCGGCGGTGCCGGTGCGGCGCAGCGGGTCGTAGTGCGAGTCCACGACCAGCAGGCTGCCCTTGGAGCCGATGCTCGGCGGCAGGGTCAGGTTGTTGACCACCGAGTTGTTGGTGAAGGTCGAGTCGCGGTACCAGACCAGCAGGCCGGGCGCGTTGTACTTGACCTTCTCGACCTTCCACGCCCCGTCGCGGGAGTAGTTGGTGTCGTAGGCGTACTGCAGGCCCTTGTCGAAGCCGTCGAAGTTGCGCCACTCGGCGAGGTAGAAGCGGGAGATCTCGCGCGAGCCGTTGTTGACGGTCCAGCCCTGGCCGCTGGTGTTGGTGAACGTGCCGCCGGTGGCCTTCCAGCCGTTCTCGCCGTTCTCGACGTCGTCGCTCCAGACGGCGGTGCCGCCGTTGGTGAGCGAGAAGTCGTCGGCGTGCCAGCCGCGCGGCTCGAAGGCGGCGTCGGTGTTGTAGGTCAGGCGCAGCTTGATCGACTGCCCGGCGTACGGCGTCAGGTTGACGTAGTCGTGCCGCCACTGGCCGCCGGTGTCACCGGTGA
Source organism: Nonomuraea sp. NPDC050227 (assembly GCF_044459705.1). Classification (NCBI taxonomy): domain Bacteria; kingdom Bacillati; phylum Actinomycetota; class Actinomycetes; order Streptosporangiales; family Streptosporangiaceae; genus Nonomuraea; species Nonomuraea sp. NPDC050227. The sequence goes on along the minus strand of NZ_JBITJF010000012.1, from coordinate 316,055 downwards.
GCCCGTACTTCTTGTTGCCGAACGTCTTGAGGTTCTTGTTCGGGTCGGGGTAGCCGTCGGGGGTGGTGACCTCGGCGCCGGCCTCGTCGTAGACCTTGAGCTGGGTCCAGGTCTGGCCGCCGTCGGTCGAGACCTCCACGAAGCCGAAGTCCCAGTCCTGCTCGATCTCGTAGTTGTTCCACATCCAGAACCGCACGTCGGAGCCGGCGGGCACCGGGACGTCGCGGGTCAGGGTCTGGTTGGCCCAGTCCTGGTCGAGGTTGGACCACCAGGCCTTCGTGCCGCTGTGCGGGTCGATCATCTTCAGCGGCGTGGAGGCCAGGTTCACCCGGACGCCGTCCTCGGTGTACTTGGGCGTGCGCGAGGACTGCCCGACCGTGACGGACTGGGCGGCGTCACCCGGGTTGAACGTCTTCGGGTTGGCCCAGCCGAGCACCCACTTGTCCCACAGGCCCATGTGCGTGGGCATGGACTGGAAGATGGGGCCGGAGTGGGAGCCGCTGGACATCAGGTCCCAGAAGTCCACCGCGGAGCTGGCCTGGCCGCTGGTGTCGTACAGGTCGGGCAGGCCCAGGTCGTGGCCGTACTCGTGGGCGAAGACGCCGACGCCGGAGTCCTCGGGCTGCACGATGTAGTTGGAGATCTTCTTGTCGCTGCCGGGGATCTTGTAGCCGCCCGCGACCGCGCTGGAGTGCGCCCAGATGGCGTAGGTGCCCTCGGCGCCGCCGTCGGAGGACTTGTCCTTGCCGGCGTGCACCATCACCAGGTGGTCGATGACGCCGTCGGGCTCGTTGAAGTTGCCGTCGCCGTCGGAGTCGGCCACGTCCTCCTGGTCGTAGTCGGCCCACGGGAAGTTCGGCTGGGCCGCGGCCAGGGCGTTGACCGTGTCGATGGCGAGCTGGCCCGCGCCGGTCGGGTTGCTGGGGTGACCCGACATGTCCTGCGGCTGGCCGCCACAGGCCGCGGCGCCGTAGTACGCCTCGGAGTGGGGGGCCTTGATCCAGCCGACGGCCGAGCCGGTGACGGAGTAGGCGCCCTTGGACAGCTCCTCGTACATCTTCTTCATCGTGAAGCCGGAGATGTCGATGCCGGGCTTGCCGTCGCGCGGGTCCTTGAGGTCCTTGCGCACGCGCTCGGTGATGCCCTCGTCGCTGTAGAGCATCTTGTTGAAGTGGTCGGTGCTGAAGTCCTTGAGCCAGAAGGAGTTGTTGTCCTTCTGCGGCAGCGTCGCCGGGTCGGGGATGTTGTTGTGCAGCGGGCCGTTCTTGAGCGTGCCCGGCGGCTCGACCACGCAGTCGTCCGGCGCGCTGTCGGTCGTGCGCAGCCGGTTGAAGCCGGAGAAGTCGTCGTTCGCCTGCTCGTTGAACTCGACCAGGACGGTGAGGAGCTTGGCGGTCTTGACCTGCTTGGAGTTCTTGTAGATCCATTCAGCCGGGTTGCGGCCGGTCCTGATCGCCTGGTTCTCGCGGGCGGCGAGGACGCGGGCCGCGGCGGGGTTCCCGCTGACGAACTTCCTGTCGAACTTCTCCGCCGGTGAGAGCGAGCGGGCCTTGCCCTTGTTCAGGCCGGGTTCCTGCGGCTCCTTCTCGACCCGCGGGGGAGCGTAGTTGATGTAGTAGTCCGCCGCCGTGGGCTGGTAGCTGGCCACTGACGTGGCCTGGGCCGCCGGGACGGTCAGCGCGGCGCCGAGGAGGGCGACCGCCGGGAACACGACTAACAGGCGCTTTGAGCTTGGCACCAGGTACCCTCTCTGCCCGGGGTCGCCGGGCGCATGGCCATAGGGTGTGCAATGCCGGACGCTAGAGGGTGGATAAACGGGTCGTAAAGTACGTTGTTGAAACGTGATCAAACTACGACATTTTGACCAACAGAATTGTCGCGGCGGCATCGCCCGCAATGGCCCGGCATAAACGCAACAACGCGATCTTGAAACGCCGGATCGGCCGGCAGGTCAGTCGGCGGCGAGCACCGGCGGCGGCTGCTCGGGGCCGGGGTCCGGCTCCACGGCGGGCGTCGCGTCCTCGTGCGGGTAGTGCAGGTCGAACGCGGGCCGCTCGGAGCGGATCGGCGGCATGCCGGTGAAGTTGTGCCGCGGCGGCGGGCAGGAGGTCGCCCACTCCAGCGAGTTGCCGTAGCCCCAGGGGTCGTCGAGCGTGACCCTGGGCGCGTGCCTGGCCGTCCGGTACACGTTGTAGAGGAACGGCAGCGTCGAGGCGCCGAGCAGGAACGCCCCGGCCGAGGAGATCTCGTTGAGCGCGGTGAACCCGTCGGCCGCGCTGTAGTCGGCGTACCGGCGCGGCATGCCGAGCTGGCCGAGCCAGTGCTGGACGAGGAACGTGGTGTGGAAGCCGGCGAACAACGTCCAGAAGTGCACCTTGCCGAGGCGGTCGTCCAGCATCTTGCCGGTCATCTTCGGCCACCAGAAGTAGAAGCCGGCGAACATGGCGAACACCACCGTGCCGAAGACCACGTAGTGGAAGTGGGCGACGACGAAGTAGGTGTCGCTGATCTGGAAGTCCAGCGGCGGCGAGGCCAGGATGACGCCGGTCAGCCCGCCGAGCAGGAAGGTGACCAGGAACCCCACCGCGAACAGCATCGGCGTCTCGAACGACAGATGGCCGCGCCACATCGTGCCGATCCAGTTGAAGAACTTCACCCCCGTCGGCACCGCGATGAGAAACGTCATGAACGAGAAGAACGGCAGCAGCACCTGCCCGGTGGCGAACATGTGGTGCGCCCACACGGTCATCGACAGCCCGGCGATGGCGATGGTGGCCCCGACCAGGCTCAGGTAGCCGAAGATCGGCTTGCGGCTGAACACCGGGATCACCTCGGTGACGATCCCGAAGAACGGCAGCGCGATGATGTAGACCTCGGGATGGCCGAAGAACCAGAACAGGTGCTGCCACAGCAGCGGCCCGCCGTTCGCGCCGTCGAAGACGTGCGTGCCGAGCTTGCGGTCCGACTCCAGCACCAGCAGCGCGGCGGCCAGCACGGGGAAGGCCATCAGCACGAGCATGCTGGTCAGCAGCACGTTCCAGGTGAAGATCGGCAGGCGGAACATGGTCATGCCCGGGGCCCGCATGCCGATGATCGTGGAGATGAAGTTGACCGCGCCGAGGATCGTGCCGAGGCCGGACATCACGAGGCCCATGATCCACAGGTCGCCGCCGGCCTGCGGCGAGTGGATGGCCGACGACAGCGGCGTGTAGGCGAACCAGCCGAAGTCGGCGGCCCCGCCCGGGGTGAGGAAGCCCGCCAGCACCATGAGCCCGCCGAACAGGAACAGCCAGTACGCCACCGCGTTCAGCCGGGGGAAGGCCACGTCGGGCGCGCCGATCTGCAGCGGCATGACCACGTTGGCGAACCCGGCGAACAGCGGCGTGGCGAACAGCAGCAGCATCACCGTGCCGTGGATGGTGAACAGCTGGTTGTACAGCTGCTGGCTGACCACCTGCATGCCGGGCCGCGCCAGTTCGGCCCTGATCAGCATGGCCATGACGCCCGCGACGAGGAAGAAGCCGAAGGAGGTGATCAGGTAGAGGTACCCGATGACCTTGTGGTCGGTCGTCGAGAGCCAGGAGGCGATGACGGTCCCGGTACGGCGGCGCCTGACCTGCTCGATCGAGGTGTCCCGAACAGTCGTCACGGCTGCTCCCTCCTTCGCGGAGTTGTGCCTGCCCCGATGTCCTCCATTCCACTCCCGCGCTCGCCGTACGGGAAGCGCTTCTTGGGAACGTCTTTGAACCGGTGTCCCACATGCCGGGCGATTACCGGACCCCTTGGGGACTTCTTCTATCCTTTGGACCGAACCGACTCGGAGGAGAGATCTCGTGACCGCACAGAGTGACTACGCCGCCCTCGTCCAGCGGGGGCTCTCGCTCGACCTCACCCGGGGCAAGCCGTCACCGCGCCAGCTCGATCTCTCCGACGGCATGCTCAAGCTGCCCACCTCCGTCAAGGCCGCCGACGGCACCGACGGCCGCAACTACGGCAACCTCCAGGGCCTGCCCGAGCTGCGCGAGATCTTCGCGCCGCTGGTGCAGGTGCCCGCCGGTCAGCTCGTCGTGGGCGGCAACTCCAGCCTGACGCTGATGCACGACACGATCGTGCACGCGCTGCTGTCGAAGGTGCCGGGGGCCGAGCGCCGCTGGGTCGAGGAGCCGGAGATCACGTTCCTGTGCCCGGTGCCCGGCTACGACCGGCATTTCACCATCTGCGAGCGGCTCGGCATCAAGATGACGGCCGTCCCGATGAACGCCGACGGCCCCGACATGGACGTCGTGGAGCGCCTGGTCGCCGCGGACCCGGCGGTCAAGGGCATCTGGTGCGTGCCGAAGTACAGCAACCCGTCCGGCGTCACCTACAGCGACGAGACCGTGCGCAGGCTGGCCGCCATGCCGACGGCCGCCCCCGACTTCCGGATCATGTGGGACAACGCCTACGCCGTCCACCACCTCACCGACACGCAGGACGAGCTGGCCGACCTGCTCGCGCTGGCGGCCGAGCACGGCAACCCCGACCGCGTGTTCGTCTACGCCTCCACCTCGAAGGTGACGTACGCGGGCTCGGGCGTGTCGTTCTTCGGCTCCTCGCCGGCGAACGTGGAGTGGTTCCTCGCCAACACCGCCAAGCAGTCCATCGGCCCCGACAAGCTCAACCAGCTCCGGCACGTGGAGTTCCTGCGCGACGCGGCGGGCGTGGCCGCGCACATGCGGCGGCACGCCGAGCTGATCGGCCCGAAGTTCGAGCTGGTCGACAAGGTGCTGACCGAGCGCCTCGGCGATCTGGCCACCTGGACCAGCCCGCGCGGCGGCTACTTCATCAGCCTGGAGGTGCCGCACGCCGCCGAGGTCGTGGCCAGGGCCAAGGCCGCGGGCATCGCGCTCACCCCGGCCGGCGCCACCCACCCCTACGGCCAGGACCCGGAGGACCGCACGATCCGCATCGCCCCCACCTTCCCCGAGCTGGACGAGCTGGAGCAGGCCATCGACGGCCTGGCCGTCTGCGTCCGCCTGGTGGCGGAGGAGCGCGGCTAGATCGCCCGGCCCCGGAAGCCGAAGATGTACTCGCGCGTCTCGCCCGGATGGAACGAGACGCCGACCCCCGGCTCGAACGCGACGTTGTCGCGGGCGCAGTAGTACAGCCGTTCCCACACGGCCAGCGCCTTCTCCCGGGCCGGGGCCTCGGCGTGGTCGCGCCTGCGGGCGCCGCGCGCGCCGAGCACGAACAGCAGCCCTAGCCCCCAGAACAGCCCGGTGAGGCAGAAGGGCGCGAGCAGCACCTCGCTCCACTGGGAGTCCTTGCCCATCGCGATCACCAGCGACACGACGAGGTGCACCAGGGCCGCCACGCCGAGCATGATCCACCCCTGGTTCCTGGCCCAGGGCGTGTAGTGGCGGCTGGGGAACGACATCCACACCGCGAGCTGCGTACGGCTCATGACGTGCTTCGACGCGCCCATCGACGGCGCGGTCGGCAGGTCGGCGACCTCGCGCTGGCCGGGCAGTCTGACCCTTCCGATCCGGTATGTCGTCCCCGCGGCGACCGCGCCCGGAACCGAGACGAGCTGGTCAGCCTGCGTACATACCGGGCACCTGACTTCCACCCAGGGCAGTCTGGCCTTAAGGAACGGTCCGCGCAAACCGTAGGGTGCAGGTGTGAGACCGATTGATGCCCTGGTGAACTCGCTGTCCGAAGCTCGCGTGCTGACCGACCCGGACGTGATCGACTCCTACGCCCGCGACCGCACGTTCGTCGAGCCGGGCAAGCCGCTCGGCGTGGTGCTCGCCGCCTCGCGCGAGGACGTGGTGACGACCCTGCGGTGGGCCACCGAGCACCGGGTGCCGGTCGTGCCGCGCGGCGCCGGCACGGGCCTGGCGGGGGCGGCCACGGCCGGCGACGGGACGATCGTGTTGTCGCTGGCCAGGATGACGGCCATCAGGGAGCTCTCCCCCGCCGACGAGATCGCCGTGGTGGAGCCGGGGGTCATCACCGCCGACCTCGACCGCGCCGCCCGCGAGCACGGGCTCATGTACGCGCCGGACCCCTCGTCGTACGAGATCTCCACGATCGGCGGGAACCTGGCCACCAACGCCGGCGGCCTGCGCTGCGTGAAGTACGGCGTCACCAGGGACGCCACGCTCGGCCTTGAGGTCGTGCTGGCCGACGGGCGGATCCTGAACACCGGCCGGCGCACGATGAAGGGCGTCACCGGCTACGACCTGACCGGCCTGTTCGTCGGCTCGGAGGGCACGCTGGGCGTGATCACCGCGGCCACCGTGCGGCTGCGGCGGGCTCCGGCCGCGCCGCCGGCCACGTTCGCCGCCGAGTTCGGCTCGCTGCGCGAGGCGGGCGCGGCCGTGTCGGCGATCATGGCCGCGGGCTGCCAGCCCTCGCTGATGGAGCTGCTGGACCGGGCCACGCTGGAGGCCATCGACGACTGGCGCAACATCGGGCTCGAACCGGCCACGCAGGCCATGCTGATCGGCCAGTCCGACGCGACCGACGGCCAGGCCGTGGCCGCCCGCATGGAACGGCTCTGCCTGGACAACGGCGCCTCGTTCGTGGCCGTCTCCTCCAGTCCGCAGGAGACCGAGGAGCTGGTCGGGCTGCGCAGGATGGCCTACCAGGCCAAGGAGCGGCTGGGGGCGTGCCTGGTCGAGGACGTGTGCGTGCCGCGCTCGGCGCTGCCCGAGATGATCACCGCGATCGAGGCGGCGGCGGCCCGGCACGGCGTGCGGATCTGCACGGTCGCCCACGCCGGCGACGGCAACCTGCACCCGGTCTTCATCTTCGAGCACGGCACGGCCGAGCCGCCCCCGCAGGTGTGGGCCGCGGCCGACGAGGTGTTCCGGCACGCGCTCTCGCTCGGCGGCACGCTGACCGGCGAGCACGGCGTGGGCGTGCTCAAGCGGCGCTGGCTGGGGCTGGAGTCCGGGCCGGTGGCGGCCGAGGTGCAGCAGGGCATCAAGTCGGTCTTCGACCCGCTGGGCATCATGAACCCGGGCAAGGCCATCTGAATTTGCCAAGCCGTGACCTTGGGGCTCCGGCGCGGACACGACCTGCGACGAAACACTGACATGTTCGGTCAAAAGGTGGAACTTACTTACAGGTCCGGCAGACGTCCCACATGTCACGCTGGTAGCGTTTTGCCCCATCTATTGGTTGTCATGGGGGTCCGACGTGAATCAGTTCCAGCCGCTGGCGGCGGACGACCCGCGGCGGCTGGGGGCGTACGACATCGTCGCCCGGCTCGGCGAGGGTGGTCAAGGCGTCGTCTATCTGGGCAAGAGCGACTCGGGTGACCAGGTCGCCGTCAAGCTGCTGCACAACGCCCTCGTGGCCGACGCCGACGCGCGGACCAGGTTCCTGCGCGAGGTGGCGGTGGCGCAGCGGGTCGCCCGGTTCTGCACCGCGCCCGTCCTCCACGCCGACCTCGACGGGAGCCGCCCGTACATCGTGAGCGAGTACGTGCCCGGCCCCTCGCTGCGCGAGCTCGTCATCAACGAGGGCCCGCGCCGGGGCGCGGCGCTGGAACGGCTCGCGATCAGCACGGCCACCGCGCTGGCGGCCATCCACCGGGCCGGGATCCTGCACCGCGACTTCAAGCCCGCGAACGTGCTCATGGGCCCCGAGGGGCCGGTCGTGATCGACTTCGGCATCGCCCGCGCGCTGGACTCCCCCGGCGCGACGGCCACGGGGATGGCGATGGGGACGCCGTCGTACCTGGCGCCGGAGCAGCTCAGCGGGGCCGCCGTGTCGGAGGCGGCCGACGTCTTCGCGTGGGGCGTCACGATGGTGTACGCGGCCACCGGCAAGCCCGCGTTCGGGGCGGACTCGATCCCCGTGGTGATGAACCGCATCCTGAACGAGGAGCCGCAGCTCGGCGGGATGGAGGGCGAGCTCGGCGCGCTGGTGGGCCTGTGCCTGTCGAAGGACCCGGCGCAGCGGCCGAGCGCCGACGAGCTGATCGTCCGGCTCACGGGGCAGCCCGCTCCCAAGGCCGCCATCGAGCCGGTCACCGGCGCGACCGCCACCCCGGCCGTGCCCCACCAGGCCGGCCCTGCGAACAGCCCCGCGAACAGCCCTGCAAATGGCTCTGCGGCCGGCTCCTCCAGTGCGGCGCAGGACGCCTACCCCGGTCCCTGGACCCAGCCCACCGGCACCAACGCCGTGCCCCGGCAGCCCGGCCCCGACAACCGCCCCGCCCCCGGCGTCCCGCAGGGACCGGCGGGCCCCCAGGGCACGGGCCCCCAAGGTACGGCGGGCCCTCAAGGTGCGGCGAGCGGTCCTCAGGGCGGCCCGGCCGGGTCCGGCGCGCCAGGCGGCCCCCACGCGGGCGCCATGCCCGGCGCCGCCCAGGGCGTCCCGCACCCGGGCGTCCCGCAGGCCGGAGCCCCCGGCGGTCCGCAGGCCGGCGTTCCCGGCGGCCCGCACACGCCCGGCGGGCCCCAGACGGGCGCTCCCCACGGCGGCGCCCCCGGCACGCCTCACGGAGGCACGCCAGGCGGCTCTCAGGACAGCGTTCCCGGCGGTCCCCAGGGCGGGGCTCAGGGCGGCGTTCTCGGCGGTCCTCAGGCCAGTGGCATGGGCGGTGCGGCCGCGCAGGCCGGTGCGATGGGCGGTACGGCCGCGCAGGGCGCGGTGCCGCACGGGCACCCGCACGGCGGCATGCCGGGCGCTCCTCAGCCGGGACACCCCGGTGGTCCCCAGGCGGGACATCCCGGTGGCTCCCAGGCGGGGAACGCGGGGGCGACCAGGGTCGGCGGTCCCGGTGGTCCCGGAGGTCCGCAGGGCGAGACGTCCGACAAGGCGCCCGACAAGCAGCGGCGGACGCTGACGCTCGCCCTCTCCGGCGCGGCCGCCGCCGCGCTGCTGGTGGTGGCGGGCGCCGTCGTGGTGCAGGCCAACAGCGACAAGGTCGCCGTGACCGCCACCGGCAGCACCTCCGAGAACCCCACGGGCGACGGACAGGGCGCGGGACAACCCGAGCCGCCGGTCGCCGAGGTGACCCCGGACCCGATCCTCCCGGCGGAGACCGGCGAGCCCGTCCCCACGCTGGACGTCGGCGAGGCCGAGCCGCCCGAGAAGGTCAAGCACACCAAGGACCCCGTCATCGCGGTCCCGAACCCGGTGACGACCGTGACGGCGACGGCCCGCCCGGCGACCAAGCACCCCACGCCCACGCCCAAGCCCACCAGGACGAAGAAGCCCACGGGGTTGATCGACGGCGAGGACCAGCCGGACACCACCCCGACCCCCGGCCCCACGACGACGGTCCCGGCCAAGAAGCCGACGACGAGCAAGCCGACCGTGAAACCGACCGTCAAGCCGACCGCCACGCCCAAGCCGAACACCTTCAACGTGGTGGCCGTCTGCGGCACCGGCTACAGGGTGATCGACAAGCACGCGCTGGGCACCTCGGCCACGATCTTCCTGCTCTACAACACCAGCGCGGGCAAGAACTGCGTGGTCACGATGTCGAAGCTGGTCTATCCCGGCAAGGTCTCCATGAACGCCACCCTCCAGGTCCAGGGCGGCGCGAGCGCCGGCAACCCGGGCAAGTTCACCGCGTACGCGGGCCCGGTCCGGCTGGCGGCCGTGAAGAAGTGCGTGATCTGGGGCGGTTCGTGGAACTCGCTGAGCTGGAAGTCCGGCTGGAGCCACTGCACCTGACGTGACGGCGCGCGGCGGGACCCCTTCCTTCCGCGCGCCCCGCTCGCTACGGTGACTGACGTGATCGTCAGGTCCCTGACCCTGCGCGGCAAGCGCACCCGGGCCACGTTGCTCGCGGCCGGGCGTGAGGCGTTCGAGGAGCACGGGTACGACGCCGTGCGGATCGACGACGTGTGCGCGCGGGCCGGGGTCTCCCACGGCACCTTCTACACGTACTTCGACTCCAAGGAGTCGCTGTTCGGGGAGGTGGCGCAGACGGTGGTCGGCGAGATGTTCGCGGCGAGCGCGGTCGGCGACGCCGCCTCCGGCGACCCGTACGCCCGCATCGAGGCCGCCAACCGCCTCTACCTGCGGGCCTGGGCGGCCAACTCGCGCCTGGTCCGCATGGTGGAGCACGCCGCCGACGCCGACGCCCGCTTCGGGCGGCTGGTGCTGGAACTGCGCGAGGCGTTCGTCCGGCGCGGCGCCGACGGGCTGCGCCGGCTGCAGGAGCAGGGCCTGGCCGACCCCGCGCTCGACCCGCGGCTGACGGCCGTCATGCTGGGCGGCATGGTCGAGCACTTCGCCCACGTGTGGCTGGATCTCGGGGAGCGGGCCGGCGAGCAGGACGCCGTCGACCACCTGACCCGGCTGTGGGCGCGGGCCATCGGGCTGACGCCCGCGTCGACTTCGCGACAGGAGGCCCCGTGATCAGGAGCCGGCTCGACCCGCGCGACGCCGATTATCTGGCCCGGCGCGCGGCCATGCTCGCCAAGCTGGCCGAGCTCGACGCCGAGCACGCCAAGGCGGTGGCCGGTGGCGGCGAGAAGTACGTCGAGCGCCACCGCCGGCGCGGCAAGCTGCTCGCCAGGGAGCGCGTCGAGCTGCTGATCGACCCCGATTCGCCGTTCCTGGAGCTGTCCCCGCTGGCCGCGTGGGGCAGCGAGTTCCAGGTGGGCGCGGGCATGGTGACCGGCATCGGGGTGATCGAGGGCGTCGAGTGCCTGATCACCGCGAACGACCCCACGGTCAGGGGCGGCGCGTCCAACCCGTGGACGCTGCGCAAGTCGCTGCGCGCGGCCGACATCGCGCTGGCCAACCGGCTGCCGTACGTCAACCTGGTCGAGAGCGGCGGCGCCGACCTGCCGACGCAGAAGGAGATCTTCATCCCGGGCGGCCGGATCTTCCGCGACCTGACACGGCTGTCAGCGGCGGGCGTCCCGACGGTGGCGCTGGTCTTCGGCAACTCCACGGCCGGCGGCGCGTACGTGCCCGGCATGAGCGACTACGTGGTGATGGTCCGCGACCGCGCCAAGGTGTTCCTGGGCGGGCCGCCGCTGGTGAAGATGGCCACCGGCGAGGAGTCCGACGACGAGTCGCTGGGCGGCGCCGAGATGCACGCCAGGACCAGCGGCCTGGCCGACTACCTGGCCGAGGACGAGCACGACGCGCTGCGCATCGGCCGCGCCGTCGTGCGCTCGCTCAACTGGCGCAAGCAGGGCGTGGCGCCGCTGCCCGCCCGCGAGCCCGCCTACCCGGCCGACGAGCTGCTGGGGATCGTCCCGGAGGACCTGAAGATCCCCTTCGACCCGCGCGAGGTGATCGCCCGCGTGGTGGACGGCAGCGAGTTCGAGGAGTTCAAGCCCCTGTACGGCCCCTCGCTGGTCACCGGCTGGGCGCGCGTCCACGGTTACCCGATCGGAGTGCTGGCCAACGCGCGCGGAGTGCTGTTCAGCCAGGAGTCGCAGAAGGCCACCCAGTTCATCCAGCTCGCGAACCAGTCGCGCACGCCGCTGCTGTTCCTGCAGAACACCACCGGCTACATGGTGGGCAAGGACTACGAGCAGGGCGGCATCATCAAGCACGGCGCCATGATGATCAACGCCGTGTCGAACTCGACCGTGCCCCACCTGACCGTCGTCATGGGCGCCTCCTACGGCGCCGGCAACTACGGCATGTGCGGGCGCGCCTACGACCCCCGCTTCCTGTTCAGCTGGCCGAGCGCCAAGTCGGCGGTGATGGGCCCGGCCCAGCTCGCCGGGGTGCTGTCGATCGTCGGCCGGGCCGCGGCGCAGGCCAGGGGACAGGTCTACGACGAGGAGGCCGACGCGGCGATGCGTGCCATGGTGGAGTCCCAGATCGAGGCGGAGTCGTTGCCGTTCTTCCTGTCGGGACGGCTCTACGACGACGGGGTGATCGACCCGCGCGACACCCGTACGGTGCTGGGGATGTGCCTGTCGGCGATCAACAGCGCGCCGGTGCCGCCCGCGGCGGGGTTCGGGGTGTTCCGCCCGTGATCACCCGTCTGCTCGTGGCCAACCGGGGCGAGATCGCCCGCCGGGTCTTCCGCACCTGCCGCTCGCTCGGCGTCTCCACGGTCGCCGTCTTCTCCGACGCCGACTCCGGCGCGCCGCACGCCCGCGAGGCCGACCTCGCCGTCCGCCTGCCGGGGGCCCATCCGGCCGAGACCTACCTGGCGGTGGACCGGATCATCGAGGCGTGCCGGGTCTCCGGCGCCGACGCGGTGCACCCGGGCTACGGGTTCCTGTCGGAGAACGCCGCGTTCGCGCGGGCCGTGCTGGACGCCGGGCTCACGTGGGTGGGGCCGCCGCCCGAGGCGATCGAGGCGATGGGCTCGAAGATCGCGGCCAAGCGGCTGATGGCCGAGGCCGGCGTGCCGGTGCTGCCCTCGCTCGACCTGGCCGCCCCGGACGAGTTCCCGCTGCTGGTGAAGGCGTCCGCGGGCGGGGGCGGGCGCGGGATGCGGATCGTCAGGCACGCTGGCGAGCTGGCCGCCGAGGTGGAGTCGGCGCGGCGGGAGGCCGAGGCGGCCTTCGGCGACGGCGCCGTGTTCGCCGAGCCGCTGCTGGAGGCCGCCCGGCACGTCGAGGTGCAGGTGCTGGCCGACGGGCACGGCACGGTGTGGGCGTTGGGCGAGCGGGAGTGCAGCGTCCAGCGCAGGCACCAGAAGGTCGTCGAGGAGTGCCCGTCGCCGGGGATCTCGGAGCGCACCCGCGAGCTGCTGTGCGCGGCGGCCGTGCGCGCGGCCCGGCGCATCGGCTACGTCGGGGCCGGCACGGTGGAGTTCCTGGTCAAGGGCGAGCGGGTGGCGTTCCTGGAGATGAACACCCGGCTCCAGGTCGAGCATCCGGTCACCGAGCTGGTGTTCGGCGTCGACCTCGTCCGGTTGCAGCTGGAGGTGGCCGAGGGCGCGGCGCTGCCGTCCGGGCCGCCCGCGCCGCGCGGCCACGCGATCGAGGCGCGGCTGTACGCCGAGGACGCCGCCTACGTGCCCCAGACGGGCGTGCTGCGCCGGTTCGAGGTGCCGGGTGACGTCCGGGTCGACTCGGGCGTCGAGTCCGGGTCGCGGGTGTCGCCGCACTACGACGCGATGCTGGCCAAGATCGTCGCGTACGGCGCGACGCGGGCGGAGGCGGCGCGGAAGCTGGCCGCGTCCCTGCGCGGGGCCCGGCTGCACGGCCTCACCACCAACCGCGACCTGCTGCTGGAGATCGTGACCAATCCGGCCTTCCTCGCGGGCGAGACGAACACCGCCTTCCTCTCCCCCGGCGGCCCGCTGTCGCCGCTGTCGCCGCCGTCGTCCCCGCCTTCCGGCGACGGCGGGCTGCCGGCGCTGGCCGCCGCGCTCGCCATGGCCGCCGGGCGCCGGCGCGAGGCCCCCGTCCTGGCCGGGCTGCCCGGCGGCTGGCGCAACGTGCGCTCGCAGCCCGCCCGCGCCCGGTTCGAGGAGGCCGATGTCGTCTACGACCCGCTGCCCGCGGGCGTCACGGTGGTCTCCGCGCGGCCGGAGGAGGTGGTCCTGGAACGCGACGGCCTGCGGCGGACGTTCCAGGTCGCCCGGTACGACGGCGACGAGCGCGTCTACGTCGACTCCCCCATGGGCGCGGCCGTGCTGACGCCGGTGCCGCGTCTGCCCGAGCCGGTCGAGCACGTCGCCCCCGGCTCGTTGCTCGCGCCCATGCCGGGCAGCGTGCTGCGGGTCGAGGTGGCCGAGGGCGACACGGTGGCCCGGGGCCAGCCGGTCCTGGTGCTGGAGGCGATGAAGATGGAGCATCGCATCGCCGCCCCGGCGGGTGGCGTGGTGTCGGACGTACGCGTCGAGAAGGGGCAGCAGGTCGAAGCCGGGGCCGTGCTGGCGATCATCCAGGAGGAGACCACATGACGAGCCTGGTGCACAGGGAGCTGGCGGACGGCGTGGCCACCGTCACGCTCGACTCGCCGGCCAACCGCAACGCGTTGTCCAGGCGGCTGCTGGCCGAGCTGGCCGAGCACCTGCGCTGGGCGCTGGCCGAGCCGGGGGCCCGGGTGATCGTGCTGACCGGCACGGGCCGGGTGTTCTGCTCGGGCGCCGACCTGAAGGAGCAGCGCGGCGACTCGGACGCGCCGGTGACGGCGTCCTTCCCGGAGATCATGACGCTGCTCTGGGAGAGCCCGAAGCCGGTGATCTGCCGCCTGAACGGCACGGCCCGCGCGGGCGGCCTCGGCCTGGTCGCCGCGTGCGACTTCGCGATCGCGCCGGACACGGCGTCGTTCGCGTTCACCGAGGTGCGGCTCGGGGTGGTGCCCGCCATGATCTCGGTGCCCGTGCTGCGCAGGCTCGACCCTCGGGCGGCGGCCGAGTACTTCCTGACCGGCGAGGTGTTCGACGCCGCCACGGCGGCCCGCATCGGCCTGCTGACCAGGGCCGTCCCGGAGGACGAGCTGGACGCCACCGTGCGCCACTACGCGGGGATGCTGGCCAGGGGCGGCCCCGAGGCGCTGGCCATCACCAAGCGGCTGGTGCGGGAGGTCCCGGCGGTGTCGTTCGAGGAGGGCCTGCGGCGGATGAGCGAGCTGTCGGCCGAGCGGTTCACCTCGGCGGAGGGGCAGGAGGGCATCGCGGCGTTCATGGACAAGCGTCCGCCCAAGTGGGTGCCGTGATGGCGCTGCGCGTCGCGAACTGCAGCGGCTTCTACGGCGATCGGCTCTCGGCGGCCAGGGAGATGGTCGAGGGCGGCCCGATCGACGTGCTCACCGGCGACTGGCTGGCCGAGCTGACCATGCTCATCCTGGCCGGCAACCGGCTCAAGGGCCGTCCCGGCTACGCCCCGACGTTCCTGCGTCAGCTTGAGGACGTGCTCGGCCCGTGCCTCGACCGCGGCATCCGGATCGTGACGAACGCGGGCGGCCTCGACCCGGCCGGGTGCGCCGAGGCCGTGCACGAGCTGGCCGCCCGGCTGGGCCTGTCCCCCAAGGTCGCCCACGTGACCGGGGACGACCTCATGGGCCGCCCGCTCGACCTGGTCCACGCCGGCACCGGCGAGCGCGCGCCGGCCGCGCCGCTGACCGCGAACGCCTACCTCGGCGGCCGTCCCATCGCCGCCGCGCTGTCGGCGGGCGCGGACGTCGTGGTGACCGGCCGGGTGACGGACGCCGCCCTGGTCACCGGCCCCGGCATCTGGCGGTACGGGTGGGGCCCCGGCGACCTCGACCCGCTGGCCGGCTCGGTCGTCGCGGGCCACGTCATCGAGTGCGGCTGCCAGGCCACGGGCGGCAACTACGCCTTCTTCCAGGACGTGCCCGACCTGGCCCACTGCGGCTTCCCCATCGCCGAGCTGCGCGCCGACGGCTCGGCGGTGATCACCAAGCATCCGGGCACGGGCGGCCTGGTCTCGGTCGGCACGGTCACCGCGCAACTCGTCTACGAGCTGGGCGGCCCGCGCTACCTGGGCCCCGACGTGGTGGCCAGGTTCGACACGATCACGCTCTCCGACGACGGCCCCGACCGGGTGCTGATCTCCGGCACGCGCGGCGAGCCGCCGCCGGACACGCTCAAGGTCGCCGTCAACTACCCGGCCGGCTACCGCAACACGATGACGCTCGTCCTGACCGGCCTGGACGTCGAGGCCAAGGCGCGGGTGGCCGAGGAGGCCGTCTGGGCGCGGGTGCCGCGCGAGACCTTCGACCAGGTGGACGTGACGCTGACGGACGCGGGCCTGCTGCGGATCACCGTCATGGACGCCGACCGGCGCACGGCGGGCCGGGTCTTCTCCTCGGCCGTCGTGGAGACCGGCCTGTCCAGCTATCCGGGCTTCTACGGCCTCACCCCGCCCGGCGACGCCTCCCCGTACGGGGTGTACTGGCCGGTCCTGGTGCCGGCCTCGGAGGTGCGCCCGCGGGTCTTCCTGGACGGCGTGGAGCTGCCCGTCCAGGAGGAGCCTCGCGTTTCCCAGGGCGGACCGGTCCCCGAGCCGCCCGCGCCGCCGGTTCCGGCGCCGCCGGGCGGGCCCGCCGGGCGCGTGCCCCTGGGCCGGGTGGCGGGGGCGCGCTCCGGCGACAAGGGCGGCGACGCCAACCTCGGCGTCTGGGTCGCGACCGACGAGCAGTACGCCTGGCTGGCGGCCACCCTCACCGCCGACCGGCTCACGTCCCTGCTGCCGGAGCTGGCCGCCCACCGCGTCGAGCGGCACGAGCTGCCCAACATCAGGGCGCTCAACTTCGTCGTGCACGGGCTGCTGGGCAGAGGCGTGGCGGCCAGCCCGCGGATGGATCCGCAGGCCAAGGCCCTGGGCGAGGAGCTACGCGCCCAGATGGTCGACGTGCCCGCCGCCCTGCTGCCCCAGCGCCCGCAGGCCGAGCAGCCCGGCGCCTAGCAGGCCCGCGTCCACGCCGAGCGCCGACACCCGCACCTCGGGCGCGGGGCGGAAGGCGAGCCGCGCGGCCAGCCGGGCGCGCAGCGGGGCCAGCAGGGCGTCCCCGGCCAGCGACAGGCCGCCGCCGACGACGATCACCGCGGGGTCCAGCACCAGCGTGTACGTGGCCAGGGCCAGTGCCAGCGCCTCCACGGCCTCCGCCCACACGCGGGCGGCCGGCTCGTCCCCGGCGGCGGCCCGGCGGACGACGTCCTCGGCGGAGGTCTCGCCGGCGCGGGCGGCGACGGAGGCGGCCGAGGCGTAGGCGGACAGGCAGCCGCGCTGCCCGCACGGGCACGGGAGCCCGCCGGGACGCACCGGGATGTGCCCGATCTGCCCGGCCCAGCCGGCGGCGCCGCCGTACAGGGAGCCGGTCAGCACGACGGCTCCGGCGATGCCGGTGCCGATGGGCAGGTACAGCGCGTCGGGGGCCGCCGATCCGTAGGCCAGCTCCGCCTCGCCGGCCGAGCGCACGTCGTGGCCGAGGGCGAGGGGGAGCGTCCCGCCGGCGAAGGCCGCGGCGGGCACGTCCCGCCAGCCGAACGCGGCCGAGAAGACCGCCCGCCCGGACGCGACCAGGCCGGGCACGGCCAGGCCCACGGCCGCCGGGCGCAGCAGGGCGCCGGCGACGGTCCGCGGCGCGCTCAGGTCGGCGACGAAGGCGGAGATCGCCGCGATCACGCGTTCCGGCCCCTCGGTGCGGGGGGTGGGGCGGCGTTCCCGGTAGAGGATGCCGCCGTCCTGGGCGATCAATCCGCCCTTGAGGGTCGTTCCCCCCACATCAACTGCCACAACGCACTTCATCCACCCATGTTCTCCCAGCAGCGCCGCCATCGGCCCGGTCGTGGCCCAGGACGAGCCGACCGCCCGCGACCTGCCAGGCGACCGGTCGCGGCAGTTCCCGCCGTTCATGCCGGGCCCTGGGTTGACCGGGCGTCGGGGCTCTCGTAGGTTGAAGCCTCCAGAATATCGTTCTGTCAAAGGGCGGCCATGACCTCCACCCACATCGACGTCAGCGCCATCGACCTCGACGACCTCGGCGCGTGGATGGACGCCGAGGGGCTGCCGGGCGGGGCGATCACGGACGTCGCGCCGATCCCCGGCGGCACCCAGAACGTCATGGTCCGCCTCGAACGCGGCGGCCGGCCGTACGTGCTGCGCAGGCCGCCCCTGCACGCCCGGGCCAGGAGCAACGAGGTGCTGCGGCGCGAGGCGCGGCTGCTGGCGGCGCTGAGCGGCACGGCGGTGCCGGCGCCCCGGCTGGTGGCCGCGCAGACCGCCCGGGAGCCGGTGTTCTACCTGATGGAGCCGGTGGCCGGGTTCAACCCCTCGACCGGGCTGCCCGAGCCGCACGCCTCCGACGCCGCGATCCGGCACCGGATGGGCCTGGAGGCCGCCGCCGCGCTGGCCGAGCTGGGACGGGTCGATCCGGCGGTGCTGCCCGGGTTCGGCCGTCCCGAGGGCTTCCTCGACCGGCAGGTGCCGCGCTGGCTGAAGGAGCTCGACTCCTACGGCGAGCTCGACGGCTACCCCGGCCCCGACATCCCCGGCCTCGACGCCACCGCCGACTGGCTGACCCGCCACCGGCCCGCCGCGTTCGTCCCGGGGATCATGCACGGCGACTACCACTTCGCCAACCTGATGTTCGCCCTCGACGGACCCCGGGTGGCGGCGATCGTCGACTGGGAGATGTGCACGATCGGCGACCCGCTGCTCGACCTGGGCTGGCTGCTGGCCACCTGGCCGGTGAACAACGGGCACGTGCCGGGGTTGCCGTCGGAGCGGGAGCTGGTCGCGTACTACGCGGCGCTGTCGGAGCGCGACCTGTCGGCGATCGACTGGTACGCGGTGCTGGCCTGCTTCAAGCTCGGCATCGTGCTGGAGGGCACGCACGCGCGGGCGTTCGCCGGCAAGGCGCCCCGGGACATCGGCGACGTGCTGCACGCGACCACCCTCGGTCTGTTCGGCCGCGCCCACGACATCATGGAAGGCTTGTTGCGCTGAACCCGATGCGGGAAAAGGATCACGCCGGACGCCCAGATGCGTACAATTGCGCGCAATTGCATCTGGCATTCGGGGAAAGGATCGTCATGCGCATGCGGTTCCTCGGCTCCACCTCGGAGGCGGGCGCCTGCCCCACCCTGTACGAGACCGATCGCGGCACCATCGTCGTCCAGGGACTTCACGTCACCGACCCCGAGGCGCTCGCGGACCTCCGCGACGTGCTCGACGGCGAGGCCGCCGTCGAGGTGCCCCGCGAGCTCATCACCGAGATCGCCCGCCGGGTCCTGCTCGACGGGTCAGCCGGCGCCCGGCCCACCAGCGACGGGACACCGTCGGCAACCGCTTGATCACGATTGCGCGGCTGGGCCTGGCATGATCGGTGCCCGCGGAGCTAGCCTCTTGCCGCGTGACGTCCTATCAGCAGGCGCGCATCGACCTCGGCGGCCAGCTTCGCCAGTTGCGCGAAGCCGCCCACCTGTCGGGCAAAGACCTGGCCGAGCGGCTGCGCTGGCAGCCGTCCAAGGTCTCCCGCCTGGAGAACGCCAGGCAGACGGCGACCGAGGACGACGTGGTCGTGTGGGCGCAGGCCGTGGGAGCCGCGCCCGACACGACCGACGAGCTCATCAGGCAGGCCATCGCGCTGCTGGAGCGGCACGACGACTGGAAGCAGCGGCACCGCAGCGGCCTGGCCGCCATCCAGGAGGACATCCGCGACCTGGAGGCGCGCACGAAGCTGTTCCGCGTCTTCGAGCCCGGTATCGTCGTCGGCCTGCTGCAGACCTCCGAGTACGCCCGGCACGTGTTCCGCAAGGTCAAGCGCCTCTACAGCGCGGCCGACCAGATCGACGCGGCCGTCCGCGTGCGCATGCAGCGCCAGGAGATCCTCTACGACCGCACGCGCACGTTCCGGTTCGTGGTGCCGGAGTCGGCGCTGCGCAGCGCGCTGGCCCCGGCCGACGTCATGCGCGGCCAGCTCGACCGGCTGCTGGCCGTCAGCACGCTGCCCAACGTGGAGTTCGGGGTGATCCCCTTCGGCACCGAGCTGCCGTCCGCGCCGATCAACGGGTTCTGGATCTACAACGAGGCCATGGTGGGCGTCGCCACGATGACCAAGGACCTCGTGCTGCGCGACCCCGACGACATCGCCTTCTACGTGCGGGCCTTCGACGACTACGCCAAGGTGGCGGAGTTCGGCGAGCCCGGCCGAGAAGTCATCATCCGTATTCTTCGCGAATACCTGCAACAAACCCCACATTAACCTCAGCAATTGCTTGCCACCCGCAGCAAGATCGTGCAATTCTGTCGCGAGACGTTGCGGAGGTGACGCATGATGCTTGATACCGCGCTCTGCCTTGAGCGGTTCGCGTGGCACGCGGGCCGTCACGCCGATCTTTCGGTGCAGAATGTCGCGCTGGCCAGCGACCCGGCGTACGTGTCGGTGCGCAACCGGTTCTCCGCCACCCTGGCCGAGACGGTGACCTGCTCCGACGACGGCGCGTACATCACGTCGTGGGGCTACCGCCTCGGCACCGCCGAGGACGTCGAGTCGGCGGCCGCCCGCCTGGCCTTCCTGCTGGCCGCCCTGCCCGCCTGACCCGGGCCGGACTCAGCCGAACCGCTCCACCGCGATGCCGGCCTCCCCTGCGGCGGCCGTGCGCGCGTGGGCCAGCAGCCGCGCCCGGTCGAGCACGTTGGGATGCAGGGTGTAGCGGATGATCAGGCCGTCGAGCATGGCGTCGATGCGCTCGGCCGCGCCCGCCGGATCGGCGCAGGCGAACTCCCCCGCCTCGGTGCCGGCCGACAACACCTGCGCCAGCGCGTCGAGCCAGGCCGTCTCCAGCTCCAGCATGATCGCGTTGACCGCCGGCTCGCGCAGCGCGGTGTTCCAGGCGTCGATCCAGAGCAGCCAGCTCTGGTCGGAGCGCGACTCGGGGATGTAGTAGCGCAGCACCCGGTCGAGGCGCTCCACCGCCGTGCCGGGGCCGTCGGCCAGCTCCTTGAGCCGGGCGCTCTCGATGTCGAGCGTGGCCCGCAGCATGGCGGTGATCAGCTCGTCCTTGGTCGCGAAGTGGTAGTGGATCAGGCCGCCGCTGACGTTGATGGACTTGGCGATGTCGGCGATGCGCGTGTTGGCCAGGCCGCGTTCGAGCACCACTTTGCGGGTGGCCTCGAGAAGCTCTGCTCTGCGCTGGTCGGCCTGATCGGCCCGGGTCGTACTCGCCACCCGATCAGCCTACAGCGGCCGCGGGAACGGGCCCCGCGGCCGCCGTCGCTTCCTCAGTGGGCGCAGTCGTACAGGCCGGTGTGGCCGTCCACGGCCGCGCAGTCGGCGGTGACCCAGGTGGTCACCGCGGTGTCGCCGCCGCCGGGGCCGCCCCGGCCGCCGGGCAGCACGTACCTGAGCCGTCCCGACGAGACGAGCTCCCGCAGGCGGGGGACGGTCATGGCGGGGTCGGAGCCGGTGAAACCGCCCATGGCGATCACCGGGCGGCCGGTGGACAGGATGATCGAGGAAGCCTGCCGGGCGCTGCCCACGGCCACCAGCCACGTCGCCCGGCCCTGGTTGGCGACCAGGTACTGCACCGTCGAGCCGGCCACGCCGCCGCCCATGGAACCGCGTTCCCGGGCGTCCGGCTCTCCGCCCTGGAGGGCGTCCGTCCGGGGGCCGGGGAGCTCGCCGCCCGGCGGCGGACCGCCGAAGCCGCCGGGGCCGCCCGTGCGGCCCGTGGACGGGCCCGCCGTGGGATTGGTCCCGTTCACCCGCGCCCCCAGCGGTGAGACGGCGTAGGCCGCCGGACCGGCGAGCCCCGCGACCAGAGCGGCCGCCAGCGCCACGACGGTCACCCGGCCCGCCATCCGCCCCCTGCCCGCCACGAGCCCTGTCGCGGCCCCTGTCGCGGACGCCGGCACGAGCCCTGTCACGAACACTGTCACGAGCGCCACCACGGCCACTGTGGTCGCCCCGAGCACGACCCAGGCCAGCCACGGCAGCCACTCCGGCGTGCGGCGCAGCACCACGAACGCCCACCCGCCGGTCACCGCGACCGCCGCGGGCAGCGCCCACGCCCAGCCCCGCGACCCGCGGTACGCCTGCCACATCACGGTCGCCCCCATGCCGGTCAGCGCGGCCACGGCAGGCGCCATCGCGGTCGTGTAGTAGGGATGGAACGTTCCATGGGAGAAGCTGAACACGGCGTGGTGCACGACCAGCCAGCCGCCCCACAGCAGCCAGGCGGCCCCGTCGAAGACGGTCCCGCGCGCCCGCAGCAGCACGGCGAAGGCCAGCGCCACCGCGCAGAACGGCAGCAGCCAGGAGATCTGCCCGGCCATGACGTCGTTGAACAGCCGCCCGGCCCCGGCCTGCCCGCCGAAGTTCGCGCCGCCGGACCCGCCGCCGGCCCGGTCCTGGCCGAAGATCCGGCCGAGCCCGTTGTAGCCGATCACCAGGTCCCGGACCGTGTTGCCGGTCGAGCCGCCCACGTAGGGCCGCGAGGCGGCGGGCCAGAGGTCGACGACCACCATCCACCAGGCGCTGGACGCGACCAGCACGACCCCGGCGGCCAGCAGGTGCCCCACCCGCCGGGCCAGGCCGTGACGGGCGCACACCAGGTACGCCGTCCCGAACGCGGGCACCACCAGGTACGCCTGCAACATCTTGGCGTTGAACCCGAGCCCCACGAACAGCGCGGCGAGGAGCAGCGGCCGCAGCCGGGCCGTGCGCAGCGACTCCAGGCAGAACCAGGCCGCCAGCACCAGCAGCAGCACGAGCACGGTGTCGGGGTTGTTGTCCCGGTTGATGGCCACCGTGATCGGGGTGAGCGTCATGACCACGGCCGCGACCAGCGCCGCGACGTGCCCCTGACGGGTGCGCCCGAAGGACCGGCGGACCGCCGAGTACACCGTCCCGACAGCCGCCACTCCGGCGAGGACCTGCGGCATCAGCATGCTGTACGTGCTGTAGCCGAAGATCCGCGCCGACAGCCCCATGACCCACAGCGCGAGCGGCGGCTTGTCCACGGTGATGAAGGACCCGGCGTCGAGCGCGCCGAAGAAGAACGCCTTCCAGCTCCGCGTGCCCGACAGGACGGCGGCGGCGTAGTACTCGTTGGCGTTCCCGCTGAGCGCCCAGGCGTACAGGACGAAGGCGGCGGCCAGCACCGTCCACATCGCGGGCCGCGACCAGCGCGGGTCGCCCGCGGCGCCGGTCAGCGCGCGCACGCGGGCGGGCGCGGCCACGGCGGTCATCGCCCGCTCCTGCGCCGGGGGTTGAACACCCACACGCGCAGCAGCAGGAACCGGACGAGGGTGGCCGCCGCGTTGGCCGCGATGACCGCCACCAGCTCCACCCCGTGCGAGACCCCGCCGGGCAGCAGCGCGAGGCTCCCCGACGTCAGCGCCAGCCCCACCAGGAACGCGATCAGGCCCTCGAACTGGTCGCGCAGCGCCCCGCCCGAGCCCTTGACGCCGAACGTGAAGCGGCGGTTGGCCGCCGTGTTGGCCACGGCCGTGACGAGCAGCGCGACCGCGTTGGCCGCCTGCGCCGGGACGACCTGCCGCGACATCGAGAACAGCGCCAGGTAGGCCAGCGTGCTGACCACGCCCACGATCGCGAACCTGGGCAGCTGCCTGGCCATCCCCTTCGGCAGCTCGGCCCGCCGCACCCGGGCGGGCATCGGCAGGCGCGCCGCGCCCGACAGGGTCCTGCGGGCCACCCTGGCCAGCCCGCGCAGGTCGTCCAGGGCGGTCCGCAGGAGGTCCACGCGGCTGTCAGGGTCGTCCACCCAGTCGACGGGGACCTCGTGGATGCGCAGGCCGTGCCGCTCGGCCAGCAGCAGCAGCTCGGTGTCGAAGAACCACTGCTCGTCCTCGACGGCGGGCAGCAGCGCCTGCGCGATCTCCGTGCGCACGGCCTTGAACCCGCACTGCGCGTCGGAGAACCCGGCGCCCATCACCGAGCGCAGCAGCAGGTTGTACGAGCGGGAGATGAACTCCCGCTTGGGCCCGCGCTCCACCCGCGAGGCTCTGGCCAGACGGGTGCCGATGGCCAGGTCGCTGTGGCCCGACAGCAGGGGGGCGACCAGCGGGAGGAAGGCGTCCAGGTCGGTGGACAGGTCGACGTCCATGTAGCTGACGACGTCGGCCTCGCTGGTGGACCAGACCTGGCGCAGGGCCCGGCCGCGGCCCTTCTCGTCGAGGTGCACGGCCCGTACCTGCGGCAGCTCACGGGCCAGCTCGGTGGCCAGCCGCCAGGTGTCGTCGGTGCTGGCGTTGTCGGCGATGGTGATGCGGAAGCCGTACGGGAACGTCGTGGCGAGGTAGGCGTGCAGCCGGGCTACGCTCTCCCGCAGCGCCCGCTGCTCGTTGTGGACCGGGACGACCACCTCTACCAGGCGCGTCCTTACCGCTGTTGTCTCCATGCAGCCAGCTCACGATTCGGGTCTTTGAGAGGACTTATCCGATTGTGAGTGACGAGTGAGAGTTCCAGGAAGATCGATCGTCGCGATCGCGCCGCCGCCGGGCGCGTTGGACAGCCGTACCTTGCCGCCGGTCTCGGACACGGCCTGCGCCACGATCGCCAGGCCCAGCCCGGAGCCGGGCAGGCCGCGGGCCGAGGGCGAGCGCCAGAAGCGCTCGAAGACGTGCGGCAGCTCCTCCTCGGGGATGCCGGGGCCGTGGTCGCGGACCGTCAGCCGGCCGTCCTTGAGCGAGACCTCGACCTGGCCCTCGGGGCTGAACTTGCGGGCGTTGTCGATGAGGTTGAGCACGGCGCGTTCGAGCGAGGCGGGGCTGCCGACGACGTACCAGGGGTGCAGGTCGGTGCGCACGTCGGCGCCGCGCAGCCGGGCGCGTTCGGCGGCGGCCGTGACGACGTCGTGCAGGGCCAGCTCGACGTGCGGCTCGTGGTCGGTGTCGCCCCTGGCGAGCTGGAGCAGGTCGCCGACCAGCGTGGACAGCTCCGCGAACTGCGCCTTGACGTTGACCAGCAGGCGTTCCTTGGCGCCCGGGTCGAGCTGCCTGCCGGTCTGCTCGCTGCGCAGCAGCAGGTCGATGTTGGTGCGCAGGGTGGTGAGCGGGGTGCGCAGCTCGTGACCGGCGTCGGCGACGAGCTGCTGCTGGCGTTCACGGGAACCGGCCAGGGCGGCAGTCATGGCGTTGAAGGAGGAGCTGAGCCGGGCGATCTCGTCGTTGCCCTGGACGGGGATGCGGGTGTTGAGGTCCTCGGTCTCGGCGATGTGCTCGGCCGCCTTGGTCAGCCGGCCCACGGGACGCAGGGCCGTACGGGAGATGGCCCGTCCCGCCAGTGCGGCGCCGATCACGCCCACGGCCGCGATGGCGGCGAGCGCGAGCGCGGTGTTCCGCAGGGTGATCTTGATGTGATAGAGCGGCCTGGCCTCCAGGACGGCCACGCCGGGCGCGAAGTTGACGGCCACGACGCGGACCTCGCTGCCGTCCCGCGTCACGCCGTAGCGGTAGACCGGCTCACCGCCGCCGGATGTCGCCCTCTTGTCCTCCTCCGCCGGCACGATCGGCGAGCCGAGCGAGCAGGTCCTGCCGTCGGCGAACAGCAGCGTGGCCATGTCGTGGTAGTCGGAGGCGCCCTCCGGTGTGCAGTTCTTCTGGAGGAACCGCTTGTCCCCCTCGCCCTCCGGCTCCAGGATGGTCTGGTCGAGCTGCCTGATGACCTGGTTCTGCACGATGAACCAGGACAGCCCGGCGCACACCGCGATCGCGATCGCGACGGCGGCCGCGACCAGCAGCGTCAGCCGTGTGCGCAGGCTGTTGCGGATCACGGTGTGGCCCGCAGGACGTACCCCACCCCGCGGACCGTGTGGATCACCCGGGGCTCTCCCCCGGCCTCGGTCTTGCGGCGCAGGTACATGACGTACACGTCGAGGGAGTTGGAGGTCGGCTCGAAGTCGAAGCCCCACACCTCGTTGAGGATCTGGTCGCGGGTCAGGACCTGACGGGGGTGGGCCAGGAACAGCTCCATCAGCAGGTACTCGGTCCTGGTCAGGTCGAGCGCGCGGGCGCCGCGGGTGACCTCCCTGGTCGCCGGGTCCATGCGCAGGTCGCCGTAGGACAGCGTGCCGCCGTCGGTCGAGCCCGCGTTGAGCGCGCCGCGGCGCAGCAGCGCGCGCACCCGGGCCAGCAGCTCGTCCAGCTCGAACGGCTTGACCAGGTAGTCGTCGGCCCCCGCGTCGAGCCCGGACACCCGGTCGCCGACGGCGTCGCGGGCGGTGAGCATGAGCACGGGGATGTGGTTGCCCTGGGCCCGCAGCCGCCGGCAGGCGGTGAGCCCGTCGAGCCGCGGCATCATCACGTCGAGCAGCACCGCGTCGTACGGCTCGCCGGCCAGCGCCTCCAGCGCCGCCTGGCCGTCGTTGGCGGTGCCGACCCGGTAGCCCTCGAACTCCAGGCTCGACTGCAGCGCCTCGCGCAACGCGGGCTCGTCGTCCACCACCAGCAACCGTGCGGGCTCACTCATGTGTCACAAGATATGAGCCCACTATGAGAGCACGATGAACGGGATCATCGGTGTGCCCTGAGAAATCGCCGCCGGGGAACGGCGGTCCTTCCGGCCCGGTTCAGGGCCGCAGCAGCGCCATGGCCGCGTTGTGGCCGCCGATCCCGCTCACGCCGCCGCCCCTGCGGGCGGCGGCGCCGCACAGCAGGATGCGTTCGTGCCCGGTCTCGACGCCCCATCCCCTCTCCTCCGCGTACGGCCAGCTCAGGTCGGCGTGGAAGATGTGGCCGCCCGGCAGTCCCGCGTCCCTCTCCAGGTCGACGGGGGTTTTGACCTCGACGCACGGGGCGCCGTCGGGGGCGCGGAGCAGGCAGTCCTCGATGGGCTCGGCGAGCACCGCGTTCATGGAGGCGAACGTGGCCCGCAACGCATCCTCACGCGCTTTTTCTGGATTTTCCCGGAAAAGTCGGGCGGGCATGTGGAGGCCGAACAGGGTCATCGTCTCGGCCTTCCCCCGCAGTTCCGGCCCCAGAATGGACGGGTCCGTCAAGGAATGGCAGTAGACCTCCGCGGGCGGCGATTCCGGGATCTCCCCTCGCGCCGCCTGCTCGTACGCCTTCGCGAGCTGGTCGCGCCCCTCGTTGATGTGGAACGTGCCGCTGAAGGCGGCCCAGGGGTCGGCCGAGGGGTCCTTCAGCCGGGGCAGCCGGGCCAGCACCATGTTGATTTTGAGCTGCGCGCCCTCCGGCACGGTCGCGGGCCCGCCGAGCACCCGGTCCAGCACCGCCGGGGGCAGGTTGACCAGCACGTGGCGGCCGTCCACGGTGTGCTCGCCGTCCTCGGCGACGTACGCGACCTCGCCCGACGGCGAGATGCCGACGATCTCCGCGCCGGTCCTGATCTCCGCCCCGGCCCGCCTGGCCGCCCGCTCCAGCGCGCCGGAGACCGCGCCCATGCCGCCCACCGGGACGTTCCACTCGCCGGTGCCGTCGCCGATCACGTGGTAGAGGAAGCACCTGTTGGCCAGCAGGTCGGCGGACGGGTCGGCGAACGTGCCGATCAGCGCGTCGGTGAGCACGACGCCGCGCACGGTGTCGTCGGCGAACCGCTCGTCCACGGTCTGGCCGACGGGCCGGGCGAACAGGTCGCGCCAGGCCTCCGGGCCGACCAGGCGTTCGATCTCGGCGGGCGTGCGCAGGGGTTCGAGCAGCGTGGGGGCCAGGACGCGGGCCACGTCCGCCGTCATGGCGTAGAAGTCGCGCCAGGCGCGGTGGTCGTGCTCGCCGCCGGTGACGGCGCGGAAGGAGGCGGCGGTGCGGGCCTCGTCCTCGTTGTCGACGAGCAGGCCGGTGTCGCCCTTGGGGGTGTAGGAGGCGTACCGGCGGCGGCGCAGGTCGAGGTCGAGGCCGAGGTCGCGGACGATCCGGGTGGGCAGCAGGCTCACCAGGTAGGAGTAGCGGGACAGGCGGACGTCCACGCCCGGGAAGGCCCGCGTGGAGATCGCCAGGCCGCCGACGTGCCCGAGGCGCTCCAGCACCAGGACCCGGCGACCGGCTCCGGCGAGGTAGGCGGCCGCGACCAGCCCGTTGTGCCCGCCACCTGCCACGACGACGTCATACGCACCCATCCCCGCACCTTATGACCCGACCTGTGCCCTTAGTCAACGGTTCGTGCGGAGATGGTGCGGCCACTCGCGGGTGGGCCCGGCCGGGGTCCCCTCCCGGCCGGGCCCGGATCCGTCAGCCCGTCCTGTTCACCCAGACGCGCTTGACCGGCCACGGCGTGAGCCGTACCGAGGAGACCCCGCCGACGGCCGTCCAGCCGCCGGTGAGGACGATCGGCCCGGCGTACGGGTGCGACTGCTCCACCCCGACGGCGTGCTGGCCGGTGCCGGAGGTGCAGCTGCTGTAGGCGTAGCCGCCGCTGACCCAGGCGGTGCAGTCGGCAGGCGCGGCCAGGGCGGGCGACGGCGCCAGGCCCGCCGCGGCGAGGCACATCACCGCCGATCCGGCCAGGGCGACGAGGGGACGACGAAGGCTCATGCGGAGTCTCCTGAGTTTCGGGGGGTGAACGCGCTTACTTTTAGGAAACTTTCCTAAGGGAAAGCTAGATCGCGTTCCAGGCGGCGTCAACGGCCACCTTCGGGAACGTGCTCACGGACGGCTGGCGATGGCCAGGAGCGTGGCGGCCGGGGCGGTGAGCGAGCGCCCGCGCCGCCACACCGCGCGCAGGTTCCGGACCAGGTTGAGCCCGGCGAGGGGCACCTCGACCAGGCGGCCGGTCGCGATGTCCGCCTCGACCGCGTAACCGCTGAGCACCGCGGGCGCGGCCCCGGCCTGCGCCGCCCCCTTGACCGCCGAGTTCGACCCGAGCTCCAGGCGAGGGCTGGCCCGGTGGAGGCTCTTGAACGCCACGTCCAGCGTCTCCCGGGTACCCGAGCCTGGCTCACGTACCACCAGCGGCGTGGCGGCCAGCTCGGCCCCGCGCAGGGCCGTACGGCGGCGCGCCCAGGGATGGCCGGGGGCCACCACGACGACCAGCCGGTCGGTGCCCACCACCCGGCTGTCCAGCCCCTCCGGCACGGTCGGCCCCTCGACGAAGCCGAGCTCCACCTCCTCGCCCAGCACCCTGGCCGCGACGTCGGCGGAGTTGACCACGTCCAGTCCCACCTGGACCTCGGGCTCGCGGTTCTGCAGCTCGCCGAGCCAGCGCGGCACCAGGTACTCGGCCACCGTCATGCTGGCGGCCACCCGCAGGTGGGCCGCCTCGCTGTGCCGCACCGCCTCCACGGCCCGCATCAGCTCCTCGGCCGCGGCCAGCACCTGGGCCGCCCACCCGGCCACCATCCGGCCCTCGGCGGTGAGCGTGGACCCGCGCGGCGTGCGCTCCAGCAGCGGGACGCCGAGGCGGCGCTCCAGCATGGCCACCCGCTTGCTGGCCGACGGCTGGGCCATGCCCGCCGCCTTGGCCGCCTGGCCCAGGCTGCCCAGCTCGCCCACGTCGACCAGCAGCTTCAGCGAGTCGAGATCCGGCAGCGCACTCATAGCCACAGGCTATGGCCTCCCAGTCAACGCGTGTCTACCGGCCGGTACGCGGGGCCCGAAGACTGGGATCATGCCTCTCCCCGACCAGCGGATCCCCCCGCTCACCGCGCCCCGGCCGACCCCCGACCCCCGAGGCGGCGCGGCGCCGGCCGTCCCCGCGGCGTCGGTGTGGCCGGGCATCGGGCTGGCGGCCGCCGCCGTGGTGGTGGCCGTGGTGGCGAACCGGTTCGCCCCGGCGTTCAGCCCGGCGGTGATCGCGGTGCTGTCCGGGGCGGTCCTGGCCAACCTCGCGGCCTGGGCGGCGACGTCCGCGCGGTGGGGCGGGGCGGGGGCCGTCTGGGAGCGGTTCAGGCCGGGGCTGGCGTTCGTGGCCCGGCGGGTGCTGCGGGTGGCGATCGCGCTGCTCGGGCTCCAGATCGCGCTGCCGCAGGTGCTCGCGCTCGGCTGGCAGACGCTGGTGATCGTGGTGACCGCGACCGGCGTGACGTTCACGGTGACGCCGCTGATCGGCCGCCGCCTGGGCCTGTCGTCCGGCACGTCGCTGCTGGTGGCGACCGGGGTGTCGATCTGCGGGGCGGCGGCGGTCGCGGCCATGCGCGAGAGCGTGGAGGACACCGACGACGACGACGCGGCCGCCGCGCTGAGCGTGGTGGTGCTCTACGGCAGCGCGGCCATCGTGGCCGTCCCGGCGCTGGCGGCGCTGCTCGGGCTGTCGCCGGCCCAGCTCGGCGTCTGGACCGGCGCGGCCGTGCACGAGGTGGCGCAGGTGGCCGCGATCGGCGCGGCGTCGGGCGTCCTGGCCGCCGCGGTGACGGTGAAGCTGGCCCGCGTCGTCCTGCTGGCCCCCATCGTCGCCCTGACGTCCTTCCGTGCCCGCCGTTCCTTGACCGGTGCGCCCGCGGCCGACCGGCGGGAGGGGCGCCGGACGCCCGTCATGCCGCTGTTCGTGGCGGCGTTCCTGGTCATGGTGGCGGTGCGCAGCACCGGCTGGGTCCCGGACGTCGTCACGCGGGCGGTCCCGCAGGTCACCAACGTGCTCATGGCCGCCGCCCTGTTCGGCCTGGGCACCGGGATCGACGTGCGCAAACTCGTCAAGGGCGGGCGGGCCGTGCTGCTCGGCGCCATCGCCACCGGGCTCATCGCCGCCGTCTCGCTCACCGGGGTCGCCGTGCTGCTGTGAGGCCGCCCGAGTGGACGTCCTGGCCAGGCCACCGTACGCTGCTCTGTTCGGAACAAATTCCGTCAGGCACGCCGTTCTCCCTGAACCGGCCAGGACCACTCAAGGAGCTTGAAACCCGTCATGCGCAGCGCCACCGATCCCCTTCTCCAGCCGTCCGACGAGGTCGCCGAGGCCCTGGCGGGCGGCGCGCCCGTCGTGGCCCTGGAGTCCACGATCATCTCCCACGGCCTGCCGCAGCCGCGCAACCTGGAGGTGGCCCGCGAGCTGGAGGGAGTGGTCCGCGCGGCGGGCGCGGTCCCGGCGACGATCGCAGTCCTCGACGGCGTGGCCAGGATCGGCCTGAACGAGCTGGAGCTGGAGCGCATCGCCACCGAGTCCGGGCTGCGCAAGCTGGGTCAGCGCGACCTGCCGCTGGCCGCCGCGCTGAAGGCGAGCGGGGCGACCACCGTGTCGGCCACGTCGTTCCTGGCCGCCCGCGCCGGCGTGCGGATCTTCGCGACCGGCGGCCTGGGCGGCGTGCACCGCGGCTGGACCGAGGACCAGGACGAGTCCGCCGACCTCGACACCCTGGCCCGCACCCGCATCACGGTCGTCTGCGCGGGCGTGAAGTCGATCCTCGACGTGCCGGCCACGCTGCAGCGGCTGGAGACGCGCGGCGTGACCGTGGCCGGCTACCGCACCGACACCTTCCCCGGCTTCTACCTCAACTCCTCCGGCCAGCCGATCGACTGGCGGATCGAGTCGGCCGAGGACGCCGCCGCCGTCATGCGCGGCCAGGACGCGCTGGCCGGCCCGGAGACCGCGTTCATCGTGGCCAACCCGGTGCCGCGGGACCAGCAGCTCGACCCGGCGCTGCACGACCGCGTGCTGGCCGAGGCGCTGGCCGCCGCCGAGCGCGAAGGCGTCAAGGGGCAGGCGATCACGCCGTTCCTGCTCAGCTACCTCGTCAACGGCACCGGCGGCGCGTCGCTGGAGGCCAACCTGGCCGCCGTGCGCGGGAACACCGCCCTGGCCGCCGAGATCGCCGTGGCCTGGTCGCGGGCGTGAGCGACACCGGCCTCCTGGTGATCGGTGACGTCGTCACCGACGTGGTGGCGCTGCACGGCTCCCCGGTCATGGCGGGCACCGACACCGCCGCGGAGATCGTGCTGCGGCCCGGCGGCTCGGGCGCGAACACCGCCGCCTGGGCCGCCCACCTGGGGGCCGACTCGCGGCTGCTGGCCAAGCTCGGCTACGACAGCAGCGAGTGGCACACGACCGAGCTGGTCAGGACCGGGGTCCGGCCCCACGTGCTGGTGGACCAGGAGCACCCCACGGCGGTCGTCATCGCCATGGTGGACAAGACCGGCGAACGTTCCATGCTCACCAACCGCGGCGCGGGCGGCCTGATCTCCGACGCCGACTGGGACCCGTCCCTGCTGGACGGGGTCGGCCGGCTGCACCTGTCGGGTTACACGCTGTTCGCGGCCCCCGGTCTCCGCCTGGCCAGGGCCGCCGTCCGGGACGCCGTGGCCGCCGGGGTGCCGGTCAGCATCGACCCGGCCTCGACGGGGCCGCTGCGGGACTTCGGCGTCGAACGTTTCATGCGGGAGACGTCCGCGGCCGACCTGATCATCCCGAACCTGGACGAGGCGCTGGTCCTGACCGGCGTCCCGTCGCCGGAGCGGGCCGCCGTGCTGCTGAGTGAGACGTACGGCACAGCGGTCGTGAAACTGGGCGCCGAGGGCGCGCTGGTGGCGGTGGACGGCAAGGTCACGGCGACGTGCGCGGGCGTGTCCGCCGAGGTCGTGGACTCCACGGGCGCCGGTGACGCCTTCGCGGCCGGGTATCTCACCGCCACCCTCCAGGGGGCGGACGCCGCGCTCGCGCTGGAGGCGGGTTGCCGTGCCGGTGCGCAATGTGTGGCCCAGGTGGGCGGCCGTCCACGGTACGGTTTTGATCTGAACCGTCTTTACCCTATTCACACTGATTGATAGCTTGCCGCGTAGGCTGCACCATTAGCCACATGCGTACCGGGTTGCCCACGCGGCCCACTGGGGAGGTTAGGGTCCGCCGATGGAAGTCGAGTCATCGATCTGCCTGAGCGACCTCGTCCCTGCTCTGCGCTGGAGCCGCCCTCAGCAGGTGGCCGAGGTGCTGGGTGATCCGCGGCTGCCGGCGGGGTGGTGGTCCTCGCTCGCGGTGTCCAGGGCGCTCGGCACGGCGGGTCTCGACTGGGTCTGCGAACGACTCGCCCGGCTGATCTCCTCCCGCTGGGACCATCTGCCGCTGGTGGACCTGCTTCCCGCGCTCGCCGTCCATCAGGTCGATCCGGCGCTGCCCGGCTGGCCGGAGGCCACCCGTACGGCGATCACCGGGCTCGGCGGCTGGCAGCGGCTGCGCCGCCTGTCGCCCGGCGATCTCGCCACCCCGTCCGCGACGCCCGAGGTGGTGGTCGGCTCGGTCCTGCGCGAGGTGCTCGGGCGCATCCCGGCGCAGCGGGAGGCCGTACCCGCCCAGCAGTCCGGCTCGCCGGACGTCACCCGTCCGCTCGCGCGCGGCGCGACGGGGTCCTTCCCGGCCGTCCCGGTGGCCGAAGCCGGTGCGTACGCCGCCCAGCCCGCCAGCGGCCCCCAGCGCCCGCCCGCCGCCTTCACCCCGCACAGCGACGCCTTCCCGGCCCAGCCCCAGGGCGCCCCGCGCCCGGCCCCGGCCGGTGAGGGCGGCCTGCCGCAGCGCCCGGCCGCGGCCCGCCCCGCCGCCCAGCAGCCCGGCTCGTTCCCCCCGCCGCCGGAGAACGCCCAGGGACACCAGACCGGCTCCTTCACCGCCCAGCCCGACGCCACCCGCCAGACCGGCTCGTTCCCGGCCCAGCCCGCTCAGACCGGCTCGTTCCCGGCCCAGCCCGCTCAGACCGGCTCGTTCCCGGCCCAGCCCGCTCAGACCGGCTCGTTCCCTGCGCAGCCCGCCAATGGCCCTCAGACCGGCTCGTTCCCGGCGCAGCCGTCCAGCGGCCCTCAGACCGGGTCCTTCCCGGCGCAGGGTGGTGCGCGGCTGCCGCAGCGGCCCACCGGCGGGCGTCCGGACGGCGGCCCGCAGGCCGGCGCCGACGGCCCCCCGTACACCGCCCCAGTCCCCGGCGGGACGGCCGCTCCCGGCCCGGTGCCCGCCGACCCCGACCACGCGATGGTCCGCGTCGTGGACGGCCTGTTCCGCGGCCTGGACAAGCTGGAGCTGGCCGTCGCCGTGCACCGGCTGTTCGCCGAGGACCCGGTCAGCCTGCGCACCCTGGCGCACAAGCTGCTGGTGGACCGCGACGTGCTCTCCCAGGCCCAGCGCACCGCCGAGGAACGCGTCCTGCACTGGCTGCGCTCGTCGGAGTCGGCGCCGGTCACCGGCCACATGTTCCGGCTCACCGAATGGCTCGGCGCGGCGGCCACCGAGGAGCAGCTCATCGGCGCCGACCCGGCCCACCCGGCGATGGTCCCGTCGCTGCGCACGCCCCTGTGGCGGGTCCTGGTGACGCTCATGCCCGACCGCCGCCTCCAGGACGGCTGGCTGGTCGTCGGCGACATCCACGGCCTCCAGGCCCGTACGCGGCAGCTCCTGGCCGCCGCCCCGCCGGACACCGACGTCGTCGAGCTGCTGGCCGAGCTGGGCATCCGCGCCCACTCCGCCAAGGCGTGGCTCGACGCCCTGCCCTCGGAGTCGGCCCCCGGCCCGGCGGACGCCTCCCCGCAGCCCGCCCAGCCGCTCCCCCGCCGCACGCCCGGCGCCAACGGCCACCACCACCGGGGCGGCCAGCCCATCCCGACGGCGGGCGCGAACTCGATCGACCCCTCGGCGGCCCTGGCCACGTTGTCGGCGCTGTCCGGCGGCCGGTCCGGCATGCTGCCCGGCAGCCTGGCCGGAACGCCGTCCACGCCGCCTCCGCCGCTGCCGAGCCCGTCGTCGGACCCGCGCCGCTGGCAGCGCATCGAGGTCACCCCGGAACACCTCAGGGGCGGCCCGGTGCCGGTGCCGGAGGGTTACGCGGCCCAGCTCGGCATGCGTCCGGGCACCCTGCTGTCGGTGACCGGCCCCGGCGACAACGCGATCGTGCTGGTCTGGCAGGGCCACCAGCCGGTCTTCGACTCGCTGCAGCCGGTGCTCATGCGCCTGAACGCCCGCCCCGGCGACCAGGTCTACGTCACGGTGGACGGCTACCGCCTGGAGGCCCAGCTCACCGGCTGACCTCGCGCCTACGCGGTCACCCGAACAGGCCCAGCCGGTGGGCCGTGGCCGCCGCCTCGCCGCGGGTGGCGACGCCCAGTTTGGCCAGGATGTTGGAGACGTGCACGCTGACCGTCTTCACCGAGATGAACAGCGCCGCGGCGATCTCCCGGTTGCTGCGCCCGTTGCTCACCTCGCGCAGCACCTCCAGCTCGCGCGCGGTCAGCCCCAGCGGCGGCCCCTCGGGCTCGTCGGCGCCGCCGACGCGGGCCCGCCGTCCGAACACGTCGAGCTGTTCGAGCAGCGGCGTGGCGCCCAGCTGCGCGGCCAGCTCCCGCGCCCGCGTCACCATCCCGGCCGCGGCGCGCCGGTCGCCCGCGGCCAGCGCCGCCTGGGCGGCCCCCGCCAGGCACTGCGCCTCCGCGTACGGCTGCCGCAAGCCCGCCCAGGCCGCCACCGCCGACTCCCACGCCTTGAGCTGGGCCGCCCCGCCGAGCCCCTCCTCCGGCCCGGTCAGCGCCGCGAACGTCAGCCGCTGCGCCTCCTGCAGGTCGCCGTCCACGGCCAGCTCCCGCGCCACCTCCCGCAGCCGCGCCACGACGGCCGCCGCGACCCTCGCGTACGGCGCGCCGCCCTCGCCGAGCGCGGGCCGGGCGAGCTGCGCGAACGTCACCAGCAGCGGCCAGGCGTAACGCGGCGAGGGCAGCAGGTCCTGGTTCTCCAGCCCCCGGGACGCGGCCTCCAGCGCCTCGCCGAGCCGCCCCTGCGCCCGCAGCAGCAGGACCTGCCTGCGCAGCTGCGGCAGCACGGTCTGGTCCCGGTAGGTGCCGCGCGCGAACACGCTGGCGGAGGACGACAGCAGCTTGTCGGCCCGGTCGATCTGTCCCCGCGCGAGCGCGATGTCCACCAGGAACCCCTGGAGACTGGCCCGGTAGGGGGCCGGCGGCGCGAGGTCGAGCGCCTGCTCGACCACCTGGAGCGCCTCGTCCCAGCGGCCCAGCGAGAGCAGCGGCTCGGTCAGGTTGATCGCCAGGAAGGTGCCGGACGTGCGCGCCAGGCCGTAGTGCCCGGCCTCCTGCACGCCCTCGCGGGCGACCTGGGCGGCCCGCTCGTGCCGTCCGGCGCCCTCCAGCGCGTCGGACTCGGAGATCGCGCAGCGCATCAGCGCGTTGTAGGCGCCCTGGGCGCGGGCGACCCGGCGCGCCTCGGCGAACTGCCCGAGCTGGGCCTCGATGTCGGAGAAGCGCGACCGCGCCCAGGCGAGGCTGATGAGCGCGTGGGCCTCGACGTTGGCGTCGCCCATCTGGTGGCCGATCTCCATGGCGAGCTGCGCCGTCGCCAGCTTCTCCGGCCAGTCCTCGGGACGGTGCAGCATGCGCGCCAGCGTCTCCAGGACCTGGCCGCGCAGCTTGCTCGGCGGCTCGGCGGGCACCAGCTCGGCCGCCTGGCGCAGGTCGTCGAGATAGCCGGCGCGGCCCAGGTCGTAGCGGGTCAGGCCGCGCTGGCGCAGCAGGGTGGCCGCGGTGATCGGGTCGGCGTCGAGGTCGACCTCGGCGAGCGCGGCCCCGGCCAGCGCCAGGCTGCGCTCGTACTCGCCGGCGAGGTGGGCGACCGTGGAGGTCTGCCTGAGCACGTCGAGGCGGCCGCAGCCGATGCGCTCGGCGGCGTCGGGCACCTGGTCCCACAGCTCCAGCACCCGCGAGAGCATCCTGAGCTGCTCGTCGTAGGCGGTGGACTTGCGGGCCGCGGCGGCCGCGCGCCAGGCGCTTACCAGCGCCCAGGTGGAGTCGTGGGCGGAGTGCCAGTGGTGGGCCAGCTCGATCGCGCCGCGCGGGGCGGGCAGGATCGACAGGTCGCGTTCGAGTGCCTGCGCGTAGCGGGTGTGCAGGCGGGTGTGCTCGCCGGGCAGCAGGTCGTCGTGGAGCGCCTCGCGGATGAGCGCGTGCCGGAAGCCGTAGCCCTCGCCGTCGACCACCAGCACGTTGCCCGCCACGGCGGGGCGCAGCGCCCGCGACAGGGCGGTGTCGTCGAGCCCGGCCACCGCGCTCAGCAGGTCGTGCTCGATGCGCTGGCCGCCCGCGCTGGCCACGCGCAGCAGCTCCTGCGTCTCGTCGGGCAGCCGCTCGACGCTGGCCAGCAGCAGGTCGCGCAGGGACTCGGGCAGCATGTCGCCGCCGTCGGCCTCGCTCAGCAGCGCCTCGACGAACAGCGGGTTGCCCTCGCTGCGGGCGTAGATCAGGTCCATCGCGGCGGCCGACGGCTCGCGCCGCAGGATGCTGGCCGCCTGCGCGACGGCCTCCCTGCGGGTGAGGCGGCGCAGCTCGATCCGGCTCACCCACTCGATGCGGCCCAGCTCGGCCAGCATCGGCCGGAGCGGATGGGTGCGGTGCAGCTCGTCGGTGCGGTAGGTGACCACGATCATCAGCCGGGCCGCCGTGCGCTGGTAGCGGACCAGGAACGACAGCAGGTCTCGGGTGGAGCGGTCGGCCCAGTGGGCGTCCTCGACCACCAGCAGCACCGGACGCTCCTCGGCCAGCCGCTCCAGCAGCCCGAGCACCTGCTCGAACAGCCGGGCCCGCGCCTCGGCGCCGTCCTTGTCCGGCTCGCCGAACTCGGGCAGCAGCCGGGCCAGCCCGCGCGTCGTGCCGCCGGGCACCAACGCCGCCACGCCGTCGCGCCCCAGCTCGCGCACGAGCCCGCGCAGGACGGCCGTGAACGGCGCGAACGGCAGGCCCTCGGTGCCCAGCTCCAGGCAGCCGCCGACGAGCACCCGCGCCTCGCCCGCCCGGTCGATGAACTCGCTGATCAGGCGGGTCTTGCCGACCCCCGCCTCGCCGCCCACGAGCACGGTGGACGACGCGCCCGCACGTGCTCTGGCCAGGGCGTCGCCCAGAGCGTGCAGCTCGCGGGCGCGCCCGACGAACAGGGGGCTGACGGTGTGAATGCTCACGCCCCAAGGATGCCATCAAACACCGACAAAACGGACCGAAACTCCGGGCCGTCGTCTGTCAGCGCAAAACCTTGCGGAAGAAGGTGGCCGACGCCTCGTACCCCAGGGCGTGGTAGAACTCCGGCGCCCGCCGGGTGGCCATCGCCACGTACCCGGCGTGACGGGTACGGGCCCACGCCTCGAACTCCTCCAGCAGCCGGCGGCCGATGCCCTGCCGGCGCGAGCCCGACTGGACCATCGCCTCCTCGACCCAGGCGACCGGCCCGTTGGCGAACAGCGTCAGGTGCACGAACCCCAGCAGGTACCCGTGGACGCGCCCGCCCACCACGGCCGTGAGCAGCAGGGCGTCCTCGTTGCGCAGGAGCTGCGGGAGCGCGGCGTCGAAGGCCGCGCGCTCCGGCCTGAAGGTCAGCCCGAACTCGCGCGCCAACGCGAACACCTCGTCCGCGTCCGCCTTCTCCGCCCTCCTGATGAGAAGATCGTCCGCCGTCATGAGGTACGACACTAGAACCTCTGTGCCCTTTCGTCCATCGTGCCACGGGAGTGTGCCGTGACGTCCGGTACGGCCTCCGGTCAGAGGTCGCCGAGGCCGAGCTGGCGGGCGATGAGCATGCGCTGCACCTCGCTGGTGCCCTCGCCGATCTCCAGGATCTTGGCGTCGCGGTAGAAGCGGCCGACCGGGAACTCGTTCATGAAGCCGTACCCGCCGAACACCTGGGTGGCGTCGCGGGAGTTGTCCATGGCCGCGTTCGAGGACACCAGCTTGGCGATCGCCGCCTCCTTCTTGAACGGCACCCCGGCCAGCATCTTCTCGGCCGCGTGGTAGTAGGCCAGCCGGGCGGTGTGGGCGCGCACCTCCATGTCGGCGATCTTGAACTGGATGGCCTGGTAGTGGCCGATCGGGTGGCCGAACGCCTTGCGGTCCCTGACGTACTTGAGGCATTCGTCCACGCAGCCCTGGGCCAGGCCCACGCTGAGGGCGGCGATGGCGATGCGGCCCTCGTCGAGGGTCTGCAGGAACTGCGCGTAGCCGCGTCCGCGCTCGCCGAGCAGGTTGGCGGCGGGCACCCGGCAGTCGGAGAAGGACAGCTCGCGGGTGTCGGAGGCGTTCCAGCCGACCTTGGAGTACTTCTTGGAGACCGTGAACCCCGGCGTGCCGCTCGGCACCAGGATCGTGGAGATCTCCCGCTCGCCGGTGAGCGCGGCCACGCCGATCACGCCGGTGATGTCGGTGCCGGAGTTGGTGATGAACGCCTTCGTCCCGTTGATCACCCATTCGCCGCCGTCGAGCACGGCGGTCGTCCGCATGCCGCCCGGCACGTCGGAGCCGCCGCCGGGCTCGGTCAGCCCGAACGCGCCCAGCATCTCGCCGGAGGCCAGCCGGGGCAGCCACTCCTGGCGCTGCTCGTCGGTGCCGAATCGGTAGATCGGCATCGCGCCCAGCGAGACGGCGGCCTCCAGGGTGATCGCCACGCTGGAGTCCGCGCGGGCCAGCTCCTCAAGGGCCAGGCACAGCGCGAAGTAGTCGCCGCCCATGCCGCCGTACTCCTCCGGGAACGGCAGGCCGAACAGCCCCATGTCGGCCATCTTGCGCACGATGTCGTAGGGGAACTCCTCGCGCTCGTAGTAGTCGCCGATCACGGGGGCCACCACGTCACGGGCGAACGCCTCGACGGTCTTGCGCAACTCTTGGTATTCGTCGTTCAGCATGATCAGCCTTTCGCGAGGGCCTGGACGACGCGCGAGGGGCTGGGCCGGCCCAGCCGCTCGGCCAGCCAGGTGCTGGTGGACACGAGTTTGTCCAGGTCGAGCCCGGTCTCGATGCCGAGCCCCGACAACATCCACACGAGGTCTTCGGTGGCCAGGTTGCCGGTGGCGGACTCGGCGTACGGGCAGCCGCCGATGCCGCCGGTGGAGGCGTCGACGGTGGTCACGCCCGCCTGCAGGGCGGCGAGCGTGTTGCCGAGCGCCTGCCCGTAGGTGTCGTGGAAGTGCACGGCCAGCCGCTCGGGGCCGCCGAACGCGCCGATCAGCTCGGTGACGTGGCCAGGCGTGCCGACGCCGATCGTGTCGCCGAGCGACAGCTCGTAGCAGCCGAGCCCGAGCAGCCGCTCGCCGACCGCGACGACCTGCCCGACCGGCGTGGGCCCCTCCCAGGGGTCGCCGAAGCACATCGACACGTACGCGCGCACCCGCAGCCCGTGCTCCAGCGCCCTGGCCACGACCGGCTCGAACATGTCGAACTGGCTCTCCAGCGTGCGGTTGAGGTTCCTGGCGGCGAAGGTCTCGGTGGCGCTGGCGAAGATCGCGATCTCGGTGACGCCCAGCTCCAGCGCGCGGTCGAGCCCGCGCTCGTTGGGCACCAGCACCGGGTAGCGCACGCCGGGCCTGCGGTCGAGGCGGCCGAGCAGCTCACCGGCGTCGGCCAGCTGCGGCACCCACTTGGGATGCACGAAGCTGGTCGTCTCGATCACCTGGTGGCCGGCGTCGGCCAGCCGGTCGACGAACTCGGCCTTCACCTCGACCGGCACGATCGCCGACTCGTTCTGCAGGCCGTCGCGCGGGCCCACCTCGTAGACCGTGACCCGCTCGGGAAGCCCTCGCATGCGGTACGGCATCACGCCTCCTCACCGGTGACCACGGCCAGCACGGCGTCCATGTCGACCGGCTTGCCCGGCTGGACGGGCAGCTCGGCGACCACGCCGTCGCAGGGGGCGGTGACCGTGTGCTCCATTTTCATGGCCTCGACGACGACCAGCGGCTGCCCCTCGCTCACCCGGTCGCCGGGCTGCACCTTGACCAGCAGGACGGTGCCGGGCATGGGGCTGCGCACCACGCCGTCGGCCGCCCCCGCGGCGCCGGGCCGGTCGCCCGGGTCGCCGATGAGGTGGCGGGTGAACGCCCACGACTCGCCGTCCTTGCCGAGCCAGAGCGTGTCGCCGTGGCGGGCGGTCAGGTAGCGGGCGGTCCGGCCGCCGAGCGTGACGGCCGCCGCGCCGCCGCCGGTCGTGACCCGGGCGGGCACCGCCTCTCCGTCGAGCAGCACCTCGGCCGACCGGCCGGGCAGGCCGCGGACGGGCACCGCGTGCACGCCGTCGCGCGACTCCAGCCGCCAGGTCGTCCAGGCGGGCGCGCCGACCCGCCAGCCGTCGGTGACCTGCCAGGGGTCGGGGCCCTGCGGCAGCGTGTGGAAGATCAGCGCCGCCGCCGCGGCCACCTCGCGCGGCACGCCGGACTCCGGCAGCAGCCCGGGCAGCACCCGTTCGACCAGGCCGGTGTCGAGCTCGCCCGCCACGACCGCGGGGTGGCGGGCGAGCCCGCGCAGGAACGGCACGTTGGTGACCACGCCCAGCACCGCGGTGCGGGCCAGCGCCCGGTCGAGCGCTCTGAGCGCCGCCTCTCGGTCCGGCGCCCAGGCGATCACCTTGGACAGCATGGGGTCGTAGTCGCTGCCGACGACCCCGCCCTCGGCCAGGCCGGAGTCGACCCGCACCCGGCCGGGCCCGTCGTCGCCGGGCTCGCGCAGGGCCAGCACGCGCCCGCCGCTGGGCAGGAAGCCGCGCGCCGGGTCCTCGGCGTAGACGCGCGCCTCGATGGCGTGGCCGTCGAGCCGCACCTGCTCCTGGCCGAACGGCAGCGGCTCGCCGGCCGCGACGCGCAGTTGCAGCTCCACCAGGTCCAGGCCGGTGACCAGCTCGGTGACCGGGTGCTCGACCTGGAGCCGGGTGTTCATCTCCATGAAGTGGTAGGAGCCGGTGGTGCCGTCGACGATGAACTCGACCGTGCCCGCGCCGACGTACCCGACCGAGCGGGCGGCCTCGACGGCCGCGGCGCCCATGTCGGCGCGCATGCCGGGGGTCACGAAGGGCGACGGCGCCTCCTCGATGATCTTCTGGTGCCGGCGCTGCAGGCTGCACTCGCGCTCGCCCAGGTGCACGACGTTGCCGTGGGCGTCGGCCATGACCTGGATCTCGATGTGCCGGGGGTTCTCGACGTAGCGCTCGATGAGCAGGGTGCCGTCGCCGAACGCCGCCCGCGCCGTACGGCGGGCCGACTCCAGCGCGTCGGGCAGCTCGGCGGCCGAGCGCACCAGCACCATGCCCTTGCCGCCGCCGCCCGCGGACGGCTTGATCAGCGCCGGGAAATCGGCCCACTGCGCCAGGTCGTCGCCCGGCTCGGCCCCGCCGGGGACGACCGGCACCCCGGCCGCCGACACGGTGGCCTTGGCGCGGATCTTGTCGCCCATGGCGTCGATGGCCTCGGGGGACGGGCCGACGAAGACGAGCCCGGCCTCGGCGCAGCGCCGCGCGAACGCGGCGTTCTCGGCCAGGAAGCCGTAGCCGGGATGCACGGCCTGCGCGCCGGAGGCGAGCGCCGCCTCGACAATCGCCTCGATGTCCAGATATTTCGAGACTTCGAGGGCGATGTCTGCTTCGCGGGCGTGCCTGGCGCCCGCGTCCGGCGGCGTGAACACCGCCACCGACTCGATGCCGAGCGCGCGCAGCGTCCGGACGACCCGGACGGCGATCTCGCCCCGGTTGGCGATGAGAACACGGTCGAAGAACATGATCACATCCGGAAGACGCCGTAGCCGGCGGGTTCGAGCGGCGCGTTGGCCGCCGCGGACAGGGCCAGGCCGAGGACGGTGCGGGTGTCGAGCGGGTCGATCACGCCGTCGTCCCAGAGCCGGGCGGTGGAGTAGTAGGGGTTGCCCTGGTGCTCGTACTGGGCGCGGATGGCGTCGGGGTCGGCGTTGCCGACCGTGGTCAGCACGTTCGCCGCCTGCTCGCCGCCCATGACGGAGATGCGGGCGTTGGGCCACATCCACAGGAACCTGGGCGAGTACGCGCGTCCGGCCATGGCGTAGTTGCCCGCCCCGAACGAGCCGCCGATCACCACCGTGAACTTGGGCACCCGCGCGCACGACACGGCCGTGACCATCTTGGCGCCGTGCTTGGCGATGCCGCCCGCCTCGTACGCCTTGCCGACCATGAACCCGCTGATGTTCTGCAGGAACACCAGGGGGATGCGGCGCTGGTCGCACAGCTCGATGAAGTGCGCGCCCTTCATCGCCGACTCGCTGAACAGGATGCCGTTGTTGGCCACGATGCCCACCGGGTGACCGTGCAGGTGGGCGAAGCCGGTGACGAGGGTGGAGCCGTACTCGGCCTTGAACTCCAGGAAGCGCGAGCCGTCCACCAGCCGGGCGATGACCTCGCGCACGTCGTAGGGCTGGCGGGTGTCGGCCGGGACGAGGCCGTAGAGGTCGCGCGGGTCGTGCCGCGGCTCCTCGGGCGCGACCGTGTCCCAGGGACGGGGGGCCCGGGGGGCCAGCGTCGAGACGATGTCGCGGACGATGGCCAGGGCGTGGGCGTCGTCCTCGGCCAGGTGGTCGGTGACGCCGCTGACCCGGGAGTGCAGGTCGCCGCCGCCCAGCTCCTCGGCCGTGACCTCCTCGCCGGTGGCCGCCTTCACCAGGGGCGGACCGCCCAGAAAGATCGTGCCCTGGCCGCGGACGATGACCGCCTCGTCGCTCATGGCCGGCACGTACGCGCCGCCGGCGGTGCACGAGCCGAGCACGGCGGCGATCTGCGGGATGCCGCGGGCCGACATGGTCGCCTGGTTGTAGAAGATGCGCCCGAAGTGCTCCCGGTCGGGGAAGACCTCGTCCTGCCTGGGCAGGAACGCGCCGCCGGAGTCGACCAGGTAGACGCAGGGCAGGTGGTTGTGCAGGGCCACCTCCTGCGCGCGCAGGTGCTTCTTGACGGTCATCGGGTAGTACGTGCCGCCCTTGACGGTCGCGTCGTTGGCCACGACCACGCACTCGCGCCCGGCCACCCTGCCGACGCCGGTGATGATCCCGGCGGCGGGCGCCTGGTCGTCGTAGAGGCCGCCGGCCGCCAGCGGCGACAGCTCCAGGAAGCGGGAACCCGGGTCGAGCAGCCCGTCGACGCGGTCGCGCGGCAGCAGCTTGCCCCGCTCGACGTGGCGCTGCCGCGACCGCTCGGGACCGCCGAGCGCCGCCGCGGCCAGCCGTTCGAGCAGCTCGGCGGCCAGCCGCTCGTTGAGCTCGGCGTTGCGTTTGTACGCCTCGCTCCCGGGCTCCACGGCCGACTTCAGCACCGGCCAGTC
Organism: Nonomuraea sp. NPDC050227; assembly: GCF_044459705.1. NCBI lineage: Bacteria > Bacillati > Actinomycetota > Actinomycetes > Streptosporangiales > Streptosporangiaceae > Nonomuraea > Nonomuraea sp. NPDC050227. Next base: position 272,740 of record NZ_JBITJF010000012.1, on the reverse strand, counting down.
GCTCATGAGTCCCCTCTCGTCATGGCCGAGATGTTAGTCATCATTAACGTAATCGTCTAGCATGTGAGACGTGACCACTGCCTCCCCACCTACCCGCGAGCGCGGCAGAAGGCGCATGGAGATCCTCGCCGCGGCCGCCCGGCTGTTCGCCGCCCGCGGTTTCCACGGGGTCTCCATCGAGGACATCGGGGGCGCGGTCGGCGTCTCGGGTCCCGCGCTCTACCGGCACTTCAGCGGCAAGGAGGCGCTGCTCGCCGAGATGCTGCTCGACGTCAGCTCGCGGCTGCGGGAGTCGGCGGTGGCGGTGGCGACCTCCTCGGACGGCCCGGCCGAGACGCTCGACGCGCTGCTCAACGTGCAGATCACGTTCGCGCTCGACCAGCCGGCGCTGATCACCGTGCACGACCGCGAGCTGGGCAACGTGCCCGAGCCGGAGCGGCGCAGGATCAGGCGGCTGCAGCGCCTCTACGTCGAGGAGTGGGTGACCGTGCTGGCCGAGCTGCACCCGGCGTGCCCGCCGGCCCGGCTGCGCGCGGCCACGCACGCGGTCTTCGGCCTGCTCAACTCGACGCCCCACAGCGCGGGCGAGCTGCCCCCGCACGACATGCGCCCCCTGCTGCACACGATGGCCCGCGCCGCGATCGAGGCCAGCGTTAACAATCACTAACTGACCGACGGCGATTCACGCGGTGCGAAAACCCCCGAAATGCCGTAGATATCTGCAAACGGTCCTGGATCAGGGTTAAACGGACCGGACCACAATCTGTCATGCACTCCGGCAGACGGCGGCGGCGATGACGGACATAATCAGGGTGTGGCGCGCGACACTGTTGAGACACATTTCATCCAATCCGTTGAGGCGCTGAAGTCAGGCCCCGCCCGAGATCCCGGCGGCCCGGTGCGCGAGGGCACGTCGCTCACCGGCGACCGGTGCCGGACCCTGTTCCAGCGCCAGCTCGACAGCCGCCTGCTCGACATCGCCGCCCGCTGGCTCCGCGAGCAGAACGAGGGCTTCTACACGATCGGGTCGGCCGGCCACGAAGGCAACGCGGCGGTCGCCGCCGCGGCCAGGGCGAGCGACCCGGCGCTGCTCCACTACCGGTCCGGCGCCTTCTACCTGACCAGGTCCGAGCAGGCCGGCCGGCTGCCCGAGCAGGGCCTTCGCGACGTGCTGATGGGCCTCACCGCGGCGGCCGACGAGCCGATCGCGGGCGGCCGGCACAAGGTCTTCGGCCACCCCCACCTGGCCGTCATCCCGCAGACCTCGACGATCGCCAGCCATCTGCCGCGCGCCGTGGGCGTGGCCTTCGCCATCGAACGGGCCGCCGCGCTCGGCGACCGGTCGGCCTGGCCGCCCGACGCCATCGCCGTGTGCAGCTTCGGCGACGCCTCGATCAACCACGCCAGCGCCCTGACCGGGCTCAACACCGCCTCCTACGCCACCTTCCAGGGGCAGCCGCTGCCCATCCTGTTCGTGTGCGAGGACAACGGCATCGGCATCAGCGTCCGCACCCCCAAGGGCTGGGTGGAGGCGGCGGCGCGACGGCCGGGCATCGCCTACTTCGCCGCCGACGGCTGCGACCTGGCCGACGCCTACGACGCCGCCACGCTCGCCGTCCAGCACGTCCGCGCCAACCGCTCGCCCGCGTTCCTGCACCTGTCCACCGTGCGGCTGATGGGGCACGCCGGGTCCGACGTCGAGTCGGCCTACCGCACCCAGCGGGAGCTGCGGGCCGACATGGAGCGCGACCCGCTCGTCCGCACCGCGCGGCTGCTGGTGGAGGCCGGCCTGGAGACGCCGGAGGACCTGCTCAAGACGTACGAGTCGGCGCGCGAGCACATCCTGCGCATCGCCCTGGAGACCACCCGCGCCCCGCGGCTCGGCTCGGCCGCGGAGGTCATGGAGCCGATCGCGCCGCGCCGTCCCGACCTGATCGCCAACATCAGCCCGACCGCGGCCGAGGGCCCGGTCAGGGAGAAGGCGTTCGCCGGCACGCTGCCCGAGACGGAGAAGCCGCTGACCTTGTCGCAGACCATCAACCGCACGCTCGCCGACGCGCTGGTGGTCTACCCCGAGATGACGGTCTTCGGCGAGGACGTCGCCAGGAAGGGCGGCGTCTACGGCGTCACCCGGGGGCTGCAGAAGCGGTTCGGCGGCTCGCGGGTGTTCGACACGCTCCTCGACGAGCAGGCCATCCTCGGCCTCGCGCTCGGCTCGGCGGTGTCCAACCAGCTCCCGGTGCCGGAGATCCAATACCTGGCCTACCTGCACAACGCGCTCGACCAGATCCGCGGCGAGGGCGCCACCCTGTCGTTCTTCTCGCGCGGCGCCTACACCAACGGCATGGTCGTCCGCGTCGCGGGCTACGCCTACCAGAAGGGCTTCGGCGGCCACTTCCACAACGACAACGCGGTGGCCGCGCTGCGCGACATCCCGGGTCTGGTCCTCGCCTCGCCCGCGCGTCCCGACGACGCCGCCGCCATGTTGCGCACCTGCCTGGCCGCCGCCCGTACGGCCGGGTCGGTCTGCGTGTTCCTGGAGCCGATCGCGCTCTACCACACGCGTGACCTGTTCGAGGAGGGCGACGGCGGCTGGCTGGCGCCGTACACGCCGCCGGGGCGCTGGCGCGAGACGCACGTGCCCGTCGGCCGGGCCCGCTCGTACGGCGAGGGCCGTGACCTGACGATCGTGACGTTCGGCAACGGGCTGCGGATGAGCCTGCGCGCCGCGGTCCGGCTCACCCAGGAGGGCTACGGCTGCCGCGTCCTCGACCTGCGCTGGCTGGCCCCCCTGCCGGTGGACGACCTGCTGCGGGCGGCCGAGCTGACCGGCAAGGTGCTGATCGCCGACGAGACCCGCCACTCCGGGGGCGTGTCCGAGGGCGTGACGGCCGAGCTGATCGACGCCGGGTTCACGGGGCAGGTGGCCCGGGTGACCTCGGCCGACAGCTTCATCCCGCTGGGCGACGCGGCCGACCACGTCCTGCTGTCGGAGGAGGAGATCGAGCAGGCGGCGCGCAAGCTACTCGGCTGAGCGCGCCCCTCTGACGCAGGCCGGCTTCGACCAGGCGACCGTGGTGGCCGCCGAGATGCGCAGCGGCACCCCCACCAGGAAGCAGTAGCCGGTGTCCGGGTCGAGCCCGGCGACGCGGCCGCTGGTGGCGCCCGTGCCGAGGGCGACGACGGTCACCTCGCCCCCGCCCGCCCGCGAGCGTTGCAGGACGACCGGGTAGCGGCGGGCGTCGGCCGGCAGCGCCCAGCTCAGCTCCACCAGGGCGCCGCGGTCGGCGGTGACCTTGAGCCTGCGGGGGGCGAGCGCGGCGACGTCCCGCTTGCTGATCGGCGGCGGGGTGGTGGCGGTCGCCGCGGGCGTCGCGGCCTCGGGGCGGCGCTCGGTGGGGCCCGGACCGGCGGGCGGGCGCAGCGACAGGTAGACGGCCAGGCCGGTGCCGCCGATCGCGACGGCCGCGACCGAGCCCCCGATCAGCAGACGCCTCCCGAGGCTTCCGGCCCTGGCGGGCGGCGTCGTGACGGCCTCCCGCCGAGCCCCGCCCATGTCCCCCGCCGTGGGGGCGACCCGTCTCGCCACGCCCGCGTTACCCGCCAGTCCCGGCTGATGCGGGGCGGGGGCTTGGGGGTGGGGGTGGGGGAGCCGGCTGCCGGTGGCGGGGAGGGAGGAGTCGCCGGGGTGCGGCGGAGGCTGCGGGCCGCCGCGCGGGCGGCGCGGGACGGTGGACGTCGCCGGCCCCGGCCCCGGATCCTGGCCCACCAGGTCGGTCACCGACAACCCCAGCTCGGCCTGCACCTCCTGCAACCGCCGCGCCAGCTCCCTGGCCGAGCCGGGCCGCAGCTCGGGCTGCTTGGACATCGCGTGCAGGATCGTCCCGAACACCGCCGGCGGCACGTCCGGCCGGTTGATCGGCGGCGGGTCGAGGCTCAGCACCCGGTACATCAGCGGCGCGATCGACGGGTCGGCCGGGTTGTGGAAGGCGGGCTGCCCGGCCAGCAGGTGGTAGAGCGTCGAGCCCAGGGAGTAGATGTCACCGGAGACCGAGTGCGGCTGCCCGGTGAGCACCTCCGGGGCGGCGTGCAGCGGGGTGAACGCCTGGGAGGTGGCCGAGATCTCCGCGTTGTCCACCACCCTGGCCACGCCGAAGTCGGCGATGGCGGGCTCGCCGTAACGGGAGATGAGGACGTTCTGCGGCTTGATGTCGCCGTGCAGCACCCCGGCCTCGTGCACGGCGGCCAGCGCGCCGGCCAGTTTGACGCCCGCGCGCAGCACGTCGGGCACCGCGAGCGGCCCCTCCTTGCGGACCTTGTCGCGCAGCGAGCCGTTCTCGAAGAAGTCCATCGCGATGTACGGCTTGCCCGAGCGGGTCACGCCGGTGTCGAAGACGGTCACGACGTTGGGATGGCCGGTCAGGCGGCCGGTGAGCCGGAGCTCGCGCTGGAAGTGGCGCATGGTGCGCTGGTCGACCCGGTCGACCGACAGGACCTTCAGCGCCACGATCCGGTCGAGGCGCTCCTGATAGGCACGGTAGACGACGGCGAAACCGCCCTGGCCCGCCTGATCGAGCACCCGGTAGCCGGGCGCGTCCTCGGCTGGCAACACGGCACTCCCCCCTGTTGCCGGTGAGTTTAATGTGAAATTTCGGCTTTCAGGGGGTCAACGGGTTCATCAGGTACGCGCCGAACACCACCGACACGGCGGCCACGACCAGGAAGAAGAAGACGTAGAAGCCGCCGGGCAGGAACGTCAGCCGGGCGAGCTGGTCGGCGTCGGAGTCTCTGGCCTGCCGCCTGCGCCGCTTGCGCTGCAGCTCGACGATCGGCCGGACGCCGCCGAACAGCAGGAACCACGTCGCGACCATGGCCACGATCTGCTGGACCTGGGCGGGGGCGTACATGGACAGGGCGAACACCGCGCCGCCGGTGACCAGCAGGATCAGCGCGCCGTAGAGGTTGCGGATCAGCAGCAGCATGCACACCAGGAAGAGCAGCACGCTCCAGATCAGCAGCGTGATGCGGCCCTGCTCGGTGAGCCAGGCGGCGGCCAGCCCCAGCAGCGAGGGGGCCAGGTAGCCGGCGAGCGCGGTCAGCACCATGCCGGGGCCGTTGGGGCGGCCCCTGGTCAGCGTGACGCCGGAGGTGTCGGAGTGGAGCCGGATGCCTTCCAGCTTGCGCCGGGTGAGCAGCGCCATGACCGCGTGGCCGCCCTCGTGGGCGATCGTGATCAGGCCCCTGGACACCTGCCAGGGGGTGCGGAACGCGACGACCGCGAGCGCGGCCAGAGCCGAGACCAGCACGACCCAGGGGTCGGGGTCAGGCTGAACCTTGATCAGGTGGGCCCAGAGCATGTCCATCGAGGAGAAACACTAGCCGGGTAAAGTCCCGGCTGTGGCCGCAGAACTACATTCTGACGCGGACGTTCCGGCGTGGTGGCGCGACCTCGGGCTGCCGGGCCTGATCGACCTGCATGTGCATTTCCTGCCCGAACGAATGGAACGCCGGGTCTGGCATCACTTCAACCACGGCGGCCCCTTGATGGGCGCCGGCTGGAAGATCGAGTACGAACGCCCGGTCGAGGAGCGGCTGACGAGGCTGCGTGAGATGGGCGTACGGCGCTTCCCCGCCCTGGCGTACGCGCACCGGCCGGACATGGCGCGCGACCTCAACGCCTGGACGCTCGACTTCGCCCGCCGCAACCCCGACTGCCTGCCGTCGGCGACGTTCTACCCCGAGCCCGGCGTCGCGGACTACGTGCGCGCGGCGCTGGCGGACGGCGTCCAGATCTTCAAGGTGCACCTCCAGGTCGGCGGCTTCGACCCGGCCGCGCCCGAGCTGGACGAGGTCTGGGGGCTGCTGGCGGAGTCGGGCGTGCCCGTGGTCGTGCACGCCAGCTCGGTGCCCGTGCCCGGCGGCCACGTGGGGCCGGGGCCGATCGGCGCGGTGCTGGCCGCCCATCCGCGGCTGCGGGCGGTGATCGCGCATCTGGGCATGCCCGAGTACGAGCCGTTCTTCGAGCTGGCCGTCCGCCATGAGCGGGTCGCCCTGGACACCACCATGGCCTTCACCGACTTCTCCGAGCGCGGCATGCCGTTTCCCAGCCGATTGCGCCCGGTTCTGCGTGATCTCGGGCTTTCGGGGAAGGTGGTGCTCGGCAGCGATTTCCCGACGATCCCGTACCCCTACGCGCACCAGCTCGACGCACTCGCCCGCCTGGACCTCGGCGAGCAGTGGCTGCGGGCGGTGTGCTGGGACAATGGTGCGGCCATGATTCGATAGCAAGGTGAACGATCGGCACGTGGCGCTCATCAGCGCCTTCTACGACGCTCTGGGCCGCGCGGACTTCGCGGCCATGGAGCGCTGCTACCACCCCGAGATCAGTTTCGGCGACCCCATCTTCCAGGAGGTCGAGGGCCGCGACCGGGTGATGGCGATGTGGCGGTTGCAGCTCGGCGTGCGCGACGGACTGAGATCCGGCTACCGCGACGTCCAGGCCGACGAGTTCAGCGGCTCCGCCCACTGGACGGCCAGCTACACCTTCTCCTCCACCGGCCGCACGGTCGTCAACGAGATCGACGCGCTGTTCAGGTTCGAGGACGACCTCATCGTCCGCCACCACGACGAGTTCGACTTCAGGCGCTGGTCCAGAATGGCTCTCGGCAGGCCGCAGGGGCTGCTGTTCGGCTGGACGCCGATGTGGCGCAAGACCATCAGGGACCGGGCGACCCAGGAGCTCGACAGCCTGGTGTCCTCGCAGTAGTCAGCACGGCAACGGATCGGAGGGTGCATGGCCAGGGTGAAGGGGTTCAGGCGCAGCGGTGACCACCGCGAGGAGGCGCCGGAGCACTCGATGGACCCGCGCGCCACCGAGGAGCACCCCTACCGGCCCACCGTGATCGACAACGCCGTCTACCAGAACGGCGAGCGGGTCGACAACCCCGGCTCGCTCGCCGACGCCTTCGAACGCCTCAAGCAGATGCCGGACAGCATGGCCTGGATCGGCCTCTACCGTCCGAAGGAGTGGGAGCTGGTCAAGCTCGCCGAGGAGTTCGAGCTGCACGAGCTGGCGCTGGAGGACGCGATCGTCGGCTCCCAGCGGGCCAAGGCCGACCGCTACGGCGACACGCTGTTCGTGGTGCTGCGCGCCGCCCGCTACCTCGACGAGGTGGAGGAGGTGGCCTTCGGCGAGCTGCACGTCTTCGTCGGCCCCAACTTCGTGATCACCGTGCGCCACGCCGAGGCCCCCGACCTGCAGGGGGTGCGCAAGCGCATGGAGTCCGACCCCGACCTGCTGCGCCAGGGCCCGCAGGCCGTCCTGTACGCGATCCTCGACGCCGTGGTCGACGGCTACGCGCCGGTGGTGGCCGGGCTGCAGAAGGACATCGAGGAGATCGAGGTCGAGGTCTTCAGCGGCGACCCCTCGGTGTCGCGGCGCGTCTACGAGCTGTCCGGCGAGGTGATCGAGTTCCAGCGGGCCACCGCGCCGCTGGTGGGCATGATCCACGGCTTCATCGCCGGCGCCGCCAAGTACGGCGTCAACGAGGAGCTGCAGAGCTACCTGCGCGACGTCGCCGACCACGCGATCACGGTGACCGAGCGCATCTCGGCCTTCCGCCAGATGTTGCAGAACATCCTGGTGGTCAACTCGACGCTGGTGACCCAGGCCCAGAACGCGGAGATGGCCCGCATGACCGAGGCCAGCATCCAGCAGGGCGAGGAGGTCAAGAAGATCTCGGCGTGGGCGGCCATCCTGTTCGCCCCGACGCTGGTCGGCACCATCTACGGGATGAACTTCGACTTCATGCCCGAGACCCACTGGGTGTTCGGCTACCCGTTCGCGATCCTGCTGATGGCGGCGGTGTGCATGGTGCTCTACATGGTCTTCAAGCGCCGCGACTGGCTCTAGGGTCCACTGCGTCCGCCGCGGGCGTGGGCCGCGAAACTAACCACGTGGTAGATTCTTGGTCGAGCCGGTGGACGGCCGATCTCGCCGTACCCCGGCACGTTTGCGCAGCCCGCGTGCCCCCAGACCGCCAGAAAGGGCCGGCCGGTGACCGAACCGACGCCACGCCGAGGGCTCAAGGGCGAGCGCACGCGCGCCCGCATCCTCGACTCCGCCACAGAGCTGTTCTCGCGCTCGGGCTTCCACGCGGTGTCGCTGCGCGACATCGCCGCGCACGCGGGCATGACCCACGCGGGGCTGCTGCACCACTTCCCCGGCAAGGAGAGCCTGCTCATCCAGGTGCTCAGCCGCCGCGACGAGGTGGACGGCGAGCTGATGGGCGGCCCCGACGACGGGCTCTCGCCGCAGGAGCTGCTCGACCGCGCGGTCGCGCAGGTCGCCAGGAACATGGGCACGCCCGGCCTGGTCGGGCTGTACGTGAAGATCTCCGGCGAGGCCGCCGATCCCGGCCATCCCGCCCACGACTACTTCGTCCAGCGCTACCGCAGGCTGCGCCGGCAGGCCGCGTGGCTGCTCGGCGCCCTGTTCGAACGCGCCACGCCGCCGCTCGACCACGATCCCGACGCCGTCGCCCAGCAGCTCATCGCGCTCGTCGACGGCCTGCAGACGCAATGGCTGCTCGACCCGGACCAGGTGGACATGCGGGCCGCCGTCATCACCTTCCTCAAGCAACTAGGACTGCAGCCCAGATAACGAGGTGTCCCATGGCTCTTCCCCCCGACCTCACCACGGCAGAGAAGGCGTCGCTCACGTCCGGGAGCGACACTTGGCACACCACGGCCGTCCGCGACGCGGTGCCCGCGATCACGCTGTCCGACGGGCCGCACGGCATTCGCCGCCAGCGCGCGGACGCCGGAGACGCGCTCGGGCTGACCCGCAGCGAGCCCGCCACGTGCTTCCCGCCCGCCGTGGCCCTCGGCTCCTCGTGGGACCCGGCGCTGGCCCGCCGGGTGGGCGCTGCGCTGGCCAAGGAGGCCGCCGCGCTGGGGGTGGACGTGGTGCTGGGCCCTGGGGTGAACATCAAGCGGTCGCCGCTGTGCGGGCGCAACTTCGAGTACTTCTCCGAGGATCCGTACCTGACCGGGGTGATGGGGGCGGCGCTGGTCACGGGCGTCCAGTCGCGCGGCGTCGGGGCCTGCGTCAAGCACTTCGCGGTCAACAACCAGGAGACCGACCGCATGCGGATCAGCGCGGACGTCGACGAGCGCACGCTGCGCGAGATCTACCTGCCCGCCTTCGAGCACATCGTCCGCGAGGCCCGCCCGTACGCGATCATGTGCTCCTACAACCGCGTCAACGGCGTGTACGCCTCCCAGCACCGCTGGCTGCTGACCACCCTGCTGCGCGACGAATGGGGCTTCGACGGCCTGGTGATGTCGGACTGGGGCGCGGTCAACGACCGGGTGGCGGCCCTCGAAGCGGGCCTGGACCTGGAGATGCCGCCCACCGGCACCGACGGCCTGATCGAGGACGCGGTGCGCTCGGGCCGCCTGACCGAGTCCGTGCTCGACCTGGCGGCGGGCCGCGTCGCCGGGCTCGCCGAACGCGTCGCCGGCCGCGAGCGGCACGACGGCTGGGACGTCGACGAGCACCACGAGCTGGCCCGCGAGGCCGCCCGCGCCTCCGCCGTACTGCTGAAGAACGACGGCGTGCTGCCGCTGGCCCCCGGCCTGCGCGTGGCCGTGCTGGGCGAGCTCGCCCGCACCCCGCGCTACCAGGGGCACGGCAGCTCGCACGTGGTGCCCACCCGCCTGGACACCGCGCTCGACGCGCTCGGCCGGGCCGTCGAGGGGCTGACGTTCGCCCCCGGCTACCGGCTCGACGGCGAGGCCGACGCCGATCTGGCGCGGGAGGCGGTGGAGTGCGCGGCGGCGGCCGAGGTGGCGGTGGTGTTCCTCGGCCTGCCCGAGGCCGCCGAGTCCGAGGGCTTCGACCGCACCTCGATCGACCTGCCCGGCGTCCAGGTCGAGCTGCTGCGGCGGGTGGCCGAGGTGTGCCCGCGGGTGGTCGTCGTGCTGTCCAACGGCGGGGTCGTGTCGGTGGCCGGGTGGCGGCACCTCGCCTCGGCCGTCCTGGAGGGCTGGCTGCTCGGCCAGGCGGGCGGCGCGGCGCTGGCCGACCTGCTGCTCGGCACGCACAGCCCGTCCGGACGGCTCACCGAGACGATCCCGCTGCGCCTCGCCGACGTACCGTCCCATTTGCACTTCCCCGGCTCCGATGGCCACGTCGTGTACGGCGAGGGCCGCTACGTCGGCTACCGGCACCACGACACGCTGGGCACCGAGGTCGCCTACCCCTTCGGCCACGGGCTGACCTACACCCGATTCGAGTACTCCGACCTGGACGTGCGCGAGACCGGCCCCCACACCTGGGATGTCGCCTTCACCGTCGCCAACACCGGCGACCGCCACGGCCAGGAGGTGGCCCAGCTCTACGTCGCCTTCGAGGCCGAACACCCCTCGCGGCCGCGGCACGGGCTGCGCGCCTTCGCCAAGGTCGGCCTGGCCCCCGGGGCGAGCGAACGCGTACGGCTCGCCCTCGGGCCGCGCGACCTGGCGCGCTGGTCGGTGACGCGCGGCGGCTGGCGGATCGACCCCGGACCGTTCACCGTCGAGGTGGGCGCGTCGTCACGGGACATCCGGCTGCGCGCGGAGCTGAGCACGCCCGGCGACGGATATGTGGGCGAGCTGAGCGAGATGTCCACGCTGGGCGAGTGGCTGGCGCACCCGGTGGGCGGCCGGGTGCTGAGGGAACGGCTCCGGCAGGCCCCGGGGCTGCCCGACCTCGACCGGACAGATTCGCCTCTGGTGGGGCTGGCGCTCGGCATCCCGTTGATCAAGTTCCGGACGTTCGGGATCGGGCTGACGGCCGACGTCGTCGCCGACCTCGTCGCCGCCGCTCGGAGCGCGCTTCCGGGAGATGATCGCTAGGTCGTCCCGTCCTGGCGGACCCCATGTGCGTCCGTTCTCCTGAAGGACCCGCCTCCCCGGCACCCCCATCTCCCCAGCCCCACCAGCAGCACCGGGCACCGCCTGGCGACTGAACGAGCGGCGCCCCCCTCCTCCCCGAAGAACCCCCTTCACCCCCCACCCGCCACCCACCCCGGCGCTTTGGCCACCCACCCGAGCCCTTTGGCCACTCACCCGCCACCCCGCCCAGCGCTCTGGCCACCCACCCCAGCCTTTTGGCCCCTTACCCACCACCCCGCCCAGCCCGTACCTCACCCGACCCCCAGCCCGCAGCACCCTCCACCGACACTCAGCTCAGCCCAGTCTTTTGCCCCTCAGCCAACACCCAGCTCAGTCCGTAGGACCCTTAGCCGACACCCCCACCCGCCGCCACCTCCAGCCACCCTCACCCCCGCCCCCAGCGCTCATCTCCCCTCACCTGACACCACCCCAAGGCTTCCCCCTCCCTGCCATTCACCAAATACAACCGAATAACGCATTTAGCCTCTTTATCATCACAAACCTTCACCCAATTCATCAGCCCAGAGCCGAATCACGCGAGGACTCCTTTTTCATTTCACCGGCGCCGACGCGGCGGGCTAATATTCCATCGACCACCCCTCCCCCGCCCCCAAAGCGCAACGAAATCGGGTGATGATGGCGACGCAGCACGAAATAACCGCCGCCCGGCGTCACATCGAACGACTGCGCGACGAACACGCCAACGACCTGACCGCTCTGATCCGCCTGGTGGACGGCGGCGCGCTCAAAGGCCCCGCCGGCGACAGGCTCGCCACCGACCTGCGCACCTGGGACCACGGCTTCAAGGACCTGTTCACCCGGGCCCTGAGGCTGCTCGACACGCTGCACCCGTCCGAGCCCGCCTCATGACCCCTCCCGTGGGCATCGACCCCGCCCTGATGACCCAGCTCATCAACGGCATGAAGCGAGCAAGCAGCACACTCCCCGACATCGGCCTCCAAGTCGAACGAGCCCTCACCGCCCTCGGCGTAGCCCTGTGGGGGCCGGCCCAGCTGTCGACCATCGGCCGCCGGCTGCACGACCAGATCCCCACACTCCAGGGCCGCCTCGACCTCATCCTCGCCACCCCAGACCGGCGCCCCGGCGAAGACGGCGTCCTCTGGGCCGACGAATCCCCATGGCTGTCGAAGTCCCCCTCCGAAGGCGCGGCCGCGGCCACCGCACTGGCCGCCCGTCTCCGTACGCAAATCGCATCCCATTCACTCGACGCAGAATCCGTAGCCGAACTCGAACGTCACAAGAACGACCCGTTCTTCGCCGTGGCCTTTCTCACCCTGATGCCGCCGCGTGAACTCAAATCGCTCATCGCCCGCGCGTACTCCTACGACCTCCCGCCCGGCGACCGCCCCCTCCTCTACGACACGGCCACCCAGGACCGGTTCCTCACCATGCTCAGCACCCTGCTCGGCACCGCCTCCCACGGCGTCGGCCGGACGCGCCTGGCCGCCGACTACGCCGACCGCCTGATCGAGGACATCGACCATCCCCAGGACGCGTTCGCCGTCAAGAGACTCCTCCAGGACGGCGACTTCGACCACACCTTCCTGCTCACCCTGGTCCGCAAACTGCACGACCTGGACCTCGCCCATCCCCCCGACCCGTCCCTCCCCCGAGACCCCTGGACGCTCCCCGGCCCCAGAGACATCTCCCCCGGCGACCTCAGCCCCATGGGCGCCGCCCTGATCGCCCTGGCCCACCACCCCGCCGTGGCCCAGGACTTCTTCACCGACCCCGCCCGCAAACCCCTCGCCTACCTGATGCGCACCCACCCCTGGCTGGGCGACGCCGACGCCGACCTCGGCTGGGCCATCCAGGCCGCCACCACAGAATTCCGCGACCACGACCTGCCACCGGGCGGGTCACGCGGCTACAAGTCCGCCCTGATCGCCTCCTGGGCGGTCCGCTTCTGGAGCGACCCCAAGGTCCAGACCAACCTCCCCTCCACCCGCCCCCACCTCGGCACCATCCTCAGCCAGTACATCGGCGACGTACACCGCTCCGCGCAAATCTTCAGCAAGGAGGTGCCGGGTGTCGTAAGCGGTCTTGATCCGGCCAAGGAACTGCACGGTTGGAAACCCTATGGTTCGAGGTTCGACGCGGATGAGATCCATAAGGCCATGACATGGGCCTTCGAGGACGAAGAAACATTCCGGGCCGTCGCCGCTGCGCATGGCCTGTACGCCGCCAGGATGCTGGACGAACTCGCGGCCAAGGTCGCCACAGAGGTGGAACGCGACTTCATTACATGGCAAGAGGCACACCCGGAGGCAACACAGCAGCAGCGAGACAACATGCGCCAGGACATCCTGGAGGAGCGCATGGCGCGTAGCGGAGGGGCGGAGTTCACCGCAGCGGTGGGGAGTCTCGGCATGACGACCTGGTTGATCATCAATGCCGCCAACATTTCCTCGATCGCAAAGGCGAAAGCGGTCGACGTCCGCTTGAACTCTTTCAAGAGGTTGACCGAACAGGTGGTCGGGCTGATCCCGATGCCATCGGGGAAGTTCGTCGGACTCATGGCCGACACAGCCAAGGGGTTGATGTTCGACAAGGTTTCACCGAGTTATGAGGAGCAGGCTCGCCAGGACGCCGACACCGCGCTGGGCGCGGCCAAGCACATGTTCACCGATCTGACGGCTTCTGTAATGATGCGCCACGGCCTCTTCGGAAAGGCTTCCGCCCAGACTCACCCGTACTACTACGAGGATTTCTCGCCTGGCACGCCAGGGCATTTCATTACGAACAGGTCCATTAAACCGTGGGCCGAGATGAACGCCGAACAACGTTCCGCCTACGATGAGTGGCTGTCACTGCCCGTGACTGCCCGCGTCTTTGGCCAGCCCGATGTCGCCATCGCACTCAGTTTCAAGGCAGCGGAAAAGCACTATGGCGGGCATGGCTCATGAGAAGGAAACTGTGGCTGATGTTCATTGCCACCCTCCTGCCACTCATGGCGGCATGCTCATCACCGCCCGACACGGCATCGGACACCAGGCCGCTCGGGAACATTACCGCTAGCCCGCGCGAGTGTGACTTGATCTCGGCGAACGCCATCCAGATCGCCACCGGCTTCAAGGATTATCGGGCCATCGGTACAAGAATGAGCGGAGGGCGGCAGTTCGCGTCCTGCTCGGTTGTCGACGGTCTTGCCTTGGAAGGCGAGCTAGGGTTGGTCATCAAGGTCCATGAGCCGTCTCCGGTCAGCCCCGAAGGACTCGAGAACACGAAAGTGGCCACTAGGGGAACCGACCTACCTGCTGGACTGCGACCAGGATTCGCGTCACGACGCAAGGATGCCACCGGCCAAGTGATCGATTTCGTCTACGGCTGGACTCCTGACTACCAGCGTCTCCTCAGCATCGAAGTGACGGAAGGGGCGCCGGGGAGGGATTCGTTGGCGGATGCGGTGGAGTTTTTTCGGCAGCTCAAGCCGCTGCTGCTCACGTCGTCGCGATAGTGGGTTGCCTTGTGGTGGTCGGAGCAGGTGGGCGGCTGTCCAGGGCCTCCGGCGGATCAGGTGGGGAAGTTGGTGAGGTGGGGTTCGGCCTCGGTTATGGATTGGCGGAGGTCGGTCAGGAGGGACGGGAGGCGGTCGGGGGTGTAGCGGGCCGAGGGGATCGAGATGGACAGGGCTCCCACGGGGGTGCCGCGGCCGTTGCGTAGCGCCGCTCCGACCGCCGAGACGCCCTGTTCCGTGTCGTCGAGGTTGAGGGCGTAGCCGCGGGGGCGGATCTCGTCGAGTTCGCGGAGCAGGGACGCGCGTTCCTGCTCGGGCAGGTCCTGGTAGAGGTCGGCGAGCTGGTCGCGGGGCAGCGAGGACAGCAGGACCTTGCCGCCGGAGGCGCGGTGGGCGGGCAGGATCGTGCCGCGGCGGTCGCCGACGTACAGGATCTGCGGGGACTCGATGCTGTCCAGGAAGCGTACTTCGGTGCCCATTCTGACCATGAGGTTCACGGTCTCCCGGACGCGGGCGCTCAGGGCCTCCATGGCGGGCCGGACGTGTGCGCGCAGCTCGCGCAGGGACGAGCCGCCGCCGTCGCCCGCCGCCGGGCCGAGGAAGGGGCCCGGCAGGTAGGTGTGGTGCTCGTCCTGGACGGCGAAGTCGCGATAGACCAGCATCGCCAGCAGGCGGTGCGCGGTCGAGCGGGCGATGCCGAGCTCCTTGGCGACGTCGGTGACCTTGAGACGTCCTTGGTCGCGCAGCATGTGGAGGAGAAGCAGCGCGTTGTCGACCGAGCCCAGGGGGTACGCGGGCTTGTTCTTCACAGCAGAACGCTAGTGCAGTACGCGGAATTACTCCCTAGCGTTGGGCAGCATGAATCCCGATGAGACGTTGTACGTGGACGTCGCTGTCGTGCATCTGTCCTGTTCTGGGCGCAGGTCGGCGACTTGATGCCCGTACGTCCTGGGTTCAGGGCGCGGCTGCATGGGAGACGCTCCATCCGACGGCTCAACGGGCGGTCCAGCGGACGGGTGAGGTGGGTTCGGTGGGTGGGGGTGGCGAGCGGCGGGCCGTCGTGCCGGCCCGCACCGGTCTGGACGGTCTGCCGGGTGTCACCGCGGCCTTCGAGGCGGGCATCCGGTGCCCTGGGGCTGCTGTTGCCTGAGCACCGCTGCATCCGGGGGCGCGGTTGGTTCAGGCGCGTGGGCCGGTTCGAAGTGTTCTGTTTTCCGACACGCCCTCTTGAGGGCCTGCACCAGTATCGAGAGGAGCTCGAGTGAAGCTCGCGACGCTGCGACTGCCGCGCCGTACGGCCGCCGTCCGGATCGACGGGGAGCACGCCGTTGAGGTCGGGGCGCCCGACGTCGGGATGTTGCTGGCCGACCCGCGCTGGCGGGAGGTGGCCGCCGCGGCGGACGGTGCACGGCATCCGCTGTCCACGGCCGACCTGGCGCCCGTGGTGCCGGTGCCGGGGAAGATCATCTGTGTCGGGCTCAACTACCGCGATCACATCCTGGAGATGGGACGGGAGTTGCCGCGGTATCCGACGGTGTTCGCGAAGTTCGCCGAGGCGCTGATCGGGCCGTACGACGACATCGAGCTGCCCGCGGTGTCGGAGGCCATGGACTGGGAGGGTGAGCTGGCCGTGATCGTCGGGTCGGAGGTGCGCGACGCCTCGCCTGAGGAGGCCGAGGCGGCCATCGCCGGGTACTCGGTGCTCAACGACGTGACGGCCAGGGACTACCAGAACCGTACGGCGCAGTGGCTGCAGGGCAAGACGTTCGAGGGGACGACGCCGTTCGGGCCCTTCCTCGTCACACCGGACGAGGTCAGCGGGGCGATGACCCTGGAGTGCGAGGTGGACGGGGAGGTCGTGCAGCAGGCGGACACGGCCGGCCTGGTGTTCCCGCCGGCTGAGCTGATCGCGTACCTGTCGCAGATTCTCACGTTGCGGCCGGGCGACGTCATCGCGACCGGCACGCCCGGGGGCGTGGGCCATGCCCGGAAGCCGCCCCGGTATCTGATGGACGGGAGCAAGGTCGTCACCCGGATCGCGGGGGTCGGCGAGCTGGTGAACACGGCTCGACGCCTGGCCTGACCCGGCCTCACTCCCGGACCGCCTCGGCCCGACCTGCTCTCGCTGGGCGACGACCTATTTCGCCGGTTGCATGTGGGCGGCCGACCTCGACCGTCTCTCGGTGCTGCCGGGGTGCGTGGGGGCTCGGCGGCCGTCGTGGGCCTCTACCGAACTGCACGAGGGTTCGGCAGAGGCCCGAGAGACGGAACGCAGGGGCGGTCCCCGTGGGCGGGTGCAGTGGCGGTCCCGGCGGACGAGTGGGGTGGCCGGCAAGGCGCGCGGTGGCGTCCCGCCTGCGGGTGTCGTGGCGGTACCAGTGGACGGGGGGCAGTCGGGGCGGTGAGCCCTGGGGCCGGTCCCAGGTCGGTACGTGGGGCAGGGCCGCCTGGTCCTTCCCCGGTGACGATGTGCGGGCGGTGATGCGGTGTCTGGTGGGCGACATCGCGCGCCCGGTGCCGTGGTTCCTGGTCCGGGGGCGTGCGCCGGGTCGTAGGGGTGTGCGAGCCGGTCGTGGGGGCTGGTGGTGACGAGGGTGCGGTGGCTGGGGTGCACGGGTTGCGCGTCAGGGAGGAGGGGGCCATGGCAGGGGTAGGTGGGTGGTGGCTGGGGTGTCGGTGCCGGGGAGGATCATGGTCAGTACCTCGGCTGCGCTTCCTGACGTGACCGTCACCGCCTCCGCCGTGCGCAGGTAGCCGGTGGAGACCGTCGTGGTCCCCACCTCCATGCCCGACGCGGGCCGCTGGAGCAGCGTGACGCGCCAGTCGCCGTCGCCGAGGACCACGGCGTCCGTCCGCCGTTCGACCAGTCGTAGCGCGGGGTCGAAGTGCCACAGGCTGCGCAGCGTCCCGGACGGGACCGAGTCGTGTACGGCCATCACGTCCTCGCCGTGCCCGACCAACACGCGGCGGGTCCTGGTCACCCCGTAGGCGTCGTCGGCCAGCTCGAACTCCTGGCGTCCGGGGGCGAGGTCGGCGTGCACCAGGCGGGTGGCCGTGCCGGGACGGAAGTCCCCGTCCGGGACGGGCACGTTGTGGGCCTGCGGGGTACGGGTCCAGGCCGCGTACTCGGTCCGTTCGTAGGAGTGGAACCCGGCCTCGACCAGGATGCGGCGGCCCTGGGCGCTGTAGGTGACGCCGAGGTGGTCCTCGTGGCCGTGCAGGCGGCGGCCGGGGCCGAACCTGATCGAGTAGTGGGCCGAGCGCGGGTCGTCCCAGGCGGTCCTGCCGAAGACGTATCCGGCGTCGAAGACGCGTACGAGAGGGCCCTCGTGGGGGAAGCCGGGGGCGCGGGTGTCGGCCGGGCTGTCGCCGATGGGGGTCAGGCAGCCGTCGGGCTGGGTGGCGTGCGCGATGTAGCCCTCCAGGGCGGTCCGGCGGGCGGCGAGGCGGGCCGGGGGCTCGGCGCCGCTCTCGCTGATCGCGCGCAGGGCCACGCCGAGGCGGCGGTGCACGTACAGGCCGTAGCGGGGGGCCTGTTCGTGCAGCACGCCCTGGGCGTCGACGGCCAGTTCGGCGGATCCGGTCATCCTGCGTACGGCCAGGTCGCGCCACTTGGCGCGGCCGAGGCGGCAGCCGATGAGCAGCAGCCCGATGTCCTGGTCCAGCCCGTGGTTGTGACCCGCGCGGTAGAGCGCGGGGTCGGCCAGGACCTCGCCGTGCTCGGCCAGGCTCGCCCACAGCTGCGGGGTGCGCACGTGCTCGCTCAGGCAGACCAGCACGGGCGCGCGCAGGGCGACGGCGTGCTCGGCCCACGCCCACGGGCTCAGCTCGTGGCCGCCGCGCGGGTTCCGGCTGATCCACTGCGCGGTCACGTCGGCGGCGCGCTCCAGGCAGGCCCGCTCGCCCGTGCGCTCGTACGCGGCGACCAGCCGGCCCGCCCAGCGCAGCGTGTGCAGGTTCAGCGCCCAGGAGCGGTTGCCGTACGGGTCGGCGGTCCAGTCGATCTCCGTGCCGAGGTCGGCGGGCGGCAGGCCGGCGAAGCGGACCCGTCCGTCCATCACCTCCGCGACGTCGGCGGCGGGGAACTGGTCGCTCAGGCAGATGGCCCTGCCGGTGGTCGTGCGGGCACGCCAGAACACGTCGCGGCTCCTGTTTCGGGGCGCGCTGAACTCGCCGCGCGGCGGTCACGCGCCTGCCGGGGTGGGGTCAGTGCAGGTCGGGGGTGGGAGGGAAAGCGGCTCAGTGCAGGTTGGGGGCCTGGTCGGTCCAGCCTGCCGTGAGGACGATCTGCGAGCTGCCGGTCCCGCCCGCGTCGGCGCCGGCGAGGACCTGGGAGGTGGCAGGATCGATGATCAACGTCCGCCGGACGCCGATGGGGAGCGGATAGCTGAACGCCTCCCCGGGACGGCCCAGCGGGTCGGCGCGACCGCCCAGGTAGCGGACGTCGGGCAGGTCGGCCAACGCCCGGTAGGCGGCCGCGCGTACGGCGGGAGGTGACGGCTTGCTCCACAGCAGGCCGCTGAGCGCGTCGGCGAGCAGGCCCGCCGAGCCGGCGGGCAACATCGCGGCCACCCGCTCCTTGAGCGCCGCGGCGTCGGCGGGCAGCTCCTGGATCTGGCGGAACGTCAGGTCGCGGCCCGCCATGGTGAACGGCGCCCGGCCCGTCACCGGGACGACCCGCCCACGCCCCGCACAGCTTCCCTCATGGGCCGGTCCCGAGGGGGGCGCGGGGGTGGCGACGCGGCCCAGGTGCGACGTGGAGGCGGCAGGGGTGCGGGTGGAGGTGGGAGCCGCAGGGGTGGGAGTGGAGGTGGGGGCCAGGGTGGAGGTGATGGTGAGGGCGGAGTTGGGGGCCGGGGTGGCGGTGCAGGTCCAGGCTCGGCCGTCTCTGGTGGCCCAGAGCTCGGTGAGGCGGTCGCCGTCGTGCAGCCGGCTGATGTGCCAGTAGGTCGCCTGCTGCCCGGAGGCCGCCGTACTGGCTGCCGCGAGCAGGATCGAACGGCCCGGCACGGCGGACGGCGTCCCTCTGACCAGCATGAGGGCCACGGCGAGAGCGGCGGCCGTGGCCAGGGAGAGCGCCGACAGCCGCGTCAGGCGCCGGCGGCGGCGCGCGGCCGCCACCCGCCGCCACACCCTGGCCTGGGCGTAGGGTGCGGGCGCCGGATGCCCGTACAGGTCACGGACGACCCGCAGGTCGTCACCGCCAGGGAACGAGCGCGGGTCAGGAGCGGGCCCGGACTGCTCGGGAACGGCGGACGAACGCGGGTCGGGAGCGGAGCCGGGCTGCTCCGAGACGGGAGGGCGGGGGTCAGCCATGGGTGGGCTCCAGGACGTGCGTGCCGAGCAGGCCGCGCAGCTTCTTGCGGGCCCGGCTGAGCCGCGACCCCACGGTCCCGTACGGGATGCCGAGGACGGTGGCGATCTCGTCGTGGCTCAGCCCGGCGAGCGCGACGAGCAGCAGCACGTCGCGGTCGCGCCGGTCGAGCTCGGCCAGGGCGGCGGCCAGGTTGGGACGAAGGCTCTGGGCGCTGACCCGCAGGGCGACGGCCTCCTCGTGGCCGGGCGCGTCGCCGTCGGGGCCGCAGCGTCCGAGCGCCCGCAGCGTGCGGGCCTCCAGCCGGCGCTGCTTGCCGATGAGGTTCGTGGCGATGCCGTAGAGCCAGGCGCGCACGCCCGCCCGCGACGGGTCGTAGTGCGCGCGCTTGCGGAAGGCGGTCAGGAAGGTCTCGGCGACGATGTCCTCGGCGTGGTCGGGGCCGAGCCGCTGGGCGACGTAGGCGTGGATCTCGCCGAAGTACCGGTCGAACACCTCCTCGAAGCGCTCGTCGAGCGTGCGCTCGCCGGGCGCGCGGGCGGCCCACGGCACCGCCGTCGCGATGGTCTCCCCCGTCATGTCCAGCCTCCGTGCGTCAAGTGGTTCTTCTCTTATCACCCGATGCGCCGGATCGCTTTCACGACAATTCACTCCCAACGGTCACATGCCTTTCTTCCGGGTAGGCGGATGGCATGGGGGAGCTGGTCATCGCCCTGGCCGGGGTGGGATCGCGGGGGTTGCCGGTGCTGGAACGGCTGCTGGTCCGGCTGGCCGGGCTCGACCGCGCGGTGACCGTGCGGGCGTTCGACGCGGCGGGCTGCCGTTCCTGGCCCGGCCGTCCGTGCCCGTCTTCCCGACGCCGGCGGTGCCGACGCCGTGACCGCCGCCCTGCTCGGCCAGGAAGAGTGCGGCGAGGACGCGGTCAGCGGCCGCCGAGGAAGCGGCGGACGTCCTCGATCTCCGCCCGGACCGGTTCCTCGGGCAGCTCGCCGAACGGCTGCACGCTCACCTGCGCGCCCTTCCTGGACCACACGCCCGCGACCGTCCCCCCGGCCAGCACGACCGGGCGCAGGACGCCGCCGCCGGGGAACACCTTGGCGGCGTGCTCGGAAGCCAGGACGCCGTCCCGGCCGCGCCAGCCCATCAGGAACTCGTCGAAGGCGGGCACGAGGCGCAGCACGGGCTCGATGGGCTCGGGCGGGTCCTGGGCGGCGCTCGTCCGCCAGGCGGCGCGGGCCTCGCCGAGCGGCAGGCCGGACCAGGCGGCCAGGTCCTCGGGGGTGGCCGGGTGGTGGGCGCGGCGGTAGCGCACGGCCAGCTCCTTCAGCGCCTTCCCGCGGTCGGGCTCGGGCACGACGGGCGCGCCGAGCCAGTCGCCCGCGTGCACGTACGTCGGCTTGCCCGCCCTGGACGGGCCGAGCACCGCCAGGCCGTGATGGGCGGCCAGCGCCATCAGGTGCACGACGCCCTGGCCGCGGGCCCGTCCGGCGAGGCGTTCCGTCAGCTCGGCCTTGGTCAGCGGGCCCTGGCCGGCGAGCGCGTTCACGGCGAGCGGGAGCAGGTCGTCGCCCGTGACGCCCTCCTGCCGCAGGCGGCGCAGGGCCGCGGTGTCGCTGCTGGTGAGGGTGTGGATCCAGGGGAGGTCGTCGGCGTGCACGAAGTGCAGCGTGCCGCGCGGGCCCCACGTCCTGACGATCTCGCGGGCCTGCCAGGCGGCCTCGATGCCGGACGGTGTGAGGGTGGCCGAGCGGGCGCGGAAGGCGAGCAGGGCGGAGGGCACGTCCTGGGCCTGGATCGCGGTCAGATGCCGGACGACGTCGGCCGCGGTGAGGCCGGGCGGGCGGTGCAGGAGCTGGGCCTCGACGCTTCTCATGGACGGGATCATCGCAGGAGGAGGCGGTCGCGCAGGCGGGTGGGGAGGGGGGTGCGCGAGCGGGCGGCGCGGCGGACGGCGTCGCTGCTGTCCCATGCGCGGGCGGCGTCGGCGTCGGTGACATCGTCGGGGGCGTACCGGACGAAGTTCGAAATTTCGGCCAACGGCCTGAGATGAGTGGTGATGTCGGGTGGCTGACCGGTCAGGACGTCCTCGGCGGTCAGCGTCCGCCTGCCGCCCAGCCGCAGGTCGTCGCAGGTCTGCCGCCAGGCGCCGAGCACCCGGTCGCCGGGCGCCCCGCCGCGTCTCCTGGACCGCCTGCGCCACCAGGGCAGCACGGCGGCCGTCGCCGCGTACGCCACCAGCAGGCCCCCGCCCACGGCGGCGGCGAGCACCCAGGGCGACGGCCCGCCGCCGGGCCGCGCGCCCTGTTCCCCGGCCTTCGGGCGGACCGTGCCGGACCGGTCGCCGCCCCCGCGCGTGAACTCGCCCTCCAGCTGCTCGCTCTCCCTGATCGACGAGGAGACGACGTCGTGGTCGTCCTTGGCGCCGCTGCGGCCGGGCGTGGGGTAGAACGGCCGCCAGCCCAGCCGTTCGAACTTGATCTCCGCCCACGCCATGACGTGCCCCGACCTGACGTGGTAGACGCCCCCGGACGCCTGTCCCGGCCGGAAGCCCACCACCACGCGCGACGGCAGCCCGAGCGTCCTGGCCATGAGCGCGAACGTCGCCGCGAACTGCTCCGAGGTGCCCCGGTGCGTGGTCCGCAGGAAGAACTCCAGGCCCTTGAGCGAGTGGCCGGGCGGCGCGGTGACGTCGTAGGAGGCGCTGGTGCGCAGGTAGCTCTGCAGCCGGTACGCCTGCTTGATCGGCGCGTCGGCGCCCTTGGTCGCCTCCTGCGCGAGCTCGCGGAACAGCTTCTCCTGCGGCCCGGGCGGGAACGCGGTCAGCGCGGCGTCGTCGTGCGCGGGGGTGGCCGCCAGCAGGTCCTCCTTGGACGGCTCCGGCACCCTGGACGTCACCTCGTAGGCGAAGCCCTTGCCGGGACGCCTGCCGGTTCCCGCGGCGGGGTCGGCCAGCAGGGCGCCGCTCTGCGGGTCGGCGGCCAGCCCGGGGACGCCGTCGACCTCGACCGGCCGTTCGGCGGCGGGCAGCCACGTCCCCGGCAGCCCGGTGAAGGTCACCCGCTGCCGGACTACCCGGGCGGCCCCCGTCCACTCCCCCTCGGGGACCCGGCCGCCCGTGGGACGGAAGCGGGCCCCGGACGTCCAGCGCACGCCGTCGTAGCGGTCGAGCACGGCCAGCCGCCAGTTGAGCGGCTTGTCCGCCTTGACGGTGAACAGCTCCCTGTCGGGGATCTGCAGCCAGCCCGACACGCGGTCGAGCGGGCTCACGCTGTCCACCCGCCGGGGCGGCGGCAGATCGGCGTCCTGCCTCGGGTCGTACGGCTGCGCCGCCACGGGCAGCAGCGGCCCCACCACCAGCGCCAGTGCGGCCAGGACGGCGGCGGCGGGCAGGCCGCCGAGCAGCCAGAGCGGCGAGCGGTCGTCGCGGACCAGGGCGAGGGCGGCGACGAGCACGAACAGGGCGGCGGCGACCGGCAGGTTCGAGCCCTCGCCGTCCACGCCGAGCAGCAGCGCGGCGGCGAACACGGCCAGGGCGGGGACGGCGGCGACGATCCTGGTGCGGGTGCGGGTGAGGGTCTCGGCGCCGATGACGGCCGCGGCCCAGACGAGCGTGTGCACGAGGACGAGCAGGCGCGGCTCGGGCTGGGCGGGGAGCAGTGTGGTGAGCAGCGCGTGCCAGGCGTCGGCCACGTCGGCGAGCACGCCGGGGGCCAGGCCGTGGTAGAGCGGGATCGTCCCGGCGAGCCAGGCGACGAGGTCGAGCGCGAGCGCGAGCCACAGGGGCCGCCGCGCGGTGAGCGCCGCCACCAGGACGGGGGCGACGGCGGCGGGCACGATCGCGAGCAGGAGCTCCGCGCCGGGGAAGACCCGGTGGAACCCCCACCCGGCGACCCCGGCCACGGCCGCCACCACCACCAGCCCGACGCCTCCCCGCCACCCCACCCCGGACGCGCGCGCAGAAGGGACAGGGGCGGGCGCGGGCGCAGAAGGGACAGGCGCGGGAGAAGCGGGGGCGGGAGCGGGAGAAACCGGAGCGGGCGCGGGGGGTTGTGGAGGTGTCATCGGGGGGTCCAGGCGAAGGGGAGGGCGGCCAGGTCGGTGAGGGGGATGACCGTGACGCCGGGCACGCTCACCGACCCCGGACCGGTCAGCACGCAGATCACCCGGTCGAAGCGCCGCCGGACCCCCGCCGCCCGTCCCGCCTCGGCCGCGTCACCGGTGACCAGCACCAGCGACCCGCCGCCGCGCGCCACCCGCATGATCTCCCCCACGCCCGCCGAGCCCGGCCGCGCCAGGGCGAGCCGGTCGAGGATCGCGTCGGGGTCGGCGTCGGCCTTGGCGTCGGCCGCCGCCCGCTCGCCGGCCAGCACCCGCACCGGGAACCCCGCGCGGGCGGCCGCCACCGCCACGGACGCCGCCGCGTCGACCGCCAGTTCGGTCAGCTCCCGCGTGTCCAGGACGACGGTCGTGGTGGGCAGGCTCGCGTCGATGAGCTGGCGGACCATCAGCGTGCCGGTCCTGGCGCTGGAGCGCCAGTGGACGTGCCGCAGGTCGTCGCCCACGACGTACTCGCGCAGGGTGTGGAAGGTGACGGTGCCGCTGGGGGCGTTGTCGCTGGTGGGCCCCTCCAGGTGGTGGGCCCGGCCGGACGGCGGCACGGACAGCGCGACGGTGCGCGGGCGGACCAGGAGGGTGACGGCGTCGCCGTACCGTCGCACCCGGCGCGTGAGGCCGAACGGGTCGGCCCGGACCAGCAGCAGCGGCCCGACCGGGATCTCACCGCGCACGTCGGTGGGCAGCGGGTAGGAGACGGTGCGCGCGGCGTTCCTGGGCAGCCGCGGCAGGCCGATCAGGTGCTCCGACGTCCCGACTCGGTCCTGGACGCGCAGCCCCGACAGGCCGCGCCGGCCCCGGTTGACCACGTTCAGCACCGCGACCGCCGCCTCGCCCCTCGGCACCTTGAGCGGCGTCACCTCGCGCCGCACCTCCAGGTCGGGCGCGGGGGCCGTCCAGGCGAGGGCGGCGGCCAGGGCGAGCACGCCGCCGGTGGCCAGCACGACCGGCTCGGGGTAGCCGAGGGCGAAGCCCGCCGCGTAGAGCGCCGCCGAGCCCGCGAGCGTGGCCCACCCGAGCGGGGTGAACAGGGCAGTGAGCCGCATCTACGCCGCCTGCGGCACCGGCATCCCGGCGAGGATCTCGCCGAGCGCGGACGCCGCGCCGATCTCGCGCAGCTCGGCCTCCGGGGTGACGATCAGCCGGTGCGCCAGCACCGGGACGGCCAGCGCCTTGACGTCCTCGGGCACCACGTAGTGCCGTCCGGCGGCGGCCGCCCTGACGCGGGCGGCGCGCAGCAGCGCGAGGCTTCCCCGGGGGCTCGCGCCCAGCCGCAGGTGCGGGCTGGTACGGGTGGCCGCGCACAGCCCGACGATGTAGTCGTAGACCGGGTCGGCCACGTGGATCCGGGAGGCGAAGTCGATCATCCCGGCCACGTCCGTCGCCCGCGCCACCACCGGCAGCCGCTCGACCTGCGGCCCGGTCGGCCCGCCCTTGAGCACCTCGACCTCCGAGACGTGGTCGGGGTAGCCGACGGAGATCTTCATCAGGAACCGGTCGAGCTGGGCCTCGGGCAGCGGGTACGTGCCGTCCATGTCCACCGGGTTCTGCGTGGCCACCACCAGGAACGGCCGCGGCACCGGGTGCGGCTCGGCGTCCACGGTGACCCGGCGCTCCTCCATGACCTCCAGCAGGGCCGACTGGGTCTTGGGCGAGGCCCGGTTGATCTCGTCGGCGAGCACGATGTTGGCGAACACCGGGCCCTGGTGGAACTCGAACTTCTGGTGCGCCTGGTTGAAGATCGACACGCCGGTGATGTCGCTCGGCAGCAGGTCGGGGGTGAACTGGATGCGCCGCCACTCGGCGTCCACGCTGGCCGCGACCGAGCGGGCGAGGGTGGTCTTGCCGGTGCCCGGGACGTCCTCGACGAGCAGGTGGCCCTCGGCGAACAGGCAGATCAGGGCCAGTTCGACGGCCTCGCGCTTGCCGCGGACGACGCGCTCGATGTTGCCGGCCAGGAGCTGGAACCGCTGGGCGAACTGGCCGGCCAGGGCGGCGGGCTGCTGGGCCTGGGCCATCTGGTCCGGGTAGTTGTACTGGGTCAACCGGTCCCTCTCCTCAGTCGGTGCACTCGAAGAGCGGCGGCGCCGGGAACGAGCCGCGGGGCGTGGTCATGAGCGTCTCGCTCAGATAGGCCACGCCGCCGTTCCACTCGATCCTGTTCCAGACGTCGCTGGTCTCCTTGCTCTCGTCCTCCGTGACGCTCTGGCCCTTGACCTGGCAGATGACGGTGATCGAGAGGTACTGCCCCTTCGGGATGCGGCCCGCCTCGCCGGTCTTCGTCGCGGCGGGGCGGACCAG
Source organism: Nonomuraea sp. NPDC050227 (assembly GCF_044459705.1). NCBI lineage: Bacteria > Bacillati > Actinomycetota > Actinomycetes > Streptosporangiales > Streptosporangiaceae > Nonomuraea > Nonomuraea sp. NPDC050227. The sequence goes on along the minus strand of NZ_JBITJF010000012.1, from coordinate 246,596 downwards.
CGTGTCCACCACGTTGTTGTTGGCGTTCTTGTACTGCTGCCTCGGGTAGGTCAGGTCCACCTCGACGGAGGCGACGTCCGGGCTCTCCCCCGCCTGGTTCGTGGCCTTGAGCTTGAAGGCGTACTTCGCGTTGTTCTTCAGCCCGTCCACGCTGAACGACGTCCCCTTGATCGCGTCGTTCGCGACCGCGCCGCTGAGCTGGTAGGTCACGCTCGGGTCGCCGTTCTCGGGGGCGCTCCAGGTCAGCTCGGCGCCCCGGTTCCTGGGCCTGGCGGCGAAGTTCGACGGCGCCGCGGGCGCCACGCAGGGCCTGGCCCCCGCACTCCGCTCCGACTCCACCTCACCGCCCGGCCAGTGGGCGACGACGACGAAGGTGTACTCCTGGGCGCAGTCGCCGCCGGTGAACTCGAACTGGAAGGGCCCGTCGGCGTTCACCGACTGCGGTTCCGGCCGTCCCTCGCCGGACGCCTTGAGCGTGTAGCGCTCGACCTTGCCGCCGGTGGACGGGCTGAAGGTGACGGTCACCCGGCCGGGGCCCGACCGCGCGGTCACCGCGCCGGGCGCGCCGGGGGCGGCGGTGGGCGTCGGGGTCGGAGTCGGGGTCGGGGTCGGGGTGGTCGTGGTCGTGGGGGTCGGCGTGGCCGTCCTGGCCGGGTGGCGGGGCCGCTCGGTCTGCTTCGTCCTGGTCGGGTCGGGTTCGCTGGTCTCGGGCGGATCGTCCGGAGGCGGGTCGGGGATCGTGGGGTCGGGGCGCGGGGTCTGCTTGGGCTTGGGGGTGTTGGTCGGCCCCGGTACGTCGGAGTCGTCCTTGTCCACGTCGTGCTTGCGGCCCTCGGGGTCGATGACCAGGGCCTTGTCGCCGTTCTCGTCGTTGGCCCAGAGCAGGCCGTCCTTGACGAACACGTCCACCGGGCCCGGCCCGTCCGCCACCTGGAGGGTGGTGGGCCGCCCGCCGGCGGCGCTGTCCCAGACGATCAGCGCGCCACGGCTCTTGTCCGGTACGTACACCTTCGACCCGAGCACCTGCGGCACCCCGAGCCCGGCGGGGTCGTCGGTCGCGAACCTGGTGCTGAGCACGGCGTTGGAGGAGGTGTCGAGCACGACGAGCAGCCCCGAGCCGCCCGGCGTCAGCACCGGGACGAGCGGGCCCTCGGTCGAGGCCGGGGTGAGCACGCCGCCCTTGGCCGCCCGCGCGACCTCCTTGGGCAGGGCGATCTCGCCGACGCCGCCGTCCGCGCCGACGGTGACGGCGGTGGCGGCCCGGGTGTTGACCACGACGGGCAGTCCGCCGGCGATGGTCACGGCCAGTTCCTCGCCCGGTTCGCCCACCTTGACGGGGGTCGCGGCGACGCCGCCGGACACCGGCACGACCTGGCCCCTGGCGGTCACCGGCACCCAGAGCCTGCCGCCGCCGTCGATCCTGGCCGCGCCGAGCGGGCCGGGCAGAGTGATGGGCGCGCCCACGGCGTTCAGCGTGACCGGGTCGATGCGCTGGACGCGGCCAGCCGCCGGATCGACGGCGTAGGCCGTGCCGCCGGAGACGGCGAGCTGCGTCCCGGCCGCGCCGAGGTCGCGGGTCTGGGTGACGGTGAGCTGGCTGGGCTCGACCCGGCTGACGAAGCCGGTGCGGTCGTCGACGAGCAGCACGTTCGTGCCGTCCTGGACGACGCGCAACTGCTTGCCGGCCTTGTCGTCGAGGTAGCCGTCCACCTCGCCCGACAGGCCGTTCACGTGCACGACCCTGCCCTTGGCCTTGGTCCACAGCCACGCGCCGACGTCGGCCAGCTCCGGATTGGCGCTGGAGACGCCCACGCCGAACCATGCCGCCGCGGCCACCAGGAGCACGGCCGCCCCACCGGCCATCAGGGCCGTCGCCCGGTCCCCGCCGAGCACACGGATGGACAACCGTTACTCACCCCGTATGTGCGATCACAGAGAGTTTGCCCCGCTTTAACCTGGATCACCCTAGCGGGCGGGAGTCCCATCCGCGTCCGTACCGGCTGGTAGCCCGCGCCGGGTTCCGTGTCTGTCGGTGTGAAGCCGTACCTTAGTGCGCGTGTCCGAACAGCCCCTGACCCTCGACGCCGCCCTCTCCGAGGAGGCGGTGCTGTCGACCTACCGCCGCATGTTCGCCGCGCTGGCCCGCGACAGCGGCGCGGTGGTCGACGACCCCGCCCTGGTCGACATCGCCGAGACGCTGTTCGCGGCGTTCGCCGAGGCGGGCGAGGAGTGGCTGACGCACGAGCAGATGCGTTTCGCCTGCCGGGCCTACCCCAGCGACCAGTTCGACAACCGGCTGCGGGTGCTCAAGGGGCTCGGCGCGATCCGCGAGGTGTTCCCCAAGCCCAACCAGCTCCGCTACCGCGCCTCGTTCACCAGCGTCGTCGGCCTGATGTTCATCCGCCGCATGATGGACGACGGCGGCCAGTCCGAGATGCACCGCCTGCTCGCCCTGGAAGACCTCAACGTCGCCGACCCCCGCACCACGAGCGAGGAGGCCCGGCAGAGCGCGGTCAACCTGGCGCGCGCGTTCCGGCTCTGGGCCCTGGAGCTGATCACGCTGACCACGGGCACCATCGAGGAGCTGCGCGAGCAGGCCCCCAAGCTCTGGGGCACCGAGGAGATCGCCCGGCGCGCCCAGGGCCTGCACGGCACGATCCTGACCCGCTGGCCCGAGCTCGACCGGGTCTGCACCGACCTGCGCGCGTCCATCTACTCCTACAGCGACGCCTCGCGCCGCGCCGCCGGCCGCCTGGCCGACTCGGCGGGCACGACCCGCAACCTGACGCTGCTGCCCACCGAGACGTGGCGCACGTTCGCCCAGACCGCCTCCAAGGAGCGGCTGGCCTCGGTGCTCGACGGGTTCGTCTTCGACGCGCCCGCGCCGTGGCACGATCCGGCCGCCGTCGCGCGGGCGGTCGACGAGGCGCCGCGGCCGGCTCCGGTCCAGCCCACTCCCCCGCGTTCGGCGCTGCCCGACCCCGGGCCCGAGGGCTCGCTCGACTCCTCGCCGGGGGCCGCCGTCGAGCGGCTCACGCAGGTGGCCGAGTCGCTGCTCGGCGCCGCCTCCCGGGTCGCGCTGGCCGACGTGATCGGCTCCGACTGGCCCGCCGCCCGCCGCCTGCTCGCCGACCTGACCACCGCCGACCTGCGCCCCGAGCTCCCCTACCGGCTCACCTGGTCCGACGGCCTGACCGTCGACCCCGACGGCGAGCCCGCCTGGCTGTCCCACGGCTACCTGGAGCGCACCTCATGACGTCCACCGGTTCTCCGGCCTCCGAGCGCGGCCGGTCCGCCGGTCAGGCGCTCGCCCACGCGCGGGCGCGCTCCGGCGGGCCGCTGCGGCTGGGGGCGGGCGTGCCCGCGCCCGCCGGGATGACCCGCCTGACCCGGCCCGACTCCACCGGGCACGCGCTGCCGGTGTGGCCCGACGGGGTGACACCGTCGCTGCTGGAGGAGTACCAGATCGCCGCCGTCCCGGTGGAGCGGGCCGGCGAGACGCGGCGGGTGCTGGCGGCCACGCTCAAGTGCTGCTGGAACGATCTCTCCGTCGATCCGTGGCCCGGCGACCCGGCGCCCGTCGAGCTGGTGCTCGACACCTACCGGGCGCTGATCGGGCGCACCGACGACCTGATGCGCAACTGGGCGCGCGGCGCGCTGCGGCGGCTGCACGACTCGGCGTGGATCGTCCTCGACGACGGGGTGGTGACGCTCGGGCCGCGCTGCGCGCTGTGGCCGGCGGAGTCGCACGCCCAGTTGCAGGAGCTGGTCCGCCGCCTGCCCGAGCCCGAGCGGCCGGAGCTCACCGTGGTGGGCGACGCCGACATCGTGGCCGCGGCGGTCCTGCCCCTGCCCGGCGCGGGCGGGCGGGCCGAGCTCGGCGTGGCCGAGTTCGACGACCTGCTGGGCGCCTACGACGAGCGGCGGCGGGCCGAGCTGGTGGCCGCGTTCATGGTGGTCGAGCACGCCGCCGAGCCGGTCGCCGAGGGCCGCTTCGCCGCGCTGCGCGACCCGGCGCTGCGCCACACGCTCGGCGAGATGCTGGCCCGCCGCGGCCGCGTCCTCATCCAGCTGCGCGAACGCTGGACCTCGGGCTACGACGACACCCACACGGCCGCCCTGGCCCAGCCCCCGTCCCCCGCTCCCGAGCCGGAGGCGGTCCTGGAGACGGCGGGCGCGGCGGCGGCGGATCGCCCGCCGGCGGTCGCGGCGGGCGCGGGGCTCGGCGTGAGCGAGCGGGCGGTGCTGACGCTGGTGCTGGTCCACTCTGTCGCGATCCCCCGGGCCGAGGGCCTGCTGCCGGAGGACTCCTGGCTGTCGCCGCACCCCACCCCGGTCGAGGAGCTGCGCCGCCACACCCAGGTCCCGATCGGCGAGCTGGAGTCGGCGCTGCGCACGCTGCGGCACGCCGGTCTGCTGGCCCAGGTGAAGGCCGGCGAGGAGGCGGGCGGCTACGTCCCCGGCCCGCAGTTCCACCGGCTCACGCCGGCGGCCCGGCGGCGGCTGCAGGAGGAGCTGATCCTCGCCGCCGGCCCGCACACGCCGCTCGCGGCGGCCGTACGCGCCCGCAGGTCGGCGCAGTGAACGTCATGACAGATGGAAGGGTTACGGGGGTTCGGGTGTCGCAGATGGAGAACGTCGTCGGAGACCGGGTGCTGATCGCCGTGCAGGCGGTCAACATCTCACGGCTCTCGACCCATCCGGTGCCCACGGTCCCCGGCACGCTGATCGTCGTCGCGGGCGCGGGCCCCAAAGACTCCAACGGCGCGGGCAAGTCGTCGTTCATCGCCTCGATCACGGCGCTGCTCGGCGACGAGCAGTGGCGCTTCGCCTCGGGCGCCAAGGCGGTCTCCGAGCTGCTCTTCAACGCCGAGCTGGCCAGCGGCGCGGGCGCCCGCCAGTGGGCGAGCGCCGACCACGGCTACATCGTGGGCGTCTTCGGCCCGCCCGGCATGGACTCCTTCGCCCCGCCGCCGACCGCGCCCGAGCCGTCCGCCGCGCCCGACCTCACCCTGACCGAGGAGGGCGAGGCGGGCGAGGAGGGCGAGCAGGACAGCGGGGAGCTGTTCGAGGTGCCCGACACCTCGGGCGGCGCGATCACCGTGTGGCTCAAGGTCAACCAGGAGGCTCCGCACCTGGAGATCCGCTGGCGGGAGGGCGTCCACCTGGCCGCCTCGCCGTCCGAGGCCGAGCGGGTGGCGCGGGCCGACGAGATCTGGGCGTCGCTGCCGAGGTCGGCGGGCAAGCGCGACGTCGTGGCCCGCGACCTGACCAAGGTGCTCTACGGCGACCGGGTCAGGTGCGTGTCGTTCCTGTCCACGTCCGTGCGCAGCAAGGTCGCCACCAACCTGCTCTCCCAGCCGCTCAACGAGATCTCCCCCGAGCGCGTCTTCGAGGCCATCGCGGCGCTCACCGGCCTCGACGCCGAGCTGGAGCAGGAGCGCGAGGCCCGGCGCGACGAGCACGCCAAACGGGTGCGGGCGGCGCAGGCGGCCGACCGGCTGGCCGAGTTCGAGGTGGAGTCCAAGGCGCTGCTCGGCACGTTCGACCGCCGCGACCAGGCCCGGGTGCGCCTGGCCGAGGCGTTGCGCTGCTGGCGCGGCAGGCAGGCGCGCAAGCTCGCCGACGCCGCCGCCAAGGACGAGCTGCTGGCCGCCGACCTCGGCCGCCACCGCGCCGCGGGCGAGTCGGCGGCCGAGGAGATCGCGCTGGTCAAGGCCGAGATCGCCACGCTGCGCGAGGACACGCTCGACCGCCAGGTGTCCCAGGCCCGCAAGGAGCTGGCCGCCCTGCAGGCCCGTACCACCAAGCTCGACGCCGACCGCGCGGTGGCCGAGAACTCCGCCGACGAGCTGCGCGCCGCGATCCCGGCGCTGGAGGAGACCCGCAGGTTCGCCGACGGACGCGACGTGCCCGCCGCCGAGGCCGAGCTGCGGCAGGCCGGGCTCCGGCTCAACGAGGCGCTCAAGGCGCTCGGCGTGGCCGACCAGGAGGTGTCCTCGGCGCGGGCGGCGCTCGACGACGCCGAGGGCGGCCCGGCCGCGGCCCAGCTCGACGCGCTGTCGGCGGCGGGTGTCGGGGCGACCGGCCTGCTCGACGCCCTCGACGTGGCCGAGCAGGCCCGCGACGCCGCCCTTCCCGGCGCCCGCCTGCGCGGCTGGCCGCACGAGCACGCCGTGATCGTCGACGCCGCGCGGCTCGGCGAGGCGGCGCGGGCCCTGGCCGACCTGCCCGGGTCCGTGCTGGTCAGCGCGGCCGGGGTGAGTGTGGTGGGGGCGTTCGACGGGGTGGCGACCGGGCGGGAGGCCCGCATCAAGGCCGCCGGCCAGCGGCTCAACCGCGCCGAAGACGCCCAGGAGAGCGCCGCGGAGGTGGTGCGCGAGGCCGAGGAGGCCGTCGCCGAGGCGCAGCGGCGGCTGGAGGGCGCGCGGGCCGGGGTGCGGCTGGCGGAGCTGGAGGCCAGGCTGGCCGAGCGCCGTGACCGGCTGGTCGGGCTCAACGCGGCGATCGAGGAGCTGGCGCCGAAGGTCGCCGAGGCCGAGCGGCAGGCGGGCGCGCTCGACTTCCGGGCCCGTACCCGCGACATGGAGATCGAGCGGCTCGACGGGCGGCGGCAGCGGCACGAGAGCGAGCGGGCGCAGGCCCGCGAGCAGGAGGCCAAGGTCACCGCCGAGCGGGAGGCGCTGCGGCTCGACGCGCTGGCCGCCGACTGGGGCGGCACGGTGGAGACCGCCCGCGAGTGGATCGCGGCGCTGCCGGAGGAGGAGCGTCCGCGCGCGGCCGAGGAGTGGTGGCGCGTCGCCGAACGCCACTTCGACCAGGCGCTGCGCGACACCTTCCCCGAGGAGGACGCCGAGATCCCGGAGGAGCTGGCGTTCCTGCTGTCGGAGCGGGGCGGCAGCACGGCGCGCGAGCAGGCGACGTTCGCGGCGGTGTGCGGGTCGCTGGCCTCCTACCTGCGCGGCCAGGAGGAGTACGAGAAGCACCAGCGGCGGCAGATCGAGGCGCAGGTCGTCACCCGGCAGCGCGACCTGGCGGCGGCGGCCCGGGGCGCGGAGGAGGCGGCGCAGTCCACGGCCGTCCACCGGGCGGCGCTGACGGCGGCGATCAAGGCGAGGCTGACGCGGGTGGCCGAGGAGTTCGAGAAGCTCGACACCTCCTACGGCGGCTACGGCGCGACGCTGGAGTTCCCGGTGCCGCCCGCGCCCGCCGACCCCGAGCAGCGCTGGCAGTGGCGGGTGACGCCGAAGTGGCGGCGGGGCGAGGGGCAGGGGTTCGTGCCGTACAACCGGCGGGCCAACACCGCGCTCATGGACGAGAAGGCCGTCAAGCTGGTGTGCGCGGCGGCCATCGCGTCGTCCGGCGGCGGCCATCTGTGCCTGGTGCTCGACGAGCTCGGCCGCAACCTGGGCAAGGAGCACCGCAGGGAGGCGGTCGCGCTGTTCCGGCGGATCGGCGAGACGTACGGCATCACGGTGATCGGCGCGCTCCAGGACGACATGGAGCCGTACGCGATCGACGCCTGCGGCCAGTACGTCAAGCTGCGGCGGTCGTCGGACGCGATGCCGTACAACGAGCCGCCGGTGATCGTCGGCCACGACCAGCACGCCGAGCGGGTGCGCGCGCTGGCCGCGTACGTCGACCGGGGCCAGCCGGTCAGCCGGCCGGTCGAGCAGCCGGTGTAGCGGGCGCGGGGAGGGCGGGTCAGGCGGCGCGGCCGAGGTCGTCGGCCGCCAGGGCCCGGCGGAAGTCCTCCCCCGCGTGCTCGACGGCCGTGAGCTGCACGGCCTCCCGCCGGAACACCATCGACAGCCCCCAGTCCGCCAGTACCCGCGCCTTGTGGTTGAACGTCGGCACCCAAGCCAGGTGGTACGCCCGGTGCGCCAGCCACCCCAGGAACCCGGTCAGCCGGATCGCGTGCACCTGCGCCACGCCCTGGTGGTGGCCGAGCCCGGCCACCGACCCCAGGTACGCGTGCCGGTACGCCTTCAGCCGTCCTCCCCTGACGTGGGCCGCCAGGTTGCGGGCGAGCAGCTTGGCCTGGCGCACCGCGTGCTGGGCGTTGGGCGCGGTGAACCGGCCCGGACGGGTCAGGTCGGGCACCGCCGCGCCGTCGCCGGCCGTGAACGCGTCCGCCAGCCCGGCCACCGTCAGGTATTCGGTGGCCCGCAGCCGTCCGGCCTCGTCCACGGGCAGCCCGCTGTCGGCGGCGAGCGGGCTGGGCCGGCCGCCGGCCGCCCACACCAGCGTCCCTGCCTCCAGCGACGTGCCGTCCGACAGCCGGGCCACGCCGCCCTCGGCCGAGTTCAGCCGGGTCTCCAGCCGCACGTCCACGCCGCGGGCGCGCAGCGCGTCCACGGTCCAGCGGCCGAGGCCGGGGTGGAGTTCGGGCAGGATGCCGCCGGTCGCCTCGACCAGGGTCCAGCTCAGGTCGGCAGGTTCGATCCCGTCGTGGTAGCGCAGGGCCTCGTCGGCCAGCCCCTGCATCTCGGCCAGCGCCTCGACGCCCGAGAACCCGCCGCCGACCACCACGAACGTCAGCGCCCTGCGCCGTACCAGCGGGTCGTCGGTCGAGGCGGCCGCGGCGAGCTGGGCCAGGACGTGGTTGCGCAGGTGCACAGCCTCGCCGAGGCTCTTGAACCCGACCGCGTGCTCGGCCAGCCCCGGGATGGGCAGCGCGCGGGTGATCGACCCGGCCGCCATCACGAGGATGTCGTACGTGAGCGTCCTGGCCGGACCCTGGACCGGCTGGAACCGCGCGGTGCGGGCCTCGTGGTCGACCCGGATGACGTGGCCGGTGAGCACGCGCGCGCCCTTGAGCACCCGGTTGAGCGGGGCGACGACGTGGCGGGGCTCGATCGTCCCGCCGACCGCCTCGGCCAGGAACGGCTGGTACGTCATGTACCCCCGCGGGTCGACCACGGTGACCGTCACCTCGCCCGACCGGATCAGCCGCCGCAGCCCGCGGGCCGCGTACATCCCGACATATCCACCGCCGACGATCAGAATGTGCTTGCTCATCGTCCGCCCCTCCTCATCAGGTTCTTCACCAGGAGGACGGGACAGCCCCGGCGGATGTGACAGGAGAACCCGGTTCATCGCAGGGAGATGTCGCCGGTCTCCGGCAGGGCGAGCAGGCAGAGCAGGCTCAGCAGGGCCATCGCCGAGACGTAGAGGCCGACGCCCATGACGCCGAGGCCGCTGGTCTGCAGGCTGGTGGCGACCAGCGGCGGCACCGCCCCGCCCAGCACGCCGCCGAGGCTGTAGGCGACCGAGGCGCCGCTGTAGCGGAACTCCGTCCTGAACAACTCGGGCAGGTACGCCCCCATCGGCCCGAAGATCAGCCCCATCAGCCCGAGCGCGCCGGCCAGCGCCACCCCGGCCAGGACGACCGACCCGGTCTCCATCAGCGGAAACATCACCAGCCCCCACACGACGGCGACGGCCGTGCCGGTGAGCAGGGTGCGGCGGCGGCCCAGCCGGTCGCTGACCACCGCCGAGACGACCGTGCCCGCCGCCATGAACAACACGCCGACCATGGTCAGGGTCAGCATGGCGGTCTTCGGGATGCCGAGGGTGGCGGTGCCGTAGGACAGGCAGTAGGTGGTGGCGGTGTAGAAGAGCGTGTAGGCGACGGTCATCGCCCCGGCGGCGAGCAGCACCCGCCGCCAGTGGTGGCGCATCAGCCCGGCGAACGGCACCTTGGCGATGCGGCGCTGGTCGAGGGCGGCCCGGAAGACCGGCGTCTCGGAGATTCGCAGCCGCACGTACAGGCCGACGACCACGAGGAGCAGGCTGGCCACGAACGGCAGCCGCCAGCCCCAGCCGCCGAACTGCTCGTCGGTCAGCGTCTCGCCGAGGATCAGGAACAGCCCGTTGGCCACGATGAACCCGGCCGCGGGGCCGAGCTGGGGGAACATCGCGTACAGGCCGCGTCTGCCGGGCGGGGCGTGCTCGGTGGCCAGCAGCGCCGCGCCGCCCCACTCGCCGCCGAGGCCGATGCCCTGGGTGAAGCGCAGCAGCACCAGCAGCACGGGCGCGGCCACGCCGATGGCCGCGTACCCCGGCAGCAGGCCGATCGCCACCGTGGACAGGCCCATCACCAGCAGCGAGACGACCAGCATCGACTTGCGGCCGACGCGGTCGCCCCAGTGACCGAACACCGCCGACCCGAGCGGACGCGAGACGAACGCCACCGCGAACGTCGAGAACGCGGCCAGCCGGCCGGCCACGGGGTCCATGCCGGGGAAGAACGCGGTGTTGAGCACCAGCGCGGCGGCGGTCCCGTAGATGTAGAAGTCGTAGAACTCGATCGCGGTGCCCATGAGGCTGGCCATGGCGATCCTGGTCGTGCTGGGCGCCGAGACCCGGGGGGAAGTCTTCACTTCATGTCTCACTATCCGGACTGACATCTTGTCAAGCGGTACAACGACGCTACCACCTGCGCAATGTCACACAGCCGCCCGATAGATTCGTCGGCAAACGTCGCCTTTTGAGAGGACCGCACCTTGGCCGTGGAACTGGTCATCTTCGACTGTGACGGGGTACTCGTCGACAGCGAGCGCATCTCGGTGCGCGTGGGCACCGCCGCCCTGCGCCGCCTGGGCTGGACGATCGACGAGAGCGAGTACGCCGAGCGCTTCGTCGGCTGCAGCAACGAGTACTGGGACGAGCAGGTCGGCGAGACGCCCCCGGGCTGGCACGACCAGATCACCCAGGAGTACCTGGCCGCGATGGAGGCCGAGCTGCGCGCCATCGAGGGCATCGAGTCCGCCCTCGACCGCCTGGACATCCCCTACTGCGTGGCCTCCAACGGCCGGCACGCCAACGTCCGCAACAGCCTGGAGCTCACCGGCCTGGCCCGGCGGTTCGACGGCCGCGTCTTCAGCGCCGAGGACGTCGCCCGCGGCAAGCCCGCCCCCGACCTGTTCCTGCACGCCGCGGCGACGATGGGGGCCGCGCCGGAGGGGTGCGTGGTGATCGAGGACAGCCCGTTCGGGGTGCGGGCGGCGATGAGCGCGGGGATGCGCTGCCTGGCCTTCGCGGGCGGCCTGACGCCGCCCTCGCGCCTGTCCGGCCTCGGCGCCACCCTCTTCCACGACCCCACCACAATCCCCGACCTGATAGCCACCCTCCCCTGACCCACACTGCCCCCGACACCCGCCCCTGCTCGTGCCCCTGCCCCTGCCACCCGGCCCTGCCCGTGACACCGGGACCAGCCCCGCCCCTTACGCCGCCCTGACCGGCCCCTGCCCCTCCAGCCGGCCCAGAGGGAGCACCCCCCTCCTAAACCGAGAAGCTGGCGGTCACAGCTCGCCGTAGCGGGTGGGGGGGCAGGTGGGGTCGAGGCGGTCGGCGGTGCGGCGTAGGGAGTGTGCGAGCCGCGCCCGTACAGCCACCCGCTCCGGATCCCGCCTGCGCGGCGCCCCCGGCAGGGCCGCGTCGAGCGAGTCGCGGAACCCCATCGCCGTCCGGTGCGCGAGAACCTGCATGGCATCCATGTCTCTCCTCCTTAATCAATTAAGAGCTTAATCAATTAAGAACGCACCGGCAAGGCCGTTCGATACGGTGGGACGATGGCAAGGGTCACCCTGCAGACGATCGCCGACAGGCTCGGCGTGTCCCGCGCCACCGTGTCGTACGCCTTCTCCCGGCCCGACCAGCTCAGCGACGGGCTGCGGCGGCGCATCCTGGAGGTGGCCGACGAGCTCGGCTACGCGGGCCCCAACCCGACGGCGCGCTCGCTCCGGCTCGGCCGCGCCGGCGCGCTCGGCCTGCTGTTCAGCGAGACGCTGGCCTACGCCTTCGCCGACCCGTACGCCCTCGGGTTCTTCCAGGGCCTCGCCACGGCGGCCGAGGAGGCGGGCGTGGGCCTGCTCATCCTGCCGCTGCCGCACGGCGACCGGCGCAGCGACACCGTGCGCGACGCGGTGGTCGACGCGTTCTGCGTGGTCTCGCTGCCCGACGGCCATCCGGCGCTGGCCGAGGTGCTGGCCAGGAAGCTGCCCGTCGTGGTGGTGGACGAGCCGTACGTGCCCGGCCACCCCTTCGTCGGCATCGACGAGCCCGCCGCCGGAGCCGCCGCCGCCGCGCACGTGCTCGGCCTCGGGCACCGGCGGGTCGCGGTGGCCATGGTCGGCCTGCACGACGACGGCCACACCGGCTGGGCCGACCGCGCCCGCCAGGAGGGCGCGGTGTTCGCGGCGATGCGCGCCCGGCGCGGCGGCTACCAGACGGCCTGCGAGCAGGCCGGCCTCGACTGGGACGACGTGCCCTTCTACGAGGTCGCCAGGAACTCGCGGGAGGCGGGCAGGAAGGCCGGCCACGCGCTGCTGCGGCTGGACCCCCGGCCCACGGCGATCCTGACCAACACCGACGTGCTCGCCCTCGGCGTCCTCGACGCCGCCGCCGACCTGGGCCTCGACGTGCCGGGCGAGCTGTCGGTCGTCGGGTTCTCCGACAGCGCGGCGCAGGAGGCGGGGCTCACCACGATCCGGCAGGCCAAGCAGGAGATCGGGGAGGCGGCCGGGCGGCTGCTGCTGTCGGGGGCGGCGGCCCGGCCGGAGCGGCGGCTGTTCCCTTACGAGCTGATCGTGCGGGCCTCGACCGCGCCACCGCCCAGCTGACCGCCCAGCTGACCGCTTAGCTGACCAGGGTCGACCCTCTGCGGGTCTTGCCCACCTTGAGCTGCACGGGGATCCGGGTGCGCAGCTCGCCGACATGGCTGACGATGCCGACCGCGCGTCCGCCGTCGCGCAGCCCGTCGAGGATGTCGAGCACGTCGTCGAGGGTGTCCTCGTCGAGGGTGCCGAAGCCCTCGTCCACGAACAGCGTGCCGACCTCCGCGCCGCCCGCCTCCGCCGTGACCACGTCGGCCAGGCCGAGCGCGAGCGCGAGCGAGGTGATGAAGCTCTCGCCGCCCGACAGGGTCGCCGGGTCGCGGTCGACCCCGGTCCAGGCGTCGGCCACCTTCAGGCCCAGGCCGCCGCCGGACCGCGCCCGGGATCCGGCGGTCTTGCGCAGGTCGTGCCGGAGCAGGTAGCGGCCGGACGACATGTGGTCGAGGCGCTCGTTGGCGGCGTCGACCACCTGCCTGAGCCGCTCCCCCAGCACGAACGACGTCAGGCTCATGTTCCACTGGTTGTCGCCGGACGTGCCCGAGGCCAGCGCCGCCATGCGTTCGGCCAGCCGGTGCCGCTCGGCCGCGGGACGCCACCGCTCGATGCGCGCGGCCAGCTCCTCGCGCAGCTCGGCGAGGCGGGCGGCGCTGGCCGCCGCGCGGTCGCGCTCGCTCGCCAGCCGGGTGTGCGACTCCTCCGCCGCGTCTCTGGCGGCCTCGGCGGCCGCCAGATCGGGCGCGGGCTCGGCGGCCGCGGCGATCAGCTCGGGGTCGGCGAGCAGGGCGGTGACGGCGGCGTGCTGGTCGTCGAGCCGCCGCAGCAGCTCCGCCTTGCCCTCCCGCTCGGCCGGGCTCCGGTACGCCTCCTCGGCCTCCCGCACGTCGGCGAACCCCGCCTCGGCCGCCGCCCGCCCGGCCGCCTCGGCCGCGGCGTCGAGCTCGGCGGCCGCCGCGACCGCCGCCCTGGTGGCCTCCAGCGCCTCGCGCAGCAGCTCGGCCTCGTCGTGCAGCCTGGACAGGCGGGCCGTCAGGGTCAGGTCGCCGCCCCGGGCCGCGTCGAGCCGCGCCCCCAGCCGCCCGGCGTCCGCGCTCAGCTCCTCATGTCTGGTACGGCCGGCCGCCACCCGCGCCGCGATGCGGCGTCCGCGCTCCTCCAGCTCGGCACGTTCGCGGCCGAGCGCGGCCACCTCGGCCGCCAGCCCCGCCTCCTTGGCCGCCACCGCGGCCAGCCGCCGCAACTCCTCCTCGGCCGCGGCCAGCACCCGCCTCCCGTCGACCCCGTCCGGGGGCTCAGGAAGGGCGTCTGCCGTGAGCGGGCGCTCGGAGAGGAGGGTCTCGGGGTGCAGGGTCTGGGCGAGACGGGTGTGCAGACGGGTGCGTTCGGCGGTGAGCCGGGTGCGGTGGGCGTGGTGGGCGGCGAGCGCCTCGGCGATCTCCCTGGCCCGGTCGCGGACGTGGTCACGGTCGCCTTCGAGGCGGTCGAGCGCGTCGGCGAGGGCGGGCTCCCGGTCGGCGACCGACCGCAGCCGGGCCAGTTCCTCCTCGGCCGCGAGCACGTGCCCGGCCGCGGTGTCGGCGGACAGCCCATCGGTGGCCTCCGAGGCGTCGGCGAGCCGGGACTCGACGGAGGCCAGAGCGCGTTCGGCGGCCTCCCGGTCGGCGGCGGCCGCCTCGTGGGCGGCCTCGGCGGCGTGCTCGTCGTCGGGCGAGGGCGCGCTGGGGGCCGCGGCGGCGGGCACGGGGTGGTGCTCGGAGCCGCAGACCGCGCACGGACGCCCGTCGGTCAGGTCGCGGGCCAGCTCGGCCGCCATGCCGTCGATCCTGGCCTGACGCAGGTCGAGCCAGCGTTCGCGGGCCTCCTGGGCACGGTCCACCAGCACCTGGTGGGCGGCGGCGGCCGACTCCAGCTCGGCGGCCAGGGCGTCGCGGCGGTGGGCGGCCTCCAGGACGGCACGGGCGGCGTCGAGACGGGCGGCGGCGGCCGGCACGGCCGCCGCCTCGGCGCGCACCTCGGCCAGGGCGGCGCCAGCCGCGGCCAGCCGGGCGGGCAGCTCTGCCTCGGCCGCCGCCACCTCGGCCTCGCGCCGGGCCAGCGCCTCCAGCTCACCGGCCAGTGCGGCGAGCTCCCGGTCGACGTCGATCAGGTCGGCGGCGGCGTCGCGTACGGCCTGGGCCGCCGGGATGCGCGCCGCGGCCACCCGCGCGCCGGCCAGCCTGTTCTCGGCGTCGGCGATCAGGCCGGGCAGGACGGCGAGCCGCGCGGCGGCGGTCTCGTCGGCGCTGACCAGCTCGGCCAGCTCCTGCGCCACCCGCGACAGGTCGCGCCGGACGACCGACAGCCGGGCCTCCTCGGTGAGCAGCTCGGACAGCCGGGCCAGCTCGGCGCGGCGCTCCCGCTCCAGGCTCTCCAGCTCCTCCACCGACGGCTCCGCGCCGCTCGCCGGCCCCTCGACGCCTGGCGTGGATCGGCGGGTGAGGAGGGGACGGGCGCGGGCCAGGGCGTCGGCGACCATGGCGCGGGCCTTGGCGGCGGCCTCGGCGCGCTGCCCGGCGGCCGTGATGAGCGGGAGCACGCGGTCGGCGCGGGCGGCGTCGTCGATGACGGCCTGGAGGTCGGCGCGTTCGTCGGCGCGTTCGTCGAGGGTGCGGCGCAGGGTCAGGGCCTCGGCGTGGCGGCGGCGGCGGTCGGCGAGGGCGGCGGCCTGCTCGAAGCGCGACCGCGCCGCGCGTACGGCGTCGCCCGCGGCGGCGTGCCGCTCCTCGCACCGGTGGACGACGGCCCGCGCCGCGTCCAGCAACGCGCCGGCCCATCCGAGCGGATCGTCCGCCGCCGACGGCAGCCCCCTGTCCCCGGCGCCGCCGTCCGGCGCGGAGGCGAGGACGGGCCCGGCGGCCTCCTCCAGGCGTTCGACGGCGAAGGCGACCTCGCGCCCCAGCTCCTGCTCCTCCCGCCCCGTGGCCCGCCGCCGCTCGGCCAGCCACGCCTCGGCCTGGGTGAACACCTTGACGGTGAACAGCCGCTCCAGCAGCCGGGCGCGGTCGTCGCCGTCGGCGCGCAGGAACTTGGCGAAGTCGCCCTGCGGCAACATCACCACCTGGCAGAACTGCTCGGCGTTCATCCCGAGCAGCCCGCCCACCAGGTCGCCCGCCTCGTCGAGCCGGGTCGTGAGCCCCTGCCAGGCGGCCCCGCGGCGCTCCTCGACGATGACCTTGGCCTTCTCCTCGGTGAACCCGGCGCCGCGCAACTTGGGACGCTGCCACGACGGCGACCGCCGGATGCGCAGCGAACGGCCCCGGATCGTGACCTCCAGCGTCACCGAAGGGCCGGCGCCGGCGGGCGCGTGGTCGCAGCGCAGGCTGCGGGCGCTGTTGCGCTGGCCGGGCACGACGCCGTAGAGGGCGAAGCAGAGCGCGTCGAGGATCGTGGTCTTGCCCGCCCCGGTGGGCCCGTGGATGAGGAACAGGCCCGCCTCGGTGAGGGCGTCGAAGTCGACCGTCTCGGTGCCGGGGAAGGACCCGAAGGCCGTGAGGGAGAGCAGGTGCGGCCGCATCTACGCCATCGTCTCCTTCATCCGCGACGCCTCGACCGCCTGTCTCAGCAGCTCTTCCTCCTCGGGCGCGGCGGGCTCGCCGCGCACCTCGCGGACGAAGTCGAGGGCGACCTCGGCCTCGGGCCGCCCGCTGACCCGCACCGGCCCGGCGGCGGGCGCCGCGCCCACCGGGTCGAACGCCAGGGCGAGGGCGTGCGGGAACCGGGCCCGCAGCCGGTCCATGGCCTGCTTGGGACGGACGGCGTCGGTCAGGGTGATCTGCAGCCAGTGGTCTTCGTAGGCGGCGAAGGCGGGCAGGGTCAGCAGGTCGTCGAGGTCGCCGCGGAGCCGCCCGACCGGCCGGGGCACGGGCGCGGGCACGAACTCCGCGCCCGAGCCGAGCGTGACCAGCCAGCAGCCCTTGACATGGCCGGTCTCGGAGAAGGAGTAGGCCAGCGGGGAGCCGGAGTAGCGCACGGTCTCGGACATGCGCTGCCGCCCGTGCAGGTGACCGAGAGCGACGTAGTCGACGCCGTCGAAGGCCGACAGGGGGACGTGGGACACGCCGCCCACGCTGATGTCGCGCTCGCTGTCGCTGGCCTGCCCACCGGTCACGAAGCAGTGGGCCAGCACGACGGCGGCCCGATGGCGGACGGCGTCGGCCCGGACGCGGCTCATCGCGTGGGAGATCGCGGCGGTGTGGCCGCGGTCGGGCAGCTGCCAGGGGGTGCGCACCAGCTCGGGCTCCAGGTAGGGGATGCCGTAGAAGGCGACGTCGCCGACCAGCACCGGCTCCCACGACTGCCCGGGCTCGGTGCGGACGTGCACCCCCGAGGACTCGAACAGCGCCGACCCGAACCCCAGCCGCAGCGCCGAGTCGTGGTTGCCGCTGATCAGCACCACCCGCGCCCCGGCGGCGCGCAGGCGGGCCAGCGCGTCGGAGAGCAGGGCCACCGCGTCGACCGGCGGCAGGGCGCGGTCGTAGACGTCGCCGGAGACGGCCACGACGTCGACCCGCTCGGCGCGCACCGTCTCGACCAGGTGGTCGACGAACGCGGCCTGCGCCCCGAGCAGGCTCTCCCGATGGAAGGAGCGCCCGAGGTGCCAGTCGGAGGTGTGCAGGATCCGCATGTCGCAGGAAGCTAACATCTCTCACCGACAAATGCGGCCCCTCCCGTCACAGAAGCCGGGAGTAGGCTGGATGATCAGCGGGCAAACCAACGCACATGGGGAGGCCGATGCGCACTGGCCGTGGCACCTTGAGCGTCGCCGCCGGCCTGGTGCTGGTGGCTCTCGCGTCGGTCGGCTACGTGTTGCCGCCCGCGTTCGACCCGCCGCCGCTGAAGGCGGATCCGGCGTTCGCCGCGATTCCCCCGCAACCGGCCGACGAGCTGCGCCGGGTGGTGGCGGCCGCCCCCGTGCGGCGGGAGGAGATCTCGCTGCCGGCCGAGGGCCAGCGCCTGGAGGGCACCTTACGCGTGCCGCTCTCGCCCGGCCCGCACCCGGCGATGGTGTTCGTGTCGGGGTCGGGCAACGGGTCGCGGACGGAGTTCACGCCGCAGGCGGAGTTCCTGGCCAGGGCGGGCGTGGCGACGATCGCGTTCGACAAGCGGACGGTCGGCTACGACTTCCGCGACCGCGACTTCGGGCTGCTGGCCGACGACGCGCTGCGCATGGTGGAGTACCTGCGCACCCGGCCGGAGGTGGACGCCTCGCGCGTCGGGCTGTGGGGGGTCAGCGAGGGCGGCTGGGTCGTCCCGATCGCGGCGGCGAAGAGCGCGGCGGTGGGCTTCGCGGTGCTGGTCTCCTCGCCGAACGTCTCGCCGCTGCGGCAGGTCGCCTGGGCCCTGAACGAGCAGCTGCTGCGGCTGCACGCCCCCATCGGCGCCCGCGACCTGCTGACCAGGGCGATGGGCGGCGTCGGCTTCACCTTCCTGCGTTACGACGCGATGCCGGCCTTACGTCAGGTCAAGCAGCCGGTCCTGGCGTTCTACGGCACGACCGACCCCTCGATCCCCTTCGTGGAGTCCACCAAGGCGCTGGTCACGGCGCTCACGGAGGCGGGCAACGACCGGTACACGATCCGCTTCATGGACAAGGGCGACCACGCGATGCGGGTCAACGGCGGCCCGTTCACCAAGGGCTACCTGGAGACGCTGGCCAACTGGATCACCGGCCTGCCGGGCACCGCCAGGCCGTCGGCGCACATGGCGGGCAGCACGCCGGTCCAGCGGTTCGAGGCCAGCGACGTGCCCGCGGCCCCCTGGTACGCGGGCGGCACGATGCTCGGGCTGACCATCTGCCTGGCCGCCGTCGGGTACGTGGCCGGCCCGGTGGCGGCGATGGTCGTCCGGCTGCGCGGCCACGGCAGGGAGCCGGTCGAGACCAACGCCCGGCTGTGGCCGCCGATCAGGCGCAGGCTGCGCAGGATGGCGTGGACGGGCCTCGGCCTGCTGGCCTCGGTCGTGGCGTTCATCATGCTGCTGGTGCTGTTCTCGGTGAACCAGGCGGGCGCCTGGCCGGCCGTGCTGGCGGGCTGGCTGGTGGTCCGCGTGCTGGCCGCGCTCATGCTGGTCCAGGAGGTCACGGCGGTGGCCGCGTACGTGTCGGCGCTGCGCGAGGGCATGCAGCCCACCCGGTGGCAGTACGTGGCGATCGGCGGCGTGCTCGGCGGCACCGGGCTGCTCCTGGTGGCGGCGGCCTACTACGGCCTGTTCTCGTTCCCCTGGTAGGAAGTGCCCTGGGGGGAAGTGCCCTGGTAGGCGTTCATCCAGCGGTCGAGCTCGGCGAAGACCTGCTTGCGCGCGGGCTCGGCCGACAGCACCAGGTCGTGCACGCCGTCCTGGATGCGCACGCAGGTGACGTGGGGGCCGATCGCGGTGGCCCAGCGGGCCATGTGCTCCGGGTCGAGCACGATGTCGGCCGAGCGCGCCTCGGGCACGAAGTCGCGTACCCGCAGGCCCGTGGAGGAGGCCAGGACGAGCACCGGCACGTCCACCGCCAGCCCGCGGTGCAGCCGCCGCTGGGCCCGCCGGATGGCGGCCAGCCACATGCCGTGCACGGAGAACCCGACCAGCGGCTTGAGTTCGAGGTCGTAGTCCCATTCGCCCTGTTCGGTGCGGTGCAGGCTCTGGCCGTAGGCGGTGCTGATGCCGAGGGGCAGCGGCCGCCGGACGTAGGACATCGGGGTCTTGAGCAGGTCGGCGGCCAGCCGGAGCGGGGCCGGCACGTTGAGGTCGAGGAACGGGCTGTTGAGCACGAGCCCCTGCACCAGGCCCCGGCCGCGGACCCGGTCGGCCCACAGCGCGGTGATCAGGCCGCCGGTGGAGTGGGCGTTGACGGTCAGCTCGTCGTGGTCGCGGCGGATGAGCCGGACTGCCTCGTCGATCTCGGGGAAGTAGTCGGTGACGCTCCTGATCAGCCCCCTGGTCTGGTGCGGGAGCAGTGAGCGGCCGTACTTGCGCAGGTCGAGGGCGTAGAAGTCGATGCCGCGCTGGACGTAGTGGTCGGCCAGATGGTCCTGGAAGAAGTAGTCGGTGAACCCGTGGACGTAGAGCACCGCCCTGCGCGAACCGGCCTTCCTGGAGATCAGGGTCGCGACGACCTCGCCCTCGAAGTCGGGCTGCATGGGGAGAACGGTGATCTCGTACATATCAGACAGAATATGGATTGTCCGGCCATGTGGGGACGCCGGGCGGAAGGTCGGTGCTCACCTTCATCGGGAAGTCGGCCGGACGCTTCTCCAGGAACGCCGTCACCCCCTCCACCGTGTCGGCCGCGCCCCCGAGTTCGGCCATGAGCCTGGAGTCGGCGGCGTGCGCCTCCCACGGCGAGGCGGCCGACAGGCCCGACCACATCAGCCTGCGCACGGCGGCGACGGAGACGGCCGAGGTGTTGTCGGCGATCTCGCGGCCCAGCGCGTACGCGGCCGGCAGCAGCTCCTCGTCCGGCAGCACCCGCGAGACCAGACGGCCCTCCAGCGCCTCGGCGGCGGGGAAGACCCGGCCGGTCACCGCCCACTCCATGGCCCGGGAGATGCCGACCACCCGGGGCAGGAACCAGCTCGACGCCGCCTCCGTGACGATGCCGCGCCGGGCGAACACGAACCCGAACCTGGCGCTCTCGGCGGCCAGCCGGACGTCCATGGGCAGCGTCATCGTGACGCCCACGCCCACCGCCGGGCCGTTGATCGCGGCGATGACGGGCTTGAGCGAGGCGGCGATCCGCAGCGCGACCGTGCCACCGCCGTCGCGCGGCGCGCCCTCGACCAGCTCGGCCGGCTCGGCCTCCGCCCGGTGGCCGAACGTGCCCCCGCCGCCGCCCAGGTCGGCCCCCGCGCAGAAGGCCCGCCCGGCTCCCGTGACGACCACCGCGCGCACGTCGTCGTCGGCGTCGGCGAGGTCGAACGCGCTGATCAGCTCGGCGCGCATGGTCAAGGTGAAGGCGTTGAGCCGCTCGGGGCGAGACAGTGTGATGGTGGCGACGCGATCGGCCACGTGGTACGCGATCTCGGAGAAGGCCATGACCCGAATCTTATTCGGTTACCGATGTTCACCCTCCGATAAAGACATATTTCGCATCCAATGCGTAGGCTGCCCGCGCTGTCCGTGCCTGCGGGTTACGGTGGAGTTCGGGGAACGGGGATGCCGTGCAGGGTAAGGAACCGGTGAGCGCGGGAGCGGTCCTCGGCTGGCTGGCGCTCTCGGCGCTGGCGCCCGGGGCCGCCCATCTGCGCGCCGGCCGGCGCACGGCCGGCCTGATCCTGCTGTCGTGCTACTTCGCCGGCCTGCTGGCGCTGCTGGCACTCGCGCTGACGACCGACAACCTGCTGGGCTCGCTGACCCAGGACTCGTGGCTGACCGCGATCGTCGTCGGAGCCGCGGCGCTGGGCGTCGCCTGGTTCACGGTGATCGTGCACTCCTTCGTGGTGCTGCGTCCCGGGCGACTGCCGCAGAACGGCCAGATCCTGGCCGGCACCTTCGCGGGGCTGCTCGCCGTCGCCGTGGTGGTGCCGTTCGGGCTGGTCGCGCAGAACGTGTGGACGTCCCAGCAGACCCTCGACGACATCTTCACCGGCCCCGAGCCGGCCGAACCCGCCGTCCCGGCCGGGCAGGAGCCGCCGCGGGACCCGTGGGCCGGGCGGGACCGGGTCAACATCCTGCTCCTCGGCGGCGACGCCGACGACAACCGCACCGGCGTGCGCACCGACAGCATGAACGTGGCCAGCATCGACGTGAAGTCCGGCAACACCGTGCTGGTCAGCCTGCCGCGCAACCTGGAGAACGTGCGCTTCCGCCCCGGCACGCCCATGGCCCAGCGATTCCCCGACGGCTTCCGCCTGCCGCCCGACCCCGGCGGCGGCCGCAGCGACCTGCTCAACAGCGTCTGGGAGTACGCCGACGCCCATCCGGAGATCTTCGGCGGCCGCCGGCAGCAGGGCCCGCAGGTGCTCATGGACACCATCGGCTACACCCTCGACCTGAAGATCGACTGGTACGCCCTGGTCAACATGTGGGGCTTCGCCCGGCTCATCGACGCCATCGGCGGCATCACGCTCACCGTCGAGCAGGACGTGGTGTTCGGCAAGTACAACGAGGGCCTGGTCAAGGCCGGCACCAGGAAGCTCAAGGGCGCCGACGCGATGTGGTACGCCCGCTCCCGCACCTTCAGCGACGACTACACCAGGATGCGGCGGCAACGCTGCGTGCTCGGCGCGCTGCTGGACCAGGCCGACCCGGCGACCGTGCTGGTCCGGTTCAACCGGATCGCGCTGGCCGCCAAGGAGCTGATCAGGACCGACATCCCGCGCTCGATGCTGACGAACCTGGTGCCGCTGGCGCTCAAGGTCAAGAACGCGAAGGTGACGAGCCTGCAGTTCGTGCCGCCGCTGATCCGCACCGGCTACCCCGACTGGGACAAGATCCGCCGGCTGACCGCCAAGGCCGTGCGCGACTCGGCCGCGACCACGTCCGCCGTCGCCGCCTCGGCGACCCCGTCGGCCACCCCGTCGGCCACGGCATCGCCCACAGGCGACCCCTCGCCCGTGAAGTCCGGCAAGCCCTCCGCGCCGCCGACCAAGGGGCTCACCGAGGGATGTGGCGCGGGTTGAGCCGGACGCCCTGACGACCCCGGTCACGGATGGCATGCTGGGGGACCCGGCAAACCTGGAGGAGATTCGCGATGTCCCACCCCCTCGGCAGCTCGCCCGCCGTCCGGCGCACCCCTCTCGACGCCGAGGAGAGAGTGCGGGCCGAGGCCGGTTTCGTCCCCCTGGTGGCCCAGCAGCTGGCCGAGAACGGCCGGTTCAGGGTGAGCGCCGACAGCGCCGAGCTGGTGGAGGTGTTCCAGGGGGTCGCCCGCAAGGTGGGCGAGCTGCTCGGCCGGCCGGTGGTCAGCTACTCCAACGGCCGGTACATGGTGATCACCTTCGCCCAGGACTCACCGGTGGGCTGAGGCCGCACTGCGGTCAAGCAGGGCGCGCAGGATCCGGTGGGGGTGCGTCCAGAGCAGCGCGCCGCCGGCGCCGGGCACGACGTGCCGCACGGCTCCCGGGATGCGGGCGGTCAGGCCCTCCCCCAGGTCGGGCGAGTGGGTGGCGTCGTGCTCGCCGTACCAGACGTCGACCGGCGCCGTGATCGACGACAGGTCGACGCCCCAGCGGCCCATCGCCAGGACGGTGTCGCGGGCGTAACCGGCCGGCCCCTGCGCGAACGCCTCCGCCAGCGCCTCGCGGTATCCGGCGGCGAACTCGGGCCGCTGGTAGACGGCCAGGTCGCAGGCCGGGCTGCCGCCCATCACCAGGTCCCACATCGCCTGCGGGGTGAAGCCCGCGAAGATCCGCTCGGCGGCCTCCGGGTCGTGCGTGGACAGGTCCGTCAGCTGCCGCAGCTCGGCGGGCAGCGCGCCGGCGAAGCGGGGGTCGGCCACCTCGTCGGCGGCCGAGACCAGGGCCAGCGCGCCGGTCACGCCGGCGGCGGCACAGGCGAGCGCGAACGGCGCGCCCTGCGAGTTGCCCACCATGGCCGGACGCCCGAGGCCGCGCAGCCCGGCGAAGACCTCGACGTCGGCGGCGAACCCGGCGAACGTGCGGCCCGGCGCGGGGGTGGAGGCGCCCAGGCCGGGCCGGTCCAGGGAGATCAGGCGCACGCCGAGGTCGTCGGGCGCCGCCGCGCCCATGCCGAGCCGGCGGCTGGTGGCGGCCCCCGGGGAGAGCAGGACCGGCCTCCCGTCCGGCGGCCCCCACTCGGCCCAGCCCAGGAGGCGGCCATCGGGCAGCCGTTCGGCGCCCGTGCGGGCAGGAGGTGCGACCAAGGTGTTCATGCGCCCATCATCCCGTGCGCACCTGGGGGTGCTTCCACCGGTTTTCCGTGGCACGCCGGGCCGCCCGGCAGGTGAATCCGCAGGTCATCCTGCACACTGGGCTTGTGCTCATCGATCTCGTTCCGCCCTTCGAAGGGCGTCACTGTGAGACGACCACCGCCGGCACGCTGCTGCGGCACGCGGGCGTGGAGCTGTCGGAGGCGATGCTGTTCGGGCTGGGCGAAGGGCTGAGCTTCATCTACTGGGACAGCGGCTCGCTGGACGTCCCGCTGATCGGCGGACGGGTCAAGCCGCACGCGCTCACCGAGAAGCTGGCCGCCGCGCTCGGGTTCACGCTGGACACGCAGGAGACCTCCTCCCCCATCACGGCCTGGTCCAACGTCCGCCGCCACCTCGACGAGGGCACCCCCGTCGGGATCCGGCTCGACTGCTTCCACCTCGACTACATCAGGACGCCCTACCACTTCGGCGGCCACTACGTGGCGATGGTCGGCTACGACGAGGGCCACGCCCACCTCGTGGACACCGCCCAGCAGGGCACCCGCAACCGGGTCCCGCTCGACTCGCTCGAACGGGCCCGCGCGGCGACCGGGCCGATGACGGCGCACAACCTGTCGTACACGCTGGGGCCGTGCGCCGAGCCCGACCTGCCGCAGGCCGTCAGGACGGCCGTCCGGTCCACCGCCGCCGCCTTCCTCAACCCGGCGATGAGGAACATCGGCTACCGGGGCATCGAGCAGGCCGCCGCGCTCATCCCCACCTGGCTGGAGCGCGGGCCGACCGCGCAGCTCACGCGTACGGCCAACCTCATGGAGCGGGGCGGCACGGGCGGCGCGTTCTTCCGCAACCTCTACACCGAGTTCCTGGCCGAGGCCCAGATGATCGCGCCCGGCAAGGCCCTGGAGACGGCCTGCCAGGCGTACATGGCGCTGGCGCCCAAGTGGAGCGAGGTGGCCGACCTGCTGGCCCAGGCCGGGGAGACCGGCCGGCAACAGCCGCTCGACCAGGCGGGGACGCTGCTGTACGACCTGGCCGTGCGCGAGCGGCTGGCCATGGAGACGCTGTACGAGGCGGCGTAGCGGGAGCGGGGACCGGCGGGGTCAGCGGGGGTCAGCGGGGCGGCGGAAGGTGGCACGCCAGCGGTGGCGTCCGCCGTCGCGCAGGTCCTCGATCCGCTCAGCCGTCAGCCCGCCGGTCGCGAACGCCGCGATCTCCGACGCCGTCAGCGGCCACGGCGGGGCGCCGACCGGCCCGCCGTCCTCGCGGCCGGACGCGATCACCAGCAGCGTGCCTCCGGGGCGGACGAACCCGGCGACGCTCTCGGTGGCGCGGGCGTGCAGCTCCTCCGGGAGGGCCTGCACGGTCATGATCTCCACCACCAGGTCGAAGGCGTGCCGCCAGGCGGCGGGCGGGTCGAGCAGGTCGGCGGTCACGTAGTCGACCGGGCTGTCCGGGAACCGCTCGCGGGCCAGGCGCACGGCCGACGCGCTCACGTCGAAGGCGACCGTCGCGTGACCGAGGGCCGCCACGTGCTCGGCGTCGTCGCCCAGGCCCGCGCCCACCACGAGCGCCCGCCCGCCGCCGGGGCCGCGTCCGGCGGTCCACTCCACGAGCAGGAAGTGCGGGGTGCGCGAGTCCCAGGGCACGATCGCGTCGCCGGTCGCCGACTCGGCGTAGAGGTGCTCGAACCAGCCGGTCGGGTCGTCGGCGGCCAGCGATCGGGCGGCCAGCCGCCTGGCGTCGGCGTCAGGGTCGCGCTCGGTCATCGGCACTCCGGGTACATCATGCGGGCCGGTCATGCGTGGAAGGACTCCTTGGCCAGGCGGCCGAGGCGGGTCTCGTCGATGGTGTGGCCCAGGCCGGGCTGGGTGAGCGGGACGGCGATGACGCCCGCGTTCGCGCCCACCAGCGGCGTGACGATCTGGTTCTGCTTCGGCGGCTGGGTGACGTCGCACGGCAGCGTGCAGCCGGGCAGGCTGGCGACCGCCACCGTGGCCGCCCTGGCCAGGCCGGCTCCCTGGCCGCCCGCGCACTGGATGTCCCAGCCGGCGGCGGCGGCCCGGTCGTGCGCCCGCCGGGCCTCCGACAACGACGGGAAGGCGGTGGGGCGCAGCAGGAGCACCCTGGCGGCGCGCAGGGTCAGGTAGTCGTCCAGCTCGGCGGTCGAGCGCACCTCAACAGCGACCGAGGCGGCCACGTCGTCCTGGAGCGCGGCGTGCGCGTGCACGTCGCCGAGCGGGAAGGGCCGCTCGATGACCTCCAGGCCGTAGGAGTCGAGGGCGACGAGCTGGCCGAGGTCGGTGTAGGCGTTGCCGCCGTCGACGGCCAGGGTCAGGGCGGGGTAGGCGCGCCGGACCGCGCGTACGGGCTCGACGTCCCAGCCGGGCCTGATGTCGAGGGTGACGTGCCCGTAACCGGCGCAGACCTGCTGGTTGACGCGGGCGACCAGGCTCTCGACGGACGGGTCGGGCGCCAGGCGCACGGTGGCCATCACCGAGGTGCGGGTGCCGCCGATCGCGTGCGCGAGCGGCACGCCGCGCATCCTGGTCCACAGGTCCCAGCAGGCCATGTCGACGGCCGGATCGCCGCTCGGCACGGCGTCGGGGTGTTCCCAGTCGACGCCGATCAGCAGCGCGGCCAGCGACTCCTCCAGCCGCGACCAGGCTTTGGGCTCCGGCGAGACGGCCTCGCCCCAGCCGGTCATGCCGCCGTGGTCGGTGAGCTTGACGAGCAGGCTCTCCGACCTCGCGCCGTACGGCAGGACCAGCCGGAAGACCTCCAGCTCCCGCACTCGCGGCATGAACCCCCCTTAAGCCATGACGAGAGAGTCGTCGCGCCTGGTGAAGGCCATCCACGCCGATGCGTTTGGCAGCGTTCTCAGCACTATGACGTTCTCATCACTATGACGCGGTCCCTTCCATAGTGCCTGCCTTGGCGGACTGCACAAAACGGGGGGCCAGCACGACGGCCAGGACGGCGAGCACGACGGTGAATCCGAGACCCACGGCGTAGTTCTCGCCCGTGGCGGTGAACAGGGCGCCGCTGACGGCGACGGCCACGACGGTGAACACCGACTCGCCGACGCCCACGGCCGCGCTGTTCTGCCCTTCCTCGCCCTCCTTGGACATCTCCAGCACCAGCACGGACACCGTGGGGTGCAGCGCGCCGATGCCGAGGCCGGAGACGGCCATGGCGACGTAGGCGACCGCGATGGGCAGGGAGTCGACGAGCACGAGCGAGACCAGCGCGATGCCGACGGCGATCATCGCGGCGCCGCCGCGGATGGCGACCATGTGGCTGATCGTGCCGCGGCCCTTGATCCAGGAGCCGGTGGACCAGCCGAGCGCCCCCACCGTGAGGACGACGCCCGCGCCGGTGGCGGTCAGGCCGCGCTCGTTCATCAGCATGAGCGGGATGAGCACCTCGGCGGCCATGAGCGAGCCGTAGGCCAGGCCGCGCAGCACGGGGGCGGTCGGCAGGCCGCGGGCGGCGCGCAGCGAGCCGGGCAGCAGCAGCTTGGGCAGGGCCACGGCCAGTAGGACGACGCCGGCCACGAGCAGCGGCAGGCCGGCCAGCTTCAGGGCGCTGCCGTACTGGATGAGGGCGGCGGCGACGGCGGTCAGCGTGGCCCAGACGAGCTTGCGGCCGAGGCCGGGGGCGGGTTCGGCGGAGCCGCGCTCGGCCGCACGGCCCGCGGTGCCGCGCCACAGCAGCAGCGCCGCGGGGATGACCAGCGCGGAGACGCCGAGGAAGATCCAACGCCAGCTCACGTTCTCCACGACGAACCCGGCGATGGCCGGGCCGATCATGGAGGGCACCACCCAGGCGGCCGAGAACAACGCGAACACCTTGGGATGCATGGCCCCCGGGAAGACCCGGGCGACCAGCACGTACAGGGAGACCTGGATCAGCCCGGCGCCGAGCCCCTGGACGAACCGCCCGGCGACCAGCGCCTCCATCGTGGGCGCGAACCCGGCGACCAGCAGCCCGGCCACGAAGGCGACCACGCCGACGGCGATCGGCTGCACCGGCCCCCGCACGTCGCTCCACCTGCCGCCGAGCACGGTCGCGATCACGCTGGCCGCGAGGGTGGCGCTGAAGGCCAGGTTGTACAGGGACATGCCGCCAAGGTCGCGGGCCACGATCGGCATCGCGGTCGCCACCGCCATCGCCTCGAAGGCCACCAGCATGACGAGCGCGACCAGGCCGACGCTGAGCGCCCGGTACTGCGCGGACAACACCCCGGCCGGGGCCGGGGCGACGTCCTCGATCGGATCAACAGTCGTAGTCATGACGGTAAAGCTACGAGCAAGCCCGGACCGGCACATCGGGCGCGGGGCCTAGGCAATTGGGCCTAAGGCATGCGCGACTCGATGCCGTCGAGCAGCAGTTCCAGGCCGTAGCGGAAACGTTCCTCGCCGCCGGCGGCGACCAGGTCGTCGATGTGCTCGACCAGGTAGGGGAAGCGGTCGCGGGGCAGGGCGCGGTAGTAGTCGGCGACCTGGCTGACGAAGGAGGCGAAGTACTCCTCCTGCGAGGACACGCCGGCGGCGCGCATCCGGCTGATGTGCACCGAGCCCTCGTAGGCGTCGCCGATGAGGTAGAGGGACAGGCGGTCGAGGCACAGGGCGGCCTCGCGCGGCGGCATGCCGGCCTCCACCAGCAGCCCGTAGACGAACTCGCCGGTGCGCAGCGAGTTGCCGCCCGAGGGGATGTTCGCCAGGGCCGCCCTGGCGACGTCGGCGTGCCTGTTCAGCACCCGGTAGACCTCCAGCGCGTACGACCTGAGCTGGTCCTTCCACTGGCCGGGGTCGCGCTCGGGCAGCCGGATCTCGCCGAGCACCCGGTCGTAGACCAGTTCGAGCAGCTCCTCCTTGTTGGCCACGTGCGCGTACAGCGAGGCGGGGCCGGTGTCGAGCTCCTGGGCGACGCGTCTCATGCTGAGCGCGTCGAGCCCTTCGGCGTCGAGGACGCGCAGCCCGGTCTCGACGATGAGGTCCTGGCTGAGCTGCCGCCTGATCTGCGGTTGCTTGCGGGACTTGCGCCACGGCGGCACCGGCACGGCTTCTTCCTTGCTCCCCATGGCGAACACTGTACTTGACACGAACGGTGTTCGCCACTAAAACGGTGTTCGTAAACGAACAGTGTTCGTACCTAAGAACGGCGTTCTGAAGGAGTTCCTGTGACAGTGACCAATGCGGGGCAGGCCACGGAGGCCGTCGCGCCCTACCGGTGGCGCTGGGCCGCCCTTTTCGTGATCCTGGCCGCCGAGGTGATGGACCTGCTCGACGCGCTGATCACCACGATCGCCGCCCCCACCATCCGCGCCGACCTGGGCGGCAGCGACAGCCTCGTGCAGTGGCTCGGCGCCGGTTACACACTGGCCATGGCCGTCGGCCTGGTCACCGGCGGGCGGCTCGGCGACCTGTTCGGCCGCAAGCGCATGTTCCTCATCGGTGCCTTCGGCTTCACCGCCGCCTCGCTGCTGTGCGGAGTGGCGGGCAGCCCCGAGATGCTCATCGCCAGCCGCGTGCTGCAGGGCCTGTTCGGCGCCGTGATGTTGCCGCAGGGGCTGGGGCTGATCAAGGAGATGTTCCCGCCGCAGGAGATGGGCAAGGCGTTCGGCATGTTCGGGCCCGTCATGACGATCTCGTCGGTCGGCGGCCCCGTGCTGGCCGGCTGGCTGGTCGACGCCGACTTCTTCGGCACCGGCTGGCGCATGATCTTCCTGATCAACCTGCCGATCGGCCTGGCCGCCGCCGTCGCCGGCATCCGCTTCCTGCCCGAGTACCGCCTCTCGAACGCCACCAGGCTCGACCTGGTCGGCGTCGGCCTGGTCTCGGTCGCCGGATTCCTGCTGATCTACCCGCTGATCCAGGGCCGCGAGCTCGACTGGCCCGCCTGGACGTTCGTCTCGATGGCCGCCTCGCTGGTCGTCTTCGCCCTGTTCGGCCGGTACGAGTCGCGCCGCGCCGCGTCCGGCAAGGACCCGCTGGTCACGCCCAGCCTGTTCCGCAAGCGGGCCTTCTCCGGCGGACTGGTGGCCGGTCTGGCGTTCTTCTCCGGCATGATCGGCCTCAGCCTGGTCTTCAGCATCTACATGCAGGCCGGCCTGCACTTCAGCCCGCTCAAGGCGGGCCTGGCCAGCCTTCCCCAGGCGGTCGGCGGCGTGCTCGGCTTCGGCCTGGCCATGTCCGGGCTCCAGGAGAAGCTGGGCCGCGGGCTGCTGCAGATCGGCGTGGTCGTCATGGCCGCAGGCGCGGCCGTGCTCGGGGTGACCATCCAGCTGGCCGGCACCGACGTCGGCGTCTGGCAGCTCGCCCCCGGGCTGGCGCTGGTCGGCATCGGCATGGGCCTGACCATGGCGCCGTTCTTCGACATCGTGCTGGCCGGCGTCGAGCCGCA
The DNA here is from genome assembly GCF_044459705.1 of Nonomuraea sp. NPDC050227. Classification (NCBI taxonomy): domain Bacteria; kingdom Bacillati; phylum Actinomycetota; class Actinomycetes; order Streptosporangiales; family Streptosporangiaceae; genus Nonomuraea; species Nonomuraea sp. NPDC050227. The sequence continues at coordinate 216,722 of NZ_JBITJF010000012.1, read as the reverse complement.
CGAGTCGGGGTCGGCCTCGGGCACGATGACCGCCGTCCAGCAGCTCGGCGGCGCGCTCGGCACCGCCGTGCTCGGCACGCTGTTCTTCAACCTGCTCAAGCAGGAGTGGAGCTTCGGCTCGGCGATGCAGGTGACCGTCTGGGTCGAGGTCGGGCTGCTGGCCGTGACGTTCGCCCTGTCGTTCCTCATGCCGCGCAAGGCCCGCCCCGAACAGGCCGGCCACTGAGCGCCGGCCCGGCCGCGGCTCCCCTGCGGGGGTGGAGCCGCGGCCGTCCGCGCGCCCCCGCTCAGGTGCCGACGTGGCGTTCGGCCCAGCGCGCGATGTCGCGGCGTTCGATGGCGGCGGCCATGAGGTCGGGGAAGGCGTCGGGGGTGCAGGCGAACGCGGGCACGCCCATCGCGGCCAGCGCGGCGGCGTTGTCGTGGTCGTAGAAGGGCGCGCCCTCGTCGGAGAGCGCGAGCAGCACGATCACCTGCACGCCGGCCTGGGTCATCGCCGCCACCCGGCGCAGCATCTCCTCGCGCACGCCACCCTCGTACAGGTCGCTGACCAGGACGAAGACGGAGTCGGCCGGGCGGGTGACGAGGCCCTGGCAGTAGGCGATCGCCCGGTTGATGTCGGTGCCGCCGCCGAGCTGGGTGCCGAACAGCAGCTCGACCGGGTCGTGCAACTGCTCGGTCAGGTCGACCACCGCCGTGTCGAACACCACCAGCGACGTCTTCAGCGACCGCATCGAGGCCAGGACCGCCCCGAACACGCTGGAATACACCACCGAGGCCGCCATCGAGCCGCTCTGGTCGATGCAGAGCACCACCTCGCGCTGCACCGACCGCTGCCGGCGCGCGTAGCCGACGAGCCGCGACGGGACGACCGTGTTCCGGTCGGGCAGGTAGTTCTTGAGGTTCGCCCGGATCGTCCGGTCCCAGTCGATGTCGGCCACCCGCCTGGGCCGGTGGGTGCGCGCCGAACGGTCGAGCGCGCCCGTCACCGCCGCCCGGGTGCGGTCGGCCAGCCGGCGTTCGAGCTCTTCGACGACCTTGCGCACCACCGCCCTGGCCGACTCGCGGGCCTGCGCGGGCATCACCCGGTTGAGCGCCAGCAGCGTGCCGACCAGGTGCACGTCGGGCTCCACGGCCTCCAGCATCTCCGGTTCGAGCAGCAGCCGGGTGAGGTTCAGCCGCTCGATCGCGTCCTTCTGCATGACCTGGACGACCGTGGACGGGAAGTACGTGCGGATGTCGCCCAGCCAGCGGGCCACCCGCGGCGCGGACGCCCCGAGGCCGCCCTCGCGCCGGCTCTGCCCCTCGCGGCCGTCGTGGTCGTAGACGGCGGCCAGGGCCGCGTCCATCTGCGCGTCGGCACCCTGCAGGGCGCAGCCGGTGCCGTCGGCGTCGCCGCCCCCGAGCACCAGCCGCCACCTGCGCATGCGCTCATCCACGGTCTCTCCCGATGATCGCCAGCACGGTCGCCACGGCTCCCGCCGCGCGCCGCTCGTCGATGCCCGGCTCGTTCCCGTCGCCGGTGCCGCCGGTGCCGCCTGCGCGGCCCGCCGCGCTCACCCGCTCGCCGACGGCCCGCCGCTCCGGCACGGCGAAGCCGCCGAACGTGCGGCGCAGCAGCGGCAGCACGTCGGTGAACTGGTCGGCGGGCAGCGCGGTCAGCCAGGCGTCGACCAGGCCCAGCAGGCGCGGGTCGTGCACCAGGAGCAGGCCGCCGCCGGACAGGAACCCCTCGACCCAGGCCGCCGCCCTGACCGGGGTCTGCCCCCGGGACATGGCCCTGGACATGCGGTCGCCCGCGTCGGCGAGCTCGCCGCAGTCGAGCAGGACGCGGGTGAGCCGGCCCTCGATGAGCCCGTGCAGGTCCTGCCGGTCGGCGATGCCCCGCAACGTGCCCAGCCACCGGGCCCGCGGCGAACCGCCCGCCCCGCCCTCGCCGTCCGCGTCCCCCGCGCCACCGCCGCCGTCCGCGTCCGCCGCGGGACCCTCGCCGTCCGCGTCCGCCGCGTCGCCGCCGCCGTCCGCCCCGGCCCCGTCGGCCCCGTCGGCCGCGTCGGCCGCGTCGGCCGCCATGGGCGGCGGCGGGGCGGTGGGGGGTTCGGTGAGCAGGGCGACGGCGGCGTGCACGGCGTCGACGTGTTTGAGCAGCTCGGCCGCCGCGTCGTCGTCGAGCGCGGTGACCGCGACCGGCAGCCCGACGCAGATCCGGTCGAGCATCGAGCGCACGATCACCGCCAGCCCCTCGGCCGAGGTGCCGCGCACGTCGCCGTACCGGTGGGCGCGGACCATCGCGGGCAGCGCCGCCATCAGCTGGGTGACGTCGGTGTCCAGCGCCGCCTTGGCCGACAGCGCGGCGAGCACGCCGGGCAGCGCCTGCGGCAGGTCGGCCAGCAGGCACTGCTCCACCAGCGCGGTCAGGTCGGCGAGCGCCGCCGACGCGGCCCCGGCCAGGTCGCGGGCGCGCCGCGCGGCCGCGGCGGCGACGGTGGTGCCGAGGGCGGCGTGCTCGATGAGCGCGAGGTCGTGCTCGGGCCGCCACTGCAACGTCCAGGACTCGCGGAACGTGCCCTTGCCGCGCGCCTGCCCCGGCGTGCCCCAGCCCACCTCCAGCAGCCGCAGCCGGTGCAGCAGGTGGCTGCGCTCCAGGTCGAGCGGCTTGCGCAGGTCGAGGTCGAGCTCCCGGTCGAGGGCCTCGGGCCGCAGCTTCAGCCGCCGCCGCTGCTCGCGCAGGTCGCGCTGGAGCGGGACCATCGGGGTGCCGTCGGTGACGTGGCCGAGCCGGTCGCCGACGACCATCCGCCGCTGGATCAGCTCGACGGCCAGGTCGTCGCCCTCGCACAGCACCGCCCTGGCCGCCTCGGTCACCTCCCCCAGCCCGGCCAGCGGCCGGCCGCGCAGCCCGGCAAGGGTGTCGGCCAGGCGGACGGACTCGATGACGTGCGCGGAGGAGACCGGCAGCCCCTCCTCGCGCAGCACGGCGGCGGCCTCGGTGAGCCAGCGCTCGACCGGCCGGTCGGGGGCGGTGAACAGGTGGTGGTACCAGCCCGGCGAGGTGATGCCCGCGCCGTAGCCGCTCCAGGAGGCCAGCCGCCCGTACGTCCAGGGCACCCACGTCAGCTCGGCCTTCACCTTCGGCATGCCGCGCAGCAGCGCGTTGTCGGCGGCGGCCGGGGGCAGCGGCCCGGCGAGCGCGGGCACGTGCCAGGCGCCGCAGACCACCGCGATCGTGCCGAACCCCTCCTTGATCGCGGCCCGCAGCGCCTTGCGCATGTACGCCTCGCGCCTGGCCTCCCGGCCGGCCGGGACGTGGCCCTCGCGCACGGCGGCCATGGCCTCGGCGATCACCTCGAACGGGGTGTCGCCGCGGTGCTCGACGACGTCCTCCCACCAGCGTTCCGGGTCGTCGTGCCCGGCCGCGGCGGCCAGCGCGCCGATCGGGTCGGCCCGCAGCCCGTCGCCGGACTCGTCGTGCTCCTCGTCGTGTTCATCGTCGTCGGCCAGGGAGTGGGCGGCGGGCAGGTCGCAGAAGCGCACCGGGACGCCGGCCGCGACGCCGTACAGGATCGCCTGCCATTCGGGCGAGAACTGCGCGAACGGCCAGAACGCGGCCCTGGCCGGCGCGCCGGGCACATGCGCGAGCAGCGCGACCGGCGGCTCCAGGTCGGGGGCGAGTGCCACGATCGCGTCGGCCTCCGGCGGCCCCTCGACGAGGATCGCGTCGGGGCGCAGGCGTTCGAGCTCGCGCCGCAGCGCGCGGGCCGAGCCGGGGCCGTGGTGGCGCACGCCCAGCACGGAGACGGCGCTCATGACACCTCGCGGCAGGCGCGGTAGAAGTCGCGCCAGTCGGGACGCTCGCGCACCACGGTCTCCAGGTACTCGCGCCACACCACCCGGTCGGAGACCGGCTCCTGCACCACCGCGCCGACGATCCCGGCCGCGACGTCGGAGGGCCGCAGCACGCCGTCGCCGAAGTGGGCGGCCAGCGCGATGCCGCTGGTGAGCACCGAGATCGCCTCGGCGGTGGACAGGGTGCCGCTCGGCGACTTGACCTTGGTCCGGCCGTCCTCGGTGACGCCGGCGCGCAGCTCGCGGAAGACGGTCACCACGCGCCTGATCTCGGCCAGGCCGGTGGAGGTCTCCGGCAGCTCCAGCGAGCGGCCGAGCTGGGTGACGCGGCGGGCGACGATGTGCACCTCCTCCTCGGCGCTGGCGGGCACGGGCAGCACGACGGTGTTGAACCGGCGGCGCAGGGCGCTGGACAGCTCGTTGACGCCCCGGTCGCGGTCGTTGGCGGTGGCGATGACGTTGAAGCCGCGCTCGGCCTGGACCTCGCGGTTGAGCTCGGGGATCGGCAGCGTCTTCTCCGACAGGACGGTGATCAGCGCGTCCTGGACGTCGGAGGGCATGCGGGTCAGCTCCTCGACGCGGGCGACCCGCCCCTCGGCCATGGCCCGCATCACCGGCGAGGGGGTCAGCGCCTCGAACGAGGGGCCCTCGGCCAGCAACCTGGCGTAGTTCCAGCCGTACCGGACGGCCTCCTCGGCGGTGCCCGCGGTGCCCTGGACGAGCAGCGTCGAGTCGCCGCTGACGGCGGCGGCCAGATGCTCCGACAACCACGTCTTGGCCGTGCCGGGCACGCCGAGCAGCAGCAGCGCGCGGTCGGTCGCGAGCGTGGCGACGGCGACCTCGACGATGCGGCGGGCGCCGACGTATTTGGGGGTGACGCGGTCGTCGTCGCCCAGGATGTAGCGGGTCACCGCCCACGGCGACAACTTCCAGCCGGGGGGCCGGGGGCGGTCGTCGTCCTTGGCCAGGTAGGCCAGTTCCTCGGCGTACTGGTCTTCGGCGTGGGGACGCAGGACGGTCATGCGAGCTCCTTGTACATGTCGGCACGGAAACGCAGGAGGGCGGCGACCTGCTGGATCGGCGCCACCGGCGAGTAGCTCTCAGCCAGCGGGAACAGCGCGGGGTCGATGTGCTCGCCCGCCAGCTTGACCAGCTCGCCGAGGTTCCACGGCTGGACGGCCGCCACCTTGACGATCTTGTGCAGGACGGCCGTGGCCAGGCCCTCCCGCCAATGGGACGACACGCCGCCGAGCACCATGATCAGCTGGCTGTCGAGGTCGTGCTTGTGGACGAAGCCCGCGGCGAGCTCCTGCTGCTCGGCGGGCGGGAGCGCTTCGAGCAGGTCGGCGATCGGGTCCCAGCCGAACATCGCGCGCGCCCACTCGGGGTCCTTCTGCAGCACCGCGGCCCGGACCCAGGCGGCCTTCACCTCGGCGTCCCAGTCGGGGATGCGCATCTTCAGCAGCGCGGACGGCGGCCGGCCCCAGAAGCCCAGCGGGGCGCGGGCCAGGATCTGCTGCAGCCACCAGGCCCGCTCGCCGATGCCGCGCGGCGGCTTGGGACGCACGCCGTCGCGCTCCATCGCCCGGTCGCACTCCAGGGGCGCCTCGACGGCGATGGCCGAGCCGGAGATCGACACGCAGGCGCGGGCCCGCTCGGCCATGCGCCTGGACAGGCGGGAGCCGGGCAGCCGGGTCAGCAGGTTGGCGGCGGCCTGGCGGACCTCCCGGCGGCGGTCGTCGAGCGCGGCCTCCAGGAACGGCTCGTCGCCCATGGCGAGCCCGTCGGCCAGCAGCTCGACGAACTCGGCCCGGTCGTCGGGCGTCTCCCGCTCCCAGGTGCTCTCCAGCAGTTCCCTGGCCGCGGCGGGGTCGGCGGCGCGCAGGGCGCGCAGGTGGGCGCGGCGGTCGGCGGGGCCGCCGAGCTCCCAGGTCTCGCCGGTGGGCTCCTCCAGCAGGTAGCCCCACGCCGGGTTGAGGCCGGCCAGCCAGCGGCCGCGCTGCCCGGCCAGCACGCCCAGGTGGGCGCGGATCGAGCGGTCGCGCCGGCCTCGTTCGAGCAGGTCGGGCAGCACGTCGCAGGGCACCCTGCGGCCGGTCGCGGCGGCCGCGGCCAGCCATTCGGGCAGCAGGCGGTCGTAGTCGCCGCCCATGATCCGGACCAGCCGCTCGGCCGCGCGCCTGCCCACGGCGGGCAGCTCCTCGGCCGGGGCGGGGGACGGCGGCGCGACCTCGACCGGGCCGCGGCCCGCGCGCCGCCGGGCCGTCTCGACGGCGGCGTCCGCCAGCAGGTCTCCCCGGTACGGCCTGCGGTCGGTGCCCACCAGGGCCGTCGAGGCCAGGTCGTCCCAGGTCACAGGAGCACCGCCGTTCCGTCGTCGTCGTAGGTGGTGAGCGGGCGCAGGCCCTGCGGCGTCCATTCGGCGGCCAGCGTGACGGGACGGCCGCCCGAGACGGCGATCAGCCGCCAGGGGTCGCGGGCCCGGGGATGCAGCGGCAGCCCGCCGACCGCCGTGCGGCCGGGGACGACGCCGGCCAGCACGAGCGGCCACGACTCGGTCCAGGGATCGTCGGCCAGCACCCGCGCCACCTCCTCCAGCGCCTCGCCGGCCGGCACCCCGGCCGGCAGGGCGCCCTCGCCGGGAAGGGGGTCGGTGTCGTGGCGGGCGGCGACGAGGGCGCGCAGGGGCGCGGCGCCGGGGTAGAAGGCGAGGTCGGCGTCGATCGTGGCGCCCGTGACCAGCGAGGCGTCGAGGGCCTGGCCGGGCGGGGCGAAGGAGAGGATCAGCGCCGCCCGGCCGGTGGCGCGGCCCTTGAGCCAGACGCGGCGGGCGGTCAGCCGGTCGTGCTCGTCGTCGCGGCGGCCGAGCACGTGCCAGTGGTCGCGCACCGCCGGCCCGGCCAGCACCTCTTCCCGGGTGACCGGGAAACCGGTGCGGATGCGGACGGTCTCGGCCAAGGGCGCGGGCAGCTCGGCGCGGCGGCGGTGGGCGACGGCGAGCAGGTTGATCAGCGCGTACTCCTCCAGGAGCCGGCCGGGCCAGTCGTCCTCCGCGCGCACCTGGGTCAGCCGGGACACCAGGCCGGCGACGCCGGGGGCCTGGGCGTCGATGAGGCGCTTGGCCAGGCCGTCCCAGTCGTGCTCGGCGGAGGACGCGAGGCCCTGGCGGATCTGGTCGGCCAGCCAGCGCTCCAGCTCCGCCAGCCCGGCCCCCACCCGCGCCTGCCGCACCGACTCCGCCTTCCCCACGCCCGCCGCCCCAGCCCCAGCCCCAGTCGTGGGCGCGGCGGCATCGTCGCGGGAGGTCTCGGCGCGGGCCGCGGACCTGGCGGCGCGCTCGGCGCGGCCGTCGAGCCACTCGGTGACCCACTGCGGCGCGGCCTCCTCGGCGGGCACGCCGTCGGCCGACCACAGCAGCAGCAGGCCCAGCGCGTGTTTGCAGGGGAACTTGCGGCTGGGGCAGCTGCACCGGTAGGCGGGCTCGGTCAGGTCGACGCACGCCAGGTAGGGCTTGGACCCGCTGCCCGCGCACTCGCCGTAGAGGACGCTGCCCGTCGTGCCGCGCGAGGACCACTTGCCCGCCGCGGCCACCCCCTGAGCCGCCTTCCTGGACGACGCGTCGGGGGCGAGGGCGAGCACCTGATCAAGGCTCCACCGTTCGATCACCTGCCGCAGACTAGCCAGGCCGACCGACAGTTCGCGCGGCGGGCGGCCCGTCCGCCGGACGCGGTCCCGGCGCGCCCCGGGCCCTCGTAAGATCGGCCATGTGGAGCTGAGGATCTATCCCGACGGCGCGCCCACCGAGGTCGCCGACGAGGCCGCCGCCCTGGCGCTGGCCGCCGCGCTCGACGGCCAGGCCGTCCTCGACGGCACCCGTTTCCTGCGGCGCGACGTCACCGGCGCGCCCATCGCCTTCGCCGAGCGGCCGCCCGTGGCCGCCGCGCTCGACCTGCTCCCCCATCCGGAGGGCGGCTGGTACCGCGAGACCTGGCGCTCGCCCGTCACGGTCCGGCCCGACGGGTACCCGGGGCCGCGCGCGAGCGCCACCGGCATCTACTTCCTGCTCCAGCCGGGCGAGGAGTCCGTCCCGCACGTCGTCAGGTCCGACGAGGTGTGGCTGTGGCACCGGGGCGGCCCGCTGAGCCTGACCGTGGGAGACCGCGACGTCGTCCTGGGCCCGCTGGTCGAGCGGGGGCAGGTGCCGCAGGCGGTCGTGCCCGGCGGCGTGTGGCAGTCCGCGCGCCCGGCGGGTGACGAGGCAGTGCTGGTGAGCTGCGTCGTGTCGCCGGGGTTCGACTTCGCCGATTTCACCGCGTGATCGTAAAGATCGTCTTATATAGAAGGCATGCCGGGCATCGAGGCGGCCCTGACCGCCGCTGGGAAGAGCGTCGCGGAGCGCGCCATGCGCGAATGGCTGGCCGTCCGGGCCGCGCGCAAAGACCGGACGAGTGAGCTGAAGGACCTGGTCCAGAGCGGCTTTCGCGACCGGCTGGCGCCCCGGAAGATCGACAACCAGCTCCAGGGCATCGCGCTGGCCGTCGAGGGGCGGCTGTCGCGCCTCATCGAGCAGGAGTTCCGCGGGCTGGACGAGTCCGCGCGGGCCGCCGTCCTGCTGGAGACCGTGGCCGCGCTGCGCGCCGCCGACCTGTCGGACGAGGCGCTGTTCGAGTCCGACGCCGACCCGACCAAGCTCGCCGAGCGCATCCTGGCCGCCCTCCCGGAACCGCGCCTCGGGGAGGCCGAGGACCGCCTGTACGCCGTCCTGCTCGCCGAGTCCGTCGACTGCCTGGTCGGCCTGATGCGGCAGCTCCCCCAGTACGTGCCACGCGCCGCCACCGAGATGCTGGGCAGGCTGAGCGGCCTGGCCGAGGGCGTGGAACGGCTGCTCGCCAGGCTGCCGCAGCGCACGCTGGAGGCCCCCGAGGGCACCCAGGACGACGCCGCGTTCGAACGCCTCTACCTCGGCTTCGCCAGCCGCACCCTCGACGAGGTCGAGCTGTTCGGCGTCCGGGTGGAGTCCTACCGCCCGCGCACGTCGCTGAGCATGGCCTACATCAGCCTCAACGTCTCCTCCGGCGAGCGCGGGCGGCGCGCGCCGGAGCGGCTGTCGATCGCCGCGCTCACCGGCGGGCATCCCGCCGAGCGCGGCGCCGAGCGCATCGAGTCGGCGCTCGGCCGCGCCCGGCTCACGCTGCTGCGCGGCGACGCGGGTTCGGGCAAGAGCACGTTGCTGCGCTGGCTCGCGGTGACCGCCGCGCGCGGCGGCTTCTCGGGGGACCTGGCCGCCTGGAACGGCTGCGTGCCGCTGATGATCAAGCTGAGGAGCCATTCGTCGGGACGGCTGCCCGCGCCCGCCGCCTTCCTCGACGACGTCGCGCGGGAGGTCGCCGGGCGCATGCCGCGCGGCTGGGTGGAGCGCGTGCTGGACTCCGGCCGCGGCCTGCTGCTGGTCGACGGGGTGGACGAGCTGCTCGTCCGGCACCGGCCGGCCGTGCGGGAGTGGTTGTCGCGGCTGCTGGCGGCCTATCCGGGGCTGCGGGTCGTGGTGACCTCGCGTCCGACCGCCGCCGACGCCCGCTGGCTGGCCGACGAGGGGTTCGCGGCGTCCACGCTGGAGCCCATGACGCCCGACGACCAGCGGGAGCTGATCCGCCAGTGGCACGTCGCGATGCGCGACTGCCCGAGCCTGCCGTGCGAGCCCGGCGAGCTGGAGGGCTACGAGGTCGCCCTGCTGGCCCGCATGGAGTCCAATCCGCACCTGGGCGTGGTCGCCTCGACCCCGCTGCTGGCCGCCATGTTGTGCGCGCTCAACCTCGACCGCCGCACTCAGCTGCCGCGCAGCCGGATGGGCTTCTACGACGCCGTGCTCAGCCTGCTGCTGGAACGCCGCGACGCCGAGCGGCGGATCGACGACGACGTGTCCCTCGACCCCGACCAGAAGGTGTGGATCCTGCGCGACCTGGCCTGGCGGCTGGTGTCGATGGGCCGTTCCGAGCTGTCCAAGTCGACCGCGCTGCGCCGGGTCGAGCAGAAGCTCGCCTCGATGACCCGCGTCTCGCACACCGCCTCCGACGTGCTGGAACACCTGCTGCGCAGGAGCGGCGTGCTGCGTGAGCCGGTGCCCGGCCGGATCGACTTCGCGCACCGGACCGTGCAGGAGTACCTGGCCGCCGGGCAGCTCGTGGAGGACGAGGACGTCGAGGCCGCGGTCGAGCGGGCCCACCTGGACCAGTGGCGCGAGGTCGTGGTGATGGCCGCCGGGCACGCGAACGGCCGGCTGCGCGGTGAGCTGCTGCGCGGCCTGCTGGACCGGGCCGACCAGGGCGGCAAGCACGCCCGCCGGCTGCGGCTGCTGGTGGCCGCGTGCCTGGAGACCGTCCAGGAGATCCCGGCGGGGCTGCGCGACCGGGTGGAGGCGTGCCTGGCGGAGGTGATCCCGCCGCGTACGGAGGAGGAGGCGACCCTGCTGGCGGCGGCGGGCGAGGAGATCCTGCGCCGCCTGCCCCGCGACCTGACGGGCCTGCCGGTGCAGCGCGCGGCGTGGACGGTCCGCACGACGTTCCTGATCAACGGCCCGGAGGCCCTGGACCGCCTGGCCGACTACGCCGCCGACCCGCGCTGGCAGGTACGGGAGCAGCTCCGCCAGGGCTGGGAGTACTTCGACGCCGACGTCTACGCCCGGCGCGTCCTGGCCGACATGGAGGACGTCACCTTCTCCAGCGCCCGCCATCTGCGCAGCGCCTGCCTGCTGAAGGCGGCGGACGTGCGCGTCACCGTGCCCACTCCCCTCGCCGACCTGCGGTTCCTCCGCGACCTGCCGCAGACGGAGTCGCTGAGCCTGCAGGACGCCCAGATCCGGTCCCTGGACGGGGTGGAGTCGCTGCCCCGGCTGACCCACCTCGGCCTGTTCTTCTACGACGAGCCGCACGCCGTGGACGTCGCCTGCCTGGAGAAGTCGCGGCATCTGCGCAACCTGCGGCTGTGGGGCGTCCGGCTCGACGATCCGGCCTTCCTCGACCGGCTGCCCCGCCTGAACGATCTCCTCATCGACCTGCTCGACGACGATCGGGACTCCTGGCACGCGCCGCTCGCCCGGCAGGACGAGCTGGAGTCGCTGCACGTCAGGCGCGAGGGCCTGCCGCTGCCCGGCTCGGTGCTGTCCGGGATGCGGGCGCTGCAGCGGTTGTGGCTGGACGGAGTCGCGGAGGCCGGCGCCTGCCTCGACGCCGCCGCCCGGACCTGCCAGGCCGTCACGGAGGTGTCCCTCGACGGGGTCGGCGGGCTCGACCTCGCGCCGCTCGACGGGTTCTCCCTGACCCGCCTGCGCCTGCGCCACTGCCCGACCCTGACGGACCTCAGCCCGCTGCGCGGGCAGACGCGGCTCTCCTCCCTGACCCTGGCCCTGTGCCCCGGCGTGACCGACCTGTCGCCGCTCGCCGCGCTCCCTCGGCTCCGCAGCCTGAGCCTGTTCCTCTCGCGTCCCGACCTCGACGTGAGCCCGCTGGCCGGGATGCCTGGGCTCACCGTCCATCTGGGGCACACGCAGCGGGTCGTCAACGGGGACGGCGTGCGGATCAGGAGGGTGTGACGTCCCGGCAGGGGTGGGCGGCGCCTTTAACTACCCGGAATTTCGTGCTAAACGTGGCAATATCCCGTTCGGAGTTCTCACCAACCGGCCTTGTCCGGCCTGGCGCCCTGCCCTGATCACGTCCAGGCCGTCGTCACAGAACTTGCACGGCGTGTACACGTTCACCCCCCCGGGACGCCCGGCGTCCGCCCGTGCGCGGGCGCCGCCTCCCGCTGGACGAGAAGGGGAACCACCATGACCCTGCCCCTCGCCGCGACCCCCGCCGTCGACTCCGCCCCCGCCCGCCGCCGCGGACTCGTGCTGCTGCTCAGCGCCCTGGCGGGATTCCTGCTGACCGTGGTGTGGTCGGCCGAGTTCGTGGACCAGACGATCGGCTCGACGGTCGCCGACACGATGCTCGGCCGCGACGCCGACGCCACCCCCATCGCCGGGACGCTCTCCGGCATCGTGTTCGCCTTCGCCTCCGGCCTGGCGGGCTCGTTCACCGCCTGCAACATCGCCGCGCTCGGCGCGGTCGCGCCCCTGGTCGGGGCCAGACCGTCGGTCGGCGAACGGATCCGCGGGACGCTGCGCCCGCTCGGCTGGCTGGCGGCCGGCGCGCTGGCCGTGTCCGGCGCGTACGGCGTCGTGGTGGGGATCGTGGGCACCGCCATGCCGCAGTTCGCCACGGCCAGGCCCGCGCCGGGCACCCTGTCCCCCGGCCTGATCCAGGCGATGGTCACCTTCGGGCTGATCGGGCTGGCCTTCCTCTACCTGGGCCTGGCCGCGCTCGGCTACCTGCCCGACCCGCTGGCCCGCCACCCGAGGGCCCGCATGGCCGTCATGGGCGCGCTCATCGGCGGCTTCCTGATCGGCCGCCCGTTCCCGCTGTTCCGCCAGCTCTTCAGGGACGCCGCCGAGAGCCACAACCCCCTGTACGGCGCGCTGGCGTTCATGCTGCAGTCGGCCGGCAACATCGTCGTCATGTCGGTCCTGTTCGTGCTGCTCGCCCTGGCCACCGGGGGCCGCGCGCACCGCTGGCTGACCGCCACCCCGACCCGCCTGGCCCTCGTCACCGGCGCGGCGCTCGTCGTGGCCGGGGTCTTCACCCTTCTGTACTGGGACGTCCGGATCCTGGCCCGCCGCGACCTCATCTGGTACCCGACGGCGCCCTGGAGCTGACCTGCGCGGCGGCGGCCCGCGGGCGGGCTACCGGCCGTTTCTGCGGGAAGGAGGAAAGGTGACCGTGGGAGGTGCGCGATGAGGGCCGTCATGAACGCCGCGATGTTGCGGATCCGCAGGCACCGGCCGGACCGCAACCCGTTGCGCCGCCGCTCCGACCGGCTGGAGAGCGCCGGGCTGGCGGTGGCGGTGCTCCTCGTCCTGCTGAGCGTCTGGCCGGCCGTGCTGGCCGGCCGCGTCACCTACGAAGGCGGCCTGCGCGAGGCCCGCGTGGGCCCCGGCTTCCGGCAACAGGTGACCGCGACGACGTTGCGGGAGCCGCGGCCCGTGCGGCCGTCGTTCGGCGAGGCGGCGACCACCATGGTTCCGGCGAGCTGGACCACCCCGGCGGGCGTGGCCAGGACCGGGCAGGTGCAGGTGCCGGCCGGCACGCGGGTGGGCCAGACCGTCCCGCTGTGGATCGACGGCGAGGGCGACCCCACGACGCCGCCGCCGAGCCGCACCGACGTGGTCCTGCGTGGCGTGGGCATGGCGGCGTTCGTCCAGGTGCTGGCCTTCCTGCTGGTGCTGGGGGCCGTCGCGGCGCTGCGCCGGCTGCTGGACCGGCGCAGGTACGCCGACTGGGACGCGGCCTGGATCCGCGCCAACGACCGGTGGCGCCGCCCGCGCCGCCCGTAGCCGGGCCGTGCGGTTTACCGCCGTGTGTCCGGGCAGCCGTACGCGGGAGGAGGCGAGCCATGGAAGCCAAGGAGTGGACGGTCCGGATCAGCCTCGCCGAGGACGGCGACGACACCTCGGCGCGGGCGGTCCTGACCGTCCCGGACGGCACACGTGTCGAAGGGTCGGGCCACGCCCGCCGCAACCCCGCCGACCCGTCCATGCCCGAGGTCGGGGACGAGCTGGCCGTCGCGCGGGCGCTGGCCGACCTGGCCGGACGGCTGTCCAGCGACGCCCGGCACGAGCTCGGCGACGCCGGCCCGGTGCCGACCAGGTCGTGGTGAGGGCCGCGATATCGACTTGACGCGCCCGCCCCCGGTCCGCTGACATGGCCCCCGCGGATCGTACGGACCGGAGGGGACGCGCATGGGCGGCAGGATGCACGCGGACGAGGCCGACATCGACGAGGCCCTCGTCCGGCGGCTGCTGGCCGCGCAGTTCCCGCGGTGGGCCGGTCTCCCGCTGCGCCGTTTCCCCTCCTCCGGCACCGTCAACGCGGTCTTCCGGCTCGGCGACGACCTGGCCGTCCGCCTGCCGCGCGTCAGGCAAGGCGTCGGCGACGTCGCCAGGGAGGGGCGGTGGTTGCCGCTGCTGGCCCCCGCGCTGCCCGTCCCGATCCCCGCGGTGCTCGGCCAGGGCCTGCCGGGCGAGGGGTTCCCCTGGCCGTGGTCGGTGTGCCGGTGGCTGGACGGCGACAACCCGGAGGCCGGGGCGCTCTCCGGGGACGGGGAGGCGCTGGCCGCCGATCTCGCGGCGTTCGTCGCCGCGCTGCGCGAGGTCGAGCCCGCCGGGGCGCCCGGCGCCTACCGGGGCGGCCCGCTGTCCCGCCTCGACGAGGCCACCCGGGCCGCGATCGGCGAGCTCGACGGCATGATCGACACCGCCGCCGCCACGGCCGCCTGGAAGGACGCGCTGAGCGCGCCCGAATGGCAGGGCGGGCCCGTCTGGGTGCACGCCGACCTGATGCCGGGCAACCTGCTGGTCCGCGACGGCCGGCTGAGCGGGGTCATCGACTGGGGCACGGCCGGCGCCGGCGACCCGGCCTGCGACCTGATCCCGGCCTGGAACCTGCTGCCGCCCGCCGCCCGCGAGGTCTTCCGGGCCGCGCTCGGCGCCGACGACGCCACCTGGGCGCGCGGCCGCGGCCGGGCCCTGTCCATGGCGCTCATCCAGCTCCCCTACTACAAGGACACCAACCCGGCCATGGCGGCCAACGCCCGGCACGTGATCCGCGAGGTGCTCGGCAGCCCGCGCTGAACCGCACGCTGACGGGATTCTTGGGTTTTTTCCGGCGAGATGATTGTCTGTCCGGAGGAACTACGAGGAGGCCACCGGTGAGCCGTCAGATCGTGTCAATCGTGGGTGGGAAGGACACCACCGGCGAGAGCGTGTACGAGTCGACCAATCCCGCCCGCCCCGGCGAGGTCGTGGCCCGGGTCGGCCTGGCCGACGCCGCCGCGTTCGCCGCCGCCTGCCGCACCGCCAAGGAGGCCCAGCGCGAGTGGGCCAAGGTGCCGGCGCCGGTGCGCGGCCGGGTGATCGCCTCCATCGGGCGGCTGGTCGAGGCCAACGCCGAGAGCCTGGCCCGCCTGGTCACCCGGGAGATCGGCAAGCCGTACGCCGAGGCGCTGGGCGAGGTGCGGGAGATCGTCGACACCTGTGACTTCTTCCTGGGCGAGGGCCGCCGGCTCTACGGGCAGACCGTTCCGTCGGAGATGCCGGACAAGAACCTGTTCACGTTCCGCAACCCGGTCGGGGTCGCCGCGGTGATCACGGCGGGCAACTTCCCCGTGGCCGTGCCGTCCTGGTACCTCGTGCCCGCGCTGCTGTGCGGCAACGCCGTGGTGTGGAAGCCCGCCGAGTACGCCGCCGCCTCCGCCGAGGCCATGTACCGGCTGTTCGCCGCCTCGGGGCTGCCCGACGGGGTGCTCAACGTGGTCTTCGCCGACGGCGCGCAGACCTTCGCGGGGCTGGAGCTGGCCCTGGAGGAGGGCAGCGTGCACAAGGTCGGCTTCACCGGGTCGAGCGAGGTCGGCAGGAAGGTCGGCGAGCTGGCCGGGCGCCACCTGCAGTCGGCGTGCCTGGAGCTCGGTGGCAAGAACCCGATGGTGATCATGCCGGACGCCGACCTCGACCTGGCCGTCGAGGGCGCGCTGTTCTCCGGCTTCGGCACCGCCGGCCAGCGCTGCACCAGCCTGGGTACGGTCATCGTGCACGAGAGCGTGCACGACGAGTTCGTCGAGCGGTTCGCGCGGGCGGCCGCGGCGGCCAGGATCGGCGACCCCGAGCAGGACGTGCTGGCCGGCCCGCTGCTCGACCAGAAGTTCGCCGACCGCTACGAGGAGTACCTGACCTGGATCCAGCCCCACCACGAGGTCGTCTCGGGCAGCACGGGCAGGATCACCGAGGACAACCCGCGCGGCGACTTCGACGGCGACGGCGGCCTCTACTACCACCCGGTCATCGTCGACGGCGTGCGGCCCGGCGACCGGCTGTTCCTGGAGGAGACGTTCGGCCCGATCGTCGGCGTGACCACCTTCTCCACCCTGGACGAGGCCGTCGAGCTGGCCAACCGCCCCGGTTACGGCCTGTCGAGCTCGATCTACACGACCAACCCCAAGCACGCCTTCCGCTTCCGCGAGGGCATCTCGGCCGGCATGGTCAGCGTCAACAACTCCACCTCCGGCGCCGAGGCCCACCTGCCCTTCGGCGGCAACGGCAAGTCGGGCAACGGCAGCCGCCAGTCGGGCATGTGGGTGCTCGACCAGTTCACCCGCTGGCAGGCGATGAACTGGGACTTCTCAGGCCGGCTGCAGAAGGCCCAGATGGACGTGGCGGAGATCGTCCCCGACCTGGAGTTCCGGATCTGAGACGCAGGAAGCCGCCCCCGGCCGGGGGCGGCTTCTCAGGTGTGCGGGCGGATCAGACCTGGCCGGCCTTCTCCAGGGCCTCGCAGCAGGTGTTCACCAGCAGGCGGGTGACCACGTACGGGTCGACGTTGGCGTTCGGGCGGCGGTCCTCGATGTAGCCCCTCTTGTCCACCTCGACCTGCCACGGGATGCGCACGGACGCGCCGCGGTTGGACACGCCGTAGGTGTACTTGTTCCACGGGGCGGTCTCGTGGTGGCCGGTCAGGCGCAGCTCGATGTCGGCGCCGTACTGGGAGACGTGCTCCATGGGCTTGTCGCCCTCGCCGAGCGCCTCGCAGGCGGTGATGATGGCGTCGTAGCTCTCGCGCATCGCCTTGGTGGAGAAGTTGGTGTGCGCGCCGGCGCCGTTCCAGTCGCCGCGGGCGGGCTTGGCGTCGAGGGTGGCCTCGACGCCGAACTCCTCGGCCGTCCGGTAGAGCAGGTAGCGGGCGACCCACATGTGGTCGGAGACCTCAAGGGGGCCGGCCGGGCCGATCTGGAACTCCCACTGGCCGGGCATGACCTCGGCGTTGATGCCGGAGACGGCCAGGCCGGCCGCCAGGCAGCGGTCGAGGTGCAGCTCGACGATGTCGCGGCCGAACACGGCCTCGGCGCCCACGCCGCAGTAGTAGTGGCCCTGCGGGGCGGGGAAGCCGCCCTCGGGGAAGCCGAGCGGGCGGCTGCCCTTGAAGAAGGTGTACTCCTGCTCGATGCCGAACCAGGACTCCTGGTCGGCGTACCGCTCGGCGATCGGGCGCAGCAGGGCGCGGGTGTTGCTGGAGTGGGGCGTCCCGTCGATCTCCTCGACCTCGCACAGCACGAGCACGTTGTCGCCGCCGCGGATCGGGTCGGGGCAGGTGAACACCGGGCGGAGCACGCGGTCGGAGGCGTGGCCCTGGGCCTGGTTGGTGCTGGAGCCGTCGAAGCCCCAGACCGGAGGCTCGGCACCGTCGGCCAGGATCTTCGTCTTCGAGCGCAGCAGAGCGGTGGGCTCGGTGCCGTCGATCCAGATGTACTCAGCCTTGTAGCTCACGGTGATCCTTTCGGGATTTCTCTCAGCCACGCCCGAGTCTTATGGATGGCCATTTCCCGGTTTTTGCCCGAATGTGAACGCCGTGTTAATCGTGCCGCCACCCGTCCCGCTATTAGGGGGTAAATCCAATAAAGACGGTTAGCTGGGGCAGGTCGGCCGTCCGGGGGACGGCGGCCGTACGACGATCGAGGCCGGGGGATGATGATCATGGAGGATGTCTGGTTCGGCGCGCTGCTCGCGCCCGAGGCGGCGGACGGCGACCGGGTCCTGCGGCACGCCGAGCTCGCCGACCGGCTCGGCCTGGACCTGGTCGGCGTCCAGGACCACCCCTACCAGGCGGGATTCCTCGACTCCTGGACCCTGCTGGCCACCATCGCGCAGCGCACCGAGCGCGTCCGGCTGGTGCCCGACGTGGCCAACGTGCCGCTGCGCCCGCCCGCCGTGCTGGCCAGGGCCGCCGCCTCGCTGGACATCCTCAGCGGCGGCCGGGTGGAGCTGGGGCTCGGCGCGGGCGCGCTGTGGGAC
Organism: Nonomuraea sp. NPDC050227; assembly: GCF_044459705.1. Lineage (NCBI taxonomy): Bacteria > Bacillati > Actinomycetota > Actinomycetes > Streptosporangiales > Streptosporangiaceae > Nonomuraea > Nonomuraea sp. NPDC050227. The sequence goes on along the minus strand of NZ_JBITJF010000012.1, from coordinate 198,943 downwards.
GCCATCGCCGCCATGGGCGGCCCCCGGCTCTCCCCCGGCGAGTCGATCGAGGCGCTGGCCGAGGCGATCACCGTCATCCGGGCGCTGTGGACGCCGGGCGACCCGGTGACCTTCTCCGGCGGCCACCACCGGCTGGCGGGCGCGCGGCCCGGCCCGTTCCCGCCGCACCCGATCGGGATCTGGATCGGCGCGACCGGGCGGCGGATGCTGGAGCTGACCGGCCGGACCGGCGACGGCTGGCTGACCTCGTCCTTCCACAGCCCGCCCGAGGCGGTGACCGCGCAGGCCAGGATCCTCGACGCGGCCGCCGCGGACGCCGGGCGCGACCCGGCGGCGATCCGCAAGGTCTACAACCTCGGCGGCAGCCTGTCGCCGCTGCCCGGCGCGGGCTTCCTCGACGGGCCAGCCGCCCTGTGGGCCGAGCAGCTCACGGAGCTGGTGTTCGAGGCGGGCATGAGCGGGTTCGTGCTGGCCCCGGGGGTGGAGGCCGAGCGCGATCTGCGGGTGTTCGCCGAGGAGGTCGCGCCCGCCGTACGGGCGGCCGTGGCCAGGGAACGCGGCCGGCCCGCGCCCGAGCCGGTCCGCCGGCCGGTGACGATCCCCGACCTGGACGAGCCCGGCCGGCCCAGGACGGCCGGCGGCGACCCGGCCGCCCTGCCCCCCGACCAGGCCCGGCTTGGCCGCCGCCTGGTGGACGTGCACGACGGCTACCGCGCCCAGCTCCGCCAGGTCAGGGACGCGATCGAGCAGGTCGCCGCCGAGACCGCGGCCCCGCGCCAGGACGGCGACCGGCTCGCGCTGCGCCAGAACCACTGGACGCTCGGCGTGTTCTGCGCGACCTTCCGCCGCCTGCTGACCGTGCACCACGACGTCGAGCACGGCAGCACCTTCCCCGCCCTCACCGAGCGCGACCCCGCCCTGGAGCCGGTGGTCAAGAAGCTGGAACAGGAGCACGAGGTCATCGCCGAGCTGCTGGACCGCCTGGACCGGGCGTGCGCGGAGATGATCGCCGACCCGGCCAGGATCGACCGGGTCCGGGCCGGCGTCGAACGGCTCTCGCAGGCCCTGGCCTCGCACTTCGCCTACGAGGAGGCGGAATTGGCCGAGCCGGTCGGCCGCCTGGAGATCCGCCTTTAGCCCGAGGAGCGTTCGTGGACGTGTCCGCGCCCGTGTGGTGGCTGACGATCCTGGGGATCGCCGGCCTGCTGCTGTTCGACTTCTTCTTCCACGTGCGGCAGGCGCACGTCCCCGCGCTGCGCGAGGCGGCCGTCTGGTCGGCCCTGTACGTCGGGATCGCCCTGCTGTTCGGCGTGGGCGTGTGGGCGTTCGGCGGCGCCGAGCCGGGCGCGGAGTACTTCGCCGGGTACGTGACCGAGAAGGCGCTGTCGGTCGACAACCTGTTCGTCTTCCTCGTCATCATGGCGAGCTTCCGGGTGCCGCGCGCCGACCAGCAGAAGGCCCTGCTGTTCGGCATCGTCTTCTCGCTGATCGCCAGGACCGGGTTCATCCTCCTCGGCGCCGCAATGATCGAGACGTTCGCCTGGGTGTTCTACGTCTTCAGCCTGATCCTGCTGCTCACGGCGGGCAACCTGCTGCGGCCCGAGGGCGGCGAGGGCCACACCGACAACGTCATGGTCCGCCTGGCCCGCGGGCTGTTCCGCGCCACCGACAGCTACGACGGCGACCGGCTGTTCACGGTGGTGGACGGCCGCCGGGTGATGACGCCGATGTTGCTGGTCATGATCGCCCTGGCCGGCACCGACGTGCTGTTCGCACTCGACTCCATCCCGGCCATCTTCGGCCTCACCCAGAACGTCTACCTCGTCTTCACCGCCACCGCCTTCTCCCTGCTGGGGCTGCGGCAGCTCTACTTCCTCATCGACGGCCTGCTCGACCGGCTCATCTACCTCGCCTACGGGCTGGCGGTCATCCTGGCCTTCATCGGCGTCAAACTCGGGCTGCACGCGCTGCACGAGAACAACGTGCCGTTCATCAACGACGGCGAGCCGGTGAACGTCACCGAGATCAGCACCGGGCTGTCCCTGTCGGTGATCGTCGGCGTGCTGCTGGTCACCGTTGCCGCCTCGCTGGCCAGCCCCCGCGGCCGGGCGCAGAACGTGGTGTCGGCCGTCCGCCGGCACGCCCAGGACTACCTGGACGTGGAGAAGGACCCGGCGCGGCGCGAGGAGGTCTACCGCGACCTGCTCGCGGCCGAGGCGCGGCTGGGCGAGCTGCCGGAGCGGCAGCGGGCCGGCGTCGCCCGGGACGAGCGGCTGACCGCCCTGGTGGCGCGGGCGCACGCCGAGCACCAGGCCGAGCACCAGACCGGGCACCAGGCCGGGCACCAGGGCGGGCAGGACCCGGCTAGGTAGGGGTGGCCTGGCGGGAGGTCAGCGGGGCCGCGATGTGCTCCAGCGGCGTGCGCTCGGCCTTCACCCCGAAGACGATCTCCACCAGCCCGGCCGCCACCATCATCCCGGCGCCGAAGCAGTAGCCGTAGAACAGCCGGGTGGGGTCGGGGTTGCGCTGGTCGCCGATGAGGGAGGCGAAGACCGTCGGCCCGAACGCGCCCGCGACCTGCCCGAGCGCGAAGAAGATGGCGATGGCCTGGGCCCGCAGCTCGATAGGGAAGATCTCGCTCACGGTCAGGTACGCCGAGCTGGCCGCCGCCGAGGCGATGAAGAAGATCACCGACCAGAGCGCGGTCTGCGTGACCGCCGTCAGCATCCCCTCCTTGAACAGCCACCCGGTCACCGCCAGCAGCAGCCCCGAGGTGATGTACGTGGCCGAGATCATCTGCCTGCGCCCGACCGTGTCGAACAGCCTGCCCAGCAGCAGCGGCCCGAGCAGGTTCCCGGCCGCGAAGGCGAACATGTACTGCGGCACCGAACCCGCCGGGACGCCGTAGAAGTGCGTCAGCACCAGCGAGTAGGTGAAGAACACGGCGTTGTAGAGGAACGACTGGCAGATCATCAGCGTCGCCCCCAGCACCGAGCGTTCCGGGTACGTGCGGAACAACGTCCTGGCGACCTGCGACAGCGGCGCGTGATGCTCGGGGACGATCTCCAGCGCCTGCTCCTGCGGCACCGGCTCCAGCCTGACCCGGTCCTCCCGCTCGACCTCCCGCTCGATGCGGGCGACGACCAGCTCGGCCTCCTCCTCGCGGCCGTGCGTCATCAGCCAGCGCGGGCTCTCCGGCAGGTGCCGGCGCAGCCCCCAGATGGCCAGGCCGATCACCGGCCCGACCGCGAACCCGAGCCGCCAGGCCCAGTCGGGGTCCAGCGGCCCGCCCGGGTGCAGCAGCAGGAACGTGGCCGAGGTGGCCAGCAGCGACCCCAGCCAGTAGGTGCCGTTGATGGCCAGGTCCACGTGGCCCCGGTAGTGGGAGGGGATCATCTCGTCGATGGCGGAGTTGACGGCCGCGTACTCGCCGCCGATGCCCGCCCCGGCCACGAACCGCAGCACCAGGAAGCTCCACAGGTCCCACGACAGGGCGGTCAGGCCGCTGGCGACCAGGTAGATGCCGAGCGTGAGGATGAACAGCTTCCGGCGGCCGAGCCGGTCGGACAGCCAGCCGAAGTAGAGCGCGCCGGCCACCTGGCCGATCAGGTAGACGGTGGCCGACAGGCCCACCTCGGCGGAGGTGAAGCCGAGCGTGTCGGGGCGCTGCAGGAACGCCCCGACGTTGCTGGCGATGGTGATCTCCAACCCGTCGAGCACCCAGGCCACGCCGAGCGCGATCACCAGCCGGGTGTGGAACGGCGCCCACGGCAGGCGGTCCATGCGGGCGGGGACCAGGCTGCGTACGACGCCGTCCTTGCTCATGCGTCCTTACTCTAAGTGACCATATGATCACCCATCGGCCCGGGTCCCGTTGCCGTTGCCGTTGCCGTCGTAGCCGAGCAGCCGCATGGCGGTGTCCGGGTCCATGGCCGCGGCCAGCAGCTGGGCCCGCCGGTGGGCCTCGTCGCGCTCGCGTTCCGCCTTGGCCTGCGCCGTCCGTACGCCCCTGACCGCCACGAACGCGAGCCCGGCGCCCACGACCACCCCGACGACCACGACGAACAGCAGGAGCAGCAGGGCCGGCGAGGCGAGCGCGGGAGCCGCCGCGACGTCGGCGCCCGCGCCGGGCACCGCGCCGGTCACCGCCAGCGCCGCGATCAGGGCCAGCGCGATCAGCCCGAGCAGGCTGGCCACGACCAGCCAGGCCCGTCCGGCGCGCCGCCGCGGCCCGGCCTCGGCGACCGCCCCGGGGACCGGCCCGAAGCCCGCGTGCGGGACGGCGGCCGGAATCCCCGCCGGGACCGCCTGGACCGCCGACGAGACCGCTGACGGGCCCGCTGATGGGCCCGCTGATGGGACTGCTGACGGGACTGCTGACGGGACTGCTGACGGGATTGCGGCGGCCCGCGGGGCTGGCGCCCACGGCACGAACTCGGGCCGATCACCACCCTGTTCGACGCCCTGCCCGACACCCTGCCCGACACCCTGCCCGACACCCTGCCCGACACCCTGCCCGCCGCCCGGGTCGATCCGGGTGACCTCGGCCGTGATCACCTGCGCCGCGGCCGGGGCGGCGAAGGCGACCGCCCGGGGCGCGGCCTCCTCCTCCACCGGGCCGGGCAGCTCGCGCTCGATGCGGCTGTGCTCCTTGTGCGCCCTGGCCGCGTCGTGGTGGTAGTCCTCCAGCTGCTCGTAGAGCTCGTCGGAGGCGTAGATCGTGCCGTCCACGAGCGGTCCGCGCTCGCCCCGGATGACGGCCACCACGTCGTCGCCGTTGAGCGTCTTGTGCGTCTCCAGGGCGTGCGCCAGGCACAGCACCTGCCTGCGGTGCTCCTCCAGCAGCCGCTCGGTCTTCTCCAGCAGCCGCACCAGGTTGAACTCGATGCGCTCGCCCAGCACGTCGGGGGTCAGGTCGGGCGCGGCACGCACCGGCTCGCGCTCGGTGATGCCGATGCCGCCGCCCCCGCCGCCCCGGCCGCGCATGGCCTTGCCGCCGTGGATCTCCAGCTCCTGCAGCGCGGGCAGCGACGTGACGCCGGAGCCCATCCCCCAGTACGACTCCATGAGCGCGGTGAGGAACGTGGCCGCGTGCAGGTCGCCGGAGACGCCGGAGGAGTTGTCCTCGCCGAAGAACATGCGCTCGCCGGCCAGCGAGGCCAGGGAGACCATGATGTCGGCCTCGTACTCGGACTTCCAGCGGGTGAACTGGTCCTCGGGCTTGATCGAGGCGACCATGCCCAGGTAGTCGGCGCCCTTCTCGATGGTGGCGATGTCGATCTCCAGATGGAACCGGGTCACGTACGCCACCACGGCGTGGCACGCCTCGTGCACGGCCACGGCGTGCCGCTCGCGCTCGATGTACTCGACGTCCTCGGGCGGGCCGAGCTGCTTGAGCCGCTTGGCGCGCAGCACGTCCGACCAGGTGATGACCTCCCGGCCGTCGCGGATGGCGGTGATCAGCGACTCGTTGACCAGGTCCTTGATCGTGGCCCCGGTCGCGTACGGCGTGATCGTGGCCAGCTTGTCGATCTGCTCCCCGGTGAGCTCGTGCTCGACCTTGTCGAAATAGCCCTGGTACGTCCGTACCCGCCCGGCCTTGGACGGGTAGCCGACCTTGTAGATGCGGTCGATGCGGCCCGGCCGCAGCAGTGCCTCGTCCAGCGCGTCGGGCCGGTTGGTGGCCATCATGACGAGGATGCGGTATTTGGGCGGCGGCTTGGGCCGCATCCCGAGCAGCCGCCTGACCAGCCGGTTGAAGAAGCCGCGCGGCTTCTTGAGCCCGGACAGCTCGGTGAGCAGCGCCTGGAGGGTGCCGGGGTCGCCGCTGTTCATCATGCCGCCGCCGGCGAAGAAGCGCTCGCGCCAGGTGCCCGGCGGGTCGGCGGCCTCCCGCCGCCCCTTGAAGGCCAGCACCGAGCGGCTCTCCTCCGACAGGTACGTCATCCCGTGGCAGCCGGAGTGCGCAGTGAAGCCGGAGTGCCCGAACATGCCGGAGGGCCCAGGCAAGCCGGTGTGCGCCGAGAAGCCGCCCTGCCCCGGCGGACCCTGCTGGGCCAGCTTGCCGCGCTTGCCGAGCGAGTCGGCCTCGTCGAAGAAGACGATCACGCCGCCGTACCGCAGCGCCAGCTTGCGCAGCTTCCTGAACAGGCCCTTGACCTTCAGGATGCCGACGCCCATGAACATGTTCGTGAAGGCTCCCGGATCCACGAACACGTACGGCTTGCCGGTCTCGCCGGCCACGGCCTCGGCCATCAGCGTCTTGCCGGTGCCCGGCGGGCCCCACAGCAGCAGGCCGCTGGGCACGTACCCGCCGCGCCGCTCGATCTCGTCGGGCCGCTCCAGGAAGACGATGTTCTCCTGGACCCGCTCGACCACGTGGTCCTGTCCCCAGACGTCGGCGAAGCGGGTCTTGATGTCGTCGGGGAAGTACGTCTCCACGCCGCCCCTGGACAGGAACCAGAACAGGCCGACGAACTGGATGATGACGAAGAAGAACAGGAAGACGATCTGCAGCAGGAACGGCAGCGCCTGCCAGATCAGCGTCGGCGCCTGCAACAGGGCGACGAACGGGCTGACGTCCAGCACCGCCCCCGCCACGAGCGCGGTCAGCGTGACGAAGAAGGCGATCTTCAGGGCTCGGGAGATGCGGTACCTGGTCCAGTCGTCGAAGCGCCGGTGCGTCCACCGCTCGAACCCGCCGAAGACCTTCTGGCTCCAGAACCGGTGGTAGCCCGACCAGTGCTCGCTGACCAGGAAGTGCAGTTGCCGCAGGGCCTCGGCGCCGAGCAGCCAGAAGATCCACTGGTACTCGTAGCCGATCTTCCAGGCCGCCTCGGGGAAGGTCACGACGCCCGTCCAGTCGGCCATCACCTTCCAGGTGAGGATCAGGTAGGCCAGGACCAGCGCGACGAGGAACTTGCTCCGGTCCCAGAACTGCATCTTCTTCCTGGTCACGGAGTCGGGGTCGGAGGGCCCGCTGCCGGGGGCGCGCAGCCCTTCGTGCTGAACGGTGGTGGTCACTGACGTCCCCTCATCCGGGCAGCCGGAGCAGCTTGAACGAAGCCGCGATCTTGTCGAACTCGGCGCCGCGGTCGCGGTAGCAGGTCGCCCGGCAGCCGATGAGCATGACCGAGACCGTCGCGCCCTTCTCGTCGAGGATCGCGGTCTGGTCGAACGTCTGGACGTCGGCGCCGATCTGGTAGTTGAAGCGCACCCGCACGCCTCTGGCGCCGTTCTCCAGGGCGAGGACGTCGTCGCTGAGGAGCTCGAACTTGGCGAACATGGGCGGCCGGCCGGTGGTCATGGCCTGCTGCTCGTACAGCTCGCGCATCGGGTCCGTCACGGGCAACACGAAGTCGCGCAGCCGGTTGAGCGAGATCGCGTCCCGCTGCTGCTCGGTGAGCTTGTGCACGGTGGCGTACACGAACGGGTCGGACGAGCTCAGCAGATGGTTGACCGACGGCTCGGCCGACTGGTCGAAGGCCGTGGACCAGACCCGCTGCGCGCGCGTCGCCGCCGCCAGCGAACCGGGTCGGTCACCCGTCAGATAGAGTTCGATCGGATTGGCGTTGAGCTGCGTGAACGAGGCGGGCACCTTGAAATAGGTGGTGCCTTCCCTGTCCCGTACGTAGGTGAACTCCGGCTGCCCGCACGCCGGCAGCACGAAAACCGCGACCATGAGCGCGATCCAAGCCCGTGTCCTTTTCACCAGGGCTTACCTCCGCTTTACGGACCAACGCAGTTGTTGTGCCCGCTTTCATGCGGAATGAGGCCGGATGCACGATGAGAAATCTTGACCAAATCTTGGCCATTGATTGGCTTTACTTGTTACAGATCACCAAATGGTGGTATGGGCCAGGTCGCCACACTCTACGGTCGCCCGGGATACAACGTTCGTGCAACCCCCATTGGTAGACCACAGGAAGTAGCAAAGGATATGAGGACGCCCATCCCGAGCCTCGGAGCGCACCATGAAAGAACCCGCGATGGAGACCGTCGACTCCTTCGGCATGACGGCTGAGCGGCAGTTCGCCGACCTGTGGTCGAGGACCGCCCTGTCGGTCAAGGAGCGCCGGCTGCTGCTGCTCGGGCTGCTCGTCGGACAGGGGCTCGACGAGCTGACCGCCGTGCAGCTCGACGTCGCGCTGCGGGCGGGCGACCTGAGCGAGAGCGAGCTGCGCGAAGTGGTGGTCTTCCTGACCCACTACGCCGGCTGGACCCGCGGATCGCGGCTCAACGACCAGGTCGAGGAGCTGATCGAGCGGGTCAGGCAGGCTCGATCCGGTAGAGCGGACCCCGCAGGCTGAGCGCGTACAGCTCGCCGTCGAGCCCCTCCCCGAAGGAGGAGAGCTGCTCGACCCGGCCGATCTCGGCCGCCTTCGACGGCTCGGCCGCGGGCGCGGCCCGGACCCAGCCGGCGCAGAAGTCCCCGTACAGGAAGCTGCCGCGCAGCCAGGGCAGCGCGGCGCCGCGGTAGACGTACCCGGCGATCACCGAGCAGTTGCCGTCCTTGTGCAGGGGGTAGGTGATGACCGGCTCGGTCAGGCCGCGGCCCGTGCCGCCGCGGAAGGGCCGCCCGCCCTCGCGCAGGTTCCAGCCGTAGTTCTCGCCGCCCTTGGAGGCGGCCGGCTGGCGGTCGACCTCCTCCACCTCGTCCTGGCCGACGTCGCCGATCCACAGGTCGCCGCTGTGCCGGTCGAAGCCGAACCGCCAGGGGTTGCGCAGGCCGTAGGCCCAGATCTCGGGCCGCGCGCCGTCCTTCCCGGCGAACGGGTTGTCCCGCGGTACCTTGTACGGCCTGCCGCGCGGGTCGATGCGCAGGATCTTGCCCAGCAACGTGCCGAGGTCCTGGCCGTTGCCCTGCGGGTCGCCCGCGCTGCCGCCGTCGCCGAGCCCGACGTAGAGGTGGCCGTCGGGGCCGAAGGCGAGCTGGCCGCCGTTGTGGTTGGCGTACGGCTGCTCCTGGGTGAGCACGTCGCGCCGGCCGGTGGCGCGCCGGCCGTCGAAGGCCCATTCGGTGACGTGGGTGGCGCCGCGGGTATCGGTCCAGTCGAGGTAGAGCCAGCGGCCGGAGGGATGGAAGGCCACGCCGAGCAGGCCCTGCTCGTTGCCGCCGCTCACCTCGCCCGACAGGTCGACGATGACGTCGCCGTCCGTGGCGCGCAGCCGGCCGCCCTGCTCGGCGACGTAGAGCCGGGCGTCGCCCTTGCGCGCGGCGAGGGCGACCGGCCGTTCGAACCGGCCGAGCTCGCGGAAGCGCACCTGCCGGGGAGCGCTCTTCGGCTCGGGGCTCGCCGGTGTGGAAGCCCGAGTGGAGGCCGGCGGGGCGGGCGGGGCGGAGGACACGGTGGCCGGGCCGGGTGGTGGCGAGGCGGCCGAGCAGGCGGTGAGGGCCAGGAGGAGCACGGCCGCGAGGGGGCGCACGCCGTCCATACTCGCACGCCCGACCGGGGACGTTAAGGTTCAGGACATGCCTACCGCATTGATCACGGGCGCCACCGCCGGCATCGGCGCCGCGTTCGCCCGCCGCCTGGCCGCCGACGCCTGCTCGCTCGTCCTGGTCGCGCGCGACGAGCAGCGGCTCGTCCAGGTCGCCGACCAGCTCAGGCTCAGGTACGGCGTGGACGTCGAGGTGCTGCCCGCCGACCTGGCCACCGAGGAGGGCCTGGCCAGGGTCGAGTCGAGGCTCCGCGACGGCGTCGACCTGCTGGTGAACAACGCCGGTTTCGGCCACCCCGGCGACTTCCTGAAGGTGCCGGTCGAGGACGAGCTGCGCATGCTGAAGGTCCACTGCGAGGCCGTGCTGCGGCTCACCCTGGCGGCGCTGCCCGCGATGCGCAAGCGCGACCGGGGCGCGGTGATCAACGTGGCGTCGGTCGCGGCGTTCTTCTCCCGCGGCACCTACAGCGCCTCGAAGGCGTGGGTGGTCAACTTCAGCGAGTCGGCGGCCAACGACGTGCGCAACCCGCGGATCAAGATCATGGCGCTGTGCCCGGGTTTCGTGCGCACCGAGTTCCACCAGCGGGCGTCCATGGACACCTCGGGCATCCCGGGGTTCCTGTGGCTGAAGGCCGACAACGTGGTCAGGGACGCCATGCGCGACCTCGCGCTCGGCAAGCGGGTCTCGGTGCCCGACCTGCGCTACAAGGCCATCGTGGCGATCGGCAAGCTGGTGCCGCACAACCTGGCCGGGCGCGTCTCGGCCAGGCTCGGCCGCCGCTGACCTCGGGGCGTGCCACAACAAGGTGGGCCCCCGCCGCGGGAGGGGGTCGCGGTGGGGGCCCGGGACGGCCGTGAGTAACTCACGGCCGGGAACCGGAAGATCCGGCGGGCTCTGCTAGCGGTTGGCCTCGTGGCCGATGGCCAGGCCGCTCGTCGGGTCGAAGAAGTGCAGGTTGTGCGTGTCCAGGACCAGGTCGATGCGCTGGCCGGGGCGCACGTGGCTGCGGGCGTTGACGCGGGCGGTCCACAGGGACTTGTCGCCCACGAGCGGCAGCGCCGCCTCCTCGTCGTCGCCCGTGTCGGCGGCGGCGACGGTGTCCTTGTGCTCGACCGGCGGGGCGTCGATCAGGAACAGCACGTTGATCTCGGAGCCCAGCTCCTCGGTGACCTCCGCCTTGACGGGCAGGGTGGCCCAGCCGTTGGCGTGGTTGCCGGCCGAGTTGGCGTCCTCGAAGTCCGACGGGCGGATGCCGAGGATGACCTTCTTGCCGATGTACTGGTCGAGGCCCGGCTTGTCGGCGAAGGCCGAGTCGGGGATCGGCAGGCTGATGTCGGCGAAGCGCACGACCGCGCCGTTGTCGCGGGCCAGCTCGGCGGTGACGAAGTTCATCGAGGGCGAGCCCATGAAGCCGGCGACGAACAGGTTGACCGGCTTGTCGAACAGGTTCTGCGGGGTGTCGACCTGCTGGAGCAGACCGTCGCGCAGGACGCAGACGCGGTCGCCGAGGGTCATGGCCTCGACCTGGTCGTGGGTGACGTACACGGTGGTGACGCCGAGGCGCTCGTGCAGGGTGTTGAGCGAGGCGCGCATGGAGACGCGGAGCTTGGCGTCGAGGTTCGACAGCGGCTCGTCCATGAGGAAGGCCTGCGGCTCGCGGACGATGGCGCGGCCCATGGCGACACGCTGGCGCTGACCGCCGGACAGAGCGGCCGGCTTGCGCTTGAGGTAGGTCTCCAGGCCGAGCATCTTGGCGGCCTCGTTGACCCGCTTCTGGATCTCCGGCTTGGGCATCTTGCGGAGCTTGAGGCCGAAGGCGAGGTTCTCCTCGACCGTCATGTGCGGGTACAGCGCGTAGTTCTGGAAGACCATCGCGATGTCGCGGTCCTTCGGCGGAAGGTGGTTGACCACCTTGTCGCCGATGGCGATCTCGCCGCCGCTGATGTCCTCAAGGCCGGCGATCATCCGGAGCGCGGTCGACTTGCCGCAACCCGATGGGCCCACCAGCACCATGAACTCGCCGTCCTTGATCTCAAGGTTCAGCCCGTTCACGGCCTTCACGCCACCGGCGTAGATCTTGTCGACGTTCGTCAGAACGATGGATGCCATGACATTCCTTCGCGCTCCAGGGCGATCGGCCCGGACGTTGGTTCTCGGTTCCCGTGGATACGTTTTCACGTATCTCACCCGAAACGGACATCGGTGTCAAGGGGTACCGCGTGACCAGCCTTTGTAGGACCGATGGGCTTCCGGTGACCTGGAATCCATGATGGAATCGTTTCCATGGAGAAGCGGGCGACGATCAAGGATGTGGCCGAGGCGGCGGGCGTCGGCGTCGCGACCGTGTCCCGGGTGCTGTCGGGCGGCTCGGCCAGCCCCAGCACCAGGGAGCGGGTGCTGGCCGTCGCCGCCCAGCTCGACTACCGGCCCAGCGCGCTCGGCCGCAACCTGCGCCAGCGCCGCACCGGCGGCCTGGGCCTGCTGGTGCCCGACCTCACCGACACCTTCTATGGGCAGCTCTGCGAGGGCGTGCTCGCCTGCGCCCGGTCGGCGGGCGAGCCGGTCGTGCTGGGCTCGACGGGCGGCGACCCGGAGCAGGAGGCCGAGCTGATCGGCATGCTGCTCGAACAGAGCGTCGACCGGGTGATCGCGGTGCCCTCCGGCGACGCCGAGACGTGGGCCCCCGCGCTCAGGGCGGGCATGACGGTGGTCTTCGCCGACCGCCTGCCGCCCGAGGCCGGGCGCGACGGCGACCGCGACCCCGCCGAGAGCGCCCTCGACGATCTCATGCTCCTCGACGGCGTGGCCCCGCGCGGGCGCGTCCCCGAGGGCGCCGCGCGTCCGCTCGACGTGCCCGCCGTGCTGGCCGACGACCGCGCCGGCATCCGTACGGCCGTGCGCTACCTGCGGGGCCTCGGCCACCGGCGCATCGCCTTCCTCGGCGGCCCCGGCCACGACCGGCGGGCCGCCGCCTTCCGCGAGGCCGTGGGCGCGCCGGTGGACGAGGAACTGGTGGTGTTCGGCACCGGCAGCCGCGACTCGGCGTACGCCGCCGCCTCCGGCCTGTTCCAGAGCCGTCCCGACCTGTCGGCCGTCGTCGCGGGCGGGAACGTCCTGGGCGAGGCGGCCGTGCTGGCCGCCCGCGAGCTCGACCTGCGGGTGCCGAAGGACGTGTCGCTGGTGATGTACGACGACGTGCCCTGGGCCGAGCTGTGCGCCCCGCCGCTGACCGTGATCGCCCAGCCGGGCCGGGACATGGGGTACCGGGCCTGCGAGCTGGTGCTGCGCGAGGGCACCCGGCGGGCGCGCTCGGTGGTGCTGCCCACCGAGCTGATCATCCGCGGGAGCTGCGGCCCCCGCAGGTGACCGGCGGGCGGCACGCGCTCAGCTCTCGCCGAGGACGTCCCGCGCGTGCGCCTCGATCACCTGGGCCACCTCCGCAGGCGCTCTCAGGTGCGCGCCGTGCCCCTGCCCGTGCAGCGTGACGCGCCGGGCGCCGGGGATCGTCTCCCGCAGGGCGTCGAGCCGCGCGCCGAGATGGGCGGGGCTGCGGTCGCCGCCGAGCAGCACCACCGGCGTGCGGATCGCCGCGTAGGCCGCCCGCCGGTCGCCCAGAGCGTCGATCGCCAGCAGGTCGTCGATCTGGCGGGGCGCGCGCAGCCGCGTCGGCCGATGGCAGGCCACCGCCACGGAGGTCAGCCAGGAGATCGCCGGCGACAGGCCCACCACGTCCCTGAAGAAGATCCGCATCGCCCGGCCCGGCCGGCCCGCCGCCACCGCGGCCGCGGCCGCCTGGCCGGCCGCGCCGCCGAGCGAGGGTCCGAGGGCGACGGGCGGCTCGTACAGGACCGCGCCCGCGAAGGCGTCCGGCGCGAGGAGCAGGGACTCCAGCGCGGCCACCGCGCCGGAGGAATGCCCGACGAGCAGGACGGGCCCGCCGAGCGCGGCCGCCACCGCCACCGCGTCGGCGGCCTCCTGCGCCATGGTGGCGGGCCCGGCCAGGTCCGGCCGGTACTGACGGCGCCGGACGCGCACCACGCGGAACCGCGGCGCGAGCAGCCCCGCGACCTTGCCCCACTGGGTGCCGTCGTCGAGCCCCGCGTGCAGGACGAGGACGGCCGGGCCCTGCCCCTCCTCGACCACCCGGACGTCGGTCCCGTCGGCGGATGTCACCGTGAGCATGGCGCCTCCTCAGTGCGGCCACTGTACGCCTCCTCAGCCCCGTAGTACCTCAGAGCTACGCGCAAGGTGCATCCCCCAGCGGGAAGCCGACTACAAGGCGTGATCCCTACCTTCGGTGCCGGAAGGAAGAACCGGCACGGAAGGGGACCATTCGCCATGGCATCGCTGAGGCACCGCCTGCTCGCCGCGCTCGTCACCGCTTCGGTGGCGGTGCCCGCGTCCGGCGCCGGCGGGTCCGCGGGGGTGCCCGCGCCCGTTCCCGCCGCCGTGGCGCCGCTGCGCGCCGCCACCCCCGCCGCGCTGTCCGCCGAGCTCGCCGGGCGGTACGCCGCCGGGCGCGCCGCCGTCCTGGCCGCCGAGCGCACCGCCGCCGCGCGGGGGCACCGCCTGCGGGCGGCGGCGCTGCGGGCCATGGCGGACCCGTCGCGCACGTTCCTGTCCTTCGACGGGCGCGACGGCGGCCGGACCGTGGAGGTCTTCGGCGACCTGGCGACGGCCCGGCGGATCGCCGTCCTGGTGCCCGGCTCCGACACGAACCTCGACCGGTACGGCCGGCTGCACGCCGGGGCGACGCGGCTGCGCGAGGCGCTCGGCGACGGCTCGGCGGTCATCGCCTGGGCCGGCTACCGCACGCCCGGCACGCTCAGCCTGGACGTGCTGACGCCCGCGCGGGCCGACGAGGCCGTGCCCGGGTTGCGCGCGTTCGTCCAGGAGCTGCGTGCGGTCAAGCCCGGCGCCCGGCTGTCGCTCGTGTGCCACTCCTACGGCTCGGTGGTGTGCGGACGGGCCGCGCCCGGCCTGGACGTGGCCGACATCGTCCTGATGGGCAGCCCCGGCGCGGGCGTCCCCGACGTCGCCGCCATGCGCACCCGCGCGGTCGTGTGGGCCGGGCGCGGCGCCGCCGACTGGATCGCCGGCGTGCCCCACGCGCTGGTCGAGCTGCCGTTCGTCACGGTCGGGCTGGGGGCGGACCCGGTATCGCCCGGGTTCGGCGCCCGCGTCTTCGCGGCGGGCGACGGCGGCCACAGCGACTACCTGCGGCCCGGCTCCCCCGCCCTGACAGCCGTCGCCCGCATCGTCTCCGGAGAGGCCGCCCGCGATGTCTGACTCCTCCCCCCGCGTCGTCTCCGGAGAGGCCCCCGCGATGTCTGACTCCTCCCTCCGCACGCGCTCCGGCCCGCGCGGGCTCGCCGCCCGCATCGAGGCCGGGACGCCGCCGGAGCGCGACCGGGCCCTGGACGCGCTGCGGGCCCTGGCCATCCTCGGGGTGGTGGCCGGGCACTGGCTGGTGACCGCCGTGGTCAGCGACAGCGGCAGCCTGCGCGTCACCAGCCCGCTCAAGTACCTGCCGCAGCTCGCCCCGATGTCGTGGGCGTTCCAGATGCTGGCGATCTTCTTCCTGGTGGGCGGCCTGGTCGGGGCGAAGGGCCACCGGTCGGCGCGGGCGGCCGGCATCGGCTACGTCCCGTGGCTGCGCGGCCGGTTGGGGCGGCTGTTCCGCCCGGTGGCGGTCGTCGCGGCGGTGTGGGCCGTGGCGGCGGTCGCGATGCTCGCCTCCGGGGTGCCGCTGGAGGACGTGCGGCTGCTGGTCAGGATGGCGGCGGCGCCGATGTGGTTCCTGCTGGTGTTCGCCGCGCTGACGGCGGCCACGCCGCTGGCCGCCCGGCTGCACCCGGCCTGGCCGCTCGCGGCGGTGGCGGCCTGCGACGCGGTGCGGTTCGGGCCCGGCGGCCCGGAGTGGTTGTGGTGGGTGAACCTGGCGGCCGGGTGGCTGGTGCCGTACTGCCTGGGCGCGGCCTGGGCCCGCGGGCGGCTGCGGAGCCGGGCCACCGGCTGGACGCTGCTGACCGGCGGCGCGGCCACGGCCCTGGCGCTGGTGGTGTGGGGCGGCTACCCGGCGACCATGGTCGGGGTGCCGGGCGCCCCGGTCTCCAACCTGGACCCGCCCTCGCTCGCGGCCGTCAGCTTCGGGCTCGCCCAGTGCGGCGCGGCGCTGCTGCTGCTCGGCCCGCTGCGCCGGCTGCTGCGCCGCCCCGCCGTCTGGGCGTCCGTGGCCGTGGCGAACCTGGCCGCGATGACGATCTTCCTGTGGCACCAGACCGCGCTGATCGCGGTGACCGAGCTCGGCCTGCTGGCGAGCCGGGCGCTCCTGGAGAGCCGGGCGCTGCCCGGCCTGCACACCCCGCCCGAGGAGCTCGGGTGGGTGGCGGCCCGGCTGGCCTGGCTGCCGGCGTTCGCGGCGGCGCTGCTGGTGTGCTGCGCCGCCTTCCACGCCTACGAACGCCGGCGGCCCCGCTAGAGCAGCTTCTCGATGGCCGCGACGACGGCCGGGTCGTCGGGGGCGGTGCGGGGACGGAAGCGGGCCACGACGTTGCCCTCGCGGTCGAGCAGGAACTTCTCGAAGTTCCACTGGACGTCGCCCGCCGCGCCCTCCTCGTCGGCCGTCTCGGTGAGCTCGGCGTAGAGCGGGTGGCGGCCGGGGCCGTTGACGTCGGCCTTGGCCAGCAGCGGGAAGTCGACGCCGTAGGTCGCCGAGCAGAACTCCTGGATCTCCTCCGCCGTGCCGGGCTCCTGGCCGGCGAACTGGTTGCAGGGCACGCCGACCACGCTGAAGCCGCGCGGGCCGAAGTCCTGCTGGAGCTGGACCAGGCCGGCGTACTGCGGGGTCAGGCCGCAGCGGGAGGCCACGTTGACCAGCAGCACGGCCTTGTCGCCGGCGAGGTCGCCGAGCGTGGTGGGGTCGTCGGCGAGGGTGCGGAGCGGGATGTCGCGAAGGCTCATGATCTGAAGCTTACAGAACGACGCCCGCCGCAGATTGTGACCTATTCCTCATTTTTCCCGCGAAACCCCTGAATATCAATATGTCGCGATCTTGGAATTCCGCCTGATTTTTCATGGTCAATTAGGAAATGTGGGCGTTTGTCAGGCAGGGTGACGCGGTCCCCGTCCCCTTCGAAAGGGAATCCGCATGCCCATGCTCCGCCGTACCGGTGTCCTGGTCCTCGCCGCAACGCTCGCGACGGTGACCGGCACCACGGCCGCACAGGCGCAGAGCTCCCAGAGCAGTGGCAGGAACAAAGCCATCGCCAAGTCCCTGGCCGCCCAGCGCGGCTGGGGCGCCGCGAGCTACGGCTGCCTGGTCAGGCTCTGGGCCAGAGAGAGCGGCTGGAACCACAGGGCCGGCAACCGGTCGGGCGCCTACGGCATCCCGCAGGCGCTCCCCGGCCACAAGATGGCCTCCTCGGGCGCCGACTGGCGCACGAACCCGCGCACCCAGATCCGGTGGGGTCTGGGCTACATCAAGCAGCGGTACGGCTCGCCGTGTCGCGCGTGGGCGCACTTCCAATCCCACAGTTGGTACTGAGCCAAACCCCAGGTACGTCCGCGTTTTTACTCAAGGACATGCCATATGGGCGACGGGCCGGGCAATCCTGGCCCAGCGAGATCGCCCTTTATCCGAATTGAGCGCGCAAACACCTGTCCTTCGCGTGTCGAGATCGCGGCCCGCGGTCACGGCCCGTAATAGGAATCGTGCTTGAGGACACGTCGTGGCGCCTTCCGGGCCGTCCAGCACGATCGGGCGGTACAGGATCCCGGGAGGCCGCGCGGACCCTCCGCGTCCGAGCCACGGACGCGGACCGGCAGGGCGCCCCCGAGGGGGCGCCCGTCCGCACGCGACCCGAAAGCAAGGATCGCCTTGGACAGCAAACGCGTGCTCAGCGGCACTCTTCTCACTATCAGCGCGTTCGGCGTCAGCACCGGCCCGGCCTGGGCGGAGTCCCGGCCTCCGGTGATCAAGATGCGGACCTGGACAACGTCAGCGCAACCGAAGATCGCGGCCGTACGGCCCGCCGGAAGAAACAAGAAGATCGCCCTGGGACAGGTCGTCCAGCGCGCGTGGAACTACCGGGAGTTCCGCTGCCTGGACAACCTGTGGACCAGGGAGAGCAATTGGAACCACCACGCGCTCAACCGGTCGTCGGGCGCCTACGGGATCCCGCAGGCGCTGCCCGCGGGCAAGATGAGCGGCGCGGGCAAGGACTGGCGGTCCAACCCCGAGACGCAGATCCGCTGGGGCCTGGCCTACATCAAGGGAAGGTACGGCAGGCCCTGCGGCGCCTGGGGGCACTGGCAATCGCACAACTGGTACTGATCTCGCGTGCCGGAGGGCATCCGGGCCCGCCCGGGTGCCCTCCTACTGACCCGCGTGCACCGCGATGGCCTGGATGAGCAGTTCGACCCCGAACTCGAACTCCGCCTCGTGGTCGCACTCGGCCAGCAGCGGCGCCAGCGCGCTCACCTCGGGGAACAACGCCGGATCGACGACGGCGGCCTCGACCGTGCGGCTGTGGACGGGCGCGAAGGTGGGCGTCACGCCGACCTCGCGCAGCAGCGAGCCCACGATGAAGGCGATGAACATGCGCAACATCCGGACGGCGTCGGGCCCGTCGAAGCCCGCGCCGCGCAGCGTGGCCAGCGCCCGCTCGACCGGCAGCAGCCCGGCGTGGGAGTGGAGCTGGCGGCTGACCACCACCATGGTCGAGCGCGGATGGTGATGGGCGATCTGCCGGAAGGCCCGCGCCTGCGCCCGCACCCGGTCGGTCCAGTGGGCGTCGGGGTCGTCGGTGAACTCGATGCCGCTCAGCACGCTCTCGGCCACGCCGTTGAGCAGCGCGTCCTTGTTCGGCACGTGGTTGTAGAGGGACATCACGCCGACGCCGAGCTCGGCCGCGATGCGGCGCATGGAGACCGCGTCGGCGCCCTCGCGCTCGATGAGGTCGATGGCCGCGGCCACGATGCGCGGCCTGGACAGGGGCTCGGTGGTCATAGCTCATTCTATTGACGCACGTACACCGTACGTGCAAGGGTCGAGCCGTGGACGTACACCGTACGTAATCCCCCTCGCGGAGGTCCCCCATGTCGACGCACGATCTCTACACCCTCCCCGCCGAGCTCTCCACCTGGGACGTCGGCATGGCCGGCGCCAGCCGGTTCACCTGGGAGTACGACGAGGGCCGCGACCGCATGCTGGCCTTGTACCAGAAGGGCAAGGACAAGCAGTGGGACTCGGCCAAGCGCATCGACTGGGACCTGGAGGTGGACCCGTACAACGTGCTCGGGATCCCCGACAACACAATCGCCATCCACGACACCCCGCTGTGGCACCGGCTCGGCCCCCAGCAGCGCCAGGACGTGCGGCTGCACGGCGCGGCCTGGCAGTTCTCCCAGTTCCTGCACGGCGAGCAGGGCGCGATGATCTGCTCGGCCCGGATCGTGGAGTCGGTGCCCGACCTGGACTCCAAGTTCTACGCCGCCACCCAGACCATGGACGAGGCCCGCCACGCCGAGACCTACGCCCGCTTCCTCCAGGAGAAGGTGGGCCTGGCGTACCCGATCAACGAGCACCTCAAGGCGCTGCTGGAGAGCACGCTCAGCGACTCCCGCTGGGACATGCCCTACCTCGGCATGCAGGTGCTCATCGAGGGCCTGGCCCTGGCCGCGTTCGGCGTCATGCGCGACATCACCACCAAGCCGCTGCCCAAGCAGATCCTCGCGTACGTGATGCAGGACGAAGCCCGGCACGTCGCCTTCGGCCGGATGGCGCTGCGCGACTACTACAAGAACCTGTCGGAGTCCGAGCTGCGCGAGCGCGAGGACTTCGTCATCGAGGGCTGCTACCTCATGCGCGACCGGCTGCGCGGCGCGGAGTCCTGGGAGCACCTGGGCCTGTCCAGGGCCGAGACCGACGAGGTCATGCGGGCCACCGACCAGTCGGAGTACCTGCGGCTGTTCCGCTCGCTGCTGTTCAGCAGGATCGTGCCGTGCGTCAAGGACATCGGGCTGTGGAGCCCGCGGCTGCAGCAGGCGTACGCCGACATGGGCGTGCTGGAGATGGCCGGCCAGTCGCTCGACGCCCTCATGAAGCAGGACGAGGACATCGCCGACAAGCTGGACGCCGCCCGCTTCGCCGCCGAGGAGGCCGAGCGGCACGCCGAGGTCGCCGACACGATCGCCCTCGGCACGTCCGCCCCCTGACCGGCCCGCCGCCCGCTCCCCCGGGCGGCGGTGTCAGCGTCCGCCGTGGAAGCGGCGGTGCAGTTCGCGCACCTGCCCGGCCAGCTCCGGGACGGGCCCGTCCACCGGGACGCCCGGCGCGACGGCGTTGACCGGCAGCGTGCTCACCGGCGGCGCCGGCACGCCCAGCTCCGCCAGCCAGCCGCCGAGCTGCTCCGACGACGCGACGTACACGATGCGCCCGAGGCCCACCCAGGCGTGGGCGGCCGCGCACATCGGGCAGTGCTCGCCGGAGGTGTAGACGGTGGCCGCCGCCCGCTCCTGCGGGGTCAGGTTGGCCGCCGCCCACCGCGCCAGCTCGAACTCCGGATGCCGGGTGCGGTCGCCCCCGGCCACCCGGTTGTGGTCCTCGGCCAGCACGGCGCCGTCCGCGGCGACCAGCACGGACCCGAAGGGCTCGTCGCCCGACTCCAGCGCCTCGGTGGCCAGCTCGACACAGCGCCGCAGGTACGGCAGTTCACTCTCGGCGATCATCGCGACTTCCCGTCCGGTGAGAATGGTGAGCGGAAAGGACAGCTCCGCCTTAGCCCGGGCCGCGCCCGAGCCGCAGGTGGCAGTGTGCCCGGCCGTCCGGACGACGGCGGGCGCGGGGTCGCCGGACGCGCCGTGAGGGTCTCGTTTCTGCCCGTAACCTGCAGAAACCCCCACATTTACCGCAAAAAATGGGTTGATCCCACGTATTAATCTGGATGGGATGCCTCCCGATACTGACACACCTCGCCGTCCCCTGCTCTCCTCCAACTCCCTGTGGCGGATGAAGTCCTACCTCCGCCCGTACGCCGCCAGACTGGTGCTCATCTGGCTGGCCGCGATCCTCAGCATCGCCGCGAGCATCGCGCTCCCCCTGATCAGCGAGAAGGTCATCGACGGTCCCGTGACGCGGGGCGACTCCGACGGGCTGCTCCCGCTCGGTCTCATCGCCCTGGGCGTGGGCGTCGTGGAGGCCGGGCTGATCTTCCTGCGGCGCTGGACCCAGGTCAAACCCGTCCTCGGGCTGGAGACCGCGATCCGCGACGACCTCTACGAGCACCTGCAGCGCCTGCCGATGGGCTTCCACGGCGACTGGCAGTCGGGCCAGCTGCTGTCGCGGGCCACGACGGACCTGTCCACGATCCGCCGCTTCCTCGGCTTCGGCATGCTCTTCCTGGTGATGAACGTCCTCCAGCTCATCACGGTGACCGTGCTCCTGCTGAACAAGTACTGGCCGCTCGGGCTGCTGGTGCTGGCCTCGGCCGTGCCGATCGTGTGGACGTCCCTGCGGTTCGAGAAGCGGTACATCAAGATCTCCCGCCAGGTCCAGGACGAGCAGGGCGACCTCGCCACGCTCGTCGAGGAGTCGGCCATCGGCATCCGTACGATCAAGGCGTTCGGCCGCCGCCACCACGTCTACGACCGCTACGACGAGGCGGCCCGCAAGGTGTACGGCAGCTCGGTCGACAAGGCCACCCTGTCGGCCCGGTTCTTCGCCTTCCTCGAAGTGATCCCCAACGTCACCCTCGCCCTGGTGCTGCTGCTCGGCGCGCTCGCGGTGGGCTCCGGCTCGATGACGCTGGGCACGCTGGTCGCCTTCACCACCCTGATGCTCCAGCTCGTCTGGCCGATCGCCAGCCTCGGCTACATCCTGGCCATGGCCCAGGAGGCGATGACCTCCGCCGACCGGGTCATGGAGGTCATGGACACCGTCCCGGCGATCGAGAGCGGCAGCCGCACGATCGAGCTGCCCCGGGGCCACCTGCGCTTCGAGGGCGTCGGGTTCGCCTTCCCCGGCGCGGACGAGCCGGTGCTGCGCGACGTCTGGCTGGACGTGCACCCCGGCGAGACGGTCGCGATCGTGGGCGCGACCGGCGCGGGCAAGACCACGCTGACCGCGCTGGTGCCCCGGCTGCTCGACGCCACCACGGGCCGCGTGACCATCGACGGCGAGGACGTGCGCGACCTCGACCTGACCACGCTGCGCTCGCTGGTGGCCACCGCGTTCGAGGAGCCGACGCTGTTCTCGATGAGCGTGCGCGAGAACCTCATGCTCGGCCGGCTCGACGCCACCGAGGAGGAGCTGGCCGCCGCGATCGCCACCGCCCAGGCCGGCTTCGTGTACGACCTGCCCTGGGGCCTCGACACCCGCATCGGCGAGCAGGGCCTGTCCTTGTCGGGCGGGCAGCGGCAGCGGCTCGCCCTGGCGCGGGCGGTGCTGAGCAGGCCGCGGGTGCTCGTCCTCGACGACACCCTGTCGGCGCTCGACGTGGAGACCGAGGCGCTGGTGGAGGAGGCGCTGCGGCACGTCCTGCGCGAGGCGACCGGCATCGTGGTCGCCCACCGCGCCTCGACCGTGCTGCTGGCCGACAAGGTGGCGCTGCTGCGCGACGGCACCATCACCCACGTCGGCCGCCACCACGAGCTGCTGGCCGACGTGCCCGAGTACCGCGAGCTGCTGGCCCAGGACGCCGACTTCGACCCCTCGGAAGGAGCCCTGCGATGACCGCCGCCCCCGTCTCCTCCTGGCGCGGCGTCGCCTCCGAGGAGCAGGACGAACTGCCGGAGAAGGTGTCGGTGCTGCTGCGGGAGCGCTCCCGCAGGCTGCTCGGCGACCTGCTGCGTCCCTACCGCAAGGCCATCGCGCTGCTCACCGCGATCATCGTCGTCTCGAACGCCGCGGCGCTGGCGATCCCGTACCTGGTCAAGGTGGGGATCGACGACGGCATCCCGCCGATGACCCGCGGGTCGGGGCCGTCGATCCTGCTGATCGTGGTCGGCGTGATCCTGGTCGCGGCCGTCACTCAGGCGCTCACCCGGCAGGCGTTCCTGCGCCTGTCGGGGAAGATCGGCCAGAGCGTGCTGCTGGAGCTGCGCAGGCGGGTGTTCGACCACTTCCAGCGGCTGTCGCTGAGCTTCCACGAGAAGTACACCTCGGGCCGGGTCATCTCCCGGCTGACCTCCGACATCGAGGCCATCTCCGAGCTGCTCCAGTCGGGCTTCGACGGGCTGGTCAAGGCGGTGCTGACGATGTTCGGCACGGCCGCGCTGCTGCTCGTCCTCGACGTGCACCTCGGCCTGGTGGCGCTGGTCCCGCTGCCGCTGCTGCTGCTGTTCACGCGATGGTTCCGGCGGCAGTCGGTGATCGTCTACCGGCGCACGCGGGAGACGGTCGCCCTGGTGATCGTGCACTTCGTGGAGTCGATGACCGGCATCCGCGCGGTGCAGGCGTTCCGCAGGGAGCCGCGCAACCAGGAGATCTTCGCCCAGCTCAACGACGACTACCGGGACGCCAACGCGCGCAGCATGGTGCTGGGCGCGGAGTTCATGTTCGGCATCAAGCTGATCGGCAACCTCACCGTGGGCGGGGTGCTGCTCTACGGCGGCTACCTGGCGATCCAGGGCGAGGTCACGGTCGGCGTGCTGGCCGCGTTCCTGCTGTACCTGCGGCAGTTCTACGAGCCGATGCAGGAGCTCAGCCAGTTCTACAACACGCTGCAGTCGGCGGGCGCGGCCCTGGAGAAGCTGTCGGGCGTGCTGGAGGAGGAGCCGGGCGTGCCGGAGCCGCGCCGGCCCGAGCCGCTGCCCCAGCAGGCCCGCGGCATGGTCCGCTTCGAGGACGTGCGCTTCGCCTACGTCGAGGAGATGCCGATCCTGCCCGGCCTCGACCTGACGATCCCCGGCGGGCAGAGCGTGGCGCTGGTCGGCGCGACCGGCGCGGGCAAGACGACGCTGGCCAAGCTGATCTCCCGCTTCTACGACCCGACCGCGGGCCGCGTGCTGCTCGACGGGGTCGATCTGCGCGACCTGGACGAGACGACGCTGCGCCAGGCCGTCGTCATGGTGACGCAGGAGAACTTCCTGTTCAGCGGCACGGTCGCGGACAACATCAGGTTCGGCCGGCCGGACGCCACCGACCGGCAGGTCCGCGAGGCGGCCAAGGCGATCGGCGCGCACGAGTTCGTCGCCGGGCTGCCCGACGGTTACGACACCGAGGTCGGCAAGCGCGGCGGGCGCATGTCGGCGGGCCAGCGACAGCTCATCGCGTTCGCCAGGGCGTTCCTCGCCGACCCCGCGGTGCTCATCCTCGACGAGGCCACCTCCAGCCTCGACGTGCCGAGCGAGCGGCTGGTGCAGCGGGCGCTGCGCACGATCCTCGCCGACCGCACCGCGCTGATCATCGCCCACCGGCTCTCGACCGTGGAGATCGCCGACCGGGTGCTGGTGATGGAGGCCGGCCAGGTCGTCGAGGACGGGCCGCCCGACCGGCTCATCGCCGCCTCGGGCCGCTTCGCCGGGCTGCACCGGGCCTGGCTGGAGAGCCTGAGCCAGTGACCACGACGCCGTCGGCCCACCGCGCGAGCGGCGGGCCGGCGCGCTAGTGGTGGACGGGCGCGGCGGCCACGAGGCCGCGGTACAGCTCGTACCCGACGAACAGGGCGACGGGCACCCCGATCGCGACGAGCAGCCGACCGGCCAGCGGCGCCCCGGCCAGGGGCGCCTTCGGCTCCTCCAGCGCCGGACCCGACACGGCGCCGAGCTCGGGCACGAGTTGGGGCCGCACCTCGGGATCCGGCCGCAGCTCGGGGTGCCTGGCCAGGTAGCCGTTCGGGAACGACGTCACGTGGTAGGCGCCGCATCCCGGGCAGCACGTGCCCGACGAGGGAGGTTGCACGGCAACGCCGGAGCTGAGCCAGATCTCGACCTGATTGCCGTGGTCGTCGGCGAAATGCCGGACGACGAATTCCTCCTCCCAGACGCGCAGACAGCGCAGGCACTCGAAGGGCCAGGTCTCGCGGGTCTCGAACCCGTCGCGCACGAGGATCACCCCCGGCTGGGGATTCAGTGGTCTAGACCTGAGTCTGCGCCTGGCCCCGCGCCTGCGCAAGACGCACCTTATGACACTTCAAGCTACGAAACGCTTACCAAGTGTCATGGTTTAGCACCGTTTTTCGGCACTTGCCCGTCCGCCGTCGCGTCTCCCGTCAGTACGGACGCCGCGGCGGAACCGGGCTGAGCAGCGGCGTGGCGTCCGGGACGACCGGCTCGTCCGACCGGAACAGCTCCGGATGGCGGGCGAGATAGCCGGCCGGGAACGTGGTGGTCTGCTGACAGCCGCAATGCGGGCAGATCACCCCGTACGACGGCGGCGGCACCACGAGCCCGTCCCTGAGCCAGATCTCGGCGGCGTTCCCGTGCTCGTCGTCGACGTGCCGGACGAGGTAGTCCTCTTCCCAGACGTGCCAGCAACCGCGGCACTCGAAGGGCAGGGTCCTGCGTTCTTCCTCCACTGAGGTCACCCCCTCACTACGAGTGTCCGCCTCCCCTCCGGAACATCGCAAGCCGGGGGTCACCGGACCGTGAGCACGAAGGTGACCGCGCCGAGCACGACGCTGAGGGTGCCGAGCCAGGCGAACAGCGCGTCGAGGCCCGCGTCGATGGGCCGTCCGCCGTGCAGGGCCTCCTGGACCCGGCGGAAGCGCACCCCCGTCCTGATCAGCAGGACCGCGCCGCACAGCGCGGCCAGCGCGAACCCGGCGACGGCCACGGCGGGCAGGCCGTGGCGCACCGCGAGCCCGGCCGCGCCGAGCCCGCCCGTGGCCAGCGCCACGGCGGTGCGGACCCAGGCGAGCCGGGTGCGCTCGCTCTGCAGGCCCTCGTCCCAGATCTCCTGTGACATCTACACCGACAGGATGATGAGCACGAGGGCGACGACGGCCACGGTGGCGACGCCGTACCCGAAGACCGCCGCGAGGGCGGGCGGCGGGAGCGGCGCCTGGTTGCGCAGGGCGCGCTGGATGTTGCGCCAGCGCGGATAGGCCATGCCCGCGGCCAGCGCGGACAACGACACCAGCATGACGGCCAGCACCGTGCGAACCCACGGAACGAACACGTCGGAGGGCACCGCCGCCATGGCCACCCCGCCCGCGCTGAGCGCCAGCGCCGTACTCAGCCACGTGAGGAAGGTGCGTTCGTTGGCCAAGGTGAAACGCGGGTCGGGCTCCATGCCTTATATGGTAATTCGTCCCCTTTTCCCCTAGAGAAGACGGGATTTCAGCTGCACGCCTTGGCGACCTGCTGGGCGTAGTCGACCGCCTCGCTGCCCACCTTCTGGGCCGCGTCGACGGCGTCGTTCACGTTCTGGACGTCGATCCCGCCCAAAGTCTTGGCAAGGTCTTCGCTGGCCTGCTTGAGCGTGGTGTTGGCGGCCTTGTCGGCCACGTCGTTGAGCTTGCCCGCGGCGTCGTCGAGCGCCTTCTCCATGGCCTTGGGGTCGTCGGTGAGGTCCTTGACCTTGGCGGCCAGGTCGGTGACGATCTTCGGCGCCTCCAGGCACGCCTGGGCCTTGTCGATCGTGTCGTTGACCTCGCCGCACCCGGCGGCCAGGACGCAGACGGCGAAGAGCGCCAGGGGCACGAACCGGCTCTTGATGAGTCGCATACCTCGACCTTACCCAGCGCCCCGCGCCCGCGGCGGTGCGCGCGATCAGTGAAGGAGCCCCGATCGACGGCCGGCGGCGGCGAAGGCGGCCGCGATCCGGTCGAGCTGGGCGTCGGTGTGGGTGGCGGTGAGGCTGACCCGGATGAGGGCCTGCCCCGGCGGAACCCCGGGCGAGATCATGGCCGTGGTGAACACCCCTTCGTCGAACAGCTCCCGCCACAACCGGAAGCAGCGCAGGTCCTCCCCCACCGGCACGGCGATGACCGGACGGTCCGACGGCACGACGGCGTACCCCAGCCCGGCCAGCTCGCCGCTCAGCCGCCCGGCCGCGGTCCGCAACCGGCGCCGCCGCTCGGGCTCGGCGACGACGATCTCCAGGGCGGCCAGCGCGGCGGCGGCGCAGGCCGGTGACAGGGCGGCGGTGAACACCATGGACCGCGCGTGGTGGCGCAGGTAGAGGATGATCTCCTCCGGCCCGGCGACCGCGCCGCCGATCGTGCCGAACGACTTGGAGAAGGTGATGGTCTGCACGTCCACCGCCTCCTCCAGGCCGTGCGCCTCGGCGGCGCCGCGACCGGCGTCCCCGAGCAGGCCGGCGTCGTGGGCGCTGTCCATCACGACGCGGGCTCCGTACGCGCGGGCGAGCTTGGCGATGCCCGGCAGGTCGCACACGTTGCCCGAGGTGGAGAACATGCCCTCGGTCACGATCATCCGGCCGGTGTCCGGGTCGGCGGCGGCCAGCAGCCGTTCCAGGTGGTCCATGTCGTTGTGCCGGTAGCGGCGTAAGCGCGCCCCGCCCAGGCGTACGGCGTCGATGAGGCACGCGTGCACCAGCCGGTCGCCGATCACCACGTCGCCGGGCCCCAGCAGCGCGCCCAGCGCGAGGTTGGCCAGGTAGCCGGCGCTGGTCACCATGACCGCCGGACGCCCGAGGAACTCCGCGAGCCGCGCCTCCAGCTCCTCGTGCAGCGCGAGCGAGCCGTTCGTCAGCCGCGAACCGCCGCTGCCCGCCCCGAGCCGCCGGATCGCCGCGACGGCGGCCTCCTTGACGCGGGGATCCCCCGAGAGCCCGAGATAGTCGTTGGACCCGGCCTGCACCAGCACCCGCCCGCCGACCACCACCTCCCCGTCGCCCGGCCGCTCCTGGATCGGGTGGTAGTACGGATAGACGCCCAGCTCCTTGACCGGCTGGTACCCGGGCAGACGACACTTCGCGAACACATCGGCCATGCCTTCTCACTCCCCTGAGCGCGGACCCCCTGAGAAGAGTCTGATCGACCACCCCGCCGGCCGCGCGGAACTCCCTTCGCCGAAGGCCCGGCACGCACGGCCTTCTCTCAGGTCAGGGCCCGGACAAGAGGTCTGCGCGGAAGGCATCGGCGGCCGGGTCCTAGGATCGGATCCATGGCAATGTGCGAGCATCTTTCCCAGGCCGACGACCCGGCGGCGAAGACCCCAGAGGGCTGCGAGGAGTGCCTGGCCAGCGGCAGCCGATGGGTGCACCTGCGGCGCTGCCTGGAGTGCGGCCACATCGGCTGCTGCGACTCCTCGCCCAACAAGCACGCGACCAAGCACTTCCACGCGACCACGCACCCGGTGATCCAGTCGTTCGAACCGGGCGAGAGCTGGCGCTGGTGCTTCGTGGACAACCAGATGGGCTGACCCGCCCTGCGCGGGCGGCGCCCGTCGGGGTCAGCGTTCGAGGATGGCCTCCTCGAAGTCGAGCTGGGCCATCACCTCGCGCAGCACCTCGTCGTCGAGGCGGCGCTCGTCGCGCAGGCGGACGAACACCTCACGCTCGGCCGTGAGCATGTCACGGCGCAGCCGCCGGTAGATGCTGCTGGGGGTCTCGGCGCCGCCCTGCGCGGTGCCGCCGCCCAGGCGTTCCCACGCGGTCAGCGACCGCCGCCACGACTTCTCCCTGAGCTGGTCGATGACCTGCTTCTTGATCTCGTCGGGCTCGCCCTCCTGCTCGACCAGGCGTTCGAGCTCGGCCAGGCCCGCCTCCAGCGCGGCCTGCTGGGCGGCCGCCTCGGCCAGCGTGTCCTCGTAGCGCTCCTGCTCGCTCGACACGCGCAGCTTCCTGATCAGGGCGGGGAACGTCATGCCCTGGATCAGCAGGGTGCCGATCACCGTGGTGAACGTCAGGAACAGCAGCATGGCCCGGTCGCGGGCCGGGATCTCCGGCGGGATGGAGAACGCCGCCGCGAGCGACACCACGCCCCGCATGCCGGCCCAGCCCAGGATCACCGTCTGCTGCGGGCTGGGCGCCGGGCCCCGCCGGACGAGCTTGACCAGCGGGGTGAACGCGAACACCCACACGAACCTGGACACGATCGTCACCGCCAGCACCGCCAGCGCGTAGCCGGCGACCTGCCAGGGGCCGTAGCCGGTGATGCCCTTGATCACGGTCACGAGCTGCAGCCCGATGAGCGCGAAGACGATCGACTCCAGGAAGAAGTCGGTGACCTTCCACACCGCGTCGGACACCAGCCGGGTGCCGAACCCCCGCTGGTGCATGCGGTTGCCCAGGTAGAGGCCGACGACCACGACGGAGATCACGCCCGAGGCGTGCACCGGCTCGGGCCCGAGCCCGGAGACGTGCACGGACTCGGCCGCGAGATAGGCCGCGAACGGGATCAGCAGCATCAGCGTGTTCTCGACCAGCGAGTCGCGGGTGTGCTGGAACACCCAGGCGAACACGAACGCCAGCGCCAGCCCGATCGCCACGCCGCCGAGCGCCGCGAACAGGAACTGCGCCACGCCCTGGAACAGGTCGATGCTGCCGCCCACGGCCGCCCCGATGGCCACCCGGTAGGCCGTCAGCGCCGTGGCGTCGTTGAACAGGCTCTCGCCGATGAGGATCGTCAGCGACTTGCGCGGCAGCCCGAGCCGCCGGCCCACGGCGACGGCCGCCACGGCGTCGGGCGGCGCGATGATCGCGCCGAGCGCGAAGGCGGCGGCCAGCGGGAGCTGCGGCAGCAGCAGGTGGACGACCAGCCCCACCACGGCCGTGGTGAACAGCACCAGGCCGATCGACAGCAGCGCCACGGCCCGCTTGACGTCACGCAGGCGCAGGTAGGAGCTGTCGAGCGCGGCCGAGTAGAGCAGCGGCGGCAGGAACACGAACAGCACCAGCTCCGGCTGCAACGGCACCGCCGGCACCAGCGGCGAGACCAGCAGGCCGGCCGCGACCAGCAACAGCGGGGCCGGCCAGCCCCGCCGCCGCGCCACCGCCGCGACCGCGACCGCGCCACCGGCCATCAGCAGCAGTTGCAGGCCCATGGTCGGGTTCAACGACGTTCCTCCAGCTCGCCCGGGTGGATGCCGTGAGCGTACCCGGCGGCCGGGAGGAGGGTGTCACCACTCCCGGCGGTCGCGCCCGTCGCCGTAGTCCTGCTGCTGGTCGGGGCGCAGGCGTTCGCCGGTCGAGAACAGGGGGTCCGTCACGTACGGACGGCCCATGTTCGGGTCGGACGACTGCGGCGGGTACTCCTGGCGGCCGAGCGCCAGCAGCGGGTCCACCGGGTTGGGCTGCGCGGGCTGCTGGTAGCCCTGGTAGGTGTCGGCCGCGCGGTAGGAGTCCTGGGCGGGCGCGGGGTTGTGCCTGCGGCCGGCGCCGGGGATGCCGTGCATGGGCGTGCCGAGCCCGGCCGTGCCCTGCGGCTGCGCCGGAGGCTGCTGGGGCTGGGACGGCGGCTGCTGGTAGGAGCCGTAGGAGTCCGGGGAGTACTGCTGGGCCGGCGGGTAGGGGTCGGCGGCCTGCGACGGGAAGCCGAGCGGGTCGGTGCTCAGCGGCGCCGGTCGGCGCTGGTCGGCGGGCAGCTGGTAGACGGGCTCGCTGCTCTCGACGTACTGGGGGCCGGTGAAGGGGTCGCCGGCGTACTGCGGGCCGCTCAGCGGATCGCCGGTGTACTGCGGGCCGCTGAAGGCGTCACCGGTGTACTGGGGACCGCTCAGCGGATCGCCCGTGTACTGCGGGCCGCTGAACGGGTCACCGGTGTACTGGGGGCCGCTGTGCGGGTCGCCGGGGTACTGGGCGGCGGGCTGCTCGACGTACTGGGGCCCGGTGAAGGGGCTGCGCTCGCCGTACGACGGCGTCTCCCGGGGGCCGGTGGTCTCGCTGTAGGAGGCCACCAGTTTGTCCTGCGGCGCGGGGCCGCGCGCGACCAGCACGTCGTTGGGCGACAGCGACGCGGTGGGCCGCTCGTCGAGCGCGGGCGGCGGAGGCTGCTGCTGGGCGTGCTGAGGTGGCCGGTGATACGTGCCGGTGCCCGGCATGACCTCGGTGCCCGGATCGGCCGCGGGCACCGCGGGCTGCTCGCCCGTGGCCTCGGCGTAGCCGTCGTCGAGCGTGTCGAGCAGCCTGCCGACATCCTCCATCGGCATGCGGAAGCTCGCTGTGCACATCTCCCCTCGCCACAGGCTGAGGACGAGTGTGCCCTCATGCCACGTGACCCGGAGGCACCGCTCCTGACCTCGTGCATCGAAGAAGACTTCGCCGAACGACGGCAACGGGACAACTTCCGACATGGCAGACATACTGCTTTAACCAGCCTTTATTCGTCCACTCAACCCCGGAAAACCCTACCTAACCGCTCTCACCATCGAGACCGTGAACCCCATCGATCACACCAGCAAGATCTTCCTGACCAGTTGGAGTTCCGCTCGACAGTGTGCCACGCGAGTCCCGCGGGGAGCCCGGGAACGCCGGGATGCGCATGGCCGGACACAGGGCGTCCCGGCGCGTCGGCCCGGGATTGCGGGTACCGTTGACGACCGTGCCGGACTCCCATCTCCCGTCAGTGGACGAACTGCTCAGCATCGCGGTCGGCGCTCTCGGAGGGAGCGAACGGCAGGGCCAGGTCACCATGGTCAAGGCCGTCCAGAAGGCCATCGACGACGAGGAGCACCTGGCCGTCCAGGCGGGCACGGGCACCGGCAAGTCGCTGGCGTACCTGGTGCCCTCGATCCGGCACGCCATGGACAGCGACACCCCCGTCGTGATCTCCACGGCCACCATCGCGCTGCAGCGCCAGCTCGTCGACCGCGACCTGCCCCGGCTGGCCGAGGCGCTGGGCAAGGAGCTGCCGCACGAGCCGACGTTCGCCATACTCAAGGGCCGGCGCAACTACCTGTGCCGCTACAAGGCGACGGCGGGCTGGCCCGAGGAGGACGAGCAGGACCAGCTCTTCGACCCGCGTGAGGTGAGCGCGACCGGCCGCATGGTCCAGCGCATCCAGGAGTGGGCCGACGAGACCGAGACGGGCGACCGCGACGAGCTGGTGCCCGGCGTCAGCGAGCAGGCCTGGCGGCAGTTCTCGGTGAGCGCGCAGGAGTGCCTGGGCGCCACCCGCTGCCCGAGCGGCCCCGAGTGCTTCGCCGAGCTGGCCAGGGCGCGCGCGGGCGAGGTCGACGTCGTGGTGACCAACCACGCGCTGCTGGCCATCGACGCCATGGGCGACCTGCCGGTGCTGCCCGAGCACGAGGTCGTGGTCGTCGACGAGGCCCACGAGCTGGTCGACCGGGTGACCTCGGTGGTCACCAGCGAGCTGTCGGAGGCCTCGGTGATGCTGGCCGTGCGCCGCGTCGGCCGGCTGATCGAGCAGCCGCTCGCCGACCAGCTCATGGAGGCGGGTGAAGACCTCAAGGCGCTGCTGGCCGCCGCGCCGCCCGGCCGCATCGACGAGCTGCCGCAGGTGCTCGGCCTCACCTTGCAGCTCATCCGCGACACGGCCTGGCGCTGCATCACCGCCATGGGCCCGCGCAACGCCGACAAGGACGACCCCGACAAGGCCGGCCAGCGCAAGGCCGCCTTCACCGCGCTCGACGAGGTGCACGACACCGCCGTCCGCATGCTCGACGCCTACGGCCACGCCTCCGAGGCCGACCGCGCCGAGGTGGTCTGGCTCGACGGCGCCACCGACCGCCGGCCGCCCATGTTGCGGGTCGCGCCGCTGAGCGTGAGCGGCATGCTGCGCGACCGGCTGTTCGGCGAGCGCACGGTGGTGCTCACCTCCGCCACGCTCGCCCTCGGCGGCACGTTCGACGGGCTGGCCGCGCAGTGGGGGCTGGGCGACAGCAAGCGCTGGCAGGGCATCGACGTCGGCTCGCCGTTCGACCACCCGCGCGCCGGCATCCTCTACGTCGCCAAACACCTCCCCCAGCCGGGCCGCGACGGGCTGCCGCAGCAGTATCTCGACGAGATCACCGAGCTCATCGAGGCGGCCGGCGGGCGCACGCTGGGGCTGTTCTCCTCGATGCGCGCCGCCAAGGCCGCCACGGAGGCGCTGCGCGAGCGGCTCGACGTGCCGCTGCTGTGCCAGGGCGACGACTCGACCATGCTGCTGGTCAAGCAGTTCGCCGAGGACGAGCCGACCTGCCTGTTCGGCACGTTGTCGCTGTGGCAGGGGGTCGACGTCCCCGGGCCGTCGCTGCGGCTGGTCATCATCGACCGGGTGCCGTTCCCGCGTCCCGACGATCCGCTCACCTCGGCCCGGCAGCGGCACGTCGCGGCGCGCGGCGGCAACGGGTTCATGGCGGTCGCGGCCAACCACGCGGCCCTGCTGCTGGCCCAGGGCACCGGCCGGTTGCTGCGCGCGCAGGACGACAAGGGCGTCATCGCGGTCCTCGACCCGCGCCTGGCCACGGCCCGGTACAGCGGTTTCCTGCTGGGGTCGTTGCCGCCGTTCTGGCGCACCACCGACCCGGCCGTCCCCCGTGCCGCGCTCAAGCGGCTGTCCACCGAGTCCTGACCCGCTGATCACTGTCTTCGGGCAACGGCCTTTTCCCTTACGGCTTCGCCGGGTCAGGCCACCCGCCGTACGGGGCCGGTGGCCTTCCAGGAAACGCCCGCTGACCCTTCACCGGCGGGCCGCCGTCACGCGAGCCCACCCTGCCCCACTCCGTGGCCCCGCGAGCCCGCGACGGAACCCTGAGCGGGTCTGATCCGGGAGCGGTCCTGCGGGAGCGGCTAGAACGGGGTGAGGTCGGGGCGCTTCGGGGTGAGGCCGTCGCCGGAGGAGGTGCCGCGCAGGCGGCGGGACATCCACGGCACCAGGTGCTCGCGGATCCACTGGGCGTCCTCGCGGCGCCGCGCCCGCGGGTCGACCAGCCGCTCCGGCCAGTCCTTGCGCCAGTCGTCGAACGGCACCCCGAGCACGTCGAGCACGCGGGCCGCCACCAGCCGGTGGCCGTCCTCGTTCATGTGCAGGCGGTCGGTGCTCCAGGCCCGCCAGTCGCGCAGCCCCTGCATCGACCACTGGTCGACCAGCCGGCAGCCGTAGAGGTCGGCGATGGAGCGGATGTGCAGGTAGAAAATGGCGAAACGGCCGCGCAGCCGCCGCATCAGCGGCGTGTCGCGCGGATCGACCCCGGTGAACAGCAGCACGTCCGCGCCTCCGGCCCGCAGGTCGCGCACCGCGCGGGCCAGGCGCTTGGCCATCACGTCGGGGTCGCTGCCCGGCCGCAGCAGGTCGTTGCCGCCCGCGCAGAAGCTGACCAGGTCGGGACCCATCTCGATGGCCCGCGGCACCTGCTCGGTGACGATCTGGTCGAGCAGCTTGCCGCGGACGGCCAGGTTCGCGTAGCGGAACGCCGGGTCGTCGGCGGCGAGCCGTTCGGCCACCCGGTCGGCCCAGCCGCGGTAGTGCCCGTCGGGGCCTGGATCGTTCAGTCCTTCGGTGAAACTGTCCCCGAGTGCGACGAAGGACTTGTATTGCCTCATGAGCTGCTGTTCATCTCCGCGATAGCGTGTAGCGCCAGGACGTAGGACTGTAGTCCGAATCCGGCGATCGTGCCCGTCGCCACCCCGGCGACGACCGAGGTGTGGCGAAACTCTTCCCTCGCCGCGGGGTTGCTGATGTGCACCTCGACGAGCGGGGCGGTGCGCTGGGCGATGGCGTCGCGCACGGCGTAGGAGTAGTGGGTGAAGGCGGCCGGGTTGAGCACGACGGGGATGCGGCCGTCGGCGGCCTCGTGCAGCCAGCCGATCAGCTCGGCCTCGTCGTCGGTCTGGCGCACCTCGACCTGCTCGCCGAGCTTGCGGCCGGTCTCGCGGCACAGCTCGGCGAGGTCCTCCAGCGTCTCGGCCCCGTAGACGTCGGGCTCGCGGGTGCCGAGCCGGCTCAGGTTGGGGCCGTTGAGCACGAGGATCATCGCGCGATCTCCTTGTAGGCGGCTTCGAGCAGCTCTTCGGCGGGGTCTTCGAGGCGGCCCGGCCTGGCCAGGTCGTCGAGGACGACGAAGCGCTGCTTGGCGCCCCGGTTCTTCTTGTCCAGCCGCATGTGGTCGCGCAGCCGCGGCCAGGCGCCGGCGTGGTAGGAGACCGGCAGGCCCACGGAGGTGAGGATCGCGCGGGTGCGGGCGGTCAGGTCGGCGCGGCCGGACAGCCGGGACAGCTCGGCGGCGTAGACCATGCCGAGGGCGACCGCCTCGCCGTGGCGGATCGTGTAGTGCTCGTCGCGCTCGATGGCGTGGGCGAGCGTGTGTCCGTAGTTGAGGATCTCGCGCAGGCCCTGCTCGCGCAGGTCGGCGCCCACGACGTGGGCCTTGACGCGGATCTTGCGCTCGATCAGCTCGCGGGTGTGGGGGCCGTCGGGCCTGGTGGCCCCCTCGGGGTCGGACTCGACCAGCGTGAGGATCTGCGGGTCGGCGATGAAGCCGCCCTTGATGATCTCGGCGAGCCCCGCCACGTAGTCGGCCTTCGGCATGCCGGGCAGCACGGCCAGGTCGCAGAGCACCCCGGCGGGCGGCAGGAACGTGCCCACCAGGTTCTTGCCCTCGGGGGTGTCGATGCCGTTCTTGCCGCCGACGGCGGCGTCGACCATGGCCAGCAGCGTCGTCGGCACGAGCACGACCTGCACGCCGCGCAGCCAGGTGCCGGCCACGAAGCCGGCCAGGTCGGTCGTCGCGCCGCCGCCCACGCCCACGACGGCGTCGGAGCGGGTCAGGCCGTGGCGGCCGAGCGCGGACCACAGGCCGGCGGCCACCTCGGGCGTCTTGCACGCCTCGCCGTCGGGAACGGGCAGGTCGGCCACCTCGTAACCGGCCTCGGCCAGCGCCGCGAGGACCGGGCGGGACAGCTCGGGCAGGCCCTGCGGGCGGACGACGGCGACCGTGCGCGCGCCCGGCCGGAACAGGCCCGGCAGCTCGGCCTGCACGCCGCTGCCCACCACGACGTCGTACGGGCTGTCGCCGGATACGGGGATCCGCGTCGCGGTCATGCCGGCAGGCCCTCCAGGATCTCGTCGGCGAGCTCGCCGGGGTCGCGCTTGTCGGTGGCGAGGGTGACCACGGCCAGACGCTCGTAGACCGGCC
Organism: Nonomuraea sp. NPDC050227; assembly: GCF_044459705.1. Classification (NCBI taxonomy): domain Bacteria; kingdom Bacillati; phylum Actinomycetota; class Actinomycetes; order Streptosporangiales; family Streptosporangiaceae; genus Nonomuraea; species Nonomuraea sp. NPDC050227. Next base: position 163,515 of record NZ_JBITJF010000012.1, on the reverse strand, counting down.
GCCGCTCCTCCATCAGCTTCTTGAGCTGGCTGCGCGGGTTGAGCACCAGCAGCGGCCTGGCCGAGCCGAGCCCGACCCGCTGGACCGCGTCGGCCAGGCCCACCTGCAGGTAGACCACGTGGTGACCGGCGAGCAGGGCCTGGGTGTCCTCGTTGAGCACGGCGCCGCCGCCGAGCGACAGGACGCCGTCGTGCTCGGCCAGGGCGCGGCGCACGGCCTGGTGCTCCAGCTCGCGGAAGCGGGCCTCGCCGTCCTCGACGAAGATGTCGGAGACCGGTTTGCCGGCCACGGCCTCGACGTCGGCGTCGGTGTCGCGGAAGGCGACGCCGAGCCGCTCGGCCAGCAGCTGCCCGATCGTGGTCTTGCCGGATCCGGGCGGCCCGATGAGCACGGCTCTGGTCACTGGTCGCTCACCCCTTCTCGTTCGCTCCGCGCGGCCGTCACTTGATCACCATCGAGGAGAGGTAGCCGGACAGGTTGCGGGCGACCTCCTCCACCGAGTCGCCGCCGAACTTCTCCAGGGCCGCGTCGGCCAGCACCAGCGCGACCATGGCCTCGGCCACGATGCCCGCGGCCGGGACGGCGCACACGTCGGAGCGCTCGTGGTGGGCCTTGGCCGCCTCGCCGGTCTTGACGTCGATCGTGGCCAGGGCCCTCGGCACGGTGGAGATGGGCTTCATGGCGGCGCTGACCCGCAGGACCTCGCCGTTGGTCATGCCGCCCTCGACGCCGCCCGCGCGGTTGGTGACCCGCTTGACGCCGTTCTCGGCGGTGTACTCGATCTCGTCGTGGGCGCGCGAGCCGGGCCGGCGGGCGGTCTCGAAGCCGTCGCCGACCGCGACGCCCTTGATCGCCTGGATGCCCATGAGGGCCGCGGCGAGCCGGGAGTCGAGCCTGCGGTCCCAGTGGGTGTAGCTGCCCAGGCCGGGCGGCAGGCCGTAGGCGAGCACCTCGACGACGCCGCCGAGCGTGTCGCCCTCTTTGTGCGCCTGGTCGATCACGGCGACCATGGCGGCGCTGCCCTCGGGGTCGGAGCAGCGGACCGGGTCTTCGTCGATCCTGGCCAGGTCGCCGGGGCCGGGCAGCACCTCGGTCGGGGTCTGCGCGCCGCCGATGGAGGTGACGTGGCTGACGATGTCGACGCCGAGCGCCTGCTTCAGGAAGCGCCTGGCGACCTCGCCGAGCGCGACGCGGGCCGCGGTCTCGCGGGCGCTGGCCCGGTCGAGCACCTGGCGGGCGTCGTCGAAGCCGTACTTCTGCATGCCGGCCAGGTCGGCGTGGCCGGGGCGGGGGCGGGACCGCGGCGCGTTGCGGGCCAGGCCCTCCAGCTCGGCCGGGTCGACCGGGTCGGCCGACATGACCTTCTCCCACTTGGGCCACTCGGTGTTGCCCACGCGGACGGCGACCGGGCTGCCCATGGTGCGGCCGTGGCGCACGCCGCCGACGATCGTCACCTGGTCCTGCTCGAACTTCATCCGCGCGCCGCGGCCGTAGCCGAGCCTGCGGCGGCGCAGGGCCTCGTCGATCGCGGCCGTGGTCACCTCGACCCCGGCGGGCAGTCCTTCGAGGATGGCAACGAGTTCGGGGCCGTGGGACTCTCCGGCCGTCAACCAGCGCAACATGACTCCAAGTCTTCCATGTGCGGCCGGGTGGGATGTCCGTCGTTCACCAGCCGAGACAGAGCGCCACGAAAGCACCGAGCAGCATGAACGGTCCGAAGGGGAACTGGGTGTGCCGGTCGCCCCGCCCGGTGAGCAGCAGCGCGACCGCGTACAGCGCGCCGAGCAGCTGCCCGGCGAACGCGGCGGCCACCCACGTCTGCCAGCTCATCGCCGCCGCCATGCCGATGAGCCCGGCCAGCTTGACGTCGCCGAGGCCCATCGCGGCCGGCCTGGCGAACCACAACAGGCCGTAGACGGCCGCCAGCGCCGCCGCGCCGAGCAGCGCGCGCGGCAGCTCCCCGGTGGGGAGCAGGGTCAGTGCGATGATCGGGTACGCGGGCAGCGTGATCGCGTCGGGCAGCAGGGTGGTACGCCAGTCGATGACCGCCAGCGCCGTGCCGGCCAGCGCGAGACCCGTGTACGGCGGCCCGGCGAGCCAGGCGGTCAGCGCCGTCACGGCGGCGGTCAGCAGTTCCACGCCCGGCGGCCACGGCGGCGGGGACGCGAGGTCGTCGTAGGCGTCGGCCAGCGCCCTGACCTGGTGTCCGGCGACCAGACCGAGCAGCGCCATCAGTGCGACCACGAGCAGACCTTAATGCGGCGGCCCGGCGGCCGTCCCGGGATCGCGGCGGGCGGCCCGGGTATGGCGTGCGCCAAGAGCGAACCCGCGTCCCGGCGGGCTTTCGCGCCCCGGACGGAGGGCCGCGACGCACGCCGGCGGTCATGGGTTCGGGGGTGATCCCCCAAAGAACTTTGATCGTCCGGGACGGGGTGGCACGCGGCTCCGGGGGTGGTCAGGAACCTACTTTCTGTCGTGGCCCCCCGGAAGAGTGACCGAGAGGAAGACCCATGTTCCGTGGCATCCTGGCCGGCGGCCTCGCGCTGAGCGCCGCAAGCCTCATCATGACCGGCCCCGCCGCGTACGCCGACCTGCAGGCCCCTTACGCGCGGGCCGCGGCGATCGTCGACGCGGACGGCGAGCTGAACAACGGCAAGAACATCCTCAAGACGTGGCGGGCCTCGACCGGCCGCTACTGCGTGATGGTCGACAGGCACGTCACCACGTCCGCCGCGGTGATCCAGATCACCCCGCGGGCGCCCCGCCGCCTGCCGTTCATCGCCTACCGGAACTCGTCGGCGACCTGCCACGAGTCCAACACCATCACCGTCGGCGTCTACGACACCAGCACCGGCCGGCTCGCCGACGGCGGCTTCGACCTGACCATCTCCTGACCGAGAACCGAGGGAGCACCCAAATGAACATCATCCGGCGCGCGGCCGGCGTCGCGCTCGTCGCGGCGGCCGTCCTGACGCCCGCGGCGGCGTACGCGGACACGCCCTACGCCCAGGCCTCGGCCACCGTCAGGGCGGACGGCGTGGTGACCGCCAGCAAGAACGTCGAGGAGGTCAGGCGTATGTTCCGCGGGACGTACTGCGTGATCCTCAGCGACGACGTCGACTACGACGGCGACCTGGCGATCCACGTGACGCCGACGGGCCGGTCCAGCTACCCGCGCTCGCTGTCGGTGCAGCGCGGGGCGGCGATCTGCGGCGGCCACTACCGGGCGGTCGCGGTCTACAGCCAGCTCGCCGACGGCGTGGCGGCCGACACCGGGTTCTACCTGACCGTCTCCTGAGGACGTCCGCTCCTGAGGACGTCCGCTCCTGAGGATGTCCGGCGAACGCCCCCGGCCGGTGACGACACCGGCCGGGGGCCTCGGCTTGTCCGGCTCACGGGAGAAGCGGCGTTCAGCCTTTTCCGTGGGAGGAGCGGCGTTCAGCTGTTTCGGCGGGAGAACCAGCGGCGGCGGGGCGGGGCGGGCTCCATCCTGGCGACGGTGACGCCGCCGAGCTGGTCGACGGTGCCGGACTCGACCGCGGCCAGCGCCTTCAGCACCTCGCCCTCGATCACGAACTGCACCGGCCCGGCCACGTCGACCACGACCGCGGCGGCCTCCTCGTGCACGGCCGCCCGGCAGACCTGGAGCGTGCCGGTCTGGATGGGGCGGGCGTCCTTGCGCCATCTGGTCAGCGCGTCGGTGCCGGTGAAGGCGAGCACCGCGTGCCTGCCGTCCTGGCCGACGAGCTTGGGCAGCGCCATCTCGCTCTCCTTCTCCTGGCGCAGCCCGTGCTCACCGACCTCGGACTCGGTCAGCAGGGCGACCACCGGCACCAGCAGCCGCGCGCCGCTCAGAGCGGCCAGCACGTCGGCGGGGCCGCACGCGCCCGACTCGTAGGCGGCCAGGGCGGCGGCCACGGCGGGGGCGGCGCTGCCGTCGTCGTCGGGGTCGAGTGGCTGTGGGATGGTCGGCACAACGAACGAGACTACCCGCGGGCGCCACCGCCCCCGTTCCTGGAGGCGCCCTGAAGGCGGTCCCGCGATGCTCGGCGGCGTTCCTGGGATGCTCGTCGGTGTTCCGGCGGTGTTCCGGCGGTGTTCTGTCGGGGTGGGCTGCTAGACAGGTGCGGTGCGGATCTCTCGGCTCCCCCTCGACGAGCAGACTGCGGCCGTGCGGGCCGTGCTGGAGACCGACCCGGTGCTGGTGCGGGTGCTCGGCGGAGCTCGCGCGCTCGGCCTGCCCGGCTGGTGGCTGGCGGCGGGCGCGGTCGTCCAGGCGATCTGGAACCACGTGACCGGACGTCCGGCGGGCTACGGCGTCAAAGACTACGACCTGATCTATCACGATCCGTCCGACCTGTCGTGGGAGGCGGAGGACCGCGCGATCAGGGCCGGGCGGGAGCTGTTCGGCGACGTGCCGGTGGAGATCCGCAACGAGGCCCGCGTCCATCTGTGGTACGAGCGCCGCTTCGGCGTGCCGTGCCCGCCCTACGACAGCTCCGAGGCCGCGATCGACTCCTTCCCCAGCACCACGAGCGCGATCGGCGTCCGGCTCACCCCGTCGGGGGCGTGGCGGGTCTACGCCCCCTACGGCGTGGCCGACGCCTTCAACCTCGTGCTGCGTCCCAACCCCCGGCAGGCGCCGCGCGAGGTCTACGAGGCCAAGGCGGCGCGCTGCGCCGAAGCCTGGCCCGAGCTGACCGTGCTCCCCTGGTGCGAGCCAGGGCCTGCCGGTCAGCCGGGCTGACCGGTCAGCCGAGGCCCGGCCGGTCAGCCAAGGTCGGCGATGGCGGCGACCGGTCCGCCGCCCGACGGCCCCTGGTGCACGGCGGCCACCGAGACGAACACCGCGGGGTCGCCGGTGACCGAGGCCGCCACCCCGCCGACGGCCGCCTTGATCTGCCGGTGCCAGTGCACGTCGGAGTCGTCCAGCATGATGTTGCGCCGCCCGCGCACCCGCCCCGACGGGTCGGCCTCGCACTTCATGAACACGTTGACCAGCCGCCCGCCGAGGTCGGAAGGGTGGGGACGGTCGGGCAGCGGCAGCCCGGAGTCCCTGATGGCCGCCCAGATGCCGTCGGCGTCGAGCGCGTCCTGCATGACGCTGTGCCCGATGCGGTAGCGCCCGCCGATGCCGCGCACGTTGCCCACCAGCACGATCTGCGCCCGGTCCAGCTCCACCCCCGACGAGCACGACGCCACCGACGAGTACAGCGACAGGTCCTTGTGGATCTGGTCGGCCCGCGGCATGTCGATCTCGCCGAGCGCGACGGCGATGCCGAGCGCGGTGGTGGAGTTGGACAGGTCCATCGACGGGCCGGTCTCCTCGATGGCGGTGTCCTTGCCGCGGCTTTTGGCCTCGGTGATGGTGGCCAGGGTGAGCAGCGGCGTCTTGGTCTGCACGTAGTGCACGTCGCGCGGGTCGTCGATGCCGGCGATCTTCATGGCCTCCCGCACCCCGGCGGCCACCTTCTCCACCATCGCCGGACGGCCGATGTCCTCGGGCAGGATCACCTCGCTCATCGCCACGCCCACCGACAGGCGCGGCTCGTCGCTCATCGGCGCGTCCGCCGTGGTGGCGAAGACGGTGGCGTGCGGGCTGAGGACGCCGTCGGTGCCGCCCGACCACACCAACGGCACGCTCTCCGGGGACGGGTGACCGTGCTCGGCCAGGACCTCGCGGAAGGCCCGGTCGGCCAGGATGCGCGTGTAGTCGTTGACGCCGCCGTTGCCCTCGGTCTTGCCGATCACCGCGAGCACCCGGCGCGCCTCGATCACCCCGTCCTCGATGAGCCGGGACAGCCCGGAGGCGTCGGTCACGCTCTCGATCGGCACCTTGCGCACTTCAATCGGGTCCGGCATGCGTTGCCCCTTCTCCAGTACCGGCTTCCCCACAGTCGCGACGCTAGCCGAGCGGCCTGGCGGGGTTCATGGGCAATGTCTGCCCATGAACGGCCGCGGCGATGTCAAGGTGCGCTGGCCGGTCAAGCTCTCGGCGGAACCTCGAAGCGCACAAACGGAGCGAAGGTAGTGTTCCCGGATGTGATTCGCGAAGCCCACGTCAACGGCATCAAGCTCGTCTACCGCGAGGAGGGCGACCCCGCCGCTCCACCGCTGGTCCTCCTCCACGGCAGGACCGCGAACCACAACGACTGGAACGGCATCACCCAGCACTTCGCCGCCCGTCACCACGTCCTCGCACCCGACCTGCGCGGCCATGGGGCCAGCGACCGTCCGGGCGAGTACGCGGTGAGCACGATGGCCGAGGACGTCGTGGCGCTCCTCGACCACCTGGGCCTCGACCGCGTCCGGCTGGTCGGGCACTCGCTCGGCGGCATGGTCTCCTACCACGTGGCCATGCGCCACCCCGAGCGGGTCGAGCGGCTGGTGCTGGAGGACGTCACGGCGCCGTATCCGATCGAAGGACGGCAGCCGCTCGTGGAGGACGACTCCACCGGCTTCGACTGGCGGATGATGCACCAGACCGAGCCGTACATCGTCGATCCCGACCCGGCGCTGGCCGCCGAGCTGGGGAAGATCACGGCACCCACGCTGGTGCTGTCCGGCGGACGGCTGAGCCCGTTCGACGCCCCCGGGCTGGCCCGCCTGATCCCCGGCGCCGAGCTGGTCACGATCGAGGCCGGGCACCTCGTCCACGTCACCGAACGGGCCGCCTTCCTGGCCGCGGTGGACGCCTTCCTGGACAGGTGAGACCAGGCAGGCCATGACCTCTATGCTGGTCGTCCCCCCACGATTCACGGAGACCCGCTGTGTCCAGCCCCCCATCGGCCCCCCGTCCCGGCATGACCCCGGAGCGGGTCGGGATGTTCAGCGACGCGGTCTTCGCGATCGCGATCACGCTGCTCGTCCTGGAGATCCCCCGCCCGGCGGAGGACGACTTCCGTGACCTCGCGGGCTTCCTGAGCCATCACCAGGGCTCGTTCGCGGCGTTCGCGCTGGCCTTCCTCATGTTGTGGTTCAGCTGGCGGGCCCACCACACGCTCTTCGACCAGCTCCACCGGGTCTCCCAGCCGGTCCTGCTGCTGCACGTGCCGCTGCTGCTGTGCTCGGCGTTCCTGCCGTACACGATGAACCTGTGGAGCGAGATGTCGGCGGCCGACATCGACGTCCAGGCGTCCAAGGGCCTGGCGCTGGCGCTGTTCGCGGGGACCGAGGCGCTCCTGATGTTCTGCCAGGGCGCGCTGTTCACGCTGGCCCTGTCGCAGGGGCTGCTCAACGCCCACGCGAGCAGGCGGCGCATGGCCACCTCGGCCTGGGTGTACTGGGGCTGCGGGGTGTTGTGGGCGGTCAGCGCGGTCCTGGCCTTCGGCGTCGGCGAGGACTCCACGTTCCTGTGGATGGCCACGCCGGTCGTGGTCGCGATCATCGTGCTCGTCCGCAGGCGGCTCGCCCCTGGCGCGGTTCAGCCGGATGTCACGGGGCAAACGTGACCTCAATGTCACAAAGATCCGCCAAGGTGAAAAGGTGCGAACGAGGCTCAGCGATCACGTAAGGGAACGACTGGGCACGTTTGGCCTCATGGCGCCCTCGATCGTGCAGTGCGCGGTGGGCGCGGCGCTGGCCTGGGTCGTCGCCGTCGACCTGCTCGGGCACGCCCGGCCGTTCTTCGCCCCGATCTCCGTGCTGATCTGCGTCGGCGTGGGGCTCGGCCAGCGGCTGCGGCGCGTCGCCGAGCTGGTGGTCGGCGTGAGCCTCGGCGTCGGCGTCGGCGACCTGCTGGTGTCCTGGATCGGCTCGGGGCCCTGGCAGCTCGCGCTGGTCGTCGGGCTGGCCATGGCCGTCGCGCTGCTGCTCAACGGCGGGGCGCTGTTCGTCGCGCAGGCGGGCTCGTCGGCGGTGCTGGTGGCCACGCTGCTGCCCGGCGAGAACGCCGGCGGCCTCGACCGCATGGCCGACGCCCTCACCGGCGGCGTCATCGGCGTCGCGGCGGTCGCGCTGATGCCCGCCAGCCCGTTCACGATCGCGGCCAAACACCTGTCGGGGGTGCTGGACGCGCTGTCCACCGTCCTGGAGCAGGCGGCGGAGTCGATCGAGAAGCGGGACGTCGACCTGGCCGCCGAGGCGCTGGAGGAGGCGCGGACGACGCAGGCCGCCGTCGAGGAGTTCGCGATGGCGCTGGAGACCAGCAAGGAGATCACCATGATCTCGCCGCTGCACTGGCATCGCCGGGCCGCCCTGGCCCGGTACGAGACCGCCGCCGTCCCCGTCGACCTGGCCCTGCGCAACGCGCGGGTGATGGTCCGCCGCACGCTGGCCGCGTTGGGCGAGGCGAGCCCGCCGCCCACGGCGCTGGCCGAGGCGATGCGGGAGGTCTCGGAGGCGGCGCTGCTGCTGCAGCTGGAGCTGGCCGCCGGACGCGATCCCCTGCTGGCGCGGCAGGCGCTGCTCGCGGTGGCCGGCCGCGAACGGCCCGAGCGGCTGGGCTTCTCGGCGCACGTCATCATCGCGCAGCTGCGGTCGATCGCGGTGGACCTGTTGCAGGCCACGGGCCTGGAGCACGAGCAGGCCAGCCAGGCGCTCACCCCGCTCGACGAACCCCAGAGCAGCTAGCACCCCCGCGCACGCCGAAGGCGGGCACCCGTACGGGCGCCCGCCTTCGCGGTCCTGCGGTTACGGGTTCGCGCTTTCGCGGTTCCGCAGGGCGGTTCGCGCTTTCGCGGTTCCGCGTTCCGCGGGGAGGTCAGACCGTCTGGAGTGCGGCCTCGGCCTCCAGGGTCGCGGCGGTGGCGTTGATCACGGCGGCCACCCGCAGCGCCTCCTGGACCTGCTCACGCGGCATCCCCGCGCCCCGCAGCACCTGCTCGTGCGACTCCAGGCAGCGGCCGCAGCCGTTGATCGCCGAGACCGCCAGGCACCACAGCTCGAAGTCCGTCTTGTCCACGCCCGGGTTCCCGATCACGGTCATCCGGAGCCTGGCCGGCAGCGTCGCGTACGTCTCGTCGCCGATCAGGTGGGTGGCGCGGTAGTAGACGTTGTTCATCGCCATGATCGACGCGGCCGCCTTGGCGGCGGTGAACGCCTCGGCCGACAGGTGGTCGGCGGCGTCCTGCGAGAGCTCGGCGATGACCCGCGCCGACCTGGTGGCCAGGGCGCACGCCAGGACGGCGCCCCAGAGCTGCTGGTCGGTCAGCGACGAGGTGGTCGTGACCGAGCCCAGGTTGAGCCTGGTGTCCTTGGCGTAGTCGGGCAGGAGCGACTTCAGGGTGTCGACGCTCACTGGGCCAGCAGCTTCTGGGCGTCGAGGCCGGCCTCGCCCTTGTTCCAGTTGCACGGGCACAGCTCGTCGGACTGCAGGGCGTCGAGGACCCGCAGGACCTCCTTGACGTTGCGGCCCACGGAACCGGCGGTCACCATCGAGAACTGGATCTCGTTGTTCTGGTCGACGATGAACGTGGCGCGCTGGGCGACGCCGTCCTGGCCGAGCACGCCGCAGGCCTGCGACAGCTCGCGCTTGATGTCGCTCAGCATCGGGAAGGGCAGGTCGCGCAGGTCCTCGTGGTTCTTGCGCCAGGCGTGGTGCACGAACTCGGAGTCGATCGAGACGCCGAGCACCTGGGCGTCACGGTCGGCGAACTCGCCGTTGAGACGGCCGAACTCGGCGATCTCGGTCGGGCAGACGAACGTGAAGTCCTTCGGCCAGAAGAACACCACGCGCCACTTGCCCTCGTAGGTCTTGTGGTTGATCTCAGCGAACGCCTTGTCGGGGTCGAGGTCGACACAGGCCGTGAGTTCGTACTCGGGGAAGCGGTCACCGACGGTGAGCAAGTTCCTACTCCTTCGGAGGAAGTGCGGGTCAGGGCACCTACGTTGCCGCACCTAGCATTGATTCGAGAAATCGAGTAGTTGGACCAATCTGAGAGGTGATTCCTATCAGTGAGCCCATGCCCACCCTCGCTCAGCTGCGTTCCTTCCTGGCCGTGGCCGAGCATCTCCACTTCAGGGAGGCGGCGACGGCACTGAAGATGAGCCAACCCACCCTGTCCGGAAATATCGCCTCATTGGAGGAGATATTGGACACACAGCTGCTGGAACGGACCACCCGCAAGGTGCTGCTCACCTCCGCCGGCGAGCGCGTGGCCGAGCACGCCTGGCGGGTGCTGGCCGCCGTGGAGGACCTGATGGGCGAGGCCGCCCAGAACCGCGAGCCCTTCAGCGGCCCGGCCCACCTCGGCGTGATCCCCACCGTGGCGCCGTACGTGCTGCCCGCGCTGCTGCCCATGTTCGCCCAGCGCTTCCCGCAGCTCAAGCTGACCGTCCACGAGGCCAAGACGGACACGATCCTGGAGGAGGTCCGCGAGGGGCGGCTCGACCTGGTCCTGCTCGCCCTGCCGACGGACGTGGGCGGCCTGGTGGAGACGCCGCTCTACGACGAGGACTTCCTGCTGGCCCTCCCCCACGACCACCCCCTGGCCGCGGACCCCGCGCCGCTCGACCGCGACGCGCTCAAGGGCCTGGACATCGTGCTCCTCAACCAGGGCCACTGCCTGCGCGAACAGGCCATAGACGTGTGCCGCGAGGTGGGCGCGCGGGCCACCGCGACCACGTACGCGACCAGCCTGCCGACGCTGGTGCAGCTCGTGGCGGGCGGCCTGGGCGTGACGCTGCTGCCGGAGTCGGCCGTGCCGGTGGAGACCGGCAAGCGGGTACGCCTGGCGCTGCGCCGCTTCGCCGCCCCCGCCCCCGGCCGCACGATCGGCCTGGCCTACCGCGCCTCCTCGGCCCGCGCGGCCGAGTACGACCAGCTCGCCAAGGCCGTCCGCACCGCCATCCGCCAACGCCGCCTCCCGGTCAAGCTCACCTCGTGAACGCGCGCAACGCCCCGGCGATCTCCGTCACGTCGTCGAGCTTGCCGGAGGCGACGGCGACGATCAGGTCGTAGGCGTCGTCGTCGGCCGGGTCGAGCTCGATTCCGTTCTTCGCGAGGAAGACGTAGGTCGTGAGCCAGCCCGCGCGCTTGTTCCCGTCGACGAGCGGACGGTTGGTGACGATCGAGTGGAGGAGGGCCGCGGCCTTGGTCATCAGGTCGGGATAGGCGTCATGCCCGAACAGCGAGGTCCGCGGCCGCAGGAGCGCAGCCTCCAAGAGCCCGAGGTCACGCACCTGGAAGGGGCCGCCCACCGCGGCCCGCGCGATGCGGAGCCCCTGTTCGAGGCTGACGTAGCGGATCACTCGCCCAGCCTGCGCAACAGGTCCGCGAATCGCCTGGCGCCTTTCTCGGCCAGAGCGTCGGTGATCTCGTCGTCGGAGGCGCGCTCCAGGTACTCCTCGATCGCGCGCAGCACGATCTGCTGCATGCTTCGCCCTTCCAGCTCGGCACGCTTACGAAGAGCCTCGGTCTGTTCGTCGTTGAGGCGAAGGGTCATGGCCATGCCCTCATCGTAGGTCGGGGGCGGTATCACAGCGATACCACGGACAACACTTCGCTTTGCGCCGGGATCAGCGGGGGACGAGGTGGAAGAAGGAGCCGTCGGCGGGGGTGTGGGCGGGGTCGGAGAGGTCGTCCAGGCGGGTGGCCGCCTCCGGGGGGAGGGTGAGGTCGAAGGCGGCCAGGTTCTCCCGCAGCTGCCGCACCGAGCGCGGCCCGAGCAGCACCGACGTGACGCCGGGACGTCCGGCGACCCAGGCCAGGGCGACCGCGGCCGGGTCGGCCCCCAGCTCGGCCGCGACCTCGGCCAGCCCCTCGGCGACGGCCAGGTTGCGGTCGTTGAGCAGCGACTGCGCCCAGCGGGCCGCGCCGGGCATCGCGGCGCCGAGCAGGCGGCCCATGCGGCTGTCCGGGTCGGGGATTTCGCCGCGCCGGTAGCGGCCGGTCAGGACGCCGCCGCCGAGCGCGCCGTACACCACCGTGCCGAGGCCGAACCGGGCGCAGGCGGGCAGGATCTCGGCCTCGACGACCCGCTGGAGCAGCGAGTACTGCGGTTGCAGGCTCACGAACGGCGTGCCGCCCACCCGCTCGGCGGCCCACTGCGCCTCGACGATCTGCGCGGCGGTGAAGTTGGAGCAGCCGAGGTAGCGCACCTTGCCCGAACGGACGAAGCCGTCGAGGGTGGCCATCGTCTCCTCGATCGGCGTGCCCGGGTCCCACTGGTGGCACTGGTAGAGGTCGATGTAGTCGGTGCCGAGGCGGCGCAGGCTGGCCTCCAGGGCGCGGGTGAGGTGCCGTCTGGACAGGCCCCGCCCCTCCGGGCCGACCGGCATGGCGCCCTTGGTGGCCAGCACGACCCACTCGCGCCTGCCGCGCAGCGCCCGGCCGACGATCTCCTCGGTCTCGCCCCGGTGGTAGAGGTCGGCGGTGTCGATGAAGTTGCCGCCCGCGTCGAGGTAGGCGTCGATGACGCGGCCCGCCTCGGCGGCGTCGCCCGCGGCCAGGCCGTGCTCGGTGCCGAAGTTCATGGTGCCGAGGCAGGCGCGGGAGACGCGCAGCCCGGAACGTCCCATGGTCTGGAAGTGCACGAAGATACCCCTAGAATCGGAATGACTGTTCCGCTTGGATGCGGGGAACGATACGGAACAACGGTTCCGGATGTCAACGCGAGGATGTCAACGCGAGGAGGGGCCATGCGTGCCGACGCCCGGCGCAACCGCGCCCGTGTGCTGGAGGCGGCCGAGGTCGTGCTGGCCCGCGACGGGCTCGACGCCTCGATGCGCGAGATCGCCGCGCTGGCCGGCGTGGGCGTGGGGACGATCTACCGCCAGTTCCCCACCAAGGAGGCCCTGTACGCGGCGATCGTGGCCGACCGGCAGGAGCGGCTGGCCGAGATGGCCGAAGAGCTGGCCGGCGCCGCCGACGCCGGAGCGGCCTTCTTCGAGTTCTTCGACCGCATCGTGGCCTACTCCACGGTCAAGAAGATCCTGGTGGACGCCCTGGCCAGCGCCGGCATCGACGCCAAGGCGGGCGCGCCCGACATCAGGGGCGCGATCGGCGCGCTGCTGGAGCGGGCGCAGCGGGCGGGGGCGGTGCGCGAGGACGTGGGCATGACGGAGCTGCTCGCCCTGCTCAGCGCCGCCTGCCTGGCGGCGCAGCACCACAACTGGAGCGACGACCTGCGGGCCAGGGCCCTGGCCGTGCTGTTCGACGGCCTGCGCCGGGCTACCCCTGCGACAGGCGCTTGAGCCGGGTCACCGCCTCGTCGATGACCTCGTCCTTCTTGCAGAACGCGAAGCGGACGAAGTGCCGGCCGCGTTCGGGGTGCTCGTAGAAGACCTGCGTGGGGATGGCCACCACCCCGGCCAGCTCGGGCAGGCGGCGGGTGAGCTCCAGGCCGTCGGTGAAGCCCAGCGGCCGGATGTCGGTCTGCACGAAGTACGTGCCCGCCGGCCCGAACACCTCGAAGCCCGCCGCCGCCAGCCCGTCCATCAGCCGGTCGCGCTTGTCCTGGAGCCCGGCGCGCAGCGCGGCCACCCACTCCAGCTCGGTGCGCAGCCCGTACGCCACCGCGAGCTGCCAGGGCGCGCTCGCGGTGAAGGTGAGGAACTGCTTGACCGTCGAGACCGCCCGCACCAGCTCGGGCGGCGCGCACACCCAGCCGGTCTTCCAGCCCGTGACCGAGAACGTCTTGCCCGCCGAGGAGATCATGACCGTGCGCTCGCGCATGCCGGGCAGCGTGGCCAGCGGGACGTGCTCGACGCCGTCGAAGGTGAGGTGCTCGTAGACCTCGTCGGTGATCGCGATCAGGCCGTGTTCCTGGCACAGCTCGGCGATGACCGTCAGCTCGTCCCTGGTGAAGACCGTCCCCGTCGGGTTGTGCGGTGAGTTGACCAGGATCGCCCGGGTACGCGGCGTGACGGCGGCGCGCAGCTCGTCGGGGTCGAAGGTGAAGCGGCCGTCCACCGGACGCAGCGTCACCGCCGCGAGCCTGGCCTGGGCCAGCGCGATCGAGGCCGCGTAGGAGTCGTAGTACGGCTCGAACGCGATCACCTCGTCGCCCGGCTCGCACAGCGCCAGCACGCTCGCCGCGATGGCCTCGGTGGCGCCCACGGTGACCAGCACCTCGGCCGCCGGGTCGTAGTCGAGCCGGTAGTGGGCCATCCGGTGCTCCGAGACCGCCTGCCGGAGCTCCAGCACCCCAGGCCCCGGCGGGTACTGGTTGGCGCCCGAGGTGATCGCCTGCACGGCGCGGTCGAGCATGGCGGCCGGGCCGTCGGTGTCAGGGAAGCCCTGTCCGAGGTTGATGGACCCGGTCTGCACGGCGAGCGCGCTCATCTCGGCGAAAATCGTCGTGCCGAAGGCGCGCATCCTGGAAACAAGTGGTTCGGTCACGCCCCCACACTATTAGTCTCGTCTCGTGATCATCCGGGTCGTGCTAGCCCTCGCCCTGAGCGTTCCCCTCGTCACGCCTGCCACGCCCCCTCCCCTGGAGGCCGCGCCCTGCCCGGTCGCCGTGCCGGAGCACACCGTCTGCGGGTTCCTGCTGGTCCCCGAGCGCCGCGACACGCCGGGCCGGACCATCAAGGTCGGGTACGCCGTGCACACCTCGACGGCCGCCGGCCGCAAACCCGATCCGATCGTCTACATGGGCGGCGGGCCGGCGTCGTCGTCGCTGCAGCTCACCGGGTTCCTGAGCCAGATGTTCCCCGACCGCGACGTGGTGACGATCGAGCAGCGCGGCGGGAAGTACTCCCGTCCGGTGCTGGGCTGCCCCGAGACGGCCGAGGCGCTGCTCGGACGGCTGCGCAGACCGCCCGCCGACGTGGGCGCGGCGGCCCGGCGCTGCCGCGCCCGCCTCCAGGAGCAGGGCGTCGACCTGCGCGGCTACAACACCAAGGAGATCGCCGCCGACGTGGTCGCCCTGCGCCAGGCGCTCGGATTCCCCTCCTGGAACCTGTTCGGCGTCAGCTACTCCACCCGCGTCATGGCCGACGTCGCCGCGGCCGACCCGCAGGGCGTGCGGTCGGTCGTGCTGGACTCGTTCCTGCCCGAGTCCGTGGCCTGGTACGACGACGCCGACCGCAACCTGGGCGACACCGTGGCCGCGCTCGGCGTGGGCGACGCCTTCGACCGGGTGGTGGCCGGGCTCAACCGCTCCCCCGCCCGGGTGCCGACCACCGATCCGCTGCTCGGCCGGCCGTTCACGGCGACGATGTCCGGCGACGACGTGGCCACCGTCCTGGCCGAGGCGCTGCACGAGGCGGACGTGTCGGCCGTGGCGCCCGCGCTGGTCGGCGGGCTGGCCGAGGGGCACGACGAGCTGCTGCGGCCGCTGGCCGACGCGGTGGGCGAGGGGCTGGTGTCGCACGAGTTCGGGCTGTACCACGCGGTGCAGTGCCAGGACGAGGTGCCGTTCAACACTTTCACCACCAAATCCCGACTTTTCACGGTAAACGCGGACAAAGCGGTGTGTGATGCGTGGCAACTTCCCAGATCCGCCCCCGTGAACGCCGTCCCCAAGGCCCCCGTCTACGTCGTCGGCGGCGATCGGGACCCCACCACCCCCGTCAGGACGGCCGGGCCCGCCGCCGAAGCCATCCCCGGCGCCCGGTTCGAGACGTTCCGCGGCAGCCACGCCGTCTTCCTCACCAGCGCGTGCGCCAGGAAGCACATCGCCGAGTTCGTCGAGTCCCCCGGCGGCGTGTCGCCGAAGCCGTGCGAGCCCGACCCGGGTCTGCCGCCCACGCTCCGGCTCGCCGACACGCACGTCACCGGCGCGCCGTACCGGATCTCGCAGACGCCCTGGCTGGCCGCGCCCTTCGCGCTGTTCGCGCTCGTCTCGCTCGTCCAGCTCGCCGCGGGAGCGCTGCGCGGCAGGTCGGCGACCGCCTTCGCGGGGCTGGCCGGCGTGGCGTTCGCCGGGCTGACCGGCCAGGCCGTCTACGGTATGGCGAGCAGGAACGAGACGGCCCTGGCCGTCGGCGTCCCCGCCCCGGTCGGCGGCCTGTACACGTGGATCGCGGCGGCCTCGGCCGTGCTGAGCGTCGCGGCCCTGTTCCACGCACGGCGGTGGCCGCACATCGTGGCGGCGGTCACCGGCGCCGGATTCCTCGTATGGTGGTTCACCTGGTTCCTGTGACGCGCATCCGTGAGCTGGACGCCCTCCGCGGCTTCGCGGTGGGCGGCATCATGCTGGTCAACACCTGGCAGCACGCGAGCCACGAGCCCTACACCGGCATCGACCGCACGATCGAGGCGCTGTTCCAGAGCCGCTTCTACCCGATCTTCTCGCTGCTGTTCGGCATCAGCTTCGTGCTGTTCCTCGACCGTTCGGGAAGCCGCTGGGCGCTGGCCCGCCGGCTGGCCTGGCTGGCCTGCTTCGGCCTGCTCCAGCACACCTTCTACGAGGGCGAGGTGCTGACCGACTACGCCCTCTACGGCCTGGTGGTGCTGCTGCCCGCCTCGTTCCTGCCGGGCGGCCTGCCGGTGCTGGCGCTCGGCGTCGCGGCGACCGTCTGGGCCACCTGGCACGGCGCGGGCCCGTCGCTCATCCCCGGGCTGTTCCTGGTCGGCATGGGGCTGATGCGGCTGCGCCCGCCGCGGAGCCTGCTGGCCCCCGTGTTCGCGGCCTCGGCGCTGACCTCCCTGGTGCTGACGGTCACCTGGGCGGGCGTCGCGGAGGCGCCGGGGGCGGGCGACTGGACCGTCTACAGCGTGGCCGCGCTGTCGGGGGCGGCGGCGTACGCCAGTGGGCTGCTGCTGGCGCTGCGGCCGTGGTCCTCGGCCCTGCTGGAGCCGCTGGGCCGGATGGCGCTGACGAACTACGTCACCGGCACGGCGGTGATCGCGCTGTGCACGGTCCCGCTGAAGACCGGCGCCACCCGCTGGCCGGTGCTCGCGGTGGCGCTGACCACCGTGGTGGCGCAGACGTTGTTCAGCGGCTGGTGGCTCACCAGATTTCGGTACGGCCCACTTGAGTGGATCTGGCGGTGCCTGACCTGGTTTCGACTGGTGCCCAACCGGTTAGAGTCGGGCCGTGACCACAATCGCCCTCTGCCAGATTCCGGTCTCTCCTGACCCGGCCACCAACCTCAAGAGGGCCAGGGAGGCGCTCGCCCGCGCCGAGGGGGCCGACCTGGCGATCTTCCCCGAGGCCACGCTCACCCGTTACGGCAGGCGCGTCACCGAACTGGCCGAGCCGCTCGACGGGCCGTTCGTGTCCGGGCTGGCGGAGGCGGCCCGGACCCACGGCCTGGCGGTGATCGCCGGCGTGTTCGAGCCGGGCGAGGGCCCGGCCGGCGCGAAGGTGCACAACACGGCCGTGGCGATCGGCCCCGACGGCGGGATCAAGGCCGCCTACCGGAAGATCCACCTGTTCGACTCCTTCGGCTCCAAGGAGTCCGACCTGGTGGCGCCGGGCGCCGAGCCGGCCGTGGTCGAGCTGGCCGGGCTGCGCGTCGGGCTGGTCACCTGCTACGACATCCGCTTCCCCGAGCTGACCAGGGCGCTGGTCGACAAGGGCGCCGACCTGTTCGCGGTGATCGCCGCCTGGGGGTCGGGCCCGCTGAAGGAGGACCATTGGGTCACGCTGGTCCGCGCACGGGCCCTGGAGAACACGATGTGGACGGCCGCCGTCGGCCAGGCGCCCAACCCGGAGGAGTCGAAGGACGGGTTCGGCGTGGGCCGCAGCATGCTGGTCGACCCGCTCGGAGTGGTCCGGGCCGACCTCGGCACCGGTCCGGGGGTCCAGCTCGTCCGCCTCGACACCGAATGGACGGCCACCGCCAGGGCCATGCTCCCGTGTCTGGATCACCGGGTGCTCAAGGGTCAACCGACCGTAAAGTAGAGCCATGAGCGGAACGCAGATGCAGAAGGTCGTGCCGCCGCGTCTGCTCGTGCCGTACCTGTCGGGCAAGCGCACGGTGATCTCCGGCTACGTCTACCGGGTCCAGGACTGCGTCAGGCTGACCACGCCGGCGGCCCTCTACTACGGCCTCGACCTGTCCTTCGACGGCTCGGAGCTGTTCCCCGAGGTGCCTGAGCTCTACCTGATGCGCTGGCACGCCCGCGACGTCGACACCTACGCGGTGCCCTACGGCCCGCACATGGGAGGCGACTGGAGCGACGTGCCGCCGTTCGCCGGCAACGGGTTCACCACCTCGCCCGACCACGTGGTGCCGCAGTTCCACACCGTCCCGATGCCGATCCCGGCGGGGGCGGAGATCGTCCACGTCACCGACGAGGGCGAGCGGCCCTTCGCCGGCTACGACGGCCTGACCTGGCGGCCCGCCGCATGAGCGAGGAGATCACGCCGGTCGCCTCCGGCTTCGTGGCCCGGTTCGGCGAGCGTACGCTGCCGGCCGCGCTCGGCCCCGACAACGACCAGGTGGTGCTGTTCAGCGAGGTGGAGCTCGACGGCTTCGAGCCCGCCTCGGGCTACTGGCGGCGGGTGGTGGCCAGGTCGCGGCTGGAGTGGCTGGTGCTCGTCCGCACCGTCGGCGCCTTCGGCGGCGAGCCGTGCATCGTCCTCGACGAGGACGACGACGGCCTGCACATCGCCTACACCGGCCACAGCGGCATGAAGGCCGAGGCGCTCGGCTACTGGATGGTCGACCACGGCGCCTACGAGGTGGTCGTGCCGCGCGAGGAGGTCTTCTCCATCCGCGTCGAACGCATCCCCGTGCCCTAGGCGGTCAGCCCAGGGCACGGTAGCGGGCCAGGCGGGCCGCCAGGCGGTCGGCCGGCGGCGCCTCCAGCAGCTTGGCGATCTCGTGCTCCAGCGCCCGCCCCACGCGCTCACAGAACTGCCTGGGCTCGTAGGCGGCGTCCGGCAGCTCGGGGATCACCCGGTCGACGATGCCGTCGCGCCGCAGGTCGGTGGCCCGGATGCGCTGGGCCTGGGCGATCTCGGGGGCGAAGTCGACCGACCGGTAGAGGATGGCCGAGGCGCCCTCCGGCGGCAGCGGCGACAACCAGGCGTGCTGCGCGCACAACACCCGGTCGGCCGGCAGCAGCGCCAGCGCCGCCCCGCCCGCGCCCTCGCCGAGCAGCAGGCACACGGTCGGCGCGTCGAGGGTGACCAGCTCGGCCAGGCAGCGGGCGATCTCGGCGGCCAGCCCGCCCTCCTCGGCCGACTTCGACAGGTCGGCCCCCGCGGTGTCGACCACGGTGACCAGCGGCAGCCCCAGCTCGGCCGCCAGGCGCATGCCGCGCCTGGCCACCCTGAGCCCGGCCGGGCCGAGCGGCGAGCGCCGGCGCTGTCTTCGCCGGTCCTGGCCGAGCACCACGGCGGGCGCCGACCCGAACCTGGCCAGCGCCAGCACGAGCCCCGGCTCGTTCTCGCCGGCGCCGCTGCCGCTGAGCGGCGTCACGTCGGTGGCGGCCAGCTTGAGCAGCGTGCGCACGCCCGGACGGTCGTCGCGGCGCGAGCGGGTGATCGCCTCCCACGCCTCCACCGGCCGCAGGTCCTCCGCGGGCGGCTCGCCCGCCTCGACGCCGGTACGCGCGGCGCACAGCACGGAAAGGGCCCGGATCGCGACCCTGCGGGCGTCGTCGGCCGACACGACGGCGTCGACCAGGCCGTGCTCGTAGAAGTTCTCGGCCACCTGGACGCCCTCGGGAAAGGGGTAGCCGTGCAGCGCCTCGAACACCCGCGGCCCGAGGAACCCGATCAGCGCCCCCGGCTCGGCCGCCGTGACGTGCCCGAGCGAGCCCCAGGAGGCCAGCACGCCGCCCGTCGTCGGGTGGCGCAGGTAGACGACGTACGGCAGCCCGGCCGCGCGGTGCTCCTGCACCGCGACGGTGATCCGGACCATCTGGACGAACGCCAGCGCCCCCTCCTGCATCCGGGTGCCGCCCGAGGCCGGGGCGGCCAGCAGCGGCAGCCGCTCACGCGTGGCGCGCTCGACCGCGGCCGCGATGCGGGTGGCCGCGGCGACCCCGACCGACCCCGCCATGAAGGAGAACTCGCAGACCACGACGGCGACCCTGCGGCCGTCGAGCAGCCCCTCGCCGGTGATCACCGACTCGTCGTAGCCGGACTTCACGCGGGCCGCGGCCAGCTCCTCGGCATAGGAGGAGCCGGGCTCCGCCGGATCGGCGGGCGGCGCGTCCCACGACTTCCACGACCCCCTGTCGAGGACCGCTTCGATCAGTGTGCGCGCGTCCGGACGGCTCACTATCGCTCCTAACGATCAACCGATGATGCCATGGTGACGCACGAGGGTACATGCCGGAGCCGGGAATTGCCGATCATCCCTCCCGCTCTTCGAGCCAGGCGAGCACGGCCTCGCCGTCCTGGCCGAGCGCGGGGGGCGCGGTGTGCTCGGCCGCGGGCAGGCCGTCGAAGCGCAGCGGCGGCCCGGGAAGCTCGATCGGGCCCAGCACGGGGTGGTCCACCTGGACCAGGAGGCCCTGGGAGCGGGTCTGCTCCCAGGCGTAGACCTCGTCGATCGACCTGATCGCGCCCGCGGGCACGCCGGCCTCGCCCAGCCTGGCCAGCCAGTGGGCGCGGTCGTGGTCGGCCAGGGCCTTCTCCATGTCGGCGATCAGCTCGTCCCGGTGTGCGAATCTCTGCCTGTTGGTCGCATATTTCGCCACATCAGGGTCGATGTCGAGTAGCTTGGCGACCTTCTTCCACTGGCCGTCGTTCGCCACGGCGATCTGCAGCATGCCGTCGGCGCAGCGGAAGGCGCCGTAGGGGGCGATGGAGGCGTGGTGGTTGCCATTGGCGCCGGGGACCTGGCCGCCGACCGTCCAGGCCGTGCCGTGGTAGGAGTGGACGCCGGTGACCGCGGCCAGCAGGGACGTGCGCACCACCCGGCCCCGGCCGGTGCGCTCGCGCTCGTACAGGGCCGCCGCCACGCCGTACGCGCCGTGGATGCCGGCCAGCAGGTCGGCGATCGAGGCGCCCACCCGGTACGGCTCCTCGCGCGAGGGCCCGGTCAGCGACATCAGCCCCGCCTCGCCCTGGGCGATCACGTCGTAGCCCGGCCGGCCGCCCTCGGGCCCGTCGTGGCCGAACCCGGTGATCGACAGGACGACCAGGCGCGGGTTGAGTTCGTGCAGGCGCTCGACGGGGAAGCCGAGCCGGTCGAGCACGCCGGTGCGGAAGTTCTCGATCAGCACGTCGCTCTGCCGGACGAGCCGCTCGATGAGCTGCCTGCCCTCGGCGGACTTGAGATCGACCACGATGGACTGCTTGTTGCGGTTGGCCGCCAGGAAGTAGGTCGAGATGTCGTGGTCGGGCCCCACGAAGGGCGGCCCCCATCCGCGCGAGTCGTCACCCCCGTCCGGATGCTCCACCTTGATCACCCGGGCGCCCAGGTCGCCGAGCATCTGCGCGGCGTGCGGCCCCGCCAGGGCCCTGGACAGATCGAGGACGACGACGTCGCCGAGGGGTCCGAGCAAGGTCAACCTCCAGCTTGCGTTGGGCCGGAAGAATATTCTCTCAGGCGGCCGTCCACCATCGCCTACCCTGGTCCGGTGAAATCCCTGGCCCGCCGCATCCAGGCCCTGCCGCCCTCCTGCGGGCCCGTCCGCCTGGTGGCCGTCGACGGCCCGGCGGGCTCGGGCAAGACCACGTTCGCCGGCCGGCTCGGCGCGGCGCTCGGCTGCCAGGTGATCCACAGCGACGACTTCCCCGTCCACTGGGACGACGGCCCCGGCGCCTGGTTCCGGCTGCTGGACGAGCAGGTCCTGCAACCGCTGCGGCACGGCCGCCCGGCCGGTTTCCGCCGGTACGACTGGGTGCGCGAGCGCTACGCCGACCAGGTCCCCGTGCCGGCCGCGCCCGTGCTGGTCGTCGAGGGCGTCGGCACCGCCCGCCGGTCGGCCGCCCGGCTGCTGGCCTTCACCGTCTGGGTGGAGGCCCCCGAGGCCGTGCGGCTGCGGCGCGTCCTCGACCGCGACGGCCCCGAGCTCGAACCCCGGTGGCGGCAGTGGTTCGCCGCCGAACGGGCCTGGTTCGCCGCCGACCGCACCCGCGAGCGCGCCGATCTCGTCGTCGAGACGTGAACCGGGTCGCCCTCCCGCCCGACTGAACAGGGTGACGGAAGGACGACATGACAGATGAGCTGCTCGTCGTACGCGCCCAGCTGGGCGAGCGCGCGGCGATCGCCGAACTCGTACGCCGCTGGCACACCCCGGTCTGGACCTACGTCCGGCGCATGCTGGACGCCGAGCGGGCCGACGACGTCGCCCAGGAGATCTGGGCGGCCGTCGTGCGCGGCCTGCCCCGGCTGCGCGCGCCCGGACGGTTCGCGCCCTGGCTGTTCACCATCGCCCGCCGGGCGGTCACCGACCGCCTGCGCGAGGAGTACGCCAGGGCGGAGGGCGCGGCCGAGCCGGAACCGGTGACCGAGGACCCCGCCGAGGCCGTCGTCGACCGCGCCGGCCTGCTCGCCGCCCTGTCCGCCCTGCCCCCTCCCGAGCGGGAGATCCTCGTCCTGCACTACCTGGAGGACCTGCCGGTCGAGGAGTGCGCCCAGATCTGCGGCATCCCCGCCGGAACCGTCAAGTCCAGACTCAGCCGCGCCCGCCGCCTCCTGCGCGACCACCTGAAGGAGATCGACCATGACCGATGGGCCGCGCCTGACCGCCGACCAGATCATCGAGCGCCTCGAACCGTCGCTGTCGCCGTGGCGGCGCGTGCGCGCGCTGACCGCCCTGCTCGCCGGGGCCGCCGGGACGGTCTTCGTCTGCGCCCTGTGGTGGACCGAGCCCGGCCCGCTGCCCGGCCGCACCCACCTGGCCTTCGCCGCCCTCACCGCGTTCTGCCTGGCCTGGGCCTGCTACGGCGGCTGGCTGAGCACGCGCAGAACGCCGCTGTTCGCCCGCGACCGGGTGATCGCCGGCTGGATCGCCCTGGCGGCGGCCCTGCTCACCACCGCGCTCGTCGCCGCCGTGGCCACCGGCGCGCTGGCGCTCGGGCTGGCGTTCGTGGCGGCGAGCGCCGTGCTGACCGGGCAGGCCCACGCGCGGCGGGCGCGGCTGCTGCGGCTCAAGCGGGATCTAGGTGGGTGACGTCGTTGAACGCCACCACCTCGAACCCTCCGCCCGCGGCCCGCCAGACCGACACCGACGCGTTCAGCACCGGCGCGAAGCGCAGGACGTCGGCCAGGTCGGCGTCGTCCCGCCCGGCCATGACGTGCCGCAGGCCCAGCACCACCGAGTCGTGGGCGACGATCAGCACCCGCCGCCCGTCCGCCGCCGCGCGCAGCCCGTGCAGGAAGTCCTTCAGCCGGGCCACCACGTCGGCCAGCGACTCGCCGCCGGGCGGGCGGTAGGCGTAGGGCCCCTCGGCCCGCATCCGCCGCACCTCGCCGGGGAACCGCTCGCCGATGGCGGCCAGGTTGAACCGGGCGAAATCGCCCGACTCCTGGTCTCTGAGCCGCTCGTCCACGGTGACCGGCAGCGCGCCGGCGCCCCAGGTCTCCTGGGCGGCCTTCCAGGTGTCGAGGGCCCGCAGGTAGGGGGAGCACCACACCTCCTCGGGCGCCTCGCCGGCGGGCAGCCCGGCCAGCATCCGGCCGAGCGCCCGCGCCTGGAGCAGGCCGAGGTCGGTCAGCGTCACCTCGTGGTCGCCCCGCTCGTAGACCAGTGGCCGGTCGCCGGCCTGCGCGTGCGCCAGGTTCGCTGGCTCTCCCCGTGGCGTACGGCGACGATCCGCGAAGGTCCCATGGCCGCCATCCTCGCATCCGGACGCCGTACCTCGCCGAAGCCGCCGGAGCGGGCCGTCGTAGGGTGATCCTCATGACTGAAGTCGCATTGCTCGGGACCGGGCTCATGGGCGCTCCCATGGCCCGCAACCTGCTCAAGGCCGGCCTGCCGGTCAGGGTGTGGAACCGCACGCGGGACAAGGCCGAGCCGCTGGCGGCCGACGGCGCCGTCGTGGCCGGCTCCCCCGCCGAGGCGGTCGAGGGCGCCGACGTGATCGTCACGATGCTCAGCGACGGCGACGCCGTGCACGACGCGATGACCGCCGCCGCGCCCGCGCTGCGCCCCGGCCAGGTGTGGGCGCAGATGAGCACGGTCGGCGTGGCGGCGGTCGGCCGCCTGGCCGCCCTGGCCGCCGAGCACGGGCTGACCTTCGCCGACGCGCCCGTCCAGGGCACCAGGCAGCCGGCCGAACAGGGCACGCTGCTCATCCTGGCGGCCGCCCCCGAGCCGGCCCGGCAGGCGCTCGCCCCGGTGTTCGACGCCGTCGGCGCGCGCACCCTGTGGCTCGGCGAGGACGGCGCCCAGGGCACCGGCACCAGGCTCAAGATGGCCGCCGTCAGCTACGCCATCTCGATGACCGGCATCGTGGCCGAGGCCCTGGCCCTGGCCAAGGGGCTCGGCGTCGACCCCGGCCTGGTGCGCGAGGTGATCACCGGCGGCCCGCTGGACAACGTCTACTTCCAGGCCAAGTCGAAGGCCATCCTGGAGGGCGACCTGGAGCCGTCCTTCACCGTGCACAACGCCGAGAAG
Source organism: Nonomuraea sp. NPDC050227 (assembly GCF_044459705.1). Taxonomy (NCBI): domain Bacteria; kingdom Bacillati; phylum Actinomycetota; class Actinomycetes; order Streptosporangiales; family Streptosporangiaceae; genus Nonomuraea; species Nonomuraea sp. NPDC050227. Next base: position 139,157 of record NZ_JBITJF010000012.1, on the reverse strand, counting down.
GACACCCGGCTGATCACCCAGGCGGGCGAGTCGGCCGGGGTGCGGCTGGACATGGTGGCGGCGGCCGGCGAGCGCCTGCGCCGCGCCGAGGCGCAGGGGCACGGCGACCAGGACATGGTGGCCACCTACTTCGCCAGCTTCGACGAGGAGTAGCCCCCGCCGGTTCCCTACAGTTCGTCCACCTCCGCGAACGTCCTGCCGCCGGACAGCCTCGGGTAGCCGGGGCCGCGGTCGAAGAAGCGGTCAGCGGGCGGGCGGAGGCGGGCGCGGAGCTCGGCGGTGCCGCGTTCGTCGATGCGGTCGCCGTCCAGGACCACGCCGTAGTCGCCCAGGGCGCCGGCGATCGAGACCTTGCCGTCGCGGACGTCGGCCGCCACCGCCCGCGGGTCGCGGTCGTAGGGGGAGCCCCAGCCGCCGCCGCCCGTGGTGCGGATGCGGATCAGGTCACCGGCCTGGACGGGGTGGTCGTCCACCAGGCCGTCCATCTCCTTGCCGGCGATCTCCACCCGGAACGGACGCCCGGCCAGGCCGCCGTTGACGCCCCAGCACGACAGGATCGACCGGTCGGCGATCGACATGTACGACGCGTCCCTGAGCATCCTGATGTGCTTGTCGTAGCCCAGGCCGCCGCGGAACATGCCGGGGCCGCCCGAGTCGCAGGCCAGCCCCAGCCGCTCCACCCGGAACGGCCAGCGCGCCTCGGCGAACTCGACCGGGATGTTGCGCGAGTCGGGGACGATGTGGATGGTGTCCTCGCCGTCGGCGTACCAGCGGCCGCCCGAGCCGCCGCCCAGCACCTCGCGCATCAGGTACGGCGTGCCGTCGGCGTCGCTGCCGTAGACGCCGGTGTAGCGGATGGTCTCCTGGTCGGCGGGCATGCGTCCGCCGGTGGCCTTGGCCAGCACCCCGGCCAGCACGCCGAGCAGGCGCAGGATGACGAACGTGCGGGCGTTGGTGGGCGCCGGGAAGACCGGGGTGAGCAGCGTGCCCTTCTCCGGGAAGACCATCCTGATCAGCGGCACGACGCCCTCGTTGACGTCGAGCTCGGCCATGCGCTCGGGCGTGTCGGCGAGGTTGCGCAGCACCGGCGCCAGCCACTTCTTCAGGAAGACGCCGTCGGCGTAGTCGCCCGCGTGGTTGATCGGGCCCTTGGCCTGGGGCGAGGTGCCGGTGAAGTCGATGGTGAGCGGCGCGTCGGCGGCGTGGTCGACGGTGAGCGTGATGCGCTGGGCGTGCAGGCGGGGCTCGTCGACGCCGTCGTGCTCGGCGTAGTCCTCCCAGACGTACGTGCCTTCGGGGATCTTGGCGAGCAGCTCCCTGCGGAAGGTCTCGGTGGTCTTGGAGACGATCGCGTCGAAGCACTCCTCGACGGCCTGCCTGCCGTACCGGTCGAACAGCTCGCCGAGGCGGCGGGCGCCCATGAGGCAGGCCGAGCACTCGGCGTCGAGGTCGCCGGCCAGGGAGTCGGGCATGCGGGAGTTGCGGGTCATGATGCGCAGCGCGGTGTCGTTCGGCACGCCCTGGTCCCACAGCTTGATCGGCGGGATCATCAGGCCCTCCTCGTACACCGAGCGGGCGTGCGAGGGCATCGAGCCGGGCACCGCGCCGCCGATGTCGTCGTGGTGGCCGAACGCCTGCACGAACGCCACCACGGCCCCGTCGTGGAAGACCGGCACGGTGACGCACAGGTCGGGCAGGTGGCCGATGCCGCCCTCGGACAGGTAGACGTCGTTGTGGAAGTAGACGTCGCCGGGCTTCATCGTCTCGATCGGGAAGTCGCGCACGATCGGCTGGACGAGCGCGCTGTAGGAGCGGCCGGTGAGCTTGCGCAGCCGGGCGTCGTGGATGCCGGCGCGGAAGTCGTGCGCGTCGCGGATCATCGGGGAGCGGGCCGTGCGGGCGATGGCCGTCTCGACCTCCCGCTCGACGGAGGCCAGCGTGCCCTCGACGATCTCCACCAGGATCGGATCAATCACGTCGGATCTCCACATTTCCGTATTCGTCCACCTTCGCGGTGAAGCCCGGGTGCACGGGGATCGTCGATCCGTACTCCTCGATGACCGCCGGGCCCTGGACGGTGGCGCCCGGCCCGAGCGCGGCCCGCTGGTGGATCGGCGTGTCGCGGGTCTCATCGAAGTGCACGGGACGGACCGACGTGGCGCCCTCCCCCGGCTTGCCGAGCCGCCGGATCGCCGGACGGGTGATGGGACCGATGCCCGAGACGCGCAGGTTGACCCATTCGACGCCGTGGCGCGGGTCGTCGCGGTAGGCGTACCCGTACAGCTTCTCGTGGGCGTCGTGGAAGGCGTCGATCACCGTGCGCTTCCAGTCGTCGTCGAGCGGGCCCGCCGGGGCCGCGACGCGCACCTCGAACGCCTGCCCGTAGTAGCGCAGGTCGGCGCTGCGCACGTGGACCGGGTCGTCGAAGCCCTCGCGGTCGAGCGCCTCGGCGGCCTGGCCCTCCAGCTCCTGGAAGATCTGCGCGGCGGTCTTGAGGGCGAGGTCGCGGGTGACGTACGTGCGCACGTAGTCGTTCTTGACGTCGACGGTGAGCAGGCCGAACGCCGAGACGTTGCCCGGGTCGCGCGGCACGACGACGGCGGGCAGGCCCAGGATGTCGATCAGGCGGCAGGCCAGCAGCGGCCCCGACCCGCCGAACGTCACCAGCGGGAAGTCCCGTACGTCGAGGCCGCGCTTGACGGTGAGCTGCCGGATCGCGTTGCTCTGGTTGAACGCGCTGATCTCCAGGATGCCGGTCGCGGTGCGCTCGGGGCTGAGCCCGAGCTTGTCGGCCAGCGCCTCGACGCCCTGGCGGGCGGCGTCGGCGTCGAGCGGGATCTCGCCGCCCAGCAGGTGGGGCGGGATGCGGCCGAGGAACACGTGCGCGTCGGTGACCGTGACCTCCGAGCCGCCCTTGCCGTAGCACAGGGGCCCCGGATCGGCGCCGGCCGAGCGGGGGCCGACCTTCAGCGTGCCCTCGGGCGAGATCCAGGCCACCGAGCCGCCGCCCGCGCCGACCGTGACGATGTCGATCATCGGGATCTTGCACGGGTACCGGCCGACCGTGCCCTCGGTGGTCAGGGACGGCTCGCCGTCGATCACCACGGCCACGTCGGTCGAGGTGCCGCCGCCGTCGAGGGTGATCACCGACGGGTGCCCGGCCGTGGAGGCGATCAGCGCCGCGCCGAGCGCGCCCGCCGCCGGGCCCGACAGCACGGTGGTGATCGGCTGGTTGACGACCTCGCGCGCCGACAGCACGCCGCCGTTGGACTTCATCACCGAGAACGGCATGCCGAGCCGGTTGGACAGTCCGGCGATGTAGCCGCGCACGGCGGGCTTGACCGCGGCGTCCACCAGGGTGGTGATCGAGCGCTCGTACTCGCGGTACTCGCGCAGCACGTCGCTGGAGAGCGAGATCACCGCCTCCGGGTGCTCGCGCCAGAGGATCTCGCGCATGCGGCGCTCGTGCTCGGGGTTGGCGTAGGAGTGCAGGAAGCACACGCCGACCGCGGTGATCCCCTTCGACCTGAGCCAGCGCGCCGCCTCGACGGCCTGCTCCTCGGAGAACGGCCGCACCTCGTTGCCGAGGTGGTCGAGCCGGCCGCCGACCGTCCTGACGAGGTGCACGGGGACGATCCGCGGCGGTTTGACCCAGAAGTAGGAGTTGCCGTAGCCGTCCGGCACACTCTGCCTGGCGATCTCCAGGATGAACTCGAAGCCCTCGGTGGTGATGAACCCGAGGTTGCCGATGCGGTCTTCGAGCAGCTGGTTCGTCGCGACGGTGGTGCCGTGGACGATGGAGGCGACGTCGAGCTCGCCCAGCTTCCCGATGCCCGCGACGAACCCGTCGGCCGGGTTCGCGGGCGTCGAGGGGGTCTTGGTGGTGACGATCTCACCGGTCTGCTCGTCCACCGCCACGACGTCGGTGAACGTGCCCCCGGTGTCCACTCCGATTCGGACGCTACGCATGGCTCCTCAGCTTCGGCGACGGCCGAGAACTTCGTCGATGACCCGGGGCGCGTTCTGGGTGCCGACGTAGGCCGCCAGGCGCACCACCAGCTCTTGGGATTTTGCCAGTTCGGCCTCGACTCTGGCCTTCCCCGACTGGCCGGCCTGCACGCCGAAATAAGCGCCCATGATCGTGCCCACCACCCCGGCCACGCCCGCGAACAACGCGGCGAACTCCTTGGTGGCGAACACCGCGGCGCCGAAGGCGATCAGGATCGCGACGATGCCCGCCACGACGACCAGGAAACCGTACCGCCATCGGGTGGCGTCGGCCTGGGCGGCCGTCACGTCGTCCTGTGTCAGCATCGCGTCGAGCGTCGGTGGATTGTCGGTGACCACAGTTCCTCCTGAGAGTCCAGGGGAGAAATGTCCCACGAGGTCATGGAACAAGCCAAGCCGCTAAGCTGGCCTCCTGTGACCGAACTGTCTGCCTTGTCAGCCGTGCCATCCGGAGCCCGGGACGCCGTGCTGAAGTTCTACTTCGGCCCCATGGACTGCGGGAAGTCCACTCTGGCGCTCCAGATGAACTACAACCACGGCCGCCAGGGGCGGCGCGGGCTGGTCCTGACCAAGCACGACCGCTCCGGCGGTCCGAAGGTCACCAGCCGGATCGGGCTGGGCCTTGAGGCGATCGAGGTGGAGGACTCCCTCGACCTCGTCGGCCTGGTCACCTCGCACGAGCGCATCGACTACCTGATCTGCGACGAGGCCTGCTTCTACACGGTCGAGCAGATCGAGCAGCTCGCCGACCTGGTGGACGAGCACGGCATCGACGTCTACGCCTTCGGGCTGGCCTCCGACTTCAGATCGGTCATGTTCCCCGGCGCGCAGCGGCTGTTCGAGCTGGCCGACGAGGTGTGCCGGCTGCAGGTCGAGGTGTTGTGCTGGTGCGGACGCCCCGGGCAGCTCAACGCGCGCGTGGTGGGCGGGGTGCTGGCGCGGACGGGCGAGCAGGTCGTGATCGGCGACACCGACGCCTCGCCGGTGCGCTACCAGGTGCTCTGCCGCCGCCACCACCGCTCCGGCCAGCTCGGCGAGGGCGGCGCCCCGGCCTGACCCGCGTGCCTGGCCCCGGCGTGAGCCGCGTGGCTCACACCAGCCGGTCGAGGGCTGCGCGGAACAGGCGGCGCTCGTCCTCCGGCAGGGTGGACAGGAAGGCGCGCTCGGCCTCCTCCACGGCCGGCACCGCGAGGCGCATGGTCTCGCGGCCGTGCTCGGTCAGCTCGACCGCGTTCTTGCGGCGGTCGCCCGGATGCGGCCGCCGCGCCACCAGCCGCTTGCCCTCCAGCGCGTCGACCATGGCGACCATCGTCGTGCGGTCGATGCCGAGCCGCTGGGCCGCCTCCTGCTGCGACAGCGGCTCGGGGGCGTCGATCACCGACAGCACCCCGAGCTCCCGCCCGTCGATCCCGTAGGGCGCGAGCGCCGGGCCGGTGAACTCGGCCAGGCGCAGCGCGGCATGCTTGAGCAGGTAACCAAGGCGGCGGCTCGACACCTTCCGATTGTCGCACCGCCGCGGGCGGGGCCGTTCAGACCGCGCAGTAGCCGTCGTCGTCGCATCCGTCGGCCGGCGGGGCGAGCTGGGTGATCGGCGTTTGACCGGTACGCTCGGCGACCTCGTCGATCGCCGCCGCGAAGGCGTCCTCGGGCTGCGCGCCCGACACCGCGAACTTGCCCTCGAACAGGAACAGCGGCACCCCGCTGACACCCAGCGCGCCGGCCCTGGCGAGATGCTCGCGCACCTGCTCGGCGCCCTCGCCGGTGTCCTGGACGCCGACCTCGCCGGCCAGGCGGCTCAGCACGCCGGGATCGCCGACGTTCGCGCCCTCGCCGAAGTACGCGCGGAACAGCCGGTCGGCCATCTCCTTGCCGAGCCCCTGGGCGGTGGCGGCCTCGATGAGCCGGTGGGCCTCGAAGGTGTTGGCGTTGACGGCCCGCTCGTAGTCCATCTCCAGGCCCTCTTCGACGGCGACGGCCTTGACCCGCTCGGTCATCTGCCGCGCGCCCGGCCCGAACTTGCGCTCAAGGGCCGGGATCAGCGGCTCGCCCTCGACGGGGGCGTCGGGGTTGAGCTGGAACGGGCGCATGGTCACCTCGATCGTGCCGCCCTTGGCACGGAAACGCTCGGCGGCGCGGGCGAACCTGACGTGCCCGATGTAACACCAGGGGCACACGACATCGGAGAAAATCTCGACTTTCACCCCATCGACAACCACGCCGCCCGCACGACGATTCCGCCGGCCGCGGGTCACCCGGCGGCCAGCTCCTCCAGCCGGTACGGCAGGTAGGCCGAGTCGTCCACCAGCGCGGACGCGCCGCGCCACCAGCCGAACCACTCGCCGCTGCGCCACATCCAGTCGACCCGCTCGATGGCGGCCACCACGTCGCCGACGGTCCCCCACCGCTCGCCCAGCTCCTCGCGGGTGACGCCGTGGCGGACGGCCCAGGCCCGCAGCACACCCGCGGCGGCGGCCGGGATCTCGCGGGCGTACGGGTCGGGCTTCTCGCCGGGCAGCCGGTGGGGCCCGAGCCCGGCGGCCACCCCCCAGCTCCACTGGGCCTCGGCGGGCCTGGAGTAGCGCAGCGACTGGAAGTCGAGGTTGGACCCCAGCGCGTCGTCGGGACGGCGGGCGACGACCGCGTCGAGCCGGCCGCCCGCGTCGAAGTGCACCACGAGCCGCTGACCCGGCCGGACCCCCGGCGGCAGCTCGAAGCGGTCCTCGGCCTGCCAGGAGTTGAGGTCGACCTCGGCGACGGGCCGGCCCCAGAGCTGGTCGGCGGCGTCGTCGGCGATCCACGCGGCCAGCATCTCCAGCGCGGTCAGGTCGGTCCACGGCTCGATCGCGACGGCCGTGCGCAGCACCTCGTCGGGCGGCGGCAGCTTGCCGCCCCTGGGCCGCGTCCACCAGCCGGCGCCCAGTTCGCGGGTGCCGACGAGGAGCGCGGCGATGGCGGCCAGCTCGGCCGATCGGCGGGTGAGCGACGCGCCGAGCGCGAGCCCGAGCGCGCGGTCGGTCCGCTGGTCGCCGAACACCGGCCGCACCTCGGCGACCAGGGACTCGGCGGTGGGGCGCTCCTCCCCCAGCAGGTTGCGTACGATGCGCCTGGCTTCGTTCCGTGCGTCTTCAGCGTGTGCCTGCCGCATACCGCCACGCTACGCCGGGAGATCCTTTTCCGCGAGGGTCGTCGTGGCGCGTCCCTCAGCCGCGCCGGCCACTTGTGTCGCGGCCGAGCAGCCGGCCCACCGCGACGCCGGCGAGCGCGGCGGCCGCGCCCATGCCGAAGGCGGCCAGCAGCGCCCACGGGCGGGTCTCGGCGGGCCGCGCGGGCGGCCGTTCGTAGACCGCCGGGGCGGCCGGTGCGGCCTCCGGTGCGGCCTCCGGGGCGGCCTCCAGTGCGGTCTGTGCCGCCGGGACCGGGGGCGGGGCGCTGAGGTGGCCCTCGACGGCGGAGAAGAACTCGCCCGCCGTGCGTTTCGCGACCGAGCCGAGCATGCGCTGCCCGACGCCGCCGATCATCCCGCCGATCACCGCGTCGGCGTCGTAGTCCACCCGGGTGCCGCCGTCGATCTCGCTCAGCCGTACCAGGACGGTGGCCTCGACCGTGCCCGGCGCGCCCTGGCCGCGCGCCCGCAGCGTGAAGCTCTCGGGCGCGCGCGGCTCGGCCAGCGCGACCTCCCCCTGGTAGACGCCCTTGATGGACGCCACGCCCGCGTTGACCGTCATCCTGTAGGTGTCCGGCCCGGTCTCCTCCAGGCGCTCGCAGCCCGGGATGGTGCGCACGAGCACCGCCGGGTCCTGGAGCGCGGCCCACACTCGATCTCGCTGTACGCCGATCACGGCGCTGCCCGCCACCTTCATGCGGCCACTCTAGGCACCGGTGACCGGCTGGTTAAGGGCAAGACCTGCCAGTCGGGCGACGCGTCGCGCCGATCAGGGCTGGCAAGATGGTGCTCCATGTGCTGGGGGCGTGGAACGGTCAGGGGCGGGGCCGGGCGTGGCGGGCTGGGGCCGGCCGTGCTCGCCGGGGTGCTGGTGGCGCTGGCCGCCGGGTGTGCCACCGGCGGCACCACAGGCGACACCGGCGGGGTCGTGACCGGGCCGTCGGCGAAGCCGTCCGCGACCGGCGTCCCCACGTCCCGGCCCACTCCGCAGGGCCCGCCGGGGGCGCTGCCGCGCGCCGGCGAGGTGGGCCCGATCAGGGGCGAGAACGGCCTGCCCCCGGTGATCAGCTCGATCCCCACCAAGCGCAAGGTCGTCTTCCTGACCATCGACGACGGCTGGGAGCAGGACCCCGGCTTCGTCAAGCTGGTACGCGACCGGCGCGTCCCCATCACCGCCTTCGCCATGCGCGACGCGGTCGAGGCCAAGGGCAGCCCCGACCCGGCGGGCGGTCCCGGCCGCTACGTGGGCGCCGGCAAGTGGGGGTACTTCCGGCAGCTCCGCGACGTCCACGTGCCCGTCGAGAACCACACCCTCACCCATCCCGACCTGCGCCGCCTGGCCCTCGACGGGCAGCGCCGCGAGATCTGCGGCGCGGCCCAGGTGGTCGGCAAGGAGATCGGGACCCGGCCGGCGTTGTTCCGGCCGCCGTTCGGCAGCTACAACACCGACACGCTGCGGGCCGCCCGGCGGTGCGGGGTGAAGGCCGTGCTGCTGTGGACCGCCACCGTGCAGCCGGGTGGCAAGATCGCCTACCAGGTGCCCGACAAGCGCCTGCGTCCGGGCGACATCCTGCTCCTGCACTTCCGGCCCAACCTGGCGGCCGACTTCCGGGTGCTGATCGACAAGATCAAGCGGCGCGGCTTCGAGCTGGGCAATCTGCAGGCCTACCTCGACGCCGCGGGCGGGGTCCGCCGGGCGGGGTAGTGCGCAATCCGCCCGGCGGGTGACGCGCCGGGACGTACCCGTACGGGATCCTCGAAAAGTAGGCAGAACCGGGGGATGTGACCAACGTCGCATCGCGATGCTCTACGGCCTGTAGTACTACTACAGGTAGAAGTACTACAGCTTGTAGAGCTATGAGCGGGTGGGGATTGATGGACGCGCTTGACCTGGCACGGTGGCAGTTCGGGGTCACCACCGTGTACCACTTCTTGTTCGTGCCCCTGACCATCGGTCTGGGCATCTTCGTCGCGGGCCTCCAGACGGCCTGGCACCGCACGGGCAAGGAGCACTACCTCAAGCTCACGAAGTTCTTCGGGAAGCTGTTCCTGATCAACTTCGCGATGGGCGTGGTGACCGGCATCGTGCAGGAGTTCCAGTTCGGCATGAACTGGAGTGAGTACTCCACGTTCGTCGGTGACGTCTTCGGCGCGCCGCTGGCCATGGAGGCGCTGCTGGCCTTCTTCATGGAGTCCACGTTCCTCGGCCTGTGGATCTTCGGCTGGGACCGGCTGCCGAAGAAGGCGCACCTGGCCAGCATCTGGGCCGCCGCGATCGGCTCCAACCTGTCGGCCTACTTCATCCTCGCGGCCAACGCCTGGATGAAGCACCCGGTCGGCTACGAGGTCGTGGACGGCAAGGCCAGGATGACCGACCTGTGGGCCGTGCTGACCAACTCCACGGCGGTCGCGCAGGTGCCGCACGTCATCGGGGCCGCGTTCATCGTGGCGGGCGGGTTCGTGCTGGCGGTCAGCGGCTACTGGCTGCTGCGGACGCGCGCGCCGATGTGGCGCAGCGCCGCGCGCGGCGCGCTGGTCATGACGGCGATCGCGGGGGCGGTCGTCGCGGGCACCGGCGACATGTCGGCCAAGCTCATGTACGAGCAGCAGCCCATGAAGCTGGCCGCGGCCGAGGGCCTGGAGCGCGACACCGCGGGCGCGGCCTTCTCCCTCGCGCCCGGCATCGAGATCCCCAAGGTGCTCAGCTTCCTGGCCACCAACGACCCCGACGCCACCGTCCAGGGCACCGAGGACCTGCAGAAGCGCTTCGAGCAGCAGTTCGGCCCCGGCGACTACCGGCCCGACCCGGCGATCGTGTTCTGGTCGTTCCGCGTGATGATCGTGTTCGGCATGGCCACCGCGGGGCTCGCGCTGCTCGGCCTCTGGCTGACCCGGCGCAGGCGCGAGGTGCCGTCCTGGCTGGCGCGGGCGCTGCTGCTGGCGCTGCCGCTGCCGTTCGCGGCGGTGATCGCGGGCTGGCTGCTGAGCGAGATCGGCCGGCAGCCCTGGACGGTCGCCGGCGAGCTGCTGACCGCCTCGAGCGTCTCGCCCGGCGTGACCCTGGCCGAGGTCGCCATCTCGCTGACCGTCTTCACACTCCTGTACGGCGGCCTGGCCGTGGCCGAGGTCGTCCTGCTGGCCAAGCACGTGCGCAAGGGCGTCGAGGAGCGGCAGCCCGCTCCCGAGGCGCAGCCGCTCGAACCGTCGCTGATGTACTAGAGGGACCAGACCATGATCAACCTGTGGTTCGTCATCATCGCCTTCCTCTGGACCGGGTACTTCGTCCTCGAAGGCTTCGACTTCGGCGTCGGCCTGCTGGCGCCGCTCCTGAGCAGGAACGCCGCCGAGCAGCGCCAGAGCCTGCAGACCATCGGCCCGGTCTGGGACGGCAACGAGGTGTGGCTGATCACGGCCGTCGGCGCCATGTTCGCCGCCTTCCCCGCCTGGTACTCCGGCCTGTTCAGCGCGTTCTACCTGCCCGTCACGCTCATCCTGGTCGGCCTGATCGTGCGCGGCGTCGGGCTGGAGTGGCGCGGCAAGGTCGCCAACCCGATCTGGTGCGACCTCGGCATCCTGGTCGGCAGCGGCCTCCCGGCGTTCCTGTGGGGCGCGATCTTCGCCGACGTGCTGTTCGACAGCGGCCCGGCGGCCCTGCTCGGCGGCGCGTTCACGCTGACGCTCTGCGTGCTGCACGGCGCGGTCTTCCTCGCCCTGCGCACCACCGGCCCGGTGCGCCGCCGGGCCAGGACCGCCGCCATGGCCGCGGCGGCGGTGGCCATCCCGGTGGCCGTGCTGGCCCTGTCGAACCTGGGCTCGCTGCCCGCCCTGGCCGCCATGGCCGCGCTGGCCGCCGCGGCGGCGCTCATCTGGCGGCGCAGGGAGGGCTGGGCGTTCGGCGCGACCGCTGCGGGCATCGTGCTGGCCACGCTGGCGGTCTTCATGGAACTGCGCGTCGCGCCGCTGCCCGGGCTGACCCTGGCGGCGGCCGCCTCGGGGCCGTACACGCTGACGATGCTGAGCTGGATCGGGCTGATCACGCTGCCGTTCGTGCTGGTCTACCAGGGCTGGACGTACTGGGTGTTCCGCAAGCGGGTCATGCTCGCGGCGGCGTAGGGCGCCTCAGCCGACCGTGCGCATCTGGTTCGTGCGGTGGTCCTTCAGGTGGAGGTCGCCGCGGAGCCGCTCCTTCAGCAGCTCCAGCACCTTGCGGCTGGACAGCACGGTCCACAGGTTGCCGACCAGGTGCGGGTTGTACTCGGGGGCGGCGTCCATCCAGGCGTCCTTGCCGGACTGGCTGGCGAACGTCGTGACGAAGAACTGGCCGTCGGCGGTCCGGCAGTAGCCCGTACGGATCTCGGCGGCGTCGACCTGCATGCGCGGCTTGCAGCCGACCTTGGCGGCGAGCTGCTCGACCGTCTGGGGCGCCGCCGCCCGCGGGGCGTTCCGGCCGGCCGCCGCCGGGCCGCCGGAGCCGCCGCCGGCGGAGCAGGCGGCGACCAGCCCGGCCAGCAGCGCGAGGACGGCCAGACGTGGAAATGTCGTCATGTGCGGAGATACGCACGGCCCCCCGCGCCGGTTCAGCGCAGGACGGCGCAGCCCCGGGCGCGCAGCAGATCGAGCACCGGCGGGTCGTCGTAGAGCTTGTTCCAGCGCAGGTCGAGCTTGCGCAGGCCGGTCAGCTCGGCGACCGCGGCGGGCAGCTCGCGCAGCCGGTTGTTGCGCAGGTCGAGATGGGTGAGGCCGGACGGCAGCGCGGGCAGCTCGCTCAGCTGGTTGTTGCGCAGGTCGAGCACGCGCAGCTCGGTCAGCGCCGCGAGGGCGGCGGGCAGCCGGGTCAGCCGGTTGCCCTGCAGATGCAGCTCGCGCAGCCGGCCGAGCCCGCCCACGGTCTCCGGCAGCGTCTCCAGCCGGTTGTTGTACAGGCGCAGCTCCACCAGCGACGCCATCGACCCGAGCGCGTCCGGGAGCCTGGTCAGCCGGTTGTCGGTGAGGTTGAGGTAGGCCAGCCGGTCGAGGCGGCCGAGCGCGGCCGGGACGTCGGTGAAGCCGTTGTCGCTCAGGTAGAGGTAGTCGGTGAGCGGCAGGTCGCCGACCTCGGACGGGATCGAGGCGAGCCGGTTGTGGCCGAGGTCGAGCATGCGCAGCCGGGTCAGGCCGCCGATGGCCGCGGGGAGCTCGGTGAGGGCGTTCTCGGCGAGGTTGAGGGATTCCAGCGCGGTCAGCTTCCACAGCCCGGCGGGCACGGAGGTCAGCCGGTTGCCGCCGAGCGCGAGGTGGCGCAGGCGCGGGCCGAGGTCGCCGGTCAGGCGCTCGATCCGGTTGCCGTAGAGGAAGAGGGTCTCCAGGCCGGGCGGGCAGCCGGGGACCTCGGTCAGCTCGTTGCCGTCGAGGTGCAGGGCGCGCAGCGCGGTCAGGCCGGACAGGCGGGGCAGCTCGCGCAGCCGGTTGCCGTCGAGCCGCAGTTCCTCCAGCGCGGCCAGCCCGGCCACCCGGGCGGGCACGTGCGTGATCTCGTTCCAGGCCAGGTCGATCGTGCGCACGTCGTCGGGCACGTCGGGGAAGCGGGTCAGGCCGGCGCCGGGAGCGAGCATGGCGCCGATCATCGCATACGCAGCCCGAACAGGTCGGACGGCGAGATGGGCATGCGGTCGATCTCGATGCCCTCGGCGTCCTCGATCGCCGAGGCGATGACCGCCGACACCGGGATCACGCCGGCCTCGCCCGCGCCCTTGATGCCGAGCGGGTTGAGCGGCGAGGGCGTCTCCAGGTGGGCGGTCTCGATCGGCGGGATCTCGGTGGCGTACGGCATGAGGAAGTCCATGAACGAGGCGTTGACGAGCTGGCCGTGGACGTCGTACTCCATGCGCTCGTACAGGGCGCCGCCGATGCCCTGGGCCACTCCCCCGTGGATCTGGCCCTCCACGATCATCGGGTTGATCAGCCGGCCGCAGTCGTGCACGACGGCGTACCTGACGACCCTGATCTCGGCGGTGTCCGGGTCGGTCTCGACGACGGCCGCGTGCATGCCGGAGGCGAACGTGGACCGGATCGGCGAGTAGAACTCCCGCCCCTCCAGGCCCGGCTCGTCGCCCTCGGCCACCGGCGGGCGGGCCGGGTCGGCCGCGCCGGAGAACTGGGTCGCCCTGGCCGTCTCCTCGTCGAAGGCGTACCGCAGCGGGTTGGCCAGCACCGCCACCGTCGAGAGCGGGATCGCGGCGGTCGGCGCGCCCACGACGTGCACCAGGCCGTCGTCGATCTCCAGGTCGGCCGGGTCGGCCTCCAGGGCGTCGGCCGCGATGCGCAGCGCCTTCTCCTTGACCTTCCGGCAGGCCAGGGCGATGGCGTTGCCGCTGACGACGGCGGCGCGGGAGGCGAAGGTGCCCACCGCGTACCCGAACCTGCGGGTGTCGCCGGTGACCACGCTGACGCGTTCGATGGGCACGCCCAGCTCGGCGGCGGCGATCTGGGCGAAGACGGTCTCGTGCCCCTGCCCCTGGGAGGTCAGGCCGGTCGAGACGTGCACCCGGCCGTCGGAGGTGATCTGCACGTGCCCGCCCTCGTACGGGCCCACGCCCGTGCCCTCGACGTAGCAGCCGATGCCGATCCCCCGGCCCGGACGCCGCTCGAAGGAGTCCCAGCCGATCAGCTCCTTGATCATGCGGAGCATCTCCGGGTAGTTCCCGCTGTCGTAGATGAGCGGGCGGCCGTCCTGGAACGTCATCCCCTGGTCGTAGGGGAACTCGTCGGGCCGGATGAAGTTGGCCGCGCGCACCTGCGTGCGGTCCTTGCCCAGGTAGCGGGCGATCTTGTCCATGGTCCGCTCCATGCAGAACACGCCCTGCGGCCGGCCGGCCCCCCGGTACGGCGTGACCTGCACGGTGTTGGTGTAGACCGCCGTGAACTCGACCCGGTAGGCCCCCGGCTTGTACGGCCCCAGCAACTGCGTGGAGGTGACGATGGGCACGATGATCCCGTACGGCGTGTAGGCGCCGTGGTCGTGCAGGATCGTCACGTCCAGGCCCAGGACGCGGCCGTCGTCGTCGAAGCCGACGCGTACGTGGTGGATCTGGGCGCGTTCGTGCGCGGAGGAGATGAAGTGCTCCCTGCGGTCCTCGGTCCACTTGATCTCGCGGCCGAGCGTCATCGCGGCCCACGGCACCAGGATCTCCTCCGGCCACGGATGCACGATCTTCACGCCGAAGCCGCCGCCCACGTCCGGGGCGATCACCTCGACCTGCGGCAGCGGCAGCCCGAGCGCGGCGGCGACGGCCATGCGCACGCTGGTGGAGGTCTGGGTGCTGGAGTGGACGCGCAGGTCGCGGCCGTCCCAGCGGGCGTGCACGCCGCGGCCCTCCAGCGGCATGCTGGCGCTGCGCTCGATGTCGAGCCGGAAGGCCAGCGTGTGCGGCGCGCTCTCGACGGCCTCGCGCGCGCCCCTGCCGTCGGCCCCCGGCACCTCCTGGACGAGGTGGGCCCCCACGTTCCCCGGCACGTCCTCGTGCACGAGCTGGGCGCCCTGCACCGCCTCGGCCAGGCCGACGACCGGCTTGAGCGGCTCGTAGGCGACCTCGATGAGCGCGCAGGCGTCCTCGGCGGCGTACCGGTCGGCGGCCACGACCATGACCACGGGCTCGCCGACGTGCCGGACGACCTCCCTGGCCAGCGGGTACGCCGTGCGCCCGTGGGTGAGCGCCGGGTGCGGGATCAGCAGCGGCAGCGGCCGGCCCACCCGCTCGGGCAGGTCCTCCCAGGTGTAGATCGCGACCAGGCCCGGCACGTCGAGCGCGGCGGACACGTCGATGTCGCCGACGCGGGCGTGGGCGTGGGGTGACCGGACGAACGCGGCGGCGAGCGCGTCGCGGCCCAGGTCGTCGAGGAAGCGGCCCTGGCCGGTGAGCAGCCTCGGGTCCTCCCGCCGCTGCACCGGCTCGCCGAACATCCTGGTCGTCACGGTCCCTCCCGTCGCGGCCCGCCGGCCCGCGCCGCTCACGACTCCTCCGCCAGCAGCTCGGCGGCGCGGTGGACGGCCTTGACGATGTTCTGGTAGCCGGTGCACCGGCACAGGTTGCCGGACACGCCTTCGAGCACCTCCTCGTGGGTGGGCGCCGGGTTCTCGGCCAGCAGGGCGGTCACCGTGCACAGGAAGCCCGGGGTGCAGAAGCCGCACTGCAGGCCGTGGCACTCGGCGAAGGCCCGCTGCACCGGTGAGAGCCCGTCCGGGCCGGCCAGGCCCTCGACGGTGGTGATCTCGTGCCCGTCCACGGTGACCGCGAAGGTCAGGCACGACCGGACCGGCTCGCCGTCGAGCAGCACCGTGCAGCAGCCGCAGACGCCGTGCTCGCAGCCGACGTGCGTGCCGGTCAGGCCGAGGTCGTGGCGCAGGCAGTCGGACAGCAGGCGGCGTCCGGGGACGCTGACCCGCCTCGCCGTGCCGTTCACGGTCAGCGTGATCTCATGTTCCACCGGTCGCCGTCCCCTCCCGTGCCGCCTCGCGCAGGGCCCGTTCGGCCAGCACGCCCACCAGGTGCCGCCGGTAGGCGGCGGTGGCGTGGATGTCCCCTTCGGGGTCGGTCCCGTCCCGCACGGTCCGCGCGACGGCCGGCCAGTCGACGCTCGCGGCCGGCCGGTGGCCGCACGCGCCGGTCACGTCCATCAGGACGGGGACCGGGCCCACGCCGACGCAGGCGACCCTGGCCGCGGCGACGCGCAGGTCGTCGTCGAGCGTGACCACGGCGCAGACGCCGGCCAGGGCGTAGTCGCCGTGCCGCCGGGACACCTCCTCGAACGCCGTCCCGGCGCGCCCGCCGAGCGCCGGGAAGTAGGCCGACACGGCCAGCTCGTCCGGCCGGACGCCGGACTCCATGGGCCCGACGAAGAACTCCCGCGCCGGCACGTCCCGCTCGGCGACGCCCGCGGCGGTCCACCGGGCCAGCCGCACCGAGCCGCCCAGGACGGCCAGCACCGCGGGCAGCTCGGCGGCGGGATCGGCGTGCACCAGGCTCCCGACGACCGTGCCCCGGTTGCGGATCACGGGGTGGGCGACCAGCCGCAGCGCCTTCGTCAGCAGCGGGTGCGCGCCGGACCGGGCCACCCGCGAGTGCCGGGCCAGCGCGCCCACCCGCACCCCGTCGCCGCCCGCCTCCACCGTGTCCAGGGCGGTCAGGCGGTTGATGTCGACGATGTGCTCGGGCGCGGCCAGCCGCATGTTCAGCATGGGGATCAGGCTCTGGCCGCCGGCCAGCACCTTCCCGTGCACCTCGGCGAGCGTCCGCAGCGCCGCGCCCAGGTCGCGGGGGGCGTGGTGGGTGAACGGCGGCGGCTTCACCCGGCCTCGCCCGGAGCCGGGTGCGGGGCCGGTCCCGGTGAGCGCCCGGCTATGACGCGCAGCAGGTGGTAGCCGCCCACCACCACGACGGTGCCGAGCGCGATGCCCTCCAGGGAGAAGTCTCCGCCGATCATGTGCGTCACCGGTCCGATCGCCAGGATGATGCCCGCGCCGATCGGGACCATGTTCACCGGGTCGGCGAAATCCACCCGGTTCTCGATCCAGATCTTGGCGCCGAGTAGTCCGATCATGCCGTACAGGATGACGGTGACGCCGCCGAGCACGCCGCCCGGCGTGGCGGCGACCAGCGCCCCGAACTTCGGGCACAGGCCGAACAGGATCGCGATCAGGCCGGCGATGTAGTAGGCGGCCGTGGAGTAGACCTTGGTGGCCGCCATGACGCCGATGTTCTCGGCGTAGGTGGTGGTGGGCGAGCCGCCGACCGCGCTGGTGACGACGGTGGCGGCGCCGTCGGCGATGATCGCCCGGCCGATGTAGGGGTCGACGTCGGTGCCGGTCATCTCGCCGACGGCCTTGACGTGGCCGACGTTCTCGGCGATGAGCGCGATCACCGCGGGCAGCACGAGCAGCACGGCGGAGAACCGGAAGTCGGGCGCGTGGAAGTCCGGCAGCCCGAACCAGTCGGCCCTGGCGACGGCGTCGAAGCTGACCCGGTCGTGCGGGAAGGCCGTGGCCACGCAGTACGTGCCCTCGGCCGGGCAGGCGGCGCCGGCCGCGTCGCGCAGGTTCTGGCCGGGCAGCACGGAGGTGACCGGCCCCGCCGCCCGGTCCAGCACCCAGGACAGCGCGAACCCGGTGACCAGCCCGATGAGCACCCCGACGCGTCCGGCGAACCCCTTGAACGCCACGATCACCACGAACGTCACCAGCATCGTGATCAGCGCCACCCACTGGTCCTGCCCCCAGTAGACGTCCGCGACCACGTACGCCAGCCCGAACCCGATGAGCATCACCACCGCGCCGGTGACGACGGGCGGGAAGACCCGGTGGATGATCTGCACCCCGAGCACGTGCACGGCCAGCCCCGCCAGCGCCAGCACGAGCCCGGCGACCAGGATCGAGCCGGTCACGATGGCGTCGGCGACGCTCTGGTCGGTGCCGACGGCGGCCCTGATGGCGAACACGCCGCCGACGAACGACGCGCTGGTGCCCAGGTAGCTGGGCACCTTGCCCTTCACGATCAGCAGGAACATGATCGTCGCGACGCCGGACATCATCACGGCGACGTTCGGGTCGAGCCCCATCACCAGCGGGAACACGAACGTGGCGCCGAACATGGCGATCACGTGCTGGGCGCCGAAGCCGACCATGCGCGGCCAGCTCAGCCGCTCGTCGGGCCTGACCACCTCGCCGGGCGCCAGATGCCTGCCGTCACCGTGTCTGGTCCATCCGAAAACCATCTGCGCCCTCTCTTCCGGGCCGGCGACCGTGCCTTTGCGGGCACATTAGGACCGCTGGGATGCGGCTACACGGGCATGATCTGCCAAATATCCCGCGGTCACCAGAGCGAACCTCCGAACGGGGAAGTCGCCGGCCGGTCAGAGAGGGGGTTATCGGCCTGTTTCGGGCACCGGTTCGCGGCGCGTGGCGCGCAGCAGGTGGTAGCCGACGAGCAGCACGATCGTGCCGAGCGCGATGCCGCTGAGGGAGAACGTGCTGGTGATCGGGAAGGCGACCGGCCCGATGGCGATGATGATGCCCGCGCCCACCGGGACCAGGTTGACCGGGTCGGACAGGTTCACCTTGTTCTCGATCCAGATGCGGGCGCCGAGCAGGCCGATCATGCCGTACAGGATGGTCGTGACGCCGCCGAGCACGCCGTCGGGGGTCGCGGCCACGAGCGCGCCGAACTTGGGGCACAGGCCGAACAGGATCGCGATGACCGCGGCGATGTAGTAGGCGGCCGTGGAGTAGACCTTGGTGGCCGCCATGACGCCGATGTTCTCGGCGTACGTGGTGGTGGCCGGGCCGCCGACCGAGGTGGCGACCACGGTGCCGACGCCGTCGGCCATGATGGCGCGGCCCATGTAGCCGTCGACGTCCGCGCCGGTCATCTCGCCGACGGCCTTGACGTGGCCGACGTTCTCGGCGATGAGCGCGATCACGACCGGCAGCACCAGCACGATCGCCGACACCTCGAACACCGGCCCGTGCAGCGACGGCAGGCCGATCCAGTCGGCGTCGGCGACGCCCTGGAGGTTGACGCGGAAGTGCTCGGTCACCTTGCCGGTGGCGTCGGGGGCCAGGATCTTCCCGCCCACCACGTCCCAGACCCACGACAGAACGAACCCGAAGACCAGGCCGAGCAGCACGCCGATGCGGCCGAGGAAGCCCTTGAAGACCCCGATGAACACGAACGTGGCCGCCATCGTGAGCAGCGCCACCCACGGGTCCTTGGGCCAGTAGACGTCGGCCGCGACGTAGGCCATGCCGAAGCCGATCAGCATCACCACGCCGCCGGTGACGATCGGCGGGAAGACGCGGTGGATGATCCGCACGCCGAGCAGGTGGATGGCCAGCCCGCAGCCGGCCAGCACGACGCCGACGGCCAGCAGCGCGCCGGTGACGGTCGCGTCGCCGCCCCCGGCCGCCCTGATCGCCACCACGGCCCCCACGAAGGACGCGCTCGACCCGACGTAGCTGGGGATCCTGCCCTTGACGATGAGCAGGAACAGGATCGTCGCGACGCCGGACATCATCACGGCCAGGTTCGCGTCGAGCCCCATGACCAGCGGGAACACGAACGTCGCGCCGAACATGGCGATGACGTGCTGGGCGCCGATGCCGACCATCCGGGGCCAGGAGAGCCGCTCGTCAGGCTTGACGACCTCTCCCGGCGTCAGATGCTTCCCGTCGCCGTGCAGCTTCCACCCGAACACCGCGAACCCACCTCAATCTTCCGCCTGACCAGCGGCGACGTCTTCCGAAGTATGTCGGAGAGCACAATAAGGGGTGTCGCGACCATCCGGATACGGCGGGCCGTTATTGCACGTGGATCGTGAACCCGTCGCCGCTCACCACCTGGCCGGTACGGATCTTCGCCGTCTTCCGCAGCTCGACCTCGCCGTCGACCTGGACCAGGCCCTCGGCGATGAGGTGTTTGGCCATGCCGCCGGTCTCGGTGACCCCGCAGTACTTCAGCAGGTCGCACAGCGGGATGTACTCGGAACGCAGTTCGAAATCCAGATCCACGAGCCCCAAGCCTAGATGCCGCGCATGCGCAGCACGTGCAGGGCCAGGGTCAGGTTGAGCCGCAGGTGGGGGTCGTCGGTGAAGTTGCCGAGCAGGCGTTCCAGCTTCCCGATCCGGTAGCGCAGCGTGTTGTAGTGGAAGTGCAGCCGGCGGGCGGTCTCGGCGACGTTGAGGTTGGTCTCCAGGAGCACCTGCAGCGTGCGCCGCAGGTCGGCGTTCTCGGCGTCCTCGTCCCAGGCCAGCGGGCCCAGCGTCTCGCGGACGAACGCGTGCAGCTCGCCGGTGTCGTTCACCAGCGACAGCAGCCGGTAGACGCCGAGCTGGTCGAAGTGCGCGACCGCGCCCGGCCCGTGCAGCTGCCGGCCCACCCGGGCCGCCTTCATCGCCTGCGCGTACGCCTCCGGCAGCGTCCCGGCCCCCGGGCTCGGCCGCGAGGTGCCGGTCGAGAACGTCGCGGGCGGCACATCGGCGAACGCCGAGGCGGCGTCCTTGGCCACCCTGGCGGCGTCGAGCGAGGCGTCCAGGACGGCGACGACCTCGTGCGAGAACCCGGCCACCGCGCCGCGCGGGTCGTGCCGCCGCACGGCCGCCGTCCAGCAGGACACCAGCCGGTCCTGGGCGCTGCGCTCGTCGCCGTCGGGGTCGAGCTCGGCCACCAGCACGATCACCGGCCGCGCCAGGTCCCAGCCGAACGCCCTGGCCCTGGCGTCGACCCGCTCGGGCGTGCCGGCCCGGCCGGTGAGCACGTCGCGCAGGAAGTCGGCCCGGTACTTGCTCTCGACCGCGTTGACCGCCTCCTGCCGGGTCACGACCAGCGCGGCGACGGTGGCGGCGCGTTCCAGGATGCCGATGTCGCTGTCCCGGATCGCGCCGGTGGCGCTGTAGGCGACGATCCGGCCGTGGTGGTGGCCGCCGGCCAGCACGGGGGCCGAGGCGAACGCCCTGCCGCGGCCCGGCGTGTCGGCGGACCGCGCGGGCGGCGGGCCCTCGCGGGAGATCGACTCGCGCAGGGCGGCGACGTGCTCGGCCGCCCCGGCGGTGGCCAGGACCTGGCCGGAGCCGTCCACGGCGGCCACGGCCACGTCGAGGAGCTGGGCCACCTCGGCGGCGACCTCGTTGAGCCCGCCACCGGCCAGCACCACGTGGACCAGCGCCCGGTGCGCCTCCTCGGCGCGGGCCAGCACGGCGGCCTGGCGGTTGAGTATGTCGGTGAGCACCTGGTTGAGGATGTCGTCGAAGCCGACGTCGTTGGGCAGCAGGATGAGCGGGAAGCCGAGCCGGTCGGCCTGCTCGGTCATCTCGGCGGGCAGCTCGTCCACGTACCGGCCGAGTTTGATCGCCAGGGCGGCCAGGCCGCGTTCGTCCAGGTCGGCGACCAGGCGGCCGAGCGACTGCGGCGTGTTGCGCAGCGGGTAGCCCGTGGTCAGCAGCAGCTCGTGCGGCTTGACCCAGGCCAGGATGTCGGGCACCTCCATGACGTTGAGCCGCTGCACGATGCGCCCGAGCCCGCTCTCCCCCGCGATCAGCCTGGCCTCGGCCAGCGTCGAGACGCCGAGCACCTCCCCGACCGAGACGCCGTGGATGATCGTTCCGGTGCTGGCCAGACGCACGGGGGGCTCCATGTGGTGATTGTGACTCCCCAGACGGTCTGTCAGGAAGAGCCAACCTTCCCGCTGACTGTTGGCAAATTTCTCCGTACGGAGGGTTCTCCGGCCGTTCTACGGTCAGGACCAGGGTCCGATGGGAGGTTCGGTGACCGTCAGTACTCATGCGCGGCGTGCCCGGGTCCGTGTGACGGGCGCGGCCAGCACCGCCGTGCGTCCCGTGCTGGAGGCCCCGCGCAGCCCGGCCCGGGTGCTCGCGGCGTTCTCCGCGGGGATATACCTGGAGGTCAGGACCGACTGCGAGCCTTCGGTGATCGCCCTGATCACCGGCGAGGCGGCCCGGCTGCCCAACTCGGTGCTGCTGGCCACGCCACTGCCGAAGGTCACCGTGGGTGACGACGCCTCCGTCGGCGACCGCGGCATCGAGCTGGGCTCGCTGAGCCTCGGCGTGCGCCGCTGGTGGGACCCGGCTCCGGCGCTGGGCCCGGTCGACCCGCTGAGCCTGGCCGACGTCGTCCTGGACGGCCCCGGACGGCCCGGCCTGGCCGGGAACGACGCCGTCGAGCTGCTGGCGCGCAGTTGCGCGCAGGCCCGGCTGCTGGGCGCGGTGACGGCGGCGGAACGGCTCGTGGGGCTCGGTCCCGGGCTCACGCCGAGCGGCGACGACGTGCTGGCCGGGCTGCTGGTGACGCTGCGGCACCTCGGCACGGCGACCGGCACGCGGCGGGCGGTCTGGCTGGCCGACTGGCTGGCGGCGACCGTCACCTACGACGCGCGCACCCGTACGACGCCGATCTCGGCGACGTTGCTGCACTGCGCGGCCAGGGGCGAGGCCAGCCCTGAGGTGACCGGCGTGCTGCGCGGCATCGCGGGCAGGCAGGCGCTCGAACCGGCGCTGCGGCGGTTGCACCGGCTCGGCCACACCTCGGGCGCCGACCTCGCCCAGGGCATCTCGATCGGGCTCGCCTCGGTCCGGGCGTTGAGCGGGCGCCCGTGAGCGACGACCTGATCCAGCTGAGAAAAGGGACGTACCACGACTCCGTCACCTTGATGCGAATAAGTCGTGCGCTGACCGAAATGCCGGGCGTGGAGGTGGCGATGGTGGCCATGGCCACCGAGCTCAACCTCGCCATCGTCCGCGACCTCGGCTTCGAGCCCCCGCCCGCGGGCCCCGGCGACCTGCTCATCGCCCTGCGCGGCGCCGACCCCGCGCGGGCCGTCGAGGAGCTGGACGCCCGGCTGACCGCGCGGGCCGCCACCGCCGCCACGGGGTCCGGGGAGCAGCCGCCGCGCACGACCTTTTCGGCCGCCAGGACGCCGGCCGACCTGGTCCTGGTGTCCGTGCCCGGCGAGCACGCCTTCTGCGAGGCCCGCGACGCCGTCGAGGCCGGGCTGCCGGTGATGATCTTCAGCGACGGCGTGCCGCTAGCCCAGGAGCGGTGGCTCAAGGAGCTGGCCGAGGAGCGCGGCGTCCTGGTCATGGGGCCCGACTGCGGCACCGCCTCGATCGCGGGCGTCGGGCTCGGCTTCGCCAACGTGCTGCGGCCGGGGCCGGTCGGCCTGGTGGCCGCCTCCGGCACGGGCGCCCAGCAGGTGTCCTGCCTGCTCGACTGGGCGGAGGCCGGGATCAGCCACATCCTCGGCGTGGGCGGCAGGGACCTGTCCGCCGAGGTCGGCGGGCTGGCCACGATGCGCGCCCTGCGGCTGCTCGACGACGATCCGGCCACCGAGCTGATCGTGCTGGTCGGCAAGCCGCCCGGACCCGGCGTGGCGGGGGCCGTCCGGGAGGTGGCGGCCGGGCTGCGCACGCCGGTGGTGGAGGCGGTGCTGCCGGAGACCGACCTCACCGAGGCGGCCGGGCGGGCGCTGCGGGCGCTGGGCCGCGGCGTGCCCGGATGGCCGTCCTGGCCGGGAGCGCTGCGCGGGGAGCCGCGGAGTGTCAGGGGGCTGTACGCGGGCGGCACGCTGTGCGCGGAGGCCGCCGTCCTGGCCGGGCCCGGCGAGTTCACCGACTTCGGGGACGACGCCTACACCAGGGGCCGGGCGCATCCGATGATCGATCCGACGCTGCGCCTGGAGGCCCTGTCGCGGGTCCGGGCGGACGAGGTGGTGCTCATGGACGTCGTCCTCGGCCACGCCGCCGACCCCGACCCGGCGGCCTCGCTCGCGCCGGCCGTCGCCCGTACGCCGGCCACCGTCGTGGTGGCGCTGGTCGGCAGCGCGGGCGATCCCCAGGACCTGCACCGGCAGGCCGCGGCGTTGCGCGAGGCCGGGGCGGCCGTGTTCGTCTCCAACGCCGAGGCCGCCCGCCACGCCCGGAGCCTCCTGTGACCCCGCCCGCCGTGCCCTCGTTCGCCGTTCGTCGCCTTGCCGGGAGGGTGTCGTGAGCCTGTTGTCGGGGCCGCCGCGGGTGATCACCGTCGGCGCGGAGCTGCTCGACGAGGCGCTGGCGGCCCAGGCCGTGCCGACGACGCCGGTGGCCTGGCGGCCGCCGCTGCCCGGCACCGCCGACGCCCTGGCCAAGGTGCTGGCCGATCCGCGCAGGACGGCCGCCAACGAGCTGGCCGTGCGCAGGCTGACGAGCGCGCGGCCGTACCTCGTGGGCCTGCGGCGGGCCGCCGAGGTGCTGCCCGCGGGGACGTTCCTGCACGCCGGGCCGCCGATCGAGTGGGACCGCGCCTCGGGCCCGATGCGCGGCGCGCTGATCGGCGCGATGTTGCTGGAGGGCCTGGCGGGCGACGAGCGCGAGGCCGAGGCCGGGCTGGCGGCGGGCGCGGTCGCGCTGCGGCCCTGCCACGAGCACGCCACGGTGGGCCCGATGGCGGGCGTGGTGAGCCCGTCGATGTGGCTGCTGGAGGTACGCGACGAGGAGCACGGCGGCACCGCCTACTGCTCGCTCAACGAGGGCCTGGGCAAGGTGCTCAGGTACGGCGCGTACGGCCCCGAGGTGCTCGACCGGCTGCGCTGGATGGACGAGGTGCTCGGCCCGGTCCTCGCCGCGACGCTGGCCCGTACCGGCCCGATCGACCTGCGCTCGCTGATCGCGCAGGCGCTGCAGATGGGCGACGAGCTGCACAACCGCAACCGCGCGGCCACCTCGCTGCTGCTGCGCGAGCTGGCCCCGGCCCTGGTGGAGGCCGCGCCCGCGCAGGCGGCGCAGGTGCTGCGCTTCGTCAACGGCAACGACCACTTCTTCCTCAACGCGGGCATGGCCGCGGGCAAGGTGAGCACGGACGCCGCCCGCGACATCCCCGGCTCCTCGCTGGTCGTGGCCATGGCCAGGAACGGCACCGACTTCGGCGTGCAGGTCTCCGGGCTCGGCGGGCGCTGGTTCACCGGCCCGGCCGGGGTGCCGGACGGCCTCTACCTCGGCGCGTACGGCCCCCAGGACGCCAACCCCGACATCGGCGACTCCACGATCACCGAGACCTCCGGGCTGGGCGGCTTCGCGATGGCCGCCGCGCCCGCGATCGTGCGCTTCGTCGGCGGCGAGGTGGCCGACGCGGTCCGGGCCACCCGCTCGATGTACGAGATCACGCTCGCCGAGCATCCCGCGTACCAGATTCCCGGGCTCGGATTCCGCGGCACGCCCGTCGGCATCGACGTGACGCTCGTCGCCAGGACGGGCATTCTGCCGGTCGTCAACACCGGCATCGCGGGGCGCGTGGCGGGCACCGGCCAGGTCGGCGCGGGGCTGGTGGAGCCGCCCGCGCAGGCGTTCACCAGCGCGTTGATCGCACTCGCCGCTGAGTAAGTGATCAGTTTGAAAAGCCGTATATCTGCAGGTCAGAGCGGCTGTAAAGGGTCTTCGCCTTCCATTACCGATTTTCCGCCGATATCGTGGCGAACCTCATAATCTGCAAGTAGCGCATGGCGCACGGTGGCGCGTACGGCGATCCACCGCTCGAAGCGGTCACGCTCTGATGTGACGGATGAGGCTGAATGGGGGCGGCAAGATGGCAGCCGACCGCTTGCTCGGCGGGCCCGGCCCGGACCAGGGTGCGCCGGGGGGTGACCCGCAGAGCCAGGGGCGTCTGGTCGGCAGGCGTTACCGGTTGATGTCGCCGGTCGGCCGGGGCGGCATGGGCATGGTGTGGCACGCCCATGACGTGCTGCTCGACCGGGACGTCGCGGTCAAGGAGCTGATCCTGCCCTACGGGCTGGATCAGGCGGGCAAGCAGATGGCCCACCGGCGCATGCTGCGCGAGGCCAGGTCGGCGGCCCGGCTGACGCATCCGGGCATCGTCACCGTCCACGACGTCGTCGAGGAGGACGGCCGGCCGTGGATCGTGATGGAGCTGGTCCGCGCCTGGTCGCTGGAGCAGGCCGTGCGGCAGAGCGGCCCGCTGCCGGTGATCCAGGCCGCCGAGATCGGCATCCGCGTGCTCGACGCGCTCCGGCACGCGCACGCGGCCGGCATCCTGCACCGCGACATCAAGCCGGGCAACGTGCTGCTGACCTCCGACCGCGTGGTGCTGACCGACTTCGGCATCGCCGCCATCGAGGGCGACGTGACGATCACGCAGACCGGGCTGCTCATGGGCTCGCCCGCGTACGTGCCGCCGGAGCGGCTGTCCGGGCAGCCGATCGGGCAGGCGGCCGACCTGTGGTCCTTCGGCGCGACCCTGTACGCGGCCGTGGAGGGGCGGCCGCCGTACGAAGGGCCGGACGCGATCGCGGTGCTGGGCGCGGTGCTCACCCAGGAGCCGATCAGGCCGCAGCGGGCCGGGGCGCTGCTGCCGGTGATCGAGGGCCTGCTGCGCAAGAACCCGGCCGAGCGGCTCACCGCGGAGCAGGTCGCCGACCTGCTGGAAGCGGTGCTGCGCGCCCACGGCTCGGCCCGTCCGCGCCCGCCCGAGACGCTGCCGGCCGAGTCGGACCCGACGCCGCTTGGGATTCTGCCGCCGCTGGAGCACCCGTCCGGGCCGATGCCCTCGCGCATCGTGGAGACCCCTTCGGGGCCGGTGCGGGTGCCGTACGACCCGCTGGCCGGCCCGGCGGGCGGGTACGCCATGCCGCCCTACGACGGCCTGTCGAGCCCGTCGGGCAGCCATCGCACCGACCGGCTGCCGTCCCCGGCCGGCGGCTTCGACGCCTTCGGCGGCCCGTCCGGCCCGCACCGGATGGAACCGCCCGCCGCCGACCTCGACGACCTCGACGACCTCGGCGCGCCCGTCCCGCCCGCGCCGCAGCCGATCCTGCCGCTGACGACGGACAGCAGGGCGGCCGCCGTCCCGGCCCCGTGGCCGCTGGCCTCGGCCGACGAACTGCGCGAGCACTCGCGCGACCTGTCGCACGACATCAGCCACAGCCGCCTGGCGACCCTGCCCGGCTCCGGCGCCGGGTCGCGCTCCGGCCCGTCGGGCACCGGCGCCACCCGGACCGGTTCCTCGCGCACCGGCTCCACCCGGACCGGGCCGGCGCGCAGCGGCCCCTCGCGCGGCGGTTCTTCGCGGGCGGGCACCAGCCGCCGCAGGGTCCAGGAGGGCGACGGCCCCTGGATGCGCGGCGGCCGGCCCACGCCGTTGCTGATCGCCGGTGCGGTCGCGGGCGTGGCCGTGGTGATCGGCGCGATCGTGGTCATCCTGTCCGGCGGCCCGCCGCAGGTCTCGCCCGGCACGCAGTCGACCGCCGCCACCAGCCAGGCGCCGCGCAGGACCGGGCCGTCGCCGGTGCCCGACGGCTACAAGGAGCACACCCCGCCCGGCTTCGCGGCGGCGGTCCCGGACGGCTGGAAGCTGGCCGCCTCGGGGGACGCGGCCACCTTCACCGGCCCCAAGGACTCCGGCACCCGGATCGTCGTCGAGCAGGCCGCCCCGGAGGCCGACGGGCTCGCCGAGCTGAGCCGGCGCGAGGCCGACGGCGGCGTGGAGGGCTACATCCAGGTGCAGCTCCAGGCCACCGGCTACCGCGGCTGGAAGGCCGCCGACTGGGAGTACACCTACACCTCCAAAGAGGGCGTCCCGATGCACGCCCTGACCCGGTACGTCACGCTCGACGACAAGACCGCCTTCACGATCTCGTTCGACATGCCCGAGCTGAAGTGGGACGACCAGGCCGAGGTCCGCAGGACGTTCCTGGACACCTTCCGCCAGACCACCTGACCCATATTGCACCGATCATTCCAAAACGTGCTAGCGTGCTCGTCATGGCACGACCACGGACGTTCGAGGAGGACCGCGCCGTCGAGGCCGCCATGCGCGCGTTCTGGGACGCGGGCTACGAAGGCACCTCGACCCAGGACCTGTGCGAGGCCACCGGCCTCGGCCGCAGCAGCATCTACAACACCTTCGCGAACAAGCGCGACCTCTACGAGCGGGCCCTGCGCCGCTACCAGGAGGAGCGCACGTCCGCGCTGATCGAGCTCATGGCCTCCGGCCTGCCGGCCGTGGAGAAGATCAGGACCGTGCTGTGGCAGGCGGTCGACCCCGAGGCCGGCGACCCGGCCGGCTGCCTGGTGGTCAACGCCCTGGTGGAGCTGGCTCCGCACGACCCGGAGATCGCCGTCCTGCTGCGCCGCGACGGCGAGCGGCGGGTGGAGGCGATGCGCGGCGCGATCGAGCGCGGGCAGGCCCTCGGCGAGATCGGCGCGGACAAGGACGCCCTGGCCCTCGCGCACTTCGTCGTGGCCACGGTCAGCGGCCTGCGCGTCGCGGCCCGGGGCGGGGCGGGCCGGGCGGTGCTCGAATCCATCGCGACGACGGCGCTGACCGCTTTCTGACCTTTCCTGCGCCTCCATCACTTTTCGTGCCCGAATTTTGTACTGAGCGTTCTAAAATTGAGGGAGTTCTCATGCCGTTGGCGGTGTTCATCCTGGGGCTGGCGATCTTCGCCCAGGGCACCTCGGAGCTCATGCTGGCCGGACTGCTGCCGGAGATGGCCGCCGACCTCGGCGTGTCCGTCCCCGACGCGGGGCTGCTGATCTCGGCGTTCGCGATCGGGATGCTGGTGGGGGCGCCGGTGCTGGCCGTCGTGACGATGCGCTGGCCGCGCCGGACGGCGCTGCTGACGTTCATGGCGGTCTTCGCGCTGACCCACGTCGCCGGGGCCCTGACCACCAGCTACGGCCTGCTGTTCGCCACCCGCGTGGCGGGCGCCTTCGTCTACGCCGGGTTCTGGGCGGTCGCGGCGTCCACGGCGGTCGGCCTGGTGCCGCCGAACGCCAGGGGGAAGGCGATGAGCATCGTGGCGGGCGGGCTGACCGTGGCCACCGTCGTCGGGCTGTCCCTCGGCACGGTCATCGGCCAGCACCTCGGCTGGCGCGCCGCGTTCTGGGCCGTGGCCGCGCTGTCGGCGCTGGCGGCCCTGGGCGTGCTGGCCACGATCCCCGGCGGCCGTCCCGAGCGGGAGGCCGCGCCGGGCGTCGCCGAGCAGCTGCGCTCGATGCTGAGCCCGCGCCTGTGGCTCGCCTTCGCCACCACCGCCCTGGCGACCGGCGGCCTGCTGGTCTCCTTCAGCTACCTGAGCGCGATGCTCGTGGACACGACCGGCCTGCGGGCCGCCTGGGTGCCCGCCGTCCTGGCGCTGTACGGCGTCGGCGCGGTGATCGGCATCACGATCGGCGGGCGCACCGCCGACACGCGCCCCTTCGCGACCCTGTACGCGGGCATCGCCGGGCTGGTCGTGACCTCGGTCCTGCTGGCTCTGGCCGCGCCGGTCGCGGTGCTGGCCGTGCCGCTGGTCCTGTTGCTCGGCGGGTTCGGCTTCGCCACCAACCCGACGCTGAACACCCGCGTCTTCACCCTGGCCAAGGACGCCCCCACGATGGCCGCCGCGATGAACGTCTGCGCCTTCAACGTCGGCATCACCGTCGGCCCGTGGCTCGGCGGGCTGGCCATCGGGGCGGGCGCCGGATACCCGTCCGTCGGCTGGATCGGCGCCGTGCTCGGCGCGGCGGCGCTGGGCGTGGTGGCCCTGTCCGCCCGTCCGGGCCGGGAGCCGGTCGCCGCGGCCCACCGGGCCGAAGCCGTCCCGAGGGCGTGAGGTACGGTCCTGGCCATGGAACTGGCGAGCATCCACTTCTATCCCGTCAAGTCCACCGCCGGGCATGACGTCCATGAGGCCGAAGTGCAGCCGTGGGGGCTGGCCGGCGACCGGCGTTACCTCGTGACCGACGGCCAGGGCGGCATGCTGACCGCCCGCGAGCACCCCAGGCTGCTGGCCTGCGTGGCCCAGCTCGACGGCGACACCCTCACCCTGACCGGCCCGCACGCGCCCCCGCTGCGGGTCACCCCGACTTCCGCCATGACCACCGTGGACGTCTGGCGCACGCCCGTGGAGCTCACCGACTGCGGCGACGACGCGGCACGCTGGCTGTCGGACCTGATCGGCCGCCCGGCGCGGCTGGCCTGGCTCGACGACCCGGCCCGGCGTCCCGTCAACCCCGAGTACGGCCTGCCCGGCGACCGGGTGAGCCTGGCCGACGGCTACCCCCTGCTGCTGACCACGACCGCCTCACTCGGCCGGCTCAACGACTGGATCGCCGAGACGGCGGCCGAACGCGGCGAGGAGGTCCCCGAGCCGCTGCCCATGCACCGCTTCCGGCCCAGCGTGGTGATCGACGGAGTGGAGCGGCCGTTCGCCGAGGACGAGTGGAAGCGGCTGCGCATCGGCGCGGTCGCCTTCCGGGTGACCAAGGGCTGCGACCGCTGCGTGCTGACCACGATCGACACCGCGACGTACACCAAGGGCAAGGAGCCCATCAGGACGCTGTCCCGCCACCGCAAGTGGGACGGCAAGGTCTGGTTCGGCATCAACCTGATCCCGGACGCCCCCGGCACGATCACCGTGGGGGATTCCGTCACCATCCTCTGAAAAGGGCACCTTTCCCAATAGAAATGGATGCCTGTCCTCTTTGGGGGGATGTCGGGGGCTATGCGAGACTTCACAGGTGACCAGCGCCCCCACGAAACCCCCCGTCTCCCTGCCTGACCTCGTCAGCGTCCAGCGTCGAACCCTGGTCGTCCTGTCCGCCGCGCAGATCGTGGGCGGCGTCGGGGTGGCCGTCGGCCTGGCGCTCAGCTCGGTGGTCGTGGACGAGCTGTCCGGCTCGACCGTGATCAGCGGGTTCGCCGGAACCGCGACCGTGCTCGGGGCGGCGCTGCTCGCGCTGCCGACCGCGCGGCTGTCGAGCCTGGGGGGCCGCCGGGTGGGCCTGTCGCTGACCTACCTGGCGGCGCTGGCGGGCTGCGCGCTCTCGGTGGCCGCGATCAGCCTGGGCAACTGGCCGCTGCTGCTGGCCGGGCTGGTGCTGGTCGGCGGCGGCAGCGCGGGCAGCCTGGCGGCCCGCTACTCGGCCACCGACCTGTCGCCCAAGGGCCACTCGGCCCGGCACCTGTCGCTGGTGGTGTGGGCCTCGACCGTCGGCTCGGTCGCCGGGCCCAACCTGGCCGAGCCCGCCGACCGCATGGGGATCGAGGCCGGGCTGGCGGCCAAGGCGGGGCCGTTCGCGTTCGCGGCGCTGGCGTTCGCCGTGGCGCTGGTGATCATCATCGGCGGCCTGCGCCCGGACCCGCTCAAGCTGGCCCGCACGCTGGACGGCGCCCCCGAGCCCGGCCCCGGCCGCCACCGCACGATCAGGACGGGCCTGCGCACGCTGCGCGAGACCCCCATGGCCCGCCGCGCGCTCGTCATGATCGCGGTGGCCCACACAGCGATGGTCTCGATCATGTCGATGACGCCCGTGAAGCTCCACCACGACGGCTCGAACCTGAACGTCATCGGCCTGGTGATCAGCCTGCACATCGCCGGCATGTACATGTTCTCGCCGGTCGTCGGCTGGCTGGCCGACCGGGCGGGCAAGGTGCCGGTGCTGGTGCTCGGGTCGGCGCTGCTGCTGGCCGCGGCCGTCCTGGCGGGCACCGCGGGGCACCGGGTGTGGCAGGTGACGACGGCCCTGGTCGTGCTCGGGCTCGGCTGGTCGTGCGGGCTGGTCGCCGGGTCGGCGCTGGTCACCGAGTCGGTGCCGATCGACCGCCGGCCCGCCGTGCAGGGCCTGTCCGACCTGCTGATGAACGTCTGCGGCGCCACCGGGACGATCATCGCGGGCGCCATCGTGGGCATCCTGTCCTACGGCGTGCTCGGCCTGGTCGTCGGCGTCATGGTCACGCTGGCCGGGCTCTGGCTGGTCTCGGCCCGGTACCGCGACAGACCGGCCTGAACGGTCACTTGGCGTCGGCGTAGCACCCCACGGCCACCGTCTCCATCGGGAAGCGCACCGGGGTCGAGCCGAACAGCAGCCTGCTCGCCTCCGCGGCCGCCGCCGTCACCGCCGCGGTGACCTCCTCGGCCTGCTCCAGCGGGCAGTGCACCATGACCTCGTCGTGCTGGAAGAACACCAGCCTGGCGGGCTCGGGCAGCAGCCCGCGCAGCACCGCCAGCAGCGCCAGCGCCCATTCGGCGGCCGTGCCCTGCACCACGAAGTTCCTGGTGAACCTGCCCCGGTCGCGGGCCGCCCGGCCGCCCTCCGGGCCGGACACCAGCTCCTTCCACCGCCCGGACGGCGGCGGGCTGGTCCGCCCGAGCCACGACCGCACCAGCCGCCCCTCCTCCCCGGCCTTGGCCGCGTCCTCCACGAACTGGTACGCCTTGGGGAAGCGCTGGCGCATGACGGCCAGCAGCTTGGAGGCGTCGCCGCTGGTGCCGCCGTACATGGCGGACAGCATGGCGATCTTGGCGTTGTCGCGCTCGCCGCCGAACGACTGGGCCAGCGCCGAGTACAGGTCGATCTCCCCCGCCGCCCTGGCCAGCCCGCCGTCGCCGGCCATCGCGGCCAGCACCCTCGGCTCCAGCTGGGCCGCGTCGGCGACGACCAGCGTCCATCCCGCGTCGGCCACCACGACCCGGCGCATCACCTTGGGGATCTGCAGCGCGCCGCCGCCGCTGGTCGCCCACCGGCCGGACACCACGCCGCCGACGACGTACTCGGGGCGGAAACGCCCGCCGCGCACCCACTGGTCGGCCCACACCCAGCCGTGGAAGCTGTAGAGCCGGGCCAGCTCCTTGTAGGCCAGCAGCGGCGCGACGGCGGGATGGTCGATCTTCTTCAGCTCCCACGACCGGGTCGTCTTCAGCGCCACCCCCGCCCCCTTGAACGCCTTGACCAGCTGCTGCACCGAGTCGGGGTTGACCGGCCGCCCGAAGGCCGCCGCCACCTCGTCGGCCAGCGCCTGCAGCTTGGCCGGGCGCATGCCGTGCACGGGCCGCGGGCCGAGCAGGTCGGTGAGCAGCGCGTCGTGCACGTCCAGGCGCCAGGGCATGCCCTCGTGCGACATCTCGGCCGCGACCAGCGCGCCCGCGGACTCGGCGGCGACCAGCAGCCGGAAGCGGCCGGGCTCGGGCAGCGCCTCGATCCGGCGGAGCTGGTCGGCCAGCACCTCGGCCACCGCCTCGGCCCCCAGCGGCTCCGGCGCGAACAACGTGCCGGGCACGCTCGGCTGGTCGTCGGGCACCGGCAGGCCGTGCAGCCGGGCGTGGGCGGCCCGCGCCGAGCGCGGCTCGCCGTAGCGGCCCTCGTGGGCGAGCAGCAGCCCCTCGGTGAGCGCGAGGTCGTGGCAGCGCGCGACCCGCACGCCCCGCTCCAGCAGCTGAGCGTACGTCTCCCGCGTGTCGGCCCAGACCCACCGCGGCCCGCCCCCGGACTCCAGCTCCCGCACCGCGGACGCCGGGTCGGCCGCGCGCCGGGCCGTTCCTCCGACGGGGAGCACCGTCTCCCCCGCTACCACGACATACACGCACATAAGGGTGCCAAACGGCTACGACAAATCGATGTGCACCTCGTCCTCCAACGGCGGCCGGAGCTCCTGCTCCAGGCAGCCGGTGGCGGCGAAGCAGCGCAGGGTCAGCCGGCCGGGTGTGACCGACGCGTGCAGGAACTGCTTGAAGAACGGCGGCTGGTCCCAGTCGGACAGCTCCGACAGGAAGCGGTGGAACACCTTGTCCACCGGCAGCCGGAACGGCCACGGCCAGGCCCCGAGCAGCCGCGCCGCCCAGCGCATCCGCCGGGTCACCGTGACCGCGCCCTCGACCGGCCGGGCCGGACGGTTGCCGATCTGGCTGGACATGATGCACACCGCCTCGTCGGGGGTGAGACAGAGCCACTTCATCCGCAGGCGGCGGGCGTAGAGCTGGCTGTAGAAGGACAGCGAGTCGCCGCGCAGCGGGTAGCACTTGAAGTCGTCCTCGGCCACGCCGGCGACGTCCACCCTGCCGATGATGTGGGTGGCGTGCATGAAGGCGCCGCCGCCGCCGGTCACGATGTACTGGATCACCCGGTCGCCCACCTTGACCGGATAGCGCTGGTAGTTGTGCACGTCTCCGCCGATGGCCGCGACGTACCGGTGGGCCGGGTCGCGCACGATGTCATCGATCGTGCCGCCTTCCTCCAGCGGTGACGGCTTGTGCACGTTGCCGGTGTAGATGGGCTTCCCGGTCACCAGGATCTTCGGCCGCGGGTCGAGCGAGACGCGGCGCAGCCAGGCCGTCTGGGCCTTGTCGATCACGTTCTTGATGCCGGTGTCCACGCCCACGACCAGCAGGCTGTCGCTCTCGATCGCCCAGTACGGCGCCGGCTGCGCGGCCTGCTGGGCCGGCCGTCCCCGGAGCTCGCGCGCCTCGGCCAGCCTGCCCTCGTCGATCGTCTCCGGCTTGCGCCACAGCAGCCCACGCAGCCCGCGGTCCGGCGTCGGCTTGAGCGGCGGGGCGTCGCAGAAGACCCGCATGAAGCCTCCGAGCCCGTCGTACCAGTCGTGGTTGCCGGGGATCGCGTAGATCGGCGCCTGGTAGTCCTTGTACGGGCGGAAGAACTTGTTCCCGTACTCGTTGCCCGACCCCGTCGGGTAGATGACGTCGCTGGCGATGACCGCGAACGAGGTGTCCTGCCCGAGCCTCAGCATCCCGGGGACGACGGCGTACTGGGAGGCGTCGCCCTCGCCGGTGTCGCCCAGAATCAGGAAATTGAAATGTCCCCCGACGCCGGGCTTGATGCGAAATTCCGGATCTATCCCGCGGGCTTCCTGAGCCGCGATCCACCGTTTCCGCACCTCCCCCGAAGGATCACCGAACAAGGTCGCCAGGATCTCGTTCCTGGACAACCAGAGCGTGCGTAAATTCAGCCAGGTGAATCCGCCCTTGTCCGGTCTGAGCTGGGCGAACGTCCCCGGTTCTGCGCAGGCCCAGCCGGCCCCCGCCTTCGACACCCGTGACGAATGCTGCTTCCCGCGCTCGGCCGCGACTTCCACCATGACCACATCTTTACCGGCATCCACCATTCGCGCACACTCCACGCTCCGTACTCCCGGAAACACAGATGGTGCGGCATGGTGTAACCTCACGTCCCCAAGCAAGCCCTTGGGACGCGGAGGTGGGCTCCCATGAACCGGAACGGCCCGGACGACGCGACCCGGATGGGCAGCCCCGACGCGGCGGCCGTGCAGGCGTTACTCGCCTACGCCCTCACCCTCCCCCGCCGGGGCGGCCGGGGCGTCGACCGGGCGCTCGAAGCCGTCGCCCAGAGCCGGGCGCTGGCCGCCCGCTCCCCCGCCGAGCACACCGGCCTGCTGGCCCACTGCCTGCGCACCACGGCCAGGATGCTGCTCGACCGCTCCCGCGCCACCGAGGCGCTGCCCATGGCGCAGGAGGCCGTGGCGCTCAGCCGCGGGCTGGAGGGCGGCCACCTCGCGGTCTCCCTCTACCGGCTGGCCGAGGCGTACGAGGCCCTCCACCGCTACAGCGACGCCGCCGAAACGCTGGCGGAGGCCGATCAGATCCCCGGCGGCGACTGAGGGACCAGCACCCCCGGGTTGAGGATCCCCGCCGGGTCCAGCCGGTCCTTGACGGCCTGGAGCACGCCCACGCCCAGCGGGCCCAGCTCCGCGCCGTAGGCGTCCCGGTGGTCGCGGCCCACCCCGTGGTGGTGCGAGATCGTCCCGCCGGCCTCGACGATCGCCGCGTTCACCGCCTCCTTGGCCCGCTCCCACTGCTCGACCGGGTCGCCCTGCTGCGGGGTCACCACGGTGAAGTACAGCGAGGCGCCGGTCTCGTACACGTGCGAGACGTGGCACATGACCAGCGGCGAGCCGAGCGCGCCGAGCAGGGCCAGCCGGACGGCGTCGTACAGGCGCGGCAGGTTCGACCAGAACCCGGCCGTCTCCAGGGTCTCCACGGTGGCGCCCGCGCCGAGCAGCGAGTCGCGCAGGTACGGCGCGGAGAAGCGGCCGTGCTCCCACGCCTGGCCGGGCTCGGGCCCCAGCGGCTCGCCGCCGTGCCGGGCCAGGACCGCGGCGGCCGCGGCGTGCCGGTGGCCGATCCAGTCGCCCTCGACGCCGAGGATCACCAGGCAGCCGGAACCGCCGCCGCCGATCGCGTCCGGCCGGGCCAGCCCGATCATGGTCTCGGTCTCGTCGGAGAGCCGCAGCACGGTGGGAAGCGGGCCTTCCTGGGCGAGTGCCCGCACGGCGGCCGTCCCCGCTCGGAACGACTCGAACCGCCAGCCCTCGTAACGGCGCTCGGCCGGCCGCCTGCGCACCCGCAGGCGCAGCGACGTGATGACGCCGAACGCCCCCTCCGAGCCCAGGACGAGCTGGCGCAGGTCGGGCCCGGCCGCGGACTTGGGCGCGCGGCCCAGCTCCAGCGACCCGGACGGCGTCGCCAGGGTGAGGCCGACGACCATGTCGTCGAAGCGCCCGTACCCGGCCGAGGCCTGGCCGCTGGAGCGGGCCGCGGCGAAGCCGCCGAGCGTGGCGTACTCGAAGGACTGGGGGAAGTGCCCCAGCGTGAGGCCGTGCTCGGCGAGCAGCCGCTCGGCCTCGGGGGCGCGCACGCCCGGCTCGAAGTCGGCCACCATCGACTCGGCGTCGATCGAGCGCAGCCGGTCGAGCCGGCCCAGGTCGAGCGCGATCACGCCGGTGAAGCCGGCCCGCGCGGCCACGAGCCCGCCGACGACGGAGGTGCCGCCGCCGAACGGCACGACCGCGATCCGCTCGGCCGCGCACAGCCGCAGCAGCTCCGCCACCTCCTCGTGCGAGCCGGGCAGCACGACCGCGTCGGGGGCGTCGGAGCCGTCTCCCGCGCGCATCCGCAGCAGGTCGGGCGTGGACTTGCCGCGCGTGTGCCGCAGCCTGGCCTCGTGGGAGGTCAGCACGTGCGCGGGCCCGGTGACGGCCGCGAGCGCGGCCAGCACCGGCTCGGGCAGCGCGACCGGCGGCAGCCGGACCTCCTCGATGGCGGCGGCCGGGGTCTCGGGCGCGCGCACGCCGAGCAGGTCGTGCAGCAGCTTGCGGATCTGTTCGGGCAGCTCGCGGGCCTTGGCGGGGTCGCCCCAGCCACACCACAGCATGGGTTCACCGGTCACGCATACACTGTGACACATGACGTCGAACCGTCACAATGAGGGTGTGCTGGACGCGGCCCGCGCGTGCGTGCTGGCCTACGGCGTGCGCAGGACCACGCTCACGGACGTGGCCAGGCGGGCGGGCGTGTCGCGGATGACGATCTACCGCCGCTGGCCGGACGTGCGCTCGCTGGTCGCCGACCTGATGACGCGGGAGTGGGTCGCGGTCGTGTCGGGGCTCGACCTGTCCGATCCGGTGCCCGCGATCGTGGCGGGCGTGCGCGGGCTGCGCGGGCACCCGCTCTGGCGCAAGATCGTGGAGGCGGACCCCGAGCTGCTGCTGCCGTACCTGCTGGACCGGCGGGGGGCCAGCCACGAGGCGGTGCTGGCCCTGCTGGAGCCGGCCGTCGGCGGGCCGGCCAGGGCGCGGGCCGTGCTGCTGGTCGCCCAGTCGTTCCTGCTGTCGGCCCCCACGATGCTCGACCCCGTGACGCTCGACGACCTGGACGCCGAACTCGCCGCCCTGCTGGAGGCCTACCTTGGATAGCTCGCTGAACGCCCGCAGAAGGTCGTACGAACTGGGCGTGGTCGCCGACGGGCGGCTGGACGTGCTGGTGGTGGGGCTCGGCGCGACGGGAGCCGGCGCGGCCCTCGACGCCGCCTCCCGCGGGTTGAGCGTAGCGGCGGTCGACGCGCACGACCTGGCCTTCGGCACGTCGAGGTGGAGCTCCAAGTTGGTCCACGGCGGGCTGCGCTACCTGGCCAAGGGCCAGGTGGACGTGGCCTACGAGAGTGCGGTCGAGCGCGGCATCCTGCTCAGGACGACGGCTCCGCACCTGGTCAAGGCCCATCCGTACCTGCTGCCGCTGACGCCGGCGGTCTCCCCGCGGCAGGCCGCCCTGGTGATGACCGGCTACCGGCTCGGCGACGGGCTGCGGACCGCGGCGCGCACGCCGCGCCGCCTGCTGCCCGGCCCCACGCGGCTCGGCGCGGCGCGCGCCCACACGCTCGCGCCGGTGCTGGCGCGCGACGGGCTGCGCGGCGGCCTGCTGTCGTGGGACGGCCGGCTGCTCGACGACGCGCGCCTGGTCGTGGCGCTGGCCAGGACCGCCGCCGGGCACGGCGCCCGCGTCCTGACCCGCTGCCGCGCCCTGCGGCTCACGGACGAGGGCGCCGAGGTGCGCGACGAGCTGACCGGCGAGCGGTTCACCATCCGGGCCAGGGCGGTGGTCAACGCGACGGGCGTGTGGGCCGGGCAGCTCGACCCGGCGGCGCGGCTGCGGCCGTCCCGGGGCAGCCATCTCGTGCTCGACGCCGGGACGCTGCCGGGGCTGATCGCCGGCATGCACGTGCCCATTCCCGGAGAGAGCAACCGATTCGCGCTCGTACTCCCCCAGGGCGACGGCCGCGTCTACGTCGGACTGACCGACGAGCCGCTGGACGGGCCGGTGCCCGACGTCCCCGAGGTGCCCGCCGAGGACGTCACGGCGCTCCTGGAGGTGCTGAACGGCATTCTCGAGGCTCCGGTGACCCCTGAGGCGGTCGCGGGCGCGTACGCGGGCCTGAGGCCGCTCCTGGCCGCGGACGGCCGCACGGCGGACCTCTCGCGCCGGCATGCGGTGCTGTCGGACGGCGGCGTGGTCACGGTCGTCGGAGGCAAACTCACCACGTACCGGCGAATGGCCGAGGACGCCATCGACCGGGCGGTCTCCCTCAAAGACCTCAAAGCCGGACCGAGCCGGACGAAGCACCTCCCCCTGGTCGGCGCGGGCCCGCAGCCGGACGGCGTGCCGCCCCGGCTGGCCGAGCGGTACGGCAGCGAGGCCGCGGCGGCGTACGAGCTGGTCAAGGCCCACCCCGAGGAGGTCGGGCTCGGCCTGACCAAGGGCGACCTGCTCTGGTCTGTCCGGCACGAGGGCGCGCTCGACGAGGCCGACCTGCTGGACCGCAGGACCAGGATCGGCCTGGTCGCCGCCGACCGCGACCGGGCGCTGCCCGCGACACGCGACGCGCTCGGGACCGGGTGACCCCGGCCCCGAACCCCGCCGATGCGTTAGGTTATCCTTACCTAATTCTTCGGGAAGGGGGAGGCGTTGGCGAGGGGATGCGAGCATCCGGCGGGCTGCCACACGGGAGCCATGCCCACCCTGGCCAGCGCCACCGTGGGAGCCAGGCTCTGGCTGCTCGTCGAGTACGCCGGGCCGTGGCCGTCCCACCTGGAAAGCTTGCAACTTCCTGAAGAAATCTCCGAACTCGTGCGCAGAGCGCTCGAACGCGGTATCAGGCCCCAGCTCATCAGGCGGCCGGGCAAGCGAACCCGCCAGCGGGACCAGGGGATCCGTGTGCTACTGGCCTACGCGGCGGGCGACCGCCCCTGGTTGGCCGGCGGCGTCGTCGCAGGTCCGGACGATCTTGACCTGGACGCCTTCGTGGCCGGAGTGCTCCCGGAGTCCTGCATACTTGAAGACGAGCCGGTATTTCTGGTCTGCACGCACGCCAAGCGCAATGCGTGCTGCGCCCGCATTGGACTACCCCTCGCTCGGTCGCTGGCCGAATCTTTGCCGGACAGAGTGTGGGAAACGTCACACGTTGGCGGCGATCGCTACGCCGCCAACCTCGTGTGCTTGCCACACGGAATTTTCTACGGCAGCATGTCTCAGGCTGCTGCACTGGCAGCGGCTAACGCGTACCGGTCGGGCGAGATCATTCTCGACCGTCTCCGGGGGCGCGCAGGCATCCCTGAGCCATTGCAAGCCGTCGAGCATTTTGCCCGAGCCCATACGGGAGAGTGCTCCGTCGGCGCAGTGGCCGTGGAATCCTCCAGGTCGGACGGCGACGTCACCGAAGCAGTCGTGCGCTGCGGAGACGTCCGGTTCCAGGTTGTGGTTGAGCCATCGGCGTTCACAGCGCCGTGTGGTACGGCTTGCGCCGAGACGATCACCACCTACCGGCTGGTTTCGCTGGACAGGCTCACGCCTGTGCGGTACGCCACGCCCGCCCTCGCCTGACTAGGGAACATCACGGCCCGTCCTTGCGTTGGAACAGTGACGCCAAAAGCGTCCAATGCGGCTCAATTACCGAAATACCTCTCACGAAGGTGGTTTTCTCATGTCTCAGGTACGTCGGCAGCTCGCCCGCCCGCGCCCCAGCTGGGGTTGGCAGGATGATGCCGCGTGCCGGGGTGAGGATCTCGTGCTCTTCTTCGGCCCCGACGGGGAGCGGCAGCCCGAGCGTGACGTACGTGAGCGGAAGGCCAAGGCGATCTGCGCCGGGTGCCCTGTCCGCAACGAGTGCCTAGACTACGCGCTGTCCCGGCCGGAGAAGTACGGCACGTGGGGCGGTCTCAACGAGGACGAGCGCGCCAGCGAGCGTCGCCGTCGCATGCGCCGCGCCGCCAGCGCCGGCATCTCCGCCGCCTGACACACCTCGGCAGCATCAACGATCATCGCGTGATCACTCAGTTGTCCCGATGAACCGGAGCCTGGCCTTCCATGTCCAGGCTCTGGCGAACCCGGTCGGGGCAACTGCCTGATCAGGCCCGAGATCGTCATCCCGCACAAAGCATCGCCCGGCCACCCCCGCCCGACCCAGGGCAGGGGTGGCCGTCGCGTTTCCCGTCGTGCGCGCCTCTCGTCCGGGAATGTGCGCAGGTCACCGGGCTCGGGCGGACCGGCAACGACGTCATGAGCGTCCCTGAAGGTCGTCTCATGTTCGGAATGCCGTCATGTGCCGCCTCTAGCGTGCCCGCCATGAGACGCATCACCACCCTGACGTGCGCGGCGGCCCTGGCGCTCGCCCTCGCCGCCCCGGCCACCGCCGCCATGGCCGACCCCGCCCGGCCCGGGGACCGCGGCCCCGCCGCGTTCGGCCGCGCCACGCTGACCGGCTTCGCCGCGCTGCCCGCGCAGACCTACGTGCCCGGCAGCGAGCCGTCGGGCTCCCTCCTCGGCGCCGCGCCGGTCAACGGCGTCACCCCGCCCTTCCCCGGCCAGCCCGTGCAGGGCTTCAGCGGCATCGCCCGCCGCCACGACGGCACCTTCGACGTGCTGTCCGACAACGGCTTCGGCAACAAGGCCAACAGCGCCGACTTCCTCCTGCGCGTGCACCGCGTCAAGCCGGACTTCGCCGCCAGGACGGTCGAGGTGCTCGGCGGCTTCAACCTGACCGACCCGCGGGGACTCGTCCCGTTCGCCCTGACCCGCCAGGACCGTACGCTGACGGGCTCCGACTTCGACGTCGAGTCGATCGTGCGCGCGACGGACGGCACCTACTGGATCGGCGACGAGTTCGGGCCGTTCCTGCTGCACTTCGACCGCAAGGGCCGGCTGCTCGACGCCCCGATCGAGCTGCCCGGCGTCAAGGCCCCCGAGAACCCCTGGCTGAACGGCGCCCAGCCCAACCTGGCCAGCTCCAAGGGCTTCGAGGGCATGGCCAGGTCGGTGGACGGCCGCCGGCTCTACCCGCTGCTCGAAGGCACGGTGAGCGGCGACCCGGCGGGCACTCTGCGGATGAACGAGTTCGACCTGCGCAAGCGCACATACACCGGGCGCACGTGGACGTACCGGCTGGAGGACCCCGCGCACTCCATCGGCGACGCCGTCGCCCTGGACGCGAACCGCTTCCTGATCATCGAGCGGGACAACCTCCAGGGTGACGCGGCCAAGGTCAAGCGCGTCTACCTGGCCGACACGCGCGACCGCGACCACGACGGCGCCCTGGACAAGACGCAGGTGGCCGACCTGCTCGACCTGGCCGACCCGCGCGGCCTCGGCGGCGCGCCCGGCACGTTCCGGTTCCCGTTCCAGACCATCGAGGACGTCGTCGTCCTCGACGACCGCACCCTGGGCCTGCTGGACGACAACAACTTCCCCTTCTCCAGCGGCCGCACGCCGGGCCGTCCCGACGACAACGAGTTCATCACCGTCCGGCTCTCGCGCGGCCTTCAGGCCGATCCGCGAATTTTCCGGTAGAAGCATGTAGAGAAGCGTGGGACGGCTCCGACCTCCTGCTGACAAGAGCCCGCAGAAGGAGTTCGACATGCAGTCCACGGTTCAGACCGTCACCTCGGCCGACGGCACCCGCATCGCGTTCGAGAGCAGCGGCGAGGGCCACCCGGTGATCCTGGTGGGCGGCGCCTTCAACGACCGCACCACCGTCGCCGCCCTCGCCGCCGCGCTCGCCCCCGGTTTCCGCGCGATCGCCCACGACCGCCGCGGCCGGGGCGGCAGCGGCGACGCGCCCGCCTACGCCGTCGAGCGCGAGATCGAGGACCTCGCCGCGCTGATCGAGCACGCGGGCGGCTCGGCGAGCGTCTTCGGCCACTCCTCCGGCGCCATCCTCGCGCTGGAGGCCGCCGCGTACGGGCTGCCGATCGCCCGCCTGGCCGTCTACGAGCCGCCGTACGTCGTGGACGGCGCGCGCACCGCGCCCGGCGGCGACTTCGCCGAGCGGCTGCGCGCCCTCGTCGAGGGCGATCGCCGCGACGAGGCCGTGGCGCTGTTCCTGACCGAGGGCGCCGACGTGCCCGCCGAGGTGGTGGCGGGCATGCGGTCGGAGCCCGTGTGGGGCTGGTTCACCACCCTGGCGCACACGCTCGCCTACGACGCCGCCGTGTGCGGTCCGGGGCAGTCGCTGCCGGTCGAGCGGCTGTCCGGCATCACCGTGCCCACCCTGGCGATCGGCGGCGACCAGTCCCCGAAGTGGATGCTGGACGCCGTGCGGGCCGTCGCCGACGCCGTGCCGGGCGCCCGGCACGTGGTGCTGCCCGGCGAGGACCACGGCGTGCTCGGCCGGCCGGAGGCGCTGCTGCCGACGCTGACGGACTTCCTGTCCTGAGCGGGTCCATCCAGAAAGAACCGATCCTGAGCGGGTCCGTCCGGAAACGAACCGATCCTGAGCGGGATCATCCGCTTCCGGGGGGCTTGCCGAGGGCGTCGCGGAGCTCCGCCGCCGCCTCCGGGGTCAGCAGGGGGTGGGAGTAGAGGTCGAGCAGGGTGAGC
The DNA here is from genome assembly GCF_044459705.1 of Nonomuraea sp. NPDC050227. NCBI lineage: Bacteria > Bacillati > Actinomycetota > Actinomycetes > Streptosporangiales > Streptosporangiaceae > Nonomuraea > Nonomuraea sp. NPDC050227. The sequence goes on along the minus strand of NZ_JBITJF010000012.1, from coordinate 96,517 downwards.
GCGAGCAGGTAGGCGCCCTCGGGGCTGAACACGTCCACGCCGAGGCCGCGGGAGACGTGCTTGTGCAGCACGCCGACCGACAGCGACATGGCCGTGGACACGGTCGCGCGCGCCCTGCGCCCGGCGAACGGCTCGTCGGTGCGGGTCTCGTCGAGCTCCGCCAGCCACCGCTCGCTCAGCTCGGCGATGCCGTCGAACAGCGGCGCGGCCCAGCCCTCGGCCAGCGCCCGCGCCACGTACAGCCGGTAGGGCGCCAGCGCGTCGAGCGCCGCGGCCACGGGGTTGCGCCCGGCGGGCACGGCGCCGGCGCGGACGTCGTCGTCGATCCGCCGGACGAGCCTGATCAGGTGTTCGTCGCACGCCTCGCGCAACGCCTGCTTGGAACCGTAATGGTGGCGCAGCAGCCCCGGGGACACCCCGGCGGTCCCGGCGATGGCGCGGGTCGTGGCCCCCTCGAAGCCGTGCTCGCCGAAGTGCAGCAGCGCCGCCTCCCTGATGCGGGCGCGCGCGGTGAGGTCTTCGGGGTCGGTCATGCGGTACGGCTCCCGTCCGGACGTGCGGATCGTGACGACCCTACACGCGGGCGCACGAAGCGGACGGCGATAAGGTGCCCTGCATGCCGGATTCAGCGCTCGTGACCGCGGACGACCTCGACCAGGCCGTCGCCCTCGCCGTCGACACGCTGCGGGACGCGCCGCCGCAGGCGTGGGAGGCGAAGGCGGGCTCACTGGAGTGGACCTGCTGGGAGACCGTCGAGCACCTCGCCGACGACCTGTTCGCCTACGCCGCCCAGCTCGGGCTCAGCGTGCCGCCGCTGGACACGTACGTGCCGTTCGCGCTGGAGCGGCGCAGGCCCGGCGGCCCCAACAACACCATCCACGCCGACCGCGCGGCCGGGCCCACCGGGCTGCTGCAGGTGCTCCAGGCCTGCGGCGCGCTGCTGTCGGCCATGGTCCGCACCGCGCCGCCGCAGGCGCGCGGTCATCACATCTTCGGCATGGCGGACGCGTCGGCGACCGCCGCGATGGGCCTGGTGGAAACGCTCGTGCATATGCACGACGTGTCCGAGGGGCTGGGGCTGGCCTGGGAGCCGCCCGCCGGCCTGTGCTCGCGGGTGCTGGCCCGCCTGTTCCCCGACGCCCCCGTGGACACCGCCCCCTGGGCCACGCTGCTGTGGGCGACCGGCCGCGGCGAGCTGCCCGGACGGCCGCGCCAGACCAGGTGGCGCTGGTACAACGAACCCCGCTGATCAGACGGGGGGATCAGACCGGGTGCTCAGACGATGAGGTCGTCGAACTCGCCGTCCTTGGCCCCCAGGACGAACGCGCTGATCTCGGCCTGCGTGTAGACCAGCGCCGGGCCGTCGGGGAACCGGGAGTTGCGCATGGCGATCTCACCCGTGGGCAGGCCCGCGACCTCGACGCAGTTGCCGTTGGGATTGCTTCGCCTGCTCTTGCGCCACACGACGGGGAGGTGACCGGCGGGCGTTCCGTTCCGGAACTCGTGCATGGGGGAAGCTCCTAGCGATCTTACGGATGCACGTGCATCCGCGTTTGCGCTGACCATACGACAGCACGACAGACTCCATATACCGGATGACCAAAAATCCGACTATGGAGTGGATCACAGGAGTTTCAGCAGCTCATCCGGAAATGAGCTGTTCCAGAAAGCGCCGGGTCTGCTTCGGCTCCAGGGCCTGGATGCTCAGCCGGTCCATGACCTCCATGTAGTGGTCGGAGTCGGCCGGCTTGTCCAGATAGAGGGCGCTGGTGAGCTGCTCCATGTAGACCACGTCGGGCAGCTCGCGCTCGGGGAAACGCAGGATGCTGAACGAACCGCCGGCCGCCGCGTGCCCGCCGCTCTCGAACGGCATCACCTGGACGGTGACGTTGCGCTCCTCCGTGGCGTCGAGCAGGTGGCGGATCTGCTCCCGCATGACGCCGGCCCCGCCGAGCCCCCGCCGCAGGACGGCCTCGTCGATCACGGCCCACAGCTTGAGCCCGCTCTCCAGGCGCTTCTGCCGGGTGGTGCGCAGGGTGACGCGGCGGTCGAGCTCGGGGTCGAGCGCCTTCTCGTTGCCGAGCCGGATCACGGCCTTGGCGTACGCGGGCGTCTGCAGCAGGCCGGGGACGAACTGGTTCTCGAACGTGCGGATGGCCGAGGCGGCCCCCTCCAGCCCGATGTAGACCTCGAACCAGCCGGGCAGCAGGTCGCCGTACTTGTGCCACCAGCCCGGTGCGTTGGCCTGCCGGGCCAGGGCGAGCAGCGGCTCACGGTCGTCCGGGGCGGTGACGCCGTAGAGGGTGAGCAGGTCGGCGACGTCCCGTTGTTTGAAACTCACCTGACCGAGCTCAAGTCGGCTGATCTTCGCATGAGATGCGCGAATGGAGTATCCGGCATCCTCCCGGGAGATCCCCTTCTCGGTACGGAGCCTGCGCAGTTGCGTACCCAGCAGGATCCGCAGCACCGTCGGGCTTCCCGGCGTGTAGCTGAGAAGCTTTCCCTCCGCGCTCTGTGCGCTCACTCGACCGCTCCTAGATCATCTGCACGTGCAGATGGTATTCGCATCGGTAAAACACGAAAAGTCTTGCATCACTACGCACACCCCGTAAAGATGGGCACTGGATCACCAGACCGCGCTTCGGGGGCCAGAATGACGACTTTCGACGCTCGGCCGCAAGCCGCCATCGGTTCCGGGCCACCAGGGTGGCTCGCCACCATTCTGGTGGATGGGCGTGCCGAAGAGTGCGACGCGGTGTTCCCCTTCCACGAGCGCACCGCGTTCGAACCGGCCTGCGTCGCGACGGCCCGGCGGTTCGTGGACCAGACGCTCACCTCGTGGGCCGCCGCCGACCTGGCCTACGACGTGCAACTGGTGGTCTCCGAGCTGGTCACGAACGCGATGCGGCACGGCGGCGGAGCCGTGCAGCTCCGGCTGCTCTTCCGCCGGCCCGAGCTGGCCTGCGTGGTGACCGACCACAGCCAGACCGTCCCGGTGGCGGCGCCGGCCGACGTGTTCGCCGAGTTCGGGCGCGGGCTTCGGCTGGTCGACGCGCTCTGCAGCGCGTGGGGCTGGTTCGCCCCCGGCGGCTCGCGGAAGCTGGTCTGGGCGGTCCTGTCCGCATAGACACCGGTACGAGCGGCGCCGTCCGGTGAAGGTCACCGCCGCTCCAGGAGGTCGAGCACGTCGTCGTCGGTGAGCTGGTCGAAGTGCTCGTACCACTGGCCGACCGCCCTGAAGTCGACCGGGGTCAGCAGCACCACCACCTCGTCGGCCTCCGCACGCATCATCTCGACGGTCTCCGCGGCGCCGACCGGCACGGCCAGCGTCACCCTGGCGGGGCGGGCCGCGGCCACCGCGCGCAGGGCGGCCCGTGCCGTCCCGCCCGTGGCCAGGCCGTCGTCCACGACGATCACCTCACGTCCGGCCAGCGGCGGCAGCGGCCGGTCGCCCCGGTAGACCCGCACCCGCCTGGCCAGCTCGTGCCGCTCCCGCTCGACCACGTCGGCCAGGTCCTCGGGCGTCAGGCCCAGCCGGTCGAGCATCGTCAGGTCGAACACCGGCTCGCCGCCCTCGGCGATCGCCCCCACGCCCAGCTCGGGAGCGGGCGGGTAGCCGATCTTCCGGGTGACGAGCACGTCCAGCTCGCCGCCGAGCCGGCGGACGACCGGCACGGCCACGGCGACCCCGCCGCGCGGCAACGCCAGCACGACGGGGTCGCGCACCTCCGGCAGCCGCTCGGCCAGCAACGCCCCGGCCTCGGCCCGATCCGCGAACACCTGCATGACCTGTGCATACCCGCACGACCGGCTCTACTCGCCTTCCTCCCGCACCAGCCAGGAGGAAGGCGAGAAAGCCGGCCGGAGACGGTCAGGGGCGGTAGCGGCTGGAGCGGCGCATCTCCTTGTGGATGATCTTCCACTTGTTCTGCTGCTCCTTGCGCAGCCGCGCATCCGTGCGGGACGCCATCCACGCGGCCTCGCGCTGCAGCTTGCGCCAGCTCTGCAGCCGGCGTTCGGGCAGCTCGCCGTTCTCCATGGCGTCCAGGACGGCGCAGCCCGGCTCGCTCACGTGCCCGCAGTCGGCGAAGCGGCACCGCTCGGCCAGCTGCTCGATGTCGGCGAAGACGAGGTCGACGCCCTCGCCGATGTCGTAGAGGCCGATCCGGCGGATGCCCGGGGTGTCGATGATCAGGCCGCCGCCGGGCAGCGGGATCAGCTCCCGGTGGACGGTGGTGTGCCGCCCGCGCCCGTCGGCCGCGCGCACTTGCTGGGTGTCCATCACGCCGGTCTCGGCCAGCGCGTTGACCAGGGTGGACTTGCCCGCGCCGGAAGGCCCGAGCACGACCGCCGTACGGGAGCCGTGCAGGTAGCTCGCGGCCAGCGAGACCCCCTCCCCCAGCACCGAGGAGACGGCGTGCACGTCGACGCCCGGCGCGGCGGCGCGCACGTCGGCCATCAGCTCGTCGAGGCCCGCCTCGAACAGGTCGGACTTGGTCACCAGCACGACGGGCGTGCCGCCGGACTCCCAGGCCAGCGCCACCAGGCGCTCGATGCGGCCGAGGTCGGCGAAATCGGTCGAGTGCATGGACGGCTCGGCCACGAAGACGACGTCGACGTTGGCCGCGAGCACCTGGCCCTGGCCGTCGCCGGACAGGCCGCCGGTCGAGTGGCGGCTCACGCCGCCCCGGATGAACGCGGTGGTCCTGGAGAGCACCTGGTCGAGCTCGTACCGGCCTTCGGGCAGCCATCTGAGCGCGACCCAGTCGCCGACGCACGGCAGGGCCACCGGGTCGTCGGCGGAGGAACGGCGCACGCGGGCGCCGTAGCGGACATGGTGCTGACCGTCGGCGGCGATCACCTCGGCGGCGCCGCGGTCGACGCGGGCCACCCGCGCCGGGACGGTGTCAGCAGGGAGCTCGGCGGCGCGCAGATCGGTCCAGCCGAGCAGGGAAAGGTCGTAAGACAAGACGGTGAAACCTTTGATCGAGAAGGAACGGGCAGCTCAGACGAGGGCCCGGAGGTAGACGGACGACAGGCGGAACAGAACGACCCGCATAGCCCTCACCTCCTCGATCGGTTACGAAGGCGACTCTAACCACCCTGTCCCGGCAGATGCAATCGCATTATGTTCGGCGATCCGTTGAACCCCGCCAGGGCGGCCGAGCGTACTCCCTCCCGACGGACGCGAGAAAGGGGAATGATGCGGATCAGCGCGTATCCCCCGCCCTCGGCCGAGGGGACGGCCCCGGTGGGCAAGCCGCGCCTACGCCATCTGATGCGGCGGGTGCGACCGGACGACGAGGTGGTCGTGTCCGCGCTCTACCGGGAGTACCACCGGCCGCTGCTGGCCTTCGTGGTACGGCTGACGGCGGGCGACCGGCAGTGGGCGGAAGACGTGGTGCAGGAGACGATGATCCGGGCCTGGCGCAGCGCGGAGCGGCTGGACCCCGACTCGGTCTCGCTCATGCCCTGGCTCGCCACGGTGGCCAGACGCATCGTGATCGACGACCGGCGGCGCAGGGAGGCGCGCCCGCCGGAATCCGGCGACGGGGCGCTGGACAGCGTGCCGGTGCCGGACGAGCTGGAGGGGCTGCTGCGCCAGGTGGTCGTGTCGGAGGCGCTGAAGGCGTTGTCACCGGCGCACCGCGAGATCCTGAACGAGACGATCCTGCGGGACCGGTCGGTCAACGACGCCGCCGCCGCGCTCGGCATCCCGGTGGGCACCGTGAAGTCGCGGGTCTACTACGCGGTCCGCGCGCTGCGGGTCGCGCTGGAGGAGCGGGGGGTGACGGCGTGACCTCGCAAGTCGAGCACACCGACGTGGGCGCCTACGCCCTCGGCCTGCTGGAGGAGGACGACCGGCTGGCCTTCGAGTCCCACCTGCGCACCTGCCCCTCCTGCCGCTTCGAGCTGTCGGACCTGGCGGGGGTCGCGAGCGTGCTGCACGGCATCGGCCCTCTGGAGGACGCCGGCCCTCCTCCCCGTGAGGGGCAGGCCGGCGTGGTCGACCTGCTCCTGCGCAAGAAGGCGGCCGACCGGCGGGCCCGCAGGGGGACGTTCCTGCTCGGGATGGCCGCGGCGGTCGCCCTGGTGGCCGGCGGGCTGACCGTCGGCACGCAGCTCACCGGCGGCGGCGACCCGCCGCAGGCGATGGCGGGACGCGCCGACCACATGGGCCCGGCCGAGCAGTTCTACGCCGACGGCACGCCGATCGCGGGCAAGGGCGTCGGCGGGGTGTCGGGCGGGCTGGTGGTGGAGTCGAAGGGCTGGGGCACGCACGCCGCGCTCAAGCTGTCGGGGGTGAAGGGGCCGCTGGAGTGCGAGCTGGTGTCGGTGGGCAAGTCGGGCGAGCGGCGGGTGATGACCGGATGGTCGGTGCCGGCGCCGGGTTACGGCGTGCCGGGCTCGCCGGCCCCGCTCTACATGCACGGCGGCAGCGCGACGCCGCTGGCGGAGATCGACCGCTTCGAGGTGGTCACCAGGACGGGCACGACCCTGCTCACCGTCAGGACCTGAGGGTCGCGGACCCGTGTGAGGCCCTTCCGCCGCGGGCGGGAGGGCCTCGCCGCGTTCAGGCGGACGCGCGGTCGGCGGTGACGACGGCGTCGAGCAGGCCGGGGAACGCCTGGTCGAACTCGGCCCTGCGCAGGGTGTTCAGGCGGGAGGTGCCGGCGTAGTGCTGCCGGATGAGGCCGGCCTCGCGCAGCACCCGGAAGTGGTGGGTGGCGGTGGACTTGCTCACCGAGATGTCGAACCCGCCGCAGCTGATGTCGTCGGCGGCGGTGGCGAGCTGGGTGACGATGCTGCGCCGGACCGGGTCGACGAGGGCTTCGAGAACCCGTTGCAGGGTGACTTCGCGCAGGTCGGGGTGGTCCGGGGTGCGGTCGGCGTCCATGGGTCCATAGTACGACATCCATCGAAGTTTGACGGCGGTCGTACTTCAGCGGTTGAATGGCGGCCTCTGACGCGGAAGGACGATGTGATGACCAGGACGGTGCTGTTCCACGAGCTCGGCGGGCCCGAGGTGCTGGAGCTGGCGGACGTGGCGGCTGGCGAGCCGGGGCCCGGCGAGGTGCTGATCCGGGTGGACGCGATCGGCCTCAACCGGGCCGAGGCGCTGTTCCGCAGCGGCCACTACATCGAGCCCGTACGGAGTTTCCCCGCCCGGCTGGGCACCGAGGCCGCCGGGGTGGTCGAGGCGGTGGGCGCTGGCGTCACCGGGTTGCGGGCCGGGCAGCCGGTGAGCACGGTGCCGGCGTTCTCGCAGAACGACTACGGCGTGTACGCCGGGCGGGCGGTCGTGCCGGCGGCTGCGGTGCTGCCCCGTCCGGAGGGGGTGGACCCGGTGGAGGGCGCGGCCGTGTGGATGCCGTACGTGACGGCCTACGGCGCGCTGGTGGAGGTGGGCGGGATGCGTCCCGGGGACACGGTGGTGCTGAACGCCGCCTCCAGCAGCGTGGGCCTGGCCGCCATCCGGGTCGCCGACCGCATGGGCGCCACGCCGATCGCGCTCACCCGCACCGCGGCCAAGAAGGAGGCCCTGCTGAAGGAGGGCGCGGCCGAGGTGATCGTCACCGGGGAGGAGGACGTGACCGAGCGGGTGCTGGCGGCCACGGGCGGGCGCGGCGCGGAGTTCGTCTTCGACGCCGTGGCCGGGCCGGGCGTGACGGACCTGGCCAGGGTGGTCGCCCCCGAGGGGCTGCTGCTGGTGTACGGCGCGCTGAGCGGCGAGCCGACGCCCTATCCGGGGATCGACCTCGGCATGCCGGCGCTGAACATGCGGACGTACACGATGCACGAGACGACGCGGGTGCCCGAGCGGCTGCGGCGGGCGGCGGCGTTCGTGGCGTCGGGGCTGCGCTCGGGGGCCTTCCGGGCGGTGGTGGACCGCACGTTCGACCTGGAGGAGATCGTGCGGGCCCACCGGCGCCTGGAATCGAACGCGCAGTTCGGCAAGATCGTGGTGACGGTCCGGCACTGACCGTCCGGCCGCCCGCCGCGAGGGGCGGGACGGGCCGGACGGACGGGCCGCCGGATCAGGACAGGCCGGGGGCCGGGAACTGGGCGGTCAGCTCGCTGACCTCGTGGTGGACGCGGGTGATGACGTCCTCGGCGTCGCCCTTGGCCAGGGCCGTGACGACCTCGTCCATCCAGGCGCCGATCTGCCGCATCTCGGCCTCGCCCATGCCGCGCGAGGTGACCGACGGGGTGCCGATGCGGATGCCCGACGGGTCGAACGGCTTGCGGGTGTCGAACGGCACCGCGTTGTAGTTGGTCTCCAGACCGGCCCGGTCGAGCGCCTGGGCGGCGGGCTTGCCGCCGATGCCCTTGGGCGTCAGGTCGAGCAGGATCAGGTGGTTGTCGGTGCCGCCGGAGACCAGGTCGAAGCCCCGGCTGGACAGCTCCTCGGCCAGCGCCTTGGCGTTGGCGACGACCTGGTGGGCGTAGTCGCGGAAGGACGGCTGAGCGGCCTCGTGCAGCGCGACGGCGATGGCGGCGGTGGTGTGGTTGTGGGGGCCGCCCTGGAGGCCGGGGAAGACGGCCTTGTTGAGCGCGGTGGCGTGCTCGTCGCTGGTGGCCATGAGCATGGCGCCGCGCGGGCCACGCAGCGTCTTGTGGGTGGTCGTGGAGATCACGTCGGCGTGACCCACCGGGGACGGGTGGGCGCCGCCCGCGACCAGGCCGGCGATGTGCGCGATGTCGGCCGCGAGCACGGCGCCGACCTCGCGGGCGATGGAGGCGAAGCCCTCGAAGTCGATCGTGCGCGGGATCGCGGTGCCGCCGCAGAAGATCAGCTTCGGCCGGTGCTCCAGGGCCAGCTCGCGGACCTCGTCGAGGTCGACGCGGCCGGTGTCGCGGCGCACGCCGTAACGGACCGGGTTGAACCACTTGCCGGTGGCCGAGACCGACCAGCCGTGGGTCAGGTGGCCGCCGAAGGGCAGGCCCATGCCGAGCACGGTGTCGCCGGGCTGCAGGAAGGCCAAGTAGACGGCCAGGTTGGCGGGCGAGCCCGAGTACGGCTGGACGTTGGCGTGATTGACGCCGAACACGGCCTTGGCCCGCTCGATCGCCAGCGTCTCGATCTGGTCGATGACCTGCTGGCCCTCGTAGTAGCGCTTGCCCGCGTAGCCCTCGGAGTACTTGTTGGTCAGGACCGTGCCGGTCGCTTCGAGCACGGCCTTGGACACGTAGTTCTCGGACGCGATCAGCTTGACGGTGTCGGCCTGGCGGCGCTCCTCCGCCTTGATGAGCTCGGCGAGCTGCGGGTCGGCGCTAGCAAGAGAACTCATGACTCCCCTGTCATCATTGACAATTGGCGAAGACCCAGGCGCTCGGCCTCCGCTCCCGGTTGATTCGCTCCCTGGTGGTCGATCCCACCGAATGCGCCAGTCGCGTCGCCCTAGACGATAGCGGATGCGCAACCGGCCGCTCGTCCCGCTACTTGGTCCGGCTCACACCCGGCCAGAGCCGGTCGACCTCGGCGTTGAGGATGGCTCCGATGAGCACGGCCAGGGCGGTGATGTACAGCCACAGCAGCAGCGCGATCGGGGCGGCCAGGGAGCCGTAGACCGACACCGGCGAGAACCAGGCCGCCAGCACCGCCCGCAGCACGGCGGCGCACACGATCCACAGGAACAGGGCCAGGATCGCGCCGGGCAGCTCCCGGTACCACTTGGTCCGCACCGGCACGCTGACGTGGTAGAGCACGGTCAGGAACAGCACCGAGCCGCTGATCACGACGGGCCAGTAGAGGATGTCGATGAGGATGCCGTACTCGCCGGGGAGGGCGTCCTTGAGCAGGGTGGGGCCGATGACCAGGATCGGCATGACGATGATGCCGATGATCAGGCCGACGACGTAGAGGCCGAACGACATCAGCCGGGTGCGGATGATGCCGCGCTCCTCCCCCAGCCCGTACGCGACCGAGATGAGGTCGACGTAGACGTAGAGCGCCCGCGAGCCCGACCACAGCGACAGCAGGAAGCCCAGCGAGATGATGGACACCTTGTTGGCGTCGTCCCTGAGCACGTCGGTGATGAGCGGGTTGATGACCTTCTTGACGGCGTCGTCGGTGAACAGCAGCCCGGCCTGCTCGATCACCCAGCTCTTGACCTCGGTGACGACGCCGCCGCCGAGCCAGGTGCCGAGCTTGCCCAGCACGCCGATCAGGCCCAGCACGAACGGCGGCAGCGACAGCAGCGCGAAGAACGCGGCCTCGCCGGCCAGGCCGGTGACCCGGTAGTTGACACCGGCGTTCGTGGCCGCGCGCACGATCGCCCACGACTTGGTGTCGAGCACCCAGTTCAGCCTGGCCCGGGCGTTCGAGGCGAGCCGCCTCCTGGACCGGGAAGGCGCATTGGTGGACGTCATGGCACCCAACGGTATTTCGCAGTGACTCTCCGGGACAGCTTACGTCCCGGCTCCTGCCCTAGTCGTTGTCCACGATGCGCGCGCCCAGCGGGAGGAGGGAGACGGGGATCAGCTTGAGGTTGGCGATGCCCATGGGGATGCCGATGATGGAGATGAACAGCGGGATCGAGGTGACCACGTGCCCGATCGCCAGCCAGATGCCCGCGACCACGCACCAGATGACGTTGCCGATGAGGGAGAAGACGCCGGCGTCGGGATCGCGCACGACCGTACGGCCGAACGGCCACAGAGCGTAGGCGGCGATCCTGAACGAGGCGATGCCGAACGGGATGGTGACGATGAGGATGCAGCAGATGATCCCGGCCACGGCGTAGCCGATCGCCAGCCAGATGCCGGCGAACACGAGCCAGATGACGTTCAGAATGGTCCGCATGCTCACAGCATGTCACCGGCCGTACCGCCGACGTCATCCGGTACGACCCTGAACTTACCCTGACCTGGGCGGCCGCCCGCTCCCCGGCGGCCCGGCGAACGCCTGGGCGATCTCCAGCCAGGCGCGGGCGGGCTCGCCGGCCGGCTCCAGGGCGGTGTCCGACAGGTGCACGCGCTGGGTGACGAGCAGGCAGAAGTCGAGCATCGGGCCGCGCACGGCGGCGGGCGCGTCCGCGGGGCCGGCGGTCCACAGGTCGCCGCCTGGGGTGGTGAGCTCGACGCGTACCGGCCCGGCGGGCTCGGGCAGGCCGCGGGCGGCGAAGCTGTAGGGCCGGGCGCGGACGCCGAGCAGGGCCACGTGCCGCAGCCGTTCGGTGGGCTCCCGGGCGACGCCGAGCGCGTCGGCCACGTCCTGGCCGTGGGCCCAGGTCTCCATCAGGCGCGCGGTGACGAAGGACGCCCCCGACATCGCCGGCCCGAACCACGGCACCCGCACGCGCGCGCCGAGCGTCGCGAACGCCTCCAGCGACCGGGCGCGGGACGCGCGGAACCAGGCGTGCAGCTCCCCCGGCGGCAGGCCGCGCGCGGCCTGCGCGAGCTCGTCCACCGAGCCGGCCCGCGCGGCCAGGGCACGGAAGCCGTCGGGGTCGGTGACCGACACCACGGCGGCGTCGTCGAACCAGGCCAGGTGGCTCACCTGGTCGCGCACCGCCCAGCCCGCGGCGGGCGTGGGCGTCTCCCAGTCGGCGGGGCGCAGCGGCGCCAGCAGCGCCTCCAGGGAATCGCTCTCGGCCCGGAGGTCGGCCAGCAGTCCGGCCATGAGGTCCACGCGCGCCAGCCTAACCCGAACAACGTTCTGGGAGAATAATCGAAGACGTGATCTGCGAGAGCTGCAAGGACAAGCGTCACGACGACTGCCGCGGCGGCTCCTGGTGCGACTGCCAGCACCAGAGCGAGGAGCGGCCGCAGGAGTCGCCGCTCGACTGGCCGCGTCAGGGTTAGGGGCCCGCGGAGTCCAGACTCTGGACCCCATCTTGGACATCCGGGATCTCCGGAGTATCTTCAAGGTATGCCAGCGGACCCCATGCTCGTCGGTCGACGCCACGTCGACCTTCAGCGTGTCCGCAGTGCCATCTGTTGCGACGCCCGCTAACTCATCTTTCTTTACCGCAGAGCGCGTCGCATTCACCTGAACCCCTGCACTCGATGACGAGGCAGGAGGAACGCTGCGCGCGCCCACAAAACGAAGGACGCGCAATGAGCACCCCTGCCAGCCGGCATCACAAGCGCCCGCGCGGCGAGGGCCAATGGGCCCTCGGTTACCGGGAACCGCTGAACAAGAACGAAGAGAACAAGAAGAACGACGACGGGCTCAACGTCCGTCAGCGCATCATCGACGTCTACGCCAAGGGCGGCTTCGACTCGATCGACCCCGCCGACCTGCGCGGCCGGATGCGCTGGTACGGCCTCTACACCCAGCGCAAGCCCGGCATCGACGGCGGCAAGACCGCGATCCTGGAGCCGGAGGAGCTCGACGACCGCTACTTCATGCTCCGCGTGCGCATCGACGGCGGCCAGCTCGACCTGCGCCAGCTCCGCACGATCGCCGACATCGCCAACGAGTACGCGCGCGGCACGGCCGACCTCACCGACCGGCAGAACATCCAGCTCCACTGGATCGAGATCGAGTCGGTGCCCGACATCTGGGAGCGCCTGGAGGCCGTCGGCCTGTCCACCACCGAGGCGTGCGGCGACACCCCGCGGGTGATCCTGGGCTGCCCGCTGGCCGGCATCGACGCCGAGGAGGTGCTGGACGCCACCGACGACATCCACTCGATCAACCGGCAGTTCATCGGCAACCCCGAGTACTCCAACCTGCCGCGCAAGTTCAAGAGCGCGCTGAGCGGCTGCCCGGCCCACTGCACGGTGCACGAGATCAACGACGTCGCCTTCGTCGGCGTCGTCAACGAGCACGGCGAGGCGGGCTACGACCTGTGGGTCGGCGGCGGCCTGTCCACCAACCCGATGCTGGCCAAGCGCCTCGGCGTCTTCGTCAGCCCCGACCGCGTCGACGACGTGTACGCGGGCGTGATCGGCATCTTCCGCGACTACGGCTACCGGCGGCTGCGGCACAGGGCCCGGCTGAAGTTCCTGGTCAACGACTGGGGCGTGGAGAAGTTCCGCGAGGTGCTGGAGACCGAGTACGTCAAGGAGAGCCTGCCCGACGGCCCGGCGCCCGCCCTGCCGCGCGGCAGCCGCCGCGACCACGTGGGCGTCCACCCGCAGAAGGACGGCAACTTCTACGTGGGCTTCGCGCCCAAGGTGGGCCGTCTCGACGGCGACAAGCTCCACGTGATCGCCGACATCGCCGAGCGGCACGGCTCCGGCCGGGTGCGCACCACCGTCGAGCAGAAGATGGTCGTCCTCGACGTCGCACCCGACCGGGTGGAGTCCATCGTGGCCGAGCTGGAGGCCAACGACCTGCAGGTCAACCCCTCCACGTTCCGCCGCCAGACGATGGCCTGCACCGGCATCGAGTACTGCAAGCTCGCCATCGTCGAGACCAAGGCCACCGCCGCGAACCTGATCGACGAGCTGGAGCGGCGGCTGCCCGACTTCGAGCAGCCGCTCACCATCAACGTCAACGGCTGCCCCAACTCCTGCGCCCGCATCCAGGTCGCCGACATCGGCCTGAAGGGCCAGCTCGTCGTGGACGAGAACGGCGACCAGGTCGAGGGCTACCAGATCCACCTGGGCGGCTCGCTCGGCGTGAACTCCGGCTTCGGCCGCAAGGTGCGCGGCCTGAAGACCACCGCCAAGGCCCTGCCCGACTACGTCGAGCGCGTGGTGAGCAACTACGACGCCCAGAAGAAGGAGGGCGAGTCCTTCGCCGACTGGGTGCAGCGCGCGGACGAGGCGGACCTGAAATGACCACGCGAGCGGTCCCCTTCCACTGCCCGTACTGCGGTGACGAGGACCTGGAGCCCTACGAGGGGGACGGCGGCTGGTACTGCCGCGCCTGCGCCCGCGCCTTCAAGCTGAAGTTTCTCGGAATCGGAGTGAAGATATGACGCTCGTCGACATCGAGGTGGGTTTGCGAGATCAGCGTGGCACGCTCGACCTGCAGGACATCGTCGAGTCCGCCGCCACGTTCCTTGAGGGCGCCCCGGCCCGGGAGATCATCCGGTGGGCCGCGGCGACGTTCGGCGACCGGTTGTGCCTGACGTCCTCCATGAGCGACGCCTTGCTCATCGACCTGGTGAGCCGCGTCAAACCGGGCGTGGACGTGCTGTTCATCGACACCGGCTACCACTTCGCCGAGACGATCGGCACCCGTGACGCCGTGCGGCAGGTCTATGACGTCAACGTGATCGACATCAAGCCGTCCAGGACGGTCCAGGAGCAGGACCGCGACCTCGGGCCGCGCCTGTTCGGCCGCAACCCCGACCTGTGCTGCTACCTGCGCAAGGTCGAGCCGCTCAACCGGGCGCTGGAGCCGTACCTGGCCTGGATCTCCGGCATCCGCCGGGACGAGTCGTCCAGCCGTACGGACACCAGGGTCGTCGAGTGGGACGCCAAGCGCCAGATGGTGAAGGTCAACCCGATCGCCGCCTGGACGCAGGAGGACGTCGACAACTACATCGCCGACAACGGCGTGCTGATCAATCCCCTGCACTACGACAACTACCCCTCGATCGGCTGCGCGCCGTGCACGCGCCAGGTCGCCGAGGGCGAGGACCCGCGCAGCGGCCGCTGGGCGGGGCTGGGGAAGGTCGAATGCGGCATTCACCTGTGATCCCCGGCAGGGGCCGCGTCCCGTTGGCAGACGGGCCGGCCCCCGGGCGCGTGCCACTGGTGGCGGTCGCGCACGGGTCGCGCGACCCGCGTGCCGCCGCCACCGTGGCCGCGCTGCTGGACCGGGTGCGCCTGGCGCGTCCTGACCTGCCGGTGCGGGTGGCCTACCTCGACCACTGCGCGCCCACGCTGGGTCAGGCGCTCGACGGGCTGAGCGAGGCCGTCGTGCTGCCGCTGCTGCTCACCGAGGCCTACCACAGCCGGGTCGACCTGCCCGCCGCGCTCAACGAGGCCCGCGCGCGCGATCCGCGCCTGCGGGTCCGCTACGGCACGACGCTCGGGCCGCACCCGCTGCTGCTGCCGGCGCTGGAGCGGCGGCTGGCGGAGGCGGGCGTGCCGGCCGGCGACCCGGAGACGGCGGTCGTGCTGGTCTCGGCCGGGTCGAGCGACGCCAGGGCCAACGAGGTGATCGCCGGCATGGCCCGCGCCTGGCGGCGCGCCGGCTGGTGGACGGTGACCGCGGCCTACGCCTCGGCCGCCGGGCCGACGCCCGGGGAGGCCGTCGCGCGGCTTCGGGCGGCGGGCGCGCCGCGCGTGGCCGTCGCCCCCTACCTGCTGGCTCCCGGCTTCTTCGCCGACCGGATCCGCCGGGCCACCGCCCCGGCCGTCTGCGCCGACGTGCTCGGCCCGGCGCCCGAGCTGGTGGACGTGCTGCTGGAGCGGTACGAGTCGGCCCTGCGCGAGCGCCTGCCCGTGGCCGGCTGAGCCCTCAGCACCGAACTCTCAGCACCGGGCCCTCAGCACTGGGCCGTGATCACGCCGGTCCTCGGATCGACGCTGACCACGTCGGGCCGGCACGCGCGGGTGCGGGCGTCCACCAGCGTCAGCCGCCAGTCGGCGGGGTAGGAGGCGGTCCAGGCCAGCAGCTCGTCGGCGCGCTCGGCGGTCATCGTGCCGGTGCCCGCGTCCGCGGCCTTCACCACGGCGGCGCTCAGCTCGTTCACGCCGTCGCGGGCCGTGGCGTCGCCGAACCAGCCGGGCGGCTGCCGGACCGTGGGCCCGCACGCGCCGGTGGCGGCCAGCTCGCCGTTGAGCCAGACCAGCCCGTAGCTGCCCGACGGGCAGGTGAGGGCGAAGGACACCTTCCCGGCCTTCGACTCGAAGGTGAACGTCTCCCGCCTGCCGCCCTGGGTGTAGCCGTGGAAGAGCGGCGGCCGGAGCTGGGCGCGCGTCGGCGCGGGCTGGGCCAGGGAACCGGCCCACAGGTCCCGGGCGGCGGGGGCGGACACGGGAACGGGCCGGGCGTCCACGGTGAGCACCGTGACGGCCGTGACCGTCAGTGCCGCCGCCGCCACCGAGGCCGCCGCCCGGCCCCGGCGCCGCCGGATGCGGCGGGCGCGGGCGTCCACGTCGGCCAGCCGCACCCCGCCAGGGGGCGCGTCGGCGGTGTCGTGTTCGAGCAGGTCACGCAGGTCATGCAGGCGCTGTTCCGTCATCGTCAGCTCCCCGTCTCCGCCGCGGCCCTGGCCGCGGGGTCGAGCCGCAGCTTGGCCAGCGCGCGGCTGGCCTGGCTGCGTACGGTGGACACCGAACAGCCCACGATCTCGGCGATGGCCTCGTCGGGCAGGTCCTCGAAGTACCGCAGCACGACCACGGCCCGCTGCTTGGCCGGGAGCGCGGCCAGGGCGGCCCTGAGCGCGTCCCGGGTGCCGAGCCCGGCCGTGTCGTCCGCTTCCTGGGGACGGTCCGGGAGCTCGCCCGTGGCCACCTCGCCCCGCCAGCGCCGCCGCCACCAGGAGGCGTGCGTGTTGGTCAGGATGCGGTAGACGTACGGGTCGGGGTTCGCGCCGACCCGCCGCCAGGCCAGCCAGGCCCTGGCCAGCGCGGTCTGCGTCAGGTCTTCGGCCGTGGCCCAGTCGCGGCACAGCAGGTACGCCGTCCTGAGCAGGCGGGCCGAGCGCTGCTCGACGTATCGCTCGAAGTCGGCACGATCCCGCATCGAGGGGTCCTCACTGTCCGGTGATGTTCACCGATCACTACGCCGAAGACCCCCGCCCGCGTTGCACGGCCTCAGTAACCCCTGTAGTCGCGGCGGCGGTCGCGGCGCTCGCGCTCCAGGGCGCGGTGCTCGTCGCGGATCTGCCGGCCGACCTCGCGGGCGTCGTCGCGCATCTGGCGGCCGACCTCGCGCCAGTCGTCGCCGTGCAGCGCCCGCCAGTGCTCCCGCCAGGCGGCCAGGCCGCGCTTGACCGGCTGGGCGCGGGAGTCGCCGAGCACCTTGACGTCGCCCATCACGGCGTAGGCGCGCACCCGGATCACCGGCACGTTCATGCCGGGGGCCGCCTCCAGCACGTCGACCTTCTTGTCTCCCATCACGGCGACGCCGTCGAGGTCGACGTTCACGCCGTCGGGCACGATGATCTTGACGTCGCCCATCACGGACACCGCCGTGACGTCGACCACGTCCGTGCGCACCTCGGCCTCGCGCAGGTCGAGCAGCACGTCGCCCATGACGGCGACCGCGCCGAGCTCCTGGTCGATGCGCCAGGTGCCGCGCCGCTTGGTGTCGCCCATGATGCCGACGAACCAGCGCCGCTTGCCGCCCTCGCGGGCCGGGGCGGGCGTGGGCGCGGGCCCGCCGCCCACGGGCAGGTCCTGGGTGAGCAGGGCGAGCTCGGCGTGCGTGGTCGCGGTGTAGGCGGCCTCGGTACGGTCGGTCAGCTCGGCGAGCGTGAGCCGGCCCTCGACCGAGGCGACACGGAGCTGTTCCACGACGGCCTCGCGCTCGGCGTCCGACGCGCGCACCTCACCCGGATCTGTCATAGACGCAACATATCGCGTCTTGGGCCGGTTGGGGCTCCTCCCCTGGGAGGAACATCCGTACACCCTTGGATGGGTCCCAGGGCCGCCAGACCGTCCGTCAGCGTGCTCCGGCGACCGCGGGCTGCGAAGACGCTAGGGTCCTGTCATGCATGAGGAACAGCTCTATCGCGCGGCGTTGAACGGCGAGACCGAGACCGTGGGCAAGCTGCTCACCGGCGGCGCCGACCCCAACAAGGCCAGCGAGGGCGAGGAGGCCGGGCTGCCGCTCTGCGCGGCCGCCGCCTGGGACCGCGTCGAGGTGGCCGAGGCGCTGCTGGCGGCCGGGGCCGACGTCAACGGCCGCGAGGCCGGCGGCTGGACGGCGCTGCTCTGGGCCGCCGCCAACGGCCACGCCGCGACCGCGGGCGTGCTGATCGAGGCCGGGGCCGAGGTCGACGCGGCCAACGACGACGGCGACACGCCGCTCACGCTGGCGGCCAGGCGCGGGGCGCTGGGCGTGGTCCAGACGCTGCTGGAGGCGGGCGCCGACCACGAGAAGTTCGACGGCGACGGCGACAGCCCGCTCGACATCGCGGCCGACTGGGTGGGCGTGCACCTGGAGTCCGCGCTGCTCGACCAGATCGCCCAGGAGGGCTGGGAGTACGTCGTCGGCCGCCAGTACGCCAAGGACGGCACCGAGCTGGTCACCGTGGCCGGCCGCTCCCCCGACGGCTCGCAGACCGAGCAGGTGCAGGCCCAGCGGGGCCACGCCGCCGTGGCGACCGTGCTGGAGGACGCGGCGGGCGTCCACACGCCGGTCGACCAGCTCGTCGCCAGGGCCGTCGCCCACCGCGACGTCGACGAGGACGCCGAGACCTGGTGGATCGTGGCCGACTCGCTCGGCCGGCGGGCCGACGACGAGACGTACGAGGCCCTGTCCCGGCTGTGCGTGAGCGAGGACGCGCGCGAGCGGGAGTTCGGGGTCGACGCGATCGCCCAGTTCGGGTTCGCCGACGGCGAGAAGCCCTACCTCGACCGCACGCTGGCGCTGCTGCAGAAGATGGTGACCACCGAGGGCAACCCGCAGGTGCTGCGCTCGGTGCTGGCCGCGCTGGGCCACCAGGGCGACCCGCGCGCGCTGCCCGCCGTGCTCGACATCATCGGCCGGCCGGGCCACAAGCGCACGATGACGGACGCCATCGCGCTGGCCGACGTCCTGCCCGCCGACCACGAGGAGGGCCTGTCGCTGCTCATCGAGATGTCCCGGGACGAGGAGGCCGAGATCCGCGACTGGGCCACGGCCGGTCTGGCCGGGCTGTCGGCGGACACGCCCCGCATCCGGGAGGCGCTGGCCGACCGGCTGGCCGACGCCGACCTGCGCACGGTGGCCGAGGCGGCGCGGGGGCTCGCGGCGCGCGGCGACGAGCGGGCCGAGCAGGGCGTCAGGCGGGTGCTGGAGGAGAGCGACGACGACTACGCCAGAGACCTCGTCACGGGGATCGGCGGGGAGTGACCCTGTCGCCCCCGGCGGCCGCCCGCTGGGCGGGGCCGCCGGGGGCCGGGTTCTTGCCCTGGAGCAGGGGCCGCCCGCCCACCCGGTCAGTCCGACAGGGCGGCGCGGAGCTGGTTCAGCACGGCGCGCAGGATGCGGGAGACGTGCATCTGCGAGATGCCGAACTCGGCGGCGATCTCCGACTGGGTCATGTTGCCGTAGAAGCGCATCAGCAGGATGTTGCGCTCCCGCGACGGCAGGGCGTCGATGAGCGGCTTGACGGAGTACTTGCCGAGCAGCGTGTCCAGCGACTCGTCCTGCGAGGGCAGGAAGTCGCCGAGGTCGGCGCCGTCGTTGTCGCCGCCGACGGGGGCGTCCAGCGACAGGGCGCTGTAGGCGGTGGAGGCGTCCAGGGTGAGCAGGACGTCCTCCTCGGTGATGTTCATGTGCGCGGCGAGCTCGGAGACGGTGGGCGAGTGGCCGAGCGTCTGGGTGAGGTCGGCCGTGGCCTTGTTGAGCTCCAGCCGGCGCTCCTGGTAGACGCGCGGCACCTTGACGGCCCAGGTGCGGTCGCGGAAGTGCCGCTTGACCTCGCCGACCATCGTGATCATGGCGTAGCCGCGGAACTCGTGGCCGAGCTCGGGGTCGAAGCCGTTGATGGCCTTCATCAGGCCGACGTACGCGGCCTGGCGCAGGTCCTCCATCGGCTCGCGCTGGTGGCGGTAGCGACGGGTGACCTCGGTGACGAGGGAGTCGTACATGGTGACGACGCGCTCACGGATGCGGGCCTTGTGCTCGTCCGAGGCTTCCGGCCTGTTCATCTCAGCCAGAAGCTGTTCGGCGGTCATTTCGTCGAGTGCGATATCCAGGACGGCCATCTGAGTAGCTCCATATGCCCGAAGGCGGCCCCGTCCATGGAAAAAGCCCAGGCAGAGGCACGCCACGTTTCTACGTGAGTGAAGCCCTCTGCTGGACTTCGGATCAAAGGATTCCCTATGGATCCCGATTTATCACCCTATATTAGGTCACAGATCGATCACAGCTTACCAGCTCACGGTCCCGACAGGGCGGGAGCCGTGGTCAGGACGTCGCGGGCCAGCGCGAGGTCGCCCGTCAGCTCGGCGGGGAAGGCGTCCGGCTCGCCCCTGCCGCCCAGCAGGAAGCAGAACGCGACCACGTCCGCCGTCAGGTGGGCGTCCGGCGGGCCCGGGGCGGTGTCGGCGACGCCGAGCGGGATGCGCCAGTCGCCGCCGCCCGCGCCGGTGAGGGTGAGACGCAGGGTGCGGCCGGAGCCGTCCAGGCCGGACAGGAGCATCGTCCAGGGCAGCAGGCGGGCGCACAGGTCGGCCGTGGGGCGGATGTGCTCGGGCACCGGGTCGGGCAGGCGCACCCCGGCCGCCGTGGCGGCGTCGGCGGCGTGCACCCACGTCTCCAGGCTCCTGGCCAGGACGTGGTCGCGCACGACCGTCTCCATGCCGTCCACCGTGGCCGGGGTGGCCGGGTCGAGGCCGCCCAGGTGGCGGCAGAGGGCGTCGGCCTGGGCCCGCCAGTCTCGCCTGGTCTGCTCGGGGCTGCGGGCCCGCTCGTACGCCTGCACGTCCGCCGTGCGGCCGGCCGCGTCCCGGGCGGCCAGCGGCGGGCCGAGCACGGGCGCGCCGATGGAGGCGGCCAGCAGGCCGTCCTTGGCGGCCAGGTGGGCCACGAGCTCCTGGAGCGTCCAGCCCTCGACGATGACGCGTGCCCAGTCGTCGTCCGCGGCCGAGGCCAGCAGCGCGTCCATGGCGGCGACGCGGCCGGCGTACGGCAGCGCCCAGCCGGCGGTCGGCGCCGCGGGGCGGCGGCGGGCCCTGGCGCCGGCCAGGAGCTGCGGGCGCAGGGAACGGACCGGCACCGCCGGGTCCTCCATCAACGTGTCCAGATACAGGCGCTCGACAGGATCCATCACGCTTCTTCCTCCGCCAGCGCGTCGGCCAGGCGCCGCAGCGCCAGCCGGATGCGCGACTTGGCCGTGCCCTCGGGCACGCCCAGCTCCTCGCTCACCTGCCGGTACGTCCGGCCGCCGAAGTAGGCCAGCTCCACCGGCCGGCGCAGCCCCTCGGGCAACGACGTCACCGCCTGCCGCACGCGCTCGGCCTCCTCGGCGGCCAGCACGGCCTCCTCCAGCCTGGCGGGCTCGCGTTCGAACAGCCTCGGTCCGAGCGCGGAGACCCGGCGGCGCTCCTCGGCGCGCACGTGGTCGACCGCGCGGCGGTGGGCGATCGTGGCCAGCCAGGCGCGCAGCGGGCCGCGTCCGGGGTCGTAGGCCAGCGGGCGCTCCCAGAACACCAGGAACACCTCCTGCGTGATGTCCTCGGCGATCACGCGGTCCCTGGTGACCCGTAAGGAGAGCCCGAAGATCAGTGCGGACAGCCGATCGTAGACCTCCCCCAGCGCCGACTCGTCGCCGCCGACCACCCGCTGGTGCAGCAGGCGGTCGTCGTACGGTGCCTCCACTGGCACCACACTCCCGTGGTCCGGACCGAGGCGGGCGGGTGCGCCGCGACCCGAGCATGTCACCATTCGCCGGAAATGTTGAGGCGAACGCCCCCCGCCACCCGCTCCGCGGCCCCGCGATAGTGTCGAACGGACGACGACCGGAGGGATCACCCGCCATGGCCACCACCCGCACCGCCACCACGCAATGGAAGGGCGCCCTGCTCGACGGCTCGGGCACCGTCTCGCTCGACAGCTCGGGCGTGGGCACGTTCGAGGTCTCCTGGCCCTCCAGGGCCGAGGCTCCCGGCGGCCGCACCTCCCCCGAGGAGCTCATCGCCGCCGCCCACTCCTCCTGCTTCTCCATGGCCCTGTCGCACGCCCTGGCCGGCGCCGGCACGCCGCCGGAGTCGCTGCGCACGAGCGCGGACGTGACGTTCCAGCCGGGCGAGGGCATCACGGGCATCGTGCTCACCGTGCAGGGGCACGTTCCGGGCATCTCGGCCGAGCAGTTCCAGGAGGCCGCCGCGACCGCCAAGGCGAACTGCCCGGTCAGCAAGGCGTTGGCGGGCACCACGATCACCCTGAAAGCCGAACTCCTCTAACAGGAACGCATTCGCGTGCGACAATTGGGTCACATGCGCGAGGTCTGGCCGGGCGAACCCTATCCACTCGGCGGCACCTGGGACGGCGTCGGCACCAGCTTTGCCGTGTTCTCCGAGGTCGCCGAGCGGGTCGAGCTGTGCCTTTTTCACGACGACGACAGCGAGGAGCGGGTGCCGCTCCCGGAGGTCGACGGCTTCGTCTGGCACGGCTACCTGCCGGGGATCCAGCCGGGCCAGCGGTACGGCTACCGCGTCCACGGGCCGTACGAGCCGTCGCAGGGGCGTCGCTGCGACCCCTCCAAGCTGCTGCTCGACCCCTACGCCAAGGCCATCGACGGTGAGCTGACCTGGAACGAGGCGCTGTTCCCCTACTACTTCACCGATCCGTCGGTGCGCAACAGGGAGGACAGCGCCCCGTACATGCCGAAGAACGTGGTGATCAACCCGTTCTTCGAGTGGGGCAACGACCGGCCGCCGCGCATCCCGTACCACGAGACGGTGATCTACGAGGCGCACGTGCGGGGACTCACCATGCGCCACCCGGGCGTGCCGGAGGACCTGCGCGGCACGTACGCCGGGGTCGGGCATCCGGCGATCATCGAGCACCTGCTGTCCATCGGGGTGACGGCGGTCGAGCTCATGCCGGTGCACCACTACGTGCCCGAGCACTTCCTGGTGGCCCGGGGGCTGACCAACTACTGGGGCTACAACACGATGGCCTACCTGGCCCCGCACGGCCGCTACTCCGGCTCCGGCACCCGCGGCCAGCAGGTGCTGGAGTTCAAGGCCATGGTGCGGGCGCTGCACGAGGCGGGCATCGAGGTCATCCTCGACGTGGTCTACAACCACACCGCCGAGGGCGACCACATGGGCCCCACGCTGGGCTTCCGGGGCATCGACAACGTCAACTACTACCGCCTGCACGACGGCGACCGGCGGTACTACCTCGACTACACCGGGTGCGGCAACTCGCTCAACGTGCGCTCGCCGCACGCGCTGCAGCTCATCATGGACTCGCTGCGCTACTGGGTGCTGGAGATGCACGTCGACGGCTTCCGCTTCGACCTGGCCTCGGCCCTGGCCAGGGAGCTGCACGACGTCGACCGGCTGAGCGCGTTCTTCGACCTCATCCAGCAGGACCCGGTGATCTCGCAGGTGAAGCTGATCGCCGAGCCCTGGGACGTCGGGCCGGGCGGCTACCAGGTCGGCAACTTCCCGCCGCTCTGGACCGAGTGGAACGGCAAGTACCGCGACATCGTGCGCGACTTCTGGCGGGGCACCAACTCCGCGCTCCCCGAGTTCGCCTCCCGCCTGACCGGCTCGGCCGACCTGTACGAGTCCTCCGGCCGCCGCCCGGTGGCCTCGATCAACTTCGTCACCTGCCACGACGGCTTCACCCTGACCGACCTGGTCTCCTACGACCACAAGCACAACGAGGCCAACGCCGAGGAGAATCGCGACGGCACCAACGACAACCGGTCCTGGAACTGCGGCGCCGAGGGCCCGGTGGAGGACCCGCACATCGTCGCCCTCCGCCGCCGCCAGCGCCGCAACTTCCTGACCACGCTGTTCCTGTCGCAGGGCGTGCCGATGCTCTCCCACGGCGACGAGATCGGCCGCACCCAGCGGGGCAACAACAACGCCTACTGCCAGGACAACGAGCTGGCCTGGATCGACTGGTCGATGCTGCACGCCGAGTCCGACCTGCTGGAGTTCGTCAAGACGTTGTCGAAGCTGCGCCGCGAGCACCCGGTCTTCCAGCGTCGCCGCTTCTTCCACGGCCGCCATCCCGACAACGGCAAGCGCGACCTGGTCTGGCTGACCCCGGGCGGCAAGGAGATGACGGCCGGCGACTGGCACACCGGCTACGCCAAGTCGCTGATGGTCTACCTCAACGGCGAGGCCATCACCGAGCCGGGCCCGCGCGGCGAGCGGATCGTGGACGACTCCTTCCTCCTGCTCATCAACGCCCACCACGAGAACCTGTCGTTCACGCTGCCCGGGCCGGAGTTCGGGTCCGAGTGGCTGCCGGTGCTCGACACCTGTCACGACGTGGTGGAGGAGGCGTTCGGCGACGAGCGGTGGCGGGCGGGCGACCTGGTGGCGGTGACCGGCCGGTCCTTCCAGGTCCTGCGGCTGCCCAGGGAGCCGCAGACGCCCTAGCCGCCGGGCCGATGTCGCCGGCGGGCCGTCAGAAGACGCGGGCGATGCCGGCCGTGACGAGGAGCAGCGCGAACGTGGTCACCCCGGCCACGCCGTGCAGGACCACGGCGAGCACCGGGAAGCCGGTGGCCCGGCGCTGGTGGCGTCCGCCGCCGAGCCAGCGGGTGAACATCGTGAAGCCCAGCAGCGCGGCCACGGTGAGCCCGCAGAGGGCGAGCCAGGCCAGCGGGGCGCGGCCGGTCAGCAGGTAGGCCACCCAGCAGGCCAGCGACGCGGCCGCGAGCGCCGGATGGGACAGCAGCAGCGTCACCGGGAAGCGGGTGACCTTGGCCTCCTGGCGGCGCAGGCCGCCGGCCGAGAGCCAGCGGTAGAGCAGGTAGATCCCGATCAGGGCGGCGATCGTCCATGTGACGGCGGTGAGCAGGCCCATGTCCCCTCCCGGCGAGGCTCTGCCGCCACCGTATGCAGACTCCGGGCCTTTCGTCCTTCAGTTACTCAAAAGTGCTGTCAGCCGCAAAACCCCCGGGGACGGTTTGTCGGTGGGGTGTGCCAAGGTAGAGGAGTGCGGCGCATCTATCCCGACTTTCAAGACAATCCGGACATCCCCGAGGCGTACGCCTACCCCGAGGGGCGGCCCTGGCTGCGACTCAACATGGTCTCCAGCGCCGACGGCGCGGCGTGGCTGCAGGGGCGCTCGGGCGGGCTGTCGAGCAGGGGCGACAAGCGCATCTTCGCCGTCCTGCGCGGGTTGTCCGACGTGATCGTCGCGGGGGCGGCGACCGTCCGCACCGAGGGCTACGGTCCGGTCAAGCCGCGCGCCTCCTGGTCGTCGATCCGGGCCGGGCGTCCCGACGTGCCGCCGATCGCGGTGATCACCCGCAGCCTCGACCTCGACCTCGACGGCGAGCTGTTCACCGACGCGACCAACCCGACGATCGTGATCACCTGCGAGTCCGCGCCCGCCGAGCGCCGCAAGCTGGCCGGCCGGCGGTCCGACCTGATCATCGCCGGCGACGACGGCGTCGACATGCGGCTGGCCGTGCGCGAGCTGCACGAGCGCGGCCTGACCCGCGTCCTGTGCGAGGGCGGCCCGCGCATCAACGCGCAGCTGTCGGCCGACGACCTCATCGACGAGTTGTGCCTGTCGGTGAGTCCCATGCTGGTCGCGGGCGGCGCGGCCCGCATACTGAACGGCGTGGCCGCGCAGGTCCCGCTTGACCTCCGCCAGGTCCTGGAAGAGGAGGGGGTCCTCTTCTGCAGATACACGAGGGAGCAGAGCCCATGACCGAGCAGCCCGTCGAAGAGCCGGAGCCGGTGCCCAACCTCCCGGTCCGGCCGCCCGTGCCGCCGATGCTGGCCAAGCCGGTCAAGGCCATGCCCAAGCAGGACGGCACCCTGTTCTACGAGCCCAAGTGGGACGGCTTCCGCTGCATCGTGTTCAGGGACGGCGACGAGGTCTACCTCGGCAGCCGCAACGAGCGTCCATTCACCCGCTACTTCCCCGAGCTGGTCGAGGCGGTCAAGGCCGAGCTGCCCGGCAAGGTGGTGATCGACGGCGAGATCGTGCTGCCCCGGGGGGCGCAGCTCGACTTCGACGCCCTCCAGCAGCGCATCCATCCGGCCGCCTCGCGGGTCAAGCTGCTCTCGGAGCAGACGCCGGCCCAGTTCATCGCCTTCGACCTGCTGGCCGTGGGCGAGGAGTCGCTGATGGAGGAGCCGTTCGCCGAGCGGCGGCGGCGGCTGGAGGAGCTGTTCCCGCACCAGGGCGGGTCCGTGCGGCTGACGCCGGTCACCACCGCCGACGAGCAGGCGCGCGAATGGTTCGACGCCTTCGAGGGGGCCGGCCTCGACGGCATCATCGTCAAGCCGGGCGACCAGCCGTACGTGCCCGACAAGCGCACGATGTTCAAGGTCAAGCACGAGCGCACGGCCGACGTGGTGATCTGCGGCTACCGCGAGCACAAGACCGGGCCCATCGTCGGCTCCCTGCTGCTCGGCCTCTACGGCGACGACGGCCGGCTGCATCACGTGGGCGTGGCGGCCTCGTTCCCCATGGCGCGCAGGGCCGAGCTGGTGGAGGAGCTCAAGCCGTACCTGGCGGAGCTGAGCGAGCACCCGTGGGGCCACTGGGCCGAGCAGGCCACGGCCAACGCCGGGCAGCCGGCGGCGGGGCCCGCGACCGGCGGGCAGCGGGTGCCGGGCGCGGTGTCGCGGTGGAACGCCAAGAAGGACCTGTCGTTCATCCCGCTCCGGCCCGAGCTGGTGATCGAGGTGGCCTACGACCAGATGGAGGGCGACCGGTTCCGGCACACGGCGCACTTCCGGCGGTGGCGGCCCGACCGCACGCCCGAGTCGTGCACGTACGAGCAGCTGGAACGGCCGGTCAGCTACGACCTCGACGACATCCTCGCCCGTTAGGGGGCAAAGCGGTCTAGTCTCTCCCTTATGACCACCGGTGATGAGCTCAAGGCGGCCGTGTCCGCGCGGCGCGACCTCGGCCCCGACTTCGAGGACGCCCTGGTGGAGTCGTTCCTCGACAAGGTGGGCCAGGAGGTCGACCGGCGGGTCGACGAGCGCCTGGCCGGCACGGCCCCGCGCGCCAAGGCGCCCGCCAGGGGGTCCGACGGCCAGCGGCTGGCGCTGGCGATCGTCTCGCTCTCGCTGGGCACGCTGTCCACGGTCGCGCTCGCCTTCGCGGGGGGCGGACGGGCGATGGCGCTGATCCCGATCTGGGTCGGGATCATCATCGTGAACGTCGTCTTCAACGGCTCCCGCGAGAAGTAACCCCCTCCGGGGGCGGGCTTCCGGGTCAGGTCAGCCAGATGAGGCCGGCGAAGCGGCCGCCGGGCTGTTCGCGGCGGTGGGAGTAGAGCTCGGCGGACTCGATGGTGCAGCGCGCGTCGTGCCGCACGTCGGCGACGCCCGCCGCCCTGAGCTGGGACTCGATCCCGGCCCGCAGGTCGAGCGCCGGGGTCCCCCACGACGTCGTGGACCACGTCGGCGGCACCTTCGAGGCCACCTGCTCGCGCAGGTCCTCGGGCACCTCGTAGCAGCGGCCGCAGGCGCCGGGGCCGATCAGCGCGACCATCCGGCCCGGCCGGGCGCCCTTGGCCGCCATGGCCTCGACCAGGGCGGTGGCCACGCCCGCCTCCGTGCCGGGACGTCCGGAGTGGGCGGCGCCGACCATGCGCGCCTCGGGGTCGGCCACCAGCACGGCCGGGCAGTCGGCGCCCAGCGAGGCCAGCGCCAGGCGCGGCTCGGTGGTGAACACGCCGTCGAGCGGCGGCGGGTCGGCGCCGAACGGCTCGCTCACGTAGGCGACGTCGGCGCTGTGGACCTGGCGCATGTAGACGACGGCGCGCACGCCCAGCTCGGCCGCCAGGCCCTCGCGGTTGGCCCGTACGGCCGCCGGGTCGTCGCCGACCATGCCGCCGAGGTTGCGTGAGCCGTACGGCGGGGCGCTGACCCCTCCGTGGCGGTCGGTGACGACGGCGTGCACTCCGGGGGCCAGCAGCATGCCCCGATCCTATCCGGGCTGAGGCGAGAAGCCGGGGCCGCCCGGGGAGTCGCCGGGCTGTGGGGAGGAGCCGGGCTGTGGGGAGGAGCCGGGGCCGCCCGGGGAAGAGCCGTGCAGGATGGTGCCGGGCGGGCGGCCTAGCTCCAGGTGCATGTTCACCTCGTCGAAGCGCCATTCGCCCACCTCGACCACGTTCGGCAGCCGCCCCCACTCGCGGAACCCGAGGCTCTGGTACAGCGCGATCGCGCCGTGGTTGTTGCCGCGCGCCCGCAGCGTGAGCGTCTCGATGCCGGCGGCGCGGGCGTCGTCCGCGAGACCGGACACGACCACCCGGCCGAGCCCGAGCCCGCGTGCCTGCGGGTGGGCCATGACCTTGCCGATCTCGCCGGAGTGCCGGAAGACCGCCTCCTGGCCGCGCCGCCACAGGCCCATGGCCTGCACCGTGCCGTCGACCGTGGCGAGGGCGAGCCGCCCCTCGCCCTTCCTGGCCATCGCGAGCGTGGCCTCCACCCAGGGGTCGGTCTCGTCCCTGGTGGGCGGCGCGAGGTAGCCGACCGCGCCGCCCAGCTCGACGACGGCGTGCAGCACGCGGTGGACGGCGGCGAGCAGGGGCTCGTCGGCGGTTTCCGGCCAGGTCAGGTCGATTTTCACGGAAGACCATTATGCCCCGATCCATCCGGGGCTGGCCCGCTCATGGCAAGCAAGCATATGCTTGGGCGCGTGCCTGACTACCGCAATCTCATCGGCGGCGAGCTGGTCCCCGCGGACCGGACGATGGACACCGTCAACCCCGCCACGGGCGAGGCGTGGGCCCGGATCCCGGCCAGTGGCGCGCGCGAGGCCGAGGCCGCCGTGGCGGCGGCGCGGGCGGCCTTCCCCGCCTGGTCGGCCATGCCCGCCCTGGGCCGGGCGCACTTCCTGCGCAAGGTGTCGGAGGTGTTCACCCGGCACGCCGAGGAACTGGCCCGGCTGGAGACCCGCGACAACGGCCGCATCCTGCGCGACACGCTCAAGAAGGACCTGCCGGGCATGGCGTACCTGTGGCAGCTGGCCGCCGGGCAGTGCCTGGAGGCGGTCAAGGGCGACACCGTCCTGCTCGGGCCCGACACGCTCGGGCTGACGCGGCGCGAGCCGTACGGGGTGGCGGTCTGCATCATCCCCTGGAACTCCCCCATCTCCACCTTCTCCGCCAAGGCGGCCTACGCCCTGGCCGCCGGGAACACGGTGATCGTCAAGCCCGCCGAGCAGGCCGGCGCGTCGGTGCTGCGGCTGGGCGAGCTGCTGGCCGAGGTGTTCCCGCCGGGCGTGCTGAACATCGTCAGCGGGCTCGGGGAGGAGGTCGGCGACGCGCTCGTCCGGCACCGGGACGTCGGCAAGATCAGCCTCACCGGCTCCACGGCCACCGGCCAGGCCATCACCCGGGCCTCGGCGGACGCGCTGAAGCCGCTGACGTTCGAGCTGGGCGGCAAGTCGCCCAACATCGTCTTCCCGGACGCCGACCTGGACGCCGCCGCGCAGGGCGTCACCGTGAACTCCGTCTACACCGGCAACGCCGGGCAGGTGTGCGTGGCCGGCTCACGCATCCTCGTCCACCGGTCGATCTGGGACGACCTGCTCGGGCGGATCAGGCACATCTGCGCCGGGCTGGTCCTGGACGACCCTCTCGACCTGGCCACGACCATGGGCCCGATCGTGTCGGCCGGGCAGTTCGAGCGGGTGCGCTCGTACCTGGAGACGGCCGAGAAGGAGGGGGCCGAGCTGGTCTTCGGCGGGCGGTCGGGGGCCGAGGTGGTGCCCGGCCTGCCGGGCGGCTACTGGGTGGCGCCCACGCTCTACACGACCGAGGACAACGGCCTGCGCATCTGCCAGGAGGAGATCTTCGGGCCGGTGGCGGTGGCCATCCCGTTCGAGAGCGACGAGCAGGCGCTGGAGATCGCCAACGACTCGCCGTACGGGCTGGCGGCCGGGGTGTGGACGCGGGACCTCGGACGAGCGCACCGGTTCGTGCGGGATCTGCAGAGCGGCACCGTGTGGGTGAACACCTACCGCCAGATGCCTCCGGGCCTGCCGTTCGGCGGCGTGAAGGACAGCGGGTACGGCCACGATTCCGTCCTGGAGTACACCCGGGAAAAGGCGGCCATCATCCAGATTTAGTTAGATAGATTCCCTCCATGAGCGAGGGGATCAACGACCAGTCCGAGCTGACCGAGCTGTCCGAGGCAGCCGCCCAGTCGCGGGCGTCCGTGCTGCGCAGCCGAGCCGAATCGTACATCGCGCTGTCGCGGCACGAGGCCGCTATCGCCGATCTGACCGAGTCGATAACGCTGGTCCCGGACAACGCCCGGGCCTGGCGGCTGCGCGGCGAGAGCCATCGGGTCATCGAGCGGTACGAGGCCGCCCTGGCCGACTTCGACGAGTCGTTGAGACTGGAACCCGACAGCGCGTACGCGCTGGGCTCGCGCGGCCAGGCGTACGCGGCGCTCGGCCGGCTGGAGGAGGCGATGGACGACTTCGACCACGCGCTCACCCTCGCCCCCGAGTCCCTGTGGATCCTGGAGGCCAAGGCCGACGCCCTGGTGGACATGGACCGGCTGGACGAGGCCCTGGACGAGCACGCCAAGATCATCGCGTTGAACGAGGAGCTGGCGTACTCGTGGGTGGCGCGCGGTGACCTGTACCAGCGCATGCACCTCTACAGCGAGGCCATCGCCGACTACACCAGGGCCCTGGAAGCCGACCCCGATCACGTGCGGGCGCTCAGCCGGCGCGGCGAGGCGCTGCGCATGACCGACCGCTACCAGGAGGCGCTGGCCGACCTGAACCGCGCGGTCGAGCTCGACCCCGACAACGACCGCGCGTTCGGCAGCCGGGGCGCGGTGCTGAGCGAGATGGGCGACAACGAGGCCGCGCTGCGCGACCTGGACCGCGCCATCGAACTGGACCCCGAGTACATCTGGGCCTACCGGGTGCGCGGCGAGATCTTCCAGGAGATGGAGCGGCACGAGGAGGCGGTGAACGACTTCACGCTGGCCCTGCGCCTGGAGTTCGGCGACGACTAGGCCGTCGCGAGCGGCGGGCCGCCCCGGAGGGCGGCCCGCCGTCGTCAAGGCACCTCTTTGACAGCGCCTTGTGTCAGAGCGCCAGCAGGGCGTTCACCGGCAGGCGGCTGTCGGACAGCGGCCGTACGGCGATGCGCAGCAGGGCCAGCGCGTTGTCGTCGCCGGCGATGCGGTTGGCGCTGAGCCCGCCGCACGCCTGGCAGTGGTGGATGATCAGCCACTCCCCGTCCGGCCTGACGGTGACGCTGAGCGCCGCCATCGGGCCCCGGCAGCCCGCCCGCCGGTCCCCCGGGATCCGGTGGTCGACGTGCAGGCTGGTCAGGCAGTGCGGGCAGTGGTTGCGGTGCGCCGTGCCGGGCGCGTCCATCGGTACGTCCAGCCGGCAGCCGACGCAGCGGAACGCGTCGCCGCGCTCGTCACGTCGCACGGCCTTGGGCTGTTGCGGCCTGGCCCGGCCAGGGTTTCTCCTGGGCATGTCACAGGTCGCCGAACGCTTCGAGCGGGAACGGCGGCTGCGCGAGCGGGCGTACGGCCATGCGCATGAGGATGAGCTGGTTGTCGTCCCCGCAGATCGGGTTGGACGTCAGCTCGCCGCAGCGCGAGCAGCGATGGATGATCATCCAGTCGCCGGTGCGGAGGACCGCGATGGAGATCGGGTTCATCCGCGACCGGCACTCCGACGGGCCGCCCTCCACCCGGTCGAGCACGTGCAACGAGTGCAGGCAGCTCGGGCAATGGTTACGGCGGACGCCGCCGGGCGCGTACGCGGCGACGGTCAGGCCGCAGCGGACGCAGGCGAAGGTGTCGGTGCTGATGATGGAACGAGGTTTGCCGTTGGCAGACAACCTGGGTTCTCCTTGCCGGATTTGTCGTGAAAAAGGCAGCAAGGGAGCGCCGAGCGGGCCTCACAGGCACGCTGGTGCCACAGGCGGTCCGGCCCATTGAGGCCAGGACTTCAGATGCTCGTCCTCAGGCTCTGGAACACAGGGAGGCGAGCACACCCGCGGCACGAGAGAGGCGCGCTGGGCGCCGTGCCGGTCATCAACCCACCTCCACAAGTCGCACCGAACAGGACGGTTGCCAGGCTAACCGCCCCCTCCGGTCGCGCGCCAACGATTTTCCCGGGCCCTGGAGATCGACCGAATATCGTTCTAGTGTTCGTCCATGGGGATCGGGCTGACCGAGGAACACCGGGCGCTGGCGGCCTCCGTGCGGGGGCTGGCGGGGCGTACCGTCGAGCACCGGGCGCTGGCCGGGCAGGGGCTGCTGGGGCTGCACCTGCCGGAGGAGCACGGCGGGCAGGGGTACGGGCTGGTCGAGTTGTGCGTGGCGCTGGAGGTGCTGGGCGAGCTTCGGGTGGCGGGGCCGTACCTGCCGGGCGTGCTGGCCTCGGCGGCGCTCGCCCGGTCCGGGAGGCCGCCCGCGCCCGGCCTGCTGCGCGGGCTGGCCGACGGGTCGCTGACGGCGGCCGTCGTGCTCGGGCCGCTCGCCCTCGGGGCCGCCGCGGCGCTCGGGCCGCTCGCCCTCGGGTCGTCCGGGGCCGACCTGTTCCTCGTGCCGCACGGTGACGGGTGGGCGCTGCTCGACCGGGCCGGCGTGCGCGCCGAGCCCGCCGAGGGCGTCGACCTGGACCGGGACCTGTGCACGGTCACGGCCGTCGCGGGCCGCGACGTCCCGCCGGAGCGCCTGCTGGGGCCGGTGCCGGTGCGCGAGCTGGCCGCGGTGCTGCTGGGCGCCGACGCGTGCGGCACCGCCGCCTGGGCGGTCGGCGCGGCCGCCGCCCACGCCAAGGTACGCGAGCAGTTCGGCCGCCCGATCGGCCAGTTCCAGGGCGTCAAGCACCGGGTGGCGGCCGCCCTGGTGGCCTTGGAGCAGGCCCGCGCCGCCGTCTGGGACGCCGCCCGCGCCTTGGACACCCCACCTACGGACGCCCCGCCCACGGACGGGCCCGCCGGGCTCGGCGGGCTCGGCGGGCTCGGCGGGCTCGGTGACGACGTGCGGCTGGCCGTCGGGGTGGCGGCGGTGCTGGGGCCGGACGCGGCGGTGCGCTGCGCGGCCGACGCCATCCAGGTGCTCGGCGGCATCGGTTACACCTTCGAGCACGACGCCCACCGCCACTACCGCCGCGCCCTGTCCGGCCGCATGCTCGCCGGCGACCCGGGGCCGTGGGCCGAGCAGGTCGCCGCGCTGGCCCTGGCGGGCGCCCGCCGCGCGATGGAGCCCGACCTGCCCGAGGAGTCCGTCCCGCTCAGGGAGGCGATCAGGGCGGAGGCCGAGTCGTTGCGGCGCGAGGAGCCGCTCGCCCGGCTGGGCCGGTTCGCGCGGGAGGGCTGGATCATGCCCTACCTGCCCAGGCCGTGGGGCCGCGCGGCCACGCCGCTGGAACAGGTGATCATCCACCAGGAGTTCCGCGACCTCAAGCGTCCCAACCTGGGGATCGCCGCCTGGGCGGTCCCGTCCATCGTCACGTACGGCACCCCCGAGCAGCGGGACCGTTTCCTGCCCAGGACGTTCACCGGCGAGCTCGTGTGGTGCCAGCTGTTCAGCGAGCCGGGCGCCGGGTCCGACCTGGCCGGCCTGTCCACCAGGGCCACCCGCGTGGCGGGCGGCTGGTCGCTGACCGGCCAGAAGATCTGGACGTCCCTCGCCCAGTACGCCCACTGGGGCATCTGCCTGGCCCGCACCTCCCCCGGCAGACCCAAGCACGAGGGGATCACGTACTTCCTGGTGGACATGTCCGCCCCCGGCGTCACGGTCAGGCCGCTCAAGGAGATCAACGGGGACGAGATCTTCAACGAGGTCTTCCTCGACGACGTCTTCGTCCCGGACGACCTGGTGGTGGGCGAGGTGGACGCCGGCTGGCGGGTGGCCCGCGACACGCTCTCCCACGAGCGGGTCGCGCTCGGCGACTCCTGGGGGCCCGGCTCCCGGCACACCGACATGATCCGGCTGATCGGGACCCTGCCGCCGCTGCGGCAGTCGCAACGCGAGCAGGCGGGCCGCCTGTGGGCCGAGGGCCAGGCGATCTCGGCGCTCGGGCTGCGCGTGA
Organism: Nonomuraea sp. NPDC050227; assembly: GCF_044459705.1. Lineage (NCBI taxonomy): Bacteria > Bacillati > Actinomycetota > Actinomycetes > Streptosporangiales > Streptosporangiaceae > Nonomuraea > Nonomuraea sp. NPDC050227. The sequence goes on along the minus strand of NZ_JBITJF010000012.1, from coordinate 62,757 downwards.
CGCTGTCCAGGCTGGCCGGGGCCGCCTCGGGACCCGCCTCCAGCGTGCGCAAGCTGCTCGGCATGCGGCACGCGCAGGCGGTCTCGGAGTTCTGCTGGTCGCTGGCGCCGTCCGACCGCCACTGGAACCGCATGATCCTGACCACCCGGGCCTTCACCATCGGCGGCGGCACCACGGAGGTGCAGCTCAACATCATCGCCGAGCGCGCGCTGGGCCTTCCCCGCGATCCGTGACGCCCGCCCGCACGCACCTGACCTCGGCCGACATCGCCAGGTGACGGGCGGCGAGCCCGGGCATGGCGGTCACCCCGAAGGCGGTCCGGTCCACGCGGGCGGCGACCACGACGGTGAAGCCGTTCGCGGTCACGTCGCAGCGCTCGACGGTGAGGGTGAGCGGGCGCTCGACGCCGGTGACGGTGAGCGTGCCGGTCAGCGTCCCGTCGCCGGTGGGCCCGCCGGTGAAGGTGATGACGGGGTGGCGGGCGGCGTCGAGGAAGCGGGACGAGCGCACGGTCTCGTCGCGCCGGTGGTTGCCGGTGTGGAAGCCGGCGGCGTCGATCTCCACGCGCACGCGGGAGTCGGCGAGCGGTTCGGCGACGTCCACGGTGCCGCCTGCGACGTCGAAGGTGCCGCGGGCGCGGGCGAGGCCGTACAGGTGCCGGGTGGTGAAGTGGATCGCGGAGTTCTCGGTGTCGATCTCGTAGCGGCCCAGCGGGGGGAGGTTCGTCATAGGTCCATTGCACGGCGGCGGGGTGGCCGTGCGGCAGAGCGGGCCGTCGCTGGTGGGGGCGACGATCGGCGGGAGCGCATGCGACTTTCGTATGGTTTCCCACTTACCCGATATTTACGACATACAGGGATGTCGTAGCGTTTGCGGCATGGGTGCAGGGGCGTGTCGCCGTTCCCGCGTGCTGGACGTGGTCATCGCGGGCGGATTCGCGCTGCTGGACACCGGCTCGACGCTGCTCGGCCTGTCGTGGTGGCCCGAGCGTCCGGGTCCGCTCGCCTGGGCGCTGCTGGCGGTCCAGGCGGCCGCCTGCCTGTCGCTGGTGGCCCGCCGCCGGGCGCCGCTGACGGTCCTGGGCGTGCTGGGGACGTACACGCTGGTGGTGACGTTGCTGATCTCGCCGGGCGGGGTGCTGGTCCCGGCCGGGCAGGGGAACGTGTGGGCGCCGTTCGCGACCATCGCGGCGGCGTACGGGCCGCTCTACGACCGCAGGGACCGGCGGATCGCCGTCGCCGCGCTGGCCGCGTACACGATGGTGATCGCGCGGGTGTGGGACCCGTCGGCCGGCGTGCTCATCGACGGGGTGCTGCGCACGGCCGTCGGCCCGCTGCTCGCGCTCTACCTCGACGGACGGCGGCGGGTGCTCAGGATGCTGGTCGAACGGGCCGAACGGGCCGAACGCGAGCGGCACCTGCTGGCCGAGCAGGCCCGCGCCGAGGAGCGCGCCCGGCTGGCCGGCGAGATGCACGACGTCGTCACTCACCGGGTGAGCCTCATGGTGCTGCAGGCCGGCGCGCTGCGGGTCACCGCGGCCGACGAGCACACCCGGCAGACCGCCGAGGAGCTGCGGGCCGCGGGCTGCCAGGTGCTCGACGAGCTGCGGGACCTGATCGGCGTCCTGCGCACCGCGCCGGAGCCGGAGGTGCCGCCGTCGGCGGCCGACTTCGCCGCGCTGGTCGCCGAGTCCGCCTCCGTGGGCACCCCCGCCGAGCTGGTCGAGGAGGGCGACCGGGCGCTGGCCTCGCCGGTGGTGGGGCGCACGGCGTACCGGATCGTGCGCGAGGCGCTGACCAACGTGCGCAAGCACGCGCCGGGCGCGCGGGTGGAGGTGCGGATCGAGTACGGCCCGGCGCGGGTACGGCTCACGGTGCGCAACACGCCGCCGACCGGCCTGCCCGGCGGCCCCCTGGCCGGCACCGGCTCCGGCCTCGGCATCGCCGACCTGCGGCGGCGGGTCGAGGTCGTGCACGGCACGCTGCGCGCCGGGCCGGCCCCCGACGGCGGGTTCACCGTCGAGGCCGTTCTTCCGGCGTACGTGGCGACATGATCAGGGTCGTGGTCGTGGACGACGAGCCGATGGTCTGCCGTTTCCTGCGCACCATCCTCGGCTCGGCGCCCGACATCGAGGTCGTGGACGAGGCCCACGACGGCGCCGCCGGCGTCGAGGCGGTCGTGCGCAGCCGTCCGGACGTCGTGCTGATGGACCTGCGCATGCCCCGCGTGGACGGGCTCACCGCGATCGAACGCCTGGCCGAGCTGCCCCGGCCGCCGGTCGTCGTGGTGCTGACGACGTTCGACGCCGACGAGTACGTCCTGCGCGCCCTGCGCGCGGGGGCCGCCGGCTTCCTGGTCAAGTCCACGCCGCCGGAGGACCTGATCGGGCTCGTCCGGGTGGCCGCAGACGGGCACACCGTGCTGTCGCCCATCGCCGCCCGCAGGCTGGTGGCGGCCTCGGCCGCCGCGGACCCGGCCCGCGCCCGCGCCCGCGAGCTGCTGGAGTCGCTGACCGGACGCGAGCGCGAGGTGCTGGCCTGCCTCGGCGAGGGGCTGTCGAACGCGCAGATCGCCGCCCGCCTCCACCTGGCCGAACCCACCGTCAAGGGGTACGTGTCGCGCCTGCTGGACAAGCTGGGCTGCCACAACCGCACCCAGGCGGGCCTCATCGCCCACGACGCGGGCCTGACCCGGTAGGCGCCGCGGGCGGCGGGGTTGGCAGCGGGGTTGGCAGCGGGTTTGGCGGCGGGTTTGGCGGCGGAGCAGCGAGGTAGGTGATAAGCCGCAAAGGGGGACAAAAGCCATGAGTAATCCGCAACAGCCCGAACTTCGCCGGTCGGGTAAGTCCGGCGCGAACTCGAAATCCACCGACGCCGTGCCGGAGTCCAAGAGCGGCGGCAAGCGGGCCGGCCGTCCGCACGGCAGCGACAAGGGGCACAAGGGCGGCGGCAAGGGCGGCGGCGTGCCTCCGGGCCAGCACCCGCCGTATCCGGGGTGAGCGGGATGAAGGGCAGCCTGCAGTTCATCGGCAACGCGACCACGCTGATCCGCTACAACGGCTTCACGCTGCTGACGGATCCCAACTTCCTGCACCGCGGCCAGCGGGCGTACCTGGGCTACGGCCTGAGCTCGCGCCGGCTGAAGGACCCGGCCATCGACGTGTCGGACCTGCCGCCCATCGACGCGGTGGTGCTGTCGCACCTGCACGGGGACCACTGGGACCGGGTGACGGAGAAGGGCCTGGACAAGGGCACCCAGATCATCACCACCCGGCAGGCGGCGCGCACGCTGCGCCGCCGCGGCTTCGGCCGCAGCACGGGCCTGGAGGTGTGGGAGCAGCACGAGCTGAGCGGCCCGCAGGGCAGCGTGACCGTCACCGCCCTGCCCGCCAGGCACGCGCCCGGCCCCGCCGAGACGCTGCTGCCGCCGGTGATCGGGACGATGCTGGAGTTCCGCGGCTCCGAGGGCCTGGTGGAGCTGCGGCTGCACATCAGCGGCGACACCCTGCTCGACCGCCGTCTGGAGGCGATCCCGCGTCGCTTCCCGGAGGTCGACCTCGCGCTCGTGCACCTGGGCGGCACCCGCCTGCTCGGCACCATGCTGGTCACCATGGACGGCGAGCAGGGCGCGACCTGGGTCGACCTGATCAACCCGCACACCGTGGTGCCGGTGCACTACGACGACTACGGCGTCTTCAGCTCACCGCTGGACGACTTCCGGCACCACATCGAGCAGGTGGGCCTGGCCGACCGGGTGGTCTACCTGGAACGCGGCGAGACCCGCGAACTGGCGCCGCACCACCTCGTGCGCCGCTGACCGCTCGCTCCACACCCGTCCGGGCCCCGCACCCGCCCGGACGGGCACCCGTCCGGAGCCCGCACCCGCCCGAACCCGCACCTCCCCGTGGCCCGCACCCGCACCCGTCCGAACCTGCACCCGTCCGAGGCGCGGCACCCGTCCGAGGCCGTTTCGGGACGGGTGCTTCGGCGTTTCGCCGGGGATGAGGTTTCTTCTACTCGGATGAGGAATCCCCTACCGGGGGCGGAAGTTTGCATATCCGATTTCTCCCCCAGCGGGAGGTACGGGAGTTACCTTCGATCTCGGCCGCACCTCCTGTGCCGCCGCACGGCCGGGCCGTCGGGTCCCGTCCCAGGCGCCGGGTCCGGCCGTGCGGCCCACAGCCGCCATCCTGCTCAGGAGAGCTTGGCCAGCTTCTCCGACGTCCGCTTGAACGCCTTGCCGGTCCACTTGTAGGTCTGGCGGACGAGCAGGTCGGGGCAGCACCGGGGAGCCTTGTCGCTGACCACCTTGCCGCTCAGGCGCACCTCGCCGTTCTGAATGGCGACGGTCTGGGTTTTGAAGTACCGGTTCTTGCCCAGCGTGCCGATCAGCCGCGGGGCCGAACGCCGGGACGCGCCGTCGTAGACGAAGGCCAGCACCGGGTTGCCCGCCGTGGGGCTCGGGCAGGACGAGGTGACGACGGTGTCGGGACGCCCGTCCCGCGTGAGGTCGCCGACGGCGGCGACCCGGGCGCGGACGACGTACCACTTGTCCTTCGGCCCCGGCTTGGGGCAGTGCAACGCCCGCTCCACGACGGGCGCCCAGTCGATGCCCTGGAACGGGTCGGTCGCCGCCGGGCCGGTCGCGGCGAAGGCGGCGCCCGTGGCGAGGATCGGCGCCAGTGAGGTCGACAGGGCGACGGTCGACGCCCAGACGCGGAGTCGGCGGGCCATCGGGCTGCTCTTGTGCGTGGCGCTTGAGTTCATGACCGTTTCGATGCGGGAAACGCCTGACTAGTTCGGCCCGAACCGCGTGACTTCCGGCGTCATGCCGTCCGGAGCATCTTGTCCGTCGTGCCATCCGGTGCGTTTCGTCAGGCGGAAGGGGTGCAGGGCTTTGTGGGGACTCGACCACATTTTCGGAAGCGTCGTCCCAGCGTTACGCGCGACACGCCCAGACCTGCGGCTCGCATCCTGTACCAGCTCACGATCGCCACCGCCGTTATCGATCTGAGATGTTCGCTTATGTCTCCACCTCGCCCCCTGCCCAGGCAGCCGCCTGGCCGAGGCCGGAACGGAAGGACACCTCACATGCGCCCAGCCACCCGAGCAGCCCTCACCACCCTCGCCGTCGCGTGCTGCACCTTCAGCTCGCTGCCGGCCTGGGCGGCGCCGGCCGGGAACGCGCCGTCGTGCGTGACCGTCTGGCAGAACACCGGGACCATCACCAAGACCGGCTACGCCCGCAACGACTGCGGCTACCGGCTCCGACTGAAGATCATCTGGGCGCGCGGGACAGACGGCGCCTGCCAGACCGTGGACCCCGGCGAGACCATCTACTCGCGCGTGCCGCGCGGCGTGCGCACCTTCGACGGAGCCGACACCTGCTGACCGGCTCCCGCGAAAAGGCCGGCCCCACGACGGGGGCCGGCCTTTCGGGTTGCCGACACCGAAGGTCAGCCGTCGGTGACCGGAACTCCCGCCGCGCCCGGCACGTGAGTGATCACTGCTCCTCCGGCGCGTTCCTGGCCTTGCTGGGCTGGACGCGCTTGGGCTCGCCCGGCATCTTCGGGTAGTTGGGCGGGTAGGGCAGGTCGCCGCGGTCGTCGGCGGCGTACATCTCCAGCAGGGGCTCGATCGAGTACGCCCGGTCGTCGATGGCCGCGTGCACGTCGCCCAGCTTGGCGAAGCGGGCCGGGACGGTGCGGATGTCGAAGTCGCGCGGGTCGGCGTCGGCCAGCTCGTCCCAGGTCAGCGGGGTCGAGACGGGGGCGTGCGGCTGGGCCCGGACGGAGTAGGCGCTGGCGACGGTGCGGTCTCTGGCGTTCTGGTTGAAGTCGATGAAGACGCGGTCGCCGCGCTCCTCCTTCCACCACGCGGTGGTCACCAGGTCGGGATCGCGGGCCTCGACCGCCCTGGCCAGCGCGATGCCGGCATGGCGCACCTGGACGAAGTCCCAGCGGGGCTCGATGCGCACCGCGATGTGCACCCCGCGGTTGCCCGAGGTCTTGACGAACCCGGCCATGCCCAGCTCGTCGAGCACCTCGCGGGTGCGCTCGGCGGCCCGGCGCGCGGCGTCGAACTCCAGGCCGGGCTGCGGGTCGAGGTCGATGCGCAGCTCGTCGGGGTGCTCGACGTCGGCGGCCCGCACCTGCCAGGGGTGGAAGTCGATGGTGCCCAGGTTGGCGCAGTAGGCGATCGCGGCGACCTCGGTGACCCGGAGCGAGTCGGCGGTGCGGCCGCTGGGGAAGGTGACCGTGACCGACTGCAGCCACTCGGGATGCCTGGGCGGCATGCGCTTCTGGTAGATGGCCTCGGTCTGGACGCCGTCGGGATGGCGCTTGATGTTGGTCGGCCGGTCTCTGAGCGCGCGCAGGGCCCCTTCGCCGACGCTCACGTAGTACTCGACCAGCTCCCGCTTTGTCGCCCCGATCTCCGGGAAGTAGACCTTGTCGGGATTGGTGACCTTGACGGTCCGCTCCCCCACCTTGAGCTCTATGAACGGCGATGCCATGCCACCGAACCTACTCCCCCGCGCCGACAGAACAGCCGACGACAGAGCCGACGTGAGAGGTGGGCCCGTCCCGGAGCCGCGTCGGTGGCGGGACCGGGGCTCGACGGGACGGACCTAAGATCATCCATCGCCGTTCCGGGCGCTGGCGCGCCACCCGGCCGGCCATCTCGGGTCGCCAGCGGCGCCAGCACGGGCGTGGGCTGTGCCGCTACGGCGAGCCGCGGACGATCTCACCCCTTGGCAGGAGGCGATGACACCCCCTTACCGACAAAGACGCGAATTCGGCCGAGAAAGGATGCTTCACCCTGCGGAGATCTCTTTTTGCCGGATCTCGTAGTCTGGACGCATGGACAAGGTGGTCAAGAGCGAGGCCGAATGGCGGGCCAGGCTCTCTCCTGAGGAGTTCCACGTGCTCAGGGAGGCCGGGACCGAGCGCCCGTTCACGGGGGAGTACGTCGACACCAAGACCGAGGGCGTGTACTCGTGCCGCGCCTGCGGCGCCGAGCTGTTCCGGTCCGACACGAAGTTCGAGTCGCACTGCGGGTGGCCGAGCTTCTTCGAGCCGTCGGGGTCGGAGGCGGTGAGGCTGATCGAGGACAACAGTCACGGCATGGTGCGCACGGAGGTGCGCTGCGCCCGCTGCGACTCCCACCTCGGTCACGTCTTCCACGGCGAGGGTTATCCGACGCCGACCGACGACCGTTACTGCATCAACTCGGTCTCGCTGAGGCTCGAACCCAAGGGGTGATCGATCAGCGACAGAGCGTACCGATCGTCCACAAGGGGTAGGGGCCTGCTTGTGGGCCGTGTCCATCTTCGCCACCGCTGGGTGACGATTGAGACGATCGGGCGTGTCGTGACTCAGCGGTGTGAGGTGTGCTCGAAGACGAGGGTCCGGGTGCGCTAGCCCGCCTCGGGGGCTCTCGCGGTTTCCCGGCGCGCGTCAGTTCGGCCGGGGGTACGTGACACGGCAGCTGTGATCGGACGGGCCCAGGATGTTGGCGAGGACGGGGTTCCCGTTCTCGCCGAACTCCGCCTGCACGAACACGATCGGACGCTTCACGCCGTTCGCCCTGAGGTACTCCAGGCCGCGTTTGCAGAGCGTGATGGCCGCGGCGGAGTTGTCGGCACTGTCCGGTAAGTTCGTGTAAATGCGCAGATATCCGCCTACGGTGCGGATGTCCTTGAGGTGTTTCATCGCCTTGTCGCCCCGCCCCCAACGGGCGCGGAAGTACTCGGCGGCCTCCCGGTCGGTGTGCCGCGACGGCCCGTCGGCCTTGTAACCGGCCGAGTCGCCGCCCTTCGCCTCGCCCTGGTCGTCGGCCTCGGGCAGGCTGACCTGGGCGTCGCCGGTCTCGGTCTTTCCCGTGACGGTGTCCGGCTTGCCCTGGACGGCGTCCGGCTTCGCGGCGGGATCGGCGGCGCCGGTCCTGGCGGGCGTCCCTGAGCCGGCGGGGTCGGCGGCGGCCGGGGTGCTCGGCCGGGCCTGGCCCTTCGGCAGCTCGCGCGCCTCCGCGGCGCCCTTGCCGCTGGCCGGCGCCCGTCCCGGGTTCGCCGGGACGCCGCCCTCGGCCGCCGGGTCCTGCCGGGCCGTGGCGCCGTCCGCGCCGGCCGGGGCTCCGGAGGCGGCGACCGTCCCGCCGAACGCGCCGTTCAGGCCGAGCAGCAGCGCCACTCCCCCGGCCAGCGCCACCGCGCCCGCGGCCAGGCCCCGAGTTCCCGCACGCCCGCGCCGCCGCCGCCGCCCACGCCGCCCGCGTCCCGCACGCACCTCCGCCGGGCCGCCGATCGCCCGCGCGTGACCCGTGCGCGCCTCCGCCGGGCCGCCGGTCACCCGCGCGTGACCCGCACGCGCCTCAGCCCGGTCGCCGGTACGGGGTTCCGCCCGGTCGCCGGGCTGCCGGGCGGACGGTGTCGTGTCCCGTAACGCCGCATGACGGCCTGGCGCGCGCCGGCGCCCGGGGCCCTGACCTTCCGCGGACTGTTCCACCCGGCCCTCCTAGCCCCTGCGTGGACCGTGCCACCGACGTCACGCCACCGAAAGGGAATTCACCCTCGATTGTGACAAAGGGGATAGATCACTTCAGGGAGATCGTCAAGTTGGCCTCGACGTTCCTCCCCGCCCGGGGCCGCCACGGTCGCTAGGGCAGGGCCGCGACGAGCTCCTGCACCGGCTTGCGGGCGCCCGTGTAGAACGGGATCTCCACGCGGGTGTGACGGCGGGCCTGCGCGCCGCGCAGCGTGCGCATCAGGTCGACGATGCGGTGGAGCTCGTCGGCCTCGAACGCCAGCATCCACTCGTAGTCGTTGAGCGAGAAGCAGGCCACGGTGTTGGCCCGCACGTCGGGATAGTCGCGGGCCATCCGGCCGTGCTCGGCCAGCATCGCCCGCCGCTCGGAGTCCTCCAGCAGGTACCACTCGTAGGAGCGCACGAACGGGTAGACGCTGACGTACGCCCGCGGCTCCTCCTCGGCCAGGAAGGCCGGGATGTGGGACTTGTTGAACTCGGCCGGCCGGTGGAGCGCCATGGCCGACCAGACCGGCCTGCTGTGCCGGCCGAGGCCGGTGCGGCGGAACCGGGAGTAGACGTCCTGGAGGTCCTCGGGCGTGGGAGCGTGCCACCAGAACATGTAGTCGGCGTCGGCACGGAAGCCGGCGACGTCGTAGACCCCCCTGGTCACGACGTCCTTGCCGGCCGCCTGTGCGAGCAGCTCCTCGACCTCGTCGGCCATGTTCTCCCGGTTGCCCGGGACCTGCTCGGTCACCTGGAAGACCGACCACATGGTGTAACGGATCACCTGGTTGAGATCGCGGGCCTTCGGCCGCGGCGCGCCCTCTGTCATGTCCTTCATTCTCCTTCTCGCGACAGGTGGTCCAGAATCCGGGCCGCGGCCGTGCGGGCGGTCGCGATGCAGGCGGGGACGCCGATGCCGTCGTAGGCCGCGCCGCACACGGCGAGCCCGGCGGCGCCCGAGACCGCGGCGCGCACCCTGGCCACCCGGTCGAGGTGGCCCACGTTGTACTGCGGCAGCCCGCCGCCCCAGCGGGTGACCCGGCTGTCGACCGGCAGGCCGCGCACGCCGATCACGTCGGCCAGCTCGGCCGTGGCCAGCGACACCAGCTCGGCGTCGTCGCGCTGGAGCAGGTGCTCCTCGCCGATCCTGCCGACCGAGCAGCGTACGAGCAGCAGGTCCTGGGCCAGGTGGGGCCACTTGACCGAGCTGAACGTCACCGCCTTGACCGGCCGGCCCTCCACCGGCGGCACCAGGTAGCCGCTGCCGGTCGGCGGCTGCGGGAGCGCGTCGATCGGGTAGGCGAGCGTGACGACGGCCATGCTGGCGTACTCGATCCTGGCCAGGTCGGCGGCGGCCTTGGGCACCTCGTCCTTGAGCAGGCGGGCGGCGGCGGGCGCGGGCGTGGCCAGGATGACGGCGTCGGCCTCGATCACCTCGGGCCGCGGCACCGGCCCGGCGACCAGCCGCCAGCCGTGCTCGGTGCGGTGGAGCTCGCGCACGGTCACGCCGGTCCGGACGTCGGCCCCGGACGCCTTGGCCACCGCCTCGGGCAGGCCGCCCAGGCCCTGGCGCAGCGTCGTGAAGACCGGCCCGCCGTTCTTGGGCGCGTCCTCGACGATGTGCCGGGCGGCGCTCAGCAACGAGCGCTCGGCCCTGGCGACGGCCGCGACCTGCGGCATCGTCGCCTCCAGCGACAGCATGTCGGAACGGCCGGCGTAGACCCCGCCGAGCAGCGGCTCGACCAGGCGCTCGACGATCTCACCGCCCATCCTGGCCCGGATGTAGGAGGCCACGGACACGTCGGTGCGCACCAGCGTGGGCGGCAGGACCTGGTCGAGCGGCACCCGCAGCAGGCCGCCGGGTGAGACGATGCCGGACCTGGCCAGCTCCGCCAGGTCGGCCGGCACGCCCATGACGTGCCCCTTCGGCATCTGCCGCAGCGCGCCCCTGGAGTAGACGGCCGACCGCACGGTGCCGGGGAGGACCAGCTCGTCCTCCAGCCCGACGGCCTTGGCCAGCTCGACGCCCTCCGGCCGGCGGGCCAGCATGGCCTCGGCCCCGGCGTCGAGGCTCACCCCCGCGACCTCGGAGGCGTGCAGCTTGCCGCCGAGGCGGGGGCTGCCCTCCAACACGGTCACCTTGACCTGCTCGCTCGTACCCTGACGGAGGAACCACGCGGCCGCCAGGCCGGAGATCCCACCGCCGATGACGACGACGTGCGCCCGTTTCCCTTCCACGTCTCCTGACGCTACCGCCTCGGCAGACCGCCCAGCTGATCGGGGCACGTGACCCTACCGTGATGTATGTCGCCAAACCGGGGTGATCGAGTTTCCGTCATAAGGGCATGAGGAGAATCCGGTTAGGCATCGCGTTCTCGGCCTGCGCCACTCTGCTGCTCGCGGGCTGCGGCGGCGGCAACGTCGAGATGACGTCGGGCGGCTCGCCCGCGGTGGCCTCGCAGGGCATGGCCGCCCCCGAGGCGCGGGACCTGGCCGCGCCGCAGAAGCAGGCCGCGCCGCAGGACGGCGACAGCGCGGTCTCCGGCGTCAAACTGGCCCAGCGGCAGCTGGACCGGCAGGTGATCTACACGGGCAGCATGACCGTACGCGCCAAGCAGGTCACCTCGGCCGCGCAGCAGGCCAAGCAGCTCGTCACGGCGGCGGGCGGCTACCTGTCGAAGGAGGAGGCCGAGTCGGCCGGCGACACCGAGGACTCGGCCCTGCTGGAGTTCAAGATCCCGCCCACCCGGTACGCCGACGTCACCGCCAGGCTGGGCAAGGAGCTGGGCAAGCAGCTCTCGATGAGCCAGGGCACCCAGGACGTCACCCTCCAGGTCGCCGACGTCGAGAGCCGGCTGAAGTCGGCGCAGAAGTCGCTGGAGTCGCTGCGCACGCTGCTGAAGAAGGCCGAGACCATAGGGCAGGTGCTGCAGGTGGAGCGGGAGATCAACTCCCGCGAGGCGGACCTGGAGGCGTTGCAGGCCCAGCAGAAGGAGCTGACCACCCAGGTCGCGATGGCCACGCTGACGCTCCGGCTGGTCGGGCCGGTGACCGTGGTCGAGGACCCGGCCGAGGAGCCGGCGGGCTTCCTCGGCGGGCTGAAGACCGGGTGGGAGGCGCTGGTGTCGTTCACCAAGACGGCGCTGACCGTGGTCGGCGCGCTGCTGCCGTGGCTGCTCGTCCTGGCGCCGCTGGTGGCCGTGGCGGTGTTCCTGGTGCGGCGCAACCGGGCGCGCCGCCCCGCGCGCCCTGCCGCGCCCGACCCCGCGCCCGAGCCCGCCGAGCCCGGGCCGTCGGCGGCGTGAGGGTCAGGCGCCCGCTTCGTGCACCAGGTCGGTCAGGCGCTTGAGCTGGTCGGGGTCGGTCGAGGGGAGCACGCCGTGGCCGAGGTTGAACACGTGCCCCTCGGCCGCCGCGCCGCGCCGCAGCACCTCGCGGGCCCTGCGCTCCACGACCTCCCACGGCGCGAGCAGGATCGCCGGGTCGAGGTTGCCCTGGAGCGCCTTGCCCGGCCCGACGCGCCGGGCCGCCTCGTCGAGCGGCACCCGCCAGTCAACGCCCACGACGTCGGCCCCGGCCTCGCCGAGCACGCCGAGCAGCTCGCCGGTGCCCACGCCGAAGTGGATGCGGGGCACGCCCGCGACGCCCTCGAAGATGCGCCGGGTGTGGGGCAGGACGAACTCGCGGTAGTCCTCCGGGGCCACCGCGCCCACCCACGAGTCGAACAGCTGGATCGCCGAGGCGCCGGCCGCGATCTGGATGCGCAGGTGCTCCAGCACGATGTCGGACAGGCGTTCCATGAGGGAGTGCCACAGGGCGGGCTCGCCGTACATCATGGCCTTGGTGCGGTCGTGGTTCTTCGACGGGCCGCCCTCGATGAGGTAGGACCCGAGCGTGAAGGGCGCGCCGGCGAAGCCGATCAGCGGGGTGCCGCCCAGCTCGCCGACCAGGGCCGAGATCGCCTCCGTCACGTACGGCACGTCGCCCGGCTCCAGCGGGCGCAGCGCCTCCACGGCCCGCGCGTCGCGGATCGGGTCGGCGACGACCGGGCCGACGCCCGGCTTGATGTCGAGGTCGACGCCGATGGCCTTGAGCGGGACGACGATGTCGCTGAAGAAGATGGCCGCGTCGACGCCGTAGCGGCGCACGGGCTGCATGGTGATCTCGACGATCAGGTCGGGCGTCGCGCAGGCGGTGAGCATCGGCACACCCTCGCGGACCTTCAGGTATTCGGGCAGCGATCGCCCGGCCTGCCTCATGTACCAGACCGGGGTGTGCGGGACGGGCTGCCTGCGGCAGGCGCGCAGGAAGGCTGAGTCGGCGAGATTCACCCTCCAAGGGTGCCATGGCACCCGATCGGCCGGGACATCGGCGCGGGGTGACCGGATCGGCCGGGACATCGGCGTGGGGTGTCGGAAAAACATGCATTGGATACCCAAAATCATGATCAGATAGCCAGATGAAGGTTTACCGGTCTGCCCGGCAGCGGCGTCGCACACGGGTCGAACACACCCCATGCCCGCCCAGAGAGCCGGTCTCGACTGGACCAAATGTTCACCAACCCACCGCGCGGCACCGATTCAGCGACCACTTTCGGGACACGCCGAGCGCGTTGCGGGGAATTGTCAGCGGCTCGTGCCAACGTCGGAGCCACGACCCGAAGAAAGGCCCCGGTTCGATGACTGGTGCGATGACCGCGTTGTGGAGTTCCCCGGAGGTTCGCAGCGAGCGCTGTGCTGCCTGCGCCGGCGAGCGGCTGTTCGAGCAGCCGCCCTGCTTCGACGGGCACGGTCCTGGCGAGTGCCCGGAATGGGCCTGCGCCGAATGCGGCCACGCGATCCTGCTCGGCTCGGCCGAGACCACCCGACCGGTTCGCCAGCTGGTTACGGCAGCGGCTTGATCACCAAGGATGAGCACCCCCGTGGTCCCCTTCCGTCCGTCCTCGACCTACGCTTCGGCTATGACCCTCGGTGACCAGCCACCGCCGCCCGCCGCGTTCACCCGCGCGGCGCAGAGCCTGCGGCTGTCCGAGGTCAGGCCCGAGATCGAGCTGGAGGACCTCCCCGCGCCGCAGCGGCTGGCCCCCTACTCGGCCGCCATCGGCGCCTCGGTCTACCGCGACGACGACGAGCTCGCGGTCGGCCGGCTGATCCTGCTCTACGACCCCGACGGCCAGCGCGGCTGGGAGGGCCCGTTCCGGCTGGTGGCCTACGTCCGGGCCGACATGGAGCCGGAGATCACCTCCGACCCGCTGCTCGGCCCGGTCGTGTGGAGCTGGCTGACCGAGGCCCTGGAGGCGCACGAAGCCGACTACTCCGCCGCGGGCGGTACCGTGACTAGAGCCGTGTCCGAGGGCTTCGGCAACAAGGCGGAAGACCCGGTCACGACCGAGCTCGAGCTGCGTGCGTCCTGGTCGCCCGCCGAGGAGGATCTGTCCGGCCACGTCGCCGCCTGGTGCGACCTCATGTGCCTGGCGGCGGGGATCCCGCCGCTCCCGCCCGACGTGGCCGCGCTGCCGCGCCGACGTGATGATCCGGAGAGTGACCGTACGAAGTGAGGGCACCAGTCAAGACAGCACCAGCGTCATGAGGTCGGTGAGCTCATGACAGAAGAACGCATCGTCGAGCCCCTGCTCGAACCCCGCGAGGGCATCCCCCCGGTGATCGCCGACGCGCACGGGCTGGCGCGGGTCGTCGACGCCTTCGCCGCGGGCACCGGCCCCGTGGCGGTCGACGCCGAGCGCGCCTCCGGCTACCGCTACGGCAACCGGGCCTACCTGGTCCAGCTCCGCCGGGCCGGCGCCGGCACCGCGTTGATCGACCCGGTCGGCTGCCCCGACCTGTCGGCGCTCGACGCCGCGCTCACCGGCACCGAGGTCGTGCTGCACGCCGCGTCCCAGGACCTGCCGTGCCTGATGGAGGTCGGCTTCAAGCCGCGCGAGATCTTCGACACCGAGCTGGCCGGCCGGCTGCTCGGTTACGAACGCGTCGGGCTCGGCACGATGGTCGAGACCGTCCTCGGGCTGCGGCTGGAGAAGGGCCACTCGGCCGCCGACTGGTCCACCAGGCCGCTGCCGGAGGACTGGCTGCGCTACGCCGCCCTCGACGTCGAGGTGCTGGTCGAGCTGCGTGACATGCTCCACGAGGAGCTGGCCGGGTCGGGGAAGCTGGAGTGGGCGCGCGAGGAGTTCGCGGCCGTGCTCAACACCCCGCCGCCGGCGCCGCGGTCCGACCCGTGGCGGCGTACGTCGGGCATCCACAAGGTGCGCAACGTGCGCGCGCTGGCCATCGTGCGCGAGCTGTGGACCATGCGCGACACGATCGCCAGGGAGAACGACCTGGCCCCCGGCCGGGTGCTGCCCGACGCCGCGATCGTCACCGCCGCCCTTGAGGGGCCCCGCACGAAGAAGGCCCTGACCGAGATCTCGGCCTTCACCGGCCGCAGCGCCCGCCGGTACATGAACGACTGGCTGGCCGCCGTCAACCGGGCGCGGACGTTGCCCGACGCCGAGCTGCCCCAGCCGAGCACGCCCGGCGACGGGCCGCCCCCGCCCAACCGCTGGGCCGACCGCGACCCGGCGGCGGCCAAGCGTCTGGCGGCGGCGCGGGCCGTGGTGGCCGCGCTGGCCGAGGAGCACCGCATGCCCACGGAGAACCTGCTCCAGCCCGACGCGGTGCGCAGGCTCACCTGGGAACCCCCCGCTGAGATCACCGACGAGAGCGTGACCGCGCGGCTGCGGGCGCTCGGGGCGCGTGAGTGGCAGCTCTCGCTCACGGCCCATCCCATCGCCAAGGCGCTGGCCCGGCTCGACGGCTAGCCTTCCCCGCCGGCGTACGGGCGGAGGGCCCGCCTCCGCCCGCCGGCGTCACCGTCCCACTTGACGCTCGGAGGGGGACGGCCGTACGTTTCGGGAAAGCGCTTTCCCCATCCGTTGCCTGAAGGGATCCCCATGAGCGTGCGCACCATCGGCGTCGTGATGAACGGCGTCACCGGACGAATGGGCTATCGCCAGCACCTCGTCCGCTCCGTCCTGGCCATCAACGAGCAGGGCGGCGTCACGCTCTCGGACGGCGACCGGGTCAGGCTGCGCCCGGTCCTGGTCGGCCGGAACGCCGACAAGCTCGCCGACATCGCCGACCGGCACGGGATCCCCGACTTCACCACCGACCTCGACGCCGCCCTCGCCGACGACGACAACCTGATCTACTTCGACGCCCAGGTCACCAGCGCCCGCGTCAAGGCCGTGCTCAAGGCCATCGAGGCGGGCAAGCACGTCTACGCCGAGAAGCCCACGGCCGAGTCGGTGCAGGAGGCCGTCGCGCTGGCCGAGGCCGCCACGGCCAGGGGCGTGAAGAACGGCGTCGTGCAGGACAAGCTGTTCCTGCCGGGCCTGCTCAAGCTGAAGCGGCTGATCGACGGCGGGTTCTTCGGCCGGATCCTGTCGGTGCGCGGCGAGTTCGGCTACTGGGTGTTCGAGGGCGACTGGCAGGAGGCGCAGCGCCCGTCCTGGAACTACCGGGCGCAGGACGGCGGCGGGATCGTGCTCGACATGTTCCCGCACTGGCACTACGTGCTGGAGAACCTGTTCGGCCGGGTCCGGTCGGTCTACGCCAAGGCCGTGACGCACGTCCCGTCCCGGGTGGACGAGCAGGGCCGCGCGTACGAGGCCACCGCGGACGACGCCGCGTACGGGATCTTCGAGCTCGAAGGGGACGTGATCGCTCAGATCAACTCCTCCTGGACGGTCCGCGTGAACCGCGACGAGCTGGTCGAGTTCCAGGTGGACGGCACGCACGGCAGCGCCGTCGCGGGCCTGCGCAACTGCCGCTTCCAGCACCGGGCCGCCACCCCCAAGCCGGTCTGGAACCCCGACCTGCCCGCCACGGCCCGCTTCCGCGACGACTGGCAGGAGGTGCCGGACAACGCCGAGTTCGACAACGGGTTCAAGGTGCAGTGGGCGGCGTTCGTCCGGCACGTGCTGGAGGACGCGCCGTTCCCCAACGACTTCGCCTCGGGGGCGCGCGGCGTGCAGCTCGCCGAGCTGGGCCTGCGCTCGAACGCCGAGGGCCGCCGGATCGAGGTGCCGCAGCTGTGAGGATCGACCTGCCGGGCGGCGCGTACGAGCTGCGCGAGCCGGTGACCTGGCCGGCCTCGGCCGCCCCGGCCGCGAGCCGGGTGGTCTACGCGGCCGCGCACGTCGTCGCCGACCCGCTCGGCGACAACACGCCGGGCTCCCCCGCCGCCGTGGACTGG
Organism: Nonomuraea sp. NPDC050227; assembly: GCF_044459705.1. Classification (NCBI taxonomy): domain Bacteria; kingdom Bacillati; phylum Actinomycetota; class Actinomycetes; order Streptosporangiales; family Streptosporangiaceae; genus Nonomuraea; species Nonomuraea sp. NPDC050227. The sequence goes on along the minus strand of NZ_JBITJF010000012.1, from coordinate 45,977 downwards.
GAGGCGACGCTGCGCTTCCGCCGCCACCTGTGGTCGCACGGCCTGCGGGTGGCCGACGCCATGGACACCGCCCAGCGCAACATGGGCCTGGACTGGGCGGCGACCAGGGAGCTGATCCGGCTCAGCGCCGAGGAGGCGCGCGCCTTCGGCGACCCGGCGGCGCTGGTGGCCTGCGGCGCGGGCACCGACCACGCGCCCGGCGCCGCCGACCTGCACACGATCACCGCCGCGTACGCCGAGCAGGTGGAGGCCGTCCAGGCGGCCGGGGCGGGCGTGATCGTGATGGCCTCCCGGCAGCTGGCCAGGGTGGCGGCCGGGCCCGCCGACTACCACCAGGTGTACGGCAAGGTCCTCGGCCTGGCCGACCGCCCGGTGATCCTGCACTGGCTGGGCGAGATGTTCGACCCGCAGCTCGCCGGCTACTGGGGCGCCCCGGACGTGGACGCGGCGACGGAGTCGTTCCTGGAGCTGGTCCACGCCCACGCCGCCGTGGTGGACGGCGTCAAGGTGTCGCTGCTGGACGAGGAGCACGAGGTGCGGCTGCGCGCCGCGCTCCCCGAGGGCGTCCGGCTCTACACCGGCGACGACTTCAACTACCCCTCGCTCATCAGGTCGGGCTCGCACGCGCTGCTCGGCATCTTCGACGCGATCGCCCCGGCCGCCGCCGCCGCCCTGCGCGAGCTGGACGCCGCCGAGGCGGCCAGTGGCGAGGAGGCGGCCCGCCACCTGGCCCGCTACGACGAGATCCTGGCCCCCACGGTCGCCCTGTCGCGGAAGATCTTCGAGGCGCCGACGTACCACTACAAGACCGGCATCGTCTTCCTGGCCTGGCTCAACGGCCACCAGGACGCGTTCGCCATGGTGAACGGCGCCCAGTCGGCGCGCTCGCTGCGCCACCTGGCGGAGGTGTTCAGGCTGGCCGACCGGGCCGGGCTGCTGGCCGACCAGGAGCTGGCCGTGCGCAGGATGACGGCGCTGCTGGCGGTGAACGGCCTGTGAGCCTGTCGCTGAACCAGTGGACGACCAGGCGCTGGTCGGTCGCCGAGGCCGTGGACGGCTGCGCGCGGCACGGCCTGGAGGCGATCGGGCTGTGGCGCGAGAAGGTGGCCGAGGAGGGGCTCGCGCGCAGCGCCAAGCTGGTGCGCGAGGCCGGGCTGCGGGTGTCCTCGCTGTGCCGGGGCGGCTTCCTCACGGCGGGCGGGCTGCCCGGCGAGGAGGGGCGGCGCGCGTTCGAGCGGGCGCTCGACGACAACCGGCGGGCCGTGGACGAGGCGGCCGAGCTGGCGGCCGCGTGCCTGGTGATGGTGGTCGGCGGGCTGCCGGGGGTGCGGCCGGGCGAGCCGCTGCCGTCCGGTTTCTCCAAGGACGTCGCCGGGGCGCGGGAGCGCGTCGCCGAGGCGCTGTCGGTGCTGGCGCCCTACGCCGGCGAGCGCGGCGTCAGGCTGGCGCTGGAGCCGCTGCATCCGATCTACTGCCCCGACCGGGCGGTGCTGTCCACGCTGGGCCAGGCGCTCGACCTCAGCCTGCCCTACCCGGAGGAGCAGGTCGGGGTGGTGGTGGACACCTTCCACGTGTGGTGGGATCCCAGGCTGGCCGAGGACGTCGCGCGGGCCGGGCGGCGCATCGCGTCGTACCAGGTGTGCGACTACCTGCACCCGCTGCCCGCCGACGTGCTGCTCGGGCGGGGCATGATGGGCGACGGGGTGATCGACTTCGCGCCGATCACCCGGGCCGTGCTGGCCGCCGGGTACGCGGGCGACATCGAGGTCGAGATCTTCAACGCCGACGTCTGGGCGGCCGACCCGGACGAGGTGCTGGCCACGATGAAGGCCCGCTACGCCGGGCTGGTGGTCTAGACGCGGCCGGGGTCGATCGTGCCGTCGAGGGTGAGGGCGGCTTCGAGCAGGAAGTAGTCGCCCCAGACCAGCTCGTGGGCGGTGGCCAGGCCCTTGCGCCGGTCGTAGCAGCCGTCCACCAGGCCGCCGTGCTCGTTGAGGTGGTCGCGGGCCAGCGCGTCCAGCGTACGGGCGGCCTGCTCGCGGTAGCCGTCCTTGGCCAGCGGCGCGAGCTTGGCCAGGGCGGCGGCGGCGATCGCGGTGGCCGAGGTGTCGCGGGGCGCGGCGGGGATGCCGGGGTCGTCGAAGTCCCAGTAGCAGACCAGGTCGGACGGGACGTGGGCCAGGTACCAGTCGGCGACCTCGGTGGCCGGGCCGATGAACTCGGCCGACAGGTGGGCGGCCTGGGCCAGGCCCAGCATGGCCCACGCCTGCGCGCGGGCCCAGGTGCTGGTAGGCGAGGAGCCGTTGACGGCGCCGGCCGAGGTCTGGGCGACCGAGCCGTCCTCCCGTACGCACATGGCGTAGCCGGTGCGGGCGTGGGACTCGGCCATCACCAGCAGCTCGCGGGCTCCGGTGCGTTCGCAGGCGAAGGCCAGCAGCGGGACGGTGCCGGGCAGGCCGTCCACGCAGGCGCCGGGGCGCGGCCAGCCGTATTTGACGACGTCCTCCTCCTGGGGCGGCAGCAGGCCGGCCAGCGGGTCGAAGCCGATGCTCAGCGACCGGGCGGCGGCCACGGCGGTCGTGGCGCCCGGCTCCTCGTCGCCGGCGAGCACGGCCGGGAGCGCGGCGCCGTACCAGAACAACATGCCGCGCAGCAGCGTGGGGGCGTCGGTGCGGGCGGCCAGCCGCTCGGCGACCTGGCCGGCGGCTCGGGCGTAGCGGGGCTCGCCGGTGGCGACCGACGCCAGGGACAGCAGGCCGCCCCAGAAGCCGCCGCACCAGTCTCCGTCCTCGGACCAGGTCCATTCGCCCGTCACGGGGTCGGCGTAGAGGGGGAAGCGCCCTTGAGACTGCGCGAGGGTCCCGCCGACCCTGCGCACCAGCTCTGTGACCAGCATGGAACCGCCTCATCCGGAAACGTGATGCCTCCTCCGGTTACCCGGGGCGGCACGGGCTTAACGGGACGCGTCCCAGACGATCAGGTAGCGCCGCAGCAACAACCGGCGGAACCGGCAGCCCGGCAACAACCGCCTGGCGGCCCGCCCCACCTCGGCCCACGCCATGTCGGGGTCCATGACGGGGACGGACGGCCCGCTCTTGGGCCCGTGGCGGAGCTGGTGGACGCGGGTGACGACCTGCGCCGTGCCGCTGATCACCCAGTCGAGCGGCGAACGGTTCCTGGCATGCCCGACGACCACCAGCCGGCCGCCGGGCGCGAGCAGCCGCCGCAACGCCCCGACGGCCGCGCCGAACTCGGCGTGGTGCACGACGGCCACGGCGCTGACGAAGTCGTACCCGGACTCCGGCAGCGCGGCCGGGTCGAGGTAGTCGGCCTCGGTGAAGGCGAGGCCGGGCCGGTCGCCGTGGCGGGACCTGGCCAGGGCGACGGCCTGCGCCGACCGGTCGACGCCGGTCACGTCGGGGACGCGGGCGGCGAGCTTGCCCGCCAGAAGGCCGTCGCCGCAGCCGACGTCGAGGGCGCGGGACGAGCCGGGCGGGATCAGGCTGAGCACCAGCCGCTGGTAGTGCACGTTGTGATTCCAGTACGGATCGGGCACCTGATCACCATAATGCTCTAAAGGGTCACCGTGCCCGCCGCTCCGTCGACGGTGATCTCCTGGCCCGTGGCGATGCGGCCGGTGGCGTCGCGGACGCCGACGACGGCGGGGATGCCGTACTCGCGGGCCACCACGGCGCCGTGCGACATGGCGCCGCCCATCTCCATCACCAGGCCGCCGGCCGTGAGGAACAGCGGGGTCCAGCCGGGGTCGGTCGAGGGGCAGACCAGGATCTCGCCCGGTTCGAGATGGGCGCCGTTCGGGTCGAGCACCACCCTGGCCAGGCCGGTGACCGTGCCGGCCGAGGCCGCCGTGCCGGTCAGCGCGCCGCCGGGGACGGGCCCGGCCAGGGCCTCGGGCTCGGTGCCGTCGGAGAGCATGATCCGGGGCACGTGCCGGCGGCGCGACTCCCGCTCGTACGCCGTCCGCCGCTCGCGCACCAGGTCGCGCAGGTCGCCGCCGGACAGGGCGGACCTGGCCTCCTCCAGGCGCAGGAAGTACACGTCGGCGGCGTCATCCAGGACGCCGGCGGCGGCCAGGTGCTCCCCGACCGCGCGCAGGCTGTGCCGGACGGCGGCGATGGCCCTGACCGCGTGGTACTTGGGCAGTTCGCGCAGCCCCGCGTACGCCCGGGTGCGGCCGAGCGCGAAGCGCACCACGGGCGCCCGCCACCGGCCCCTGCGCGCGGCCAGCGCGGCGACCCGCTCGACCTCCTCCCGCGCCGCCCGCGCGCCCCTGGCGAACAGCGCGTCGGGGGCGAGGGCGGCGCCGGCGTCCATGCGCAGGTAGTTGGCCAGTACGCCGAGGATGTGCGTGGGGTCGTCGGACCAGCGGGGCACGCCGACGTCGATCTCGGCCACGCCGCGGTGGCCGTACCGGCCGAGGAAGGCGGCGAGCTCCTTCTGGGCCAGCGGCGGCAGCTCGCCGGCCCGGTAGCGGCGGGCCAGCTCGGCCGCGGGCGCCTCACGGAACGCCTCGGGCTCGACGCGGCCGGCCAGGTCCCACAGTTCCAGGTCCATCTCGGTGGTCGGGTTGTTCGGGACGCCGCGCAGGACGTCCTGCAGGTCGCCCACCCGCGTGCCGGAGAGCCGGGCGGCCAGGCCGAGCAGGGCGTAGCCGGTGATCACGATCGGCATGATCGAGACGATGGCCGGGAACGTCCCGGCGAGCAGGCGTTCGGCGTGGTCGAGGCGCTGGGCGGGGGTGGCGCCGGGCGGCGGTTCGAGCCTGCGGTCCAGCTCCTCGCCGACGCGGGCGGCGTGGGCGAGCGCCCTGGCCGGGCTCAGCAGCGCGTCGCGGACCCGCGCCGGCGCGTGCACGCGGCGCGCGAAGCGGCGCAGCCCGCGCAGGAACGGGCGCGGCGAGGTCTGGACGACCGACAGCCGCGGGTCGCCCGCCAGCTCCCGCACGACGGCCGCGGCCCGCGCCTCCCCCAGGGGCATCATGCGGGTCAGGACCGCCCGGCCGGTACGGCTGCGCAGCGGCGTGGTCAGGTCGATCCACAACCGCTGCCCCGCCTCGGACAGGAACGCCGGGCCGTCGAGCCGGTCGGCGGGCGCGTGCCCGAACAGGGTCGCCGCCCCTGAGGCGACCAGGTTGAACACCGACACCCCCATCGGCGTAAGAGGCCCCATCACGCCCTGGGCGACGTTGAGCGACAGGTGGACGCGCAGGCCGGGCCCGGCCGGCCGGGGCAGCGGATAGAGGGTGGTGATCGGCCTGGCCTGGGTGAGCCAGAGCGTGCCGTCCTGGCCGATGGCCCACTCGGTGTCCTGCGGCGTGCCGTAGTGGTCCTCGACGCGCGCGCCGAGCTCGGCCAGGGCGAGCACCTGCGCGTCGGTCAGGCACAGGCCCCCGGCGGCGGTCTCGACGCGTTCGACGCCGCCGCCGGGCAGCGGCCGGACGGCCAGCTTCGGGCCGCCCGCCCGCCGTTCCAGCACCTCGCCGCCCGAGACGACGAACCGGTCGGGATCGACGGCTCCGGAGACGACCGCCTCGCCGAGTCCGGGGGCGGCGTCGAGGACGGTCTCGCGCCGCCTGCCGGTCACCGGATTCGCGGTGAACATCACCCCGGCCACCCGCGCGTCCACCATCACCTGGACGACCACCGCGAGCCGGACGCCGGCGTGGCCGACGCCGCTCGCCTCCCGGTAGGCCACGGCCCGGTCGCTCCACAGCGAGGCCCAGCAGCGGCGCACGGCGTCGAGCAGCGCCTCGGCGCCCACCACGTTGAGGAAGGTGTCCTGCTGGCCGGCGAAGCTGGCGAACGGCAGGTCCTCCGCCGTGGCCGAGGAGCGCACGGCCACCGGGACGTCCGCGCCGAGCCGCGCGTAGGACGTCACGATCTCCTCGCGCACCGGGGCGGGCATCTCGGCCCGCAGCAGGTGGCGCCTGGCCCGCGCGGCGAGCCCGTCGCCCGGGGTGAGGTCGAGCCCCGCGGCGACCTGCCGGTAGGCGTCGGTGGTCAGGGCCCAGCCGGGTGGCACGGGCAGGCCGGCGCGGGTCAGCTCGCCGAGGTTGGCGGCCTTTCCGCCCACTTCGGCGAGCATCGTGGCGTCGATCTCGGAGAGGTCGAGTGTGGTCCTCATGGAAGGCACCCCCTCTCCCGAGTCTGCCATAAATTCACCAACTGTTGAACAGCGGTGCCCCGTCCAGTTCCCAGGCCGGGTCGAGCGGCACGCCGAGCAGGGCCAGGGCGGTCGGGCCGACGTCCACCAGGCGGGGCTCGGCCAGCGGGCGGCCGCCGAGGTCCGCGTCCAGCCGGTTCGCGATGACGAACACCGTGCGCTCCTCGGCCGAGGCGCCGCCGTGGCCGCCCTCGTCCACGTGGCCGTGGTCGGTGGTGACCAGCACGGTCCAGCTCTCCCCCGGACGGGCGCGGACGGCGTCGAGCAGGCGGCCCAGGTAGGCGTCCTGGGCGTGCAGGGCGGCGGCGTACTCGGGGCAGTGGGGGCCGAGGGCGTGGGCCACCTCGTCGGTGTCGCCGAGATAGACGAAGGCGAGGTCGGGGCCGGTCTCGGCGAGGTGGCGCTCGGCGGCGTCGGCGATCTGCCGGTCGGCGGCGGTCCAGGTGAGGGCGTAGCCGTCCAGGACAATGCGGTGGTCGATGGCGGGACCGAACGCGCCGTGCTCGCCGAGGGCGGCCCAGGAGAGGAAGGCGGCGGTCACGAGGTCGGGGCGGGCATTCTTCGCACGACTCAAAAAGTCCGGAAATTTCGTGAACTGGGGGCTGGTGAAGCTGTTGTCCACGACGCCGTGTTTGTCGGGCCAGGCGCCCGTGGCGATCGACGACCAGCCGGGGCCCGAGTCCGTGCGCGACCTGATCACGCGGCCCGCCGCCGGCGGCTCCGCAGCCTTGGGCACGACCTCGCCGGGCGACTCCGTCCTGGGGGCCGCCGCCTCGCCGTACGGGAGCCGGCTGGTGCCGTACGCGCCGAAGGCCATCAGTGACGACAGGACCGGCGGGGCCAGGGCGACGAGCCGGTCGAAGCGCAGGCCGTCCATGCCGACCACGAGGACTTTGTTCTTGTTAAGGGGCATTTCCCTATCTAAGCGGTGAACCGTCGCACCCAGGCGACCGCGCCCGGCAGGATCTCCTCGACCGGCGCCACGTCCGGGTACCAGGTGCGCTCCCACTCCAGCGAGACCCATCCGGCGTACCCGGCCGCGCGCAGCAGGTCGCCGGCCTCCTCCAGCGGGACCGAGCCCGTCCCCATCGGGACCGGGGTGGTGTCCTCGGCCGAGACGGCGTCCTTGACCTGCACGTAGGCGAGCGAGGGGCCGAGCGCGGCCAGCGTGGCGGCCGGGGACTCGCCGTGCCGCCAGGGGTGCAGCAGGTCCCACAGCGCGCCGGTGACCTCGGGGCGGCCCGCCTCGGCCAGCAGCCCGGCCACGGCCGCGCCGGTGGGCATCCGGTCGTGCGTCTCGACCAGGACGCGTACGCCGAGGGCGGCGGCCGTACCGGCCACAGACCTCAGCCGGCGGGCGCCGACCGCCGGATCGTCGCCGCGCGGGAACACCCGCACGCCCGGCGCGCCCAGGTCGGCGGCCAGCCGCAGATCGGCGAGGAGCGCGTCGGCGACCGGCTCGTCCGGTCCCGGCTCACAGATGCCGACATATCCAGCCAGGGCGGCGATCTCCAGCCCCGCCCGCTCCACCCGTTCCCGCACCGCGCGCCGCTCCCGCGCGGTGAGCCCGGCATGGACGCCGGTGTCCGGATGCAGCCGCAGCTCAAGCCCCTGGCAGCCGTGCGCGACGGCGATCCCGGCCGCCCGCTCCAGCCCCTCCCCCGGCATCCCCAACGTGCTGACCGCAAGCTTCACGCCGTCACCCCGGCTTCCGCGCCCGTCACGCTCACGCCATCCTCCTGACGCTCTCCCGCAGCACGACCTCGCCCGCGACGTGCTCGACCACGGGGGCGGCGGCGTCCTCGCGGCCGAGCGCGAGCTCCAGGGCCCGCGCCCCCATGTCCGGCAGCGGCAGCCGCACGGTCGTCAGCGCCGGCACATGATCACGCAGCGTGACGATGTCGTCGAACCCGGCCACCGAGACGTCCTCGGGCACCCGGATCCCGCGCTCGCGGCAGGCGGCCAGCGCGCCCACGGCCATCACGTCGTTGACCGCGAACACGCAGGTCGCCGCGCCGATCTCGGTCGCGGCCCGGTAGCCGCCGTCGCGGTCGAACGGCCCGTGGACCACGACGGGCTCGGGCAGGCCCAGCTCCCGCAGCGCCTGCGTGAACCCCTCGCACCGGTCGGCGGCGGTCACCAGGTGGGGCGGCCCGGCCAGCACGGCGAAGCGGGTGTGCCCGAGCCCGGCCAGCGCGCGGGCCATGGCCGCGGCGCCGGCCCGGTTGGCGGGCGCGACGGTGTCCACGCCGAGCAGGTCCTGGCCGACGCACGCGGCCCGCCCGCCGCCCTCCTGGTAGCGGGCCAGCTCCTCGCGCAGCCGCCCGGTCACGGCGGGGTCGGCGACCCGCGAGCCGACCAGCAGCACGGCGCGCACGCGCTGGGCGTTCATGGTGGCGACGTAGGCGATCTCCTGCTCGGGGTCGCGGTGGGTGGTGCCCACCATGACGAGCATGCCCTCGGCGGCGGCGGCCCGCATCGCGCCGTCGGCCAGCGCGGCGAAGTAGGGGTCGGTCAGGTCGTGGACGACGATGCCGATGACGTTGCTCGCCCCCCGGGCCAGCGTCTGGGCGGCGATGTTGGCGCGGTAGCCGAGCTCGTCGGCGGCCCGTTCGACACGGGCCCGCAGGGTCGCGCCCACCTGGCGGGTGCTGCCGTTGAGCACCCGCGAGGCGGTGGCGAGGGAGACGCCGGCCTGTTTGGCGACGTCCTCAAGCGTGACCACGAGACCTCCCGGAAAGCGGTTTCCAAGTCTGCCAGACGACGACCTGGCTCCGCATCCTCGCACGCCCGCCGACGGCGGCGACACAACTCGCGGCACCGCGCTCACCAGGACGGCGACGGGACCCTCACGCCCAGGGGAACAGGATGTCGAACAGGCCCTTCTTCTCGCTCGGCGCGGGGGCGGGCTGCTCCTGCTGCGCGGGCGGAGCCTGGGTGGGGGGTGCGCTCTCCTGCCGCTCCGGCTGCCTGGTGGCGGGCGCCTTCGCCGACTCCTCGGCCGAGTCCTCGGGGGTCCCGTCGGAGGTCTCGTTCATCCCGTCCTGCGGGCCGTGGGTGACCTTCTCGTCGGGCGTGGCCGTCGGACGGCTCTCGCGGGTGGCGGTGGGCCGCGCCGACGGCTCGCGGGTGGGACGGGGGCGGCGGGCCACGGGGGTGGGGGTTACGGTCTCGGACACGGTCGGCTCGGCGGTGTCCGTTTCCTCGGGCTCGGGGGCGGACTCGGTCTCCTCCGGGAGCGCGCTCTGCGGCGGGGCGGTGACCTGGCTCGCGCCGGCGCAGGCGCCGACCCCGCACGGGTCGTCGGAGGAGGTGCCGGTGAGCAGCCAGCCCGCCCCGGCGCCGACCAGCACCACCGCGGCGGCCGCCAGCACCAGCACCCTGGTACGCCGGCGCACCTCGCCATCGCGCCCGGCGCCGCCCCGGCGGTCGTCGGCGTCGTCGGTCCAGCCGGAGCCGAGGAAGCCGCGCCGGGTCTCACCCGCGTCGTCGTCGCCGTCGGGCTTGTAGCCCTGATCCAGCGGCAGGTAGGGCAGGTCGTCGTCGGCCGCCGGGTCACCGCCGGGAACGCCGGGCCCGTCCGCCTCGACGACGGCGTGCGGCCCGCTCAGGCCCTCGTAGGGCCCGGCCAGCGTCTCGTGCGGCCCGCTCAGGGCCTCATGGGACCCGCTCGGCCCGTCCAGGACGTCGTGCGGGCCGCTCGGGCCGTCGAGCACGTCGTGCGGCGCGTCGGCCGGGGTCGCGGGAGGCGCGGGGGTCGCCGGGGTTTCGACGGGCTGCGCGGCCTGGCCGGCCGGGAGGATGTAGGTCTCGTTGCCGGAGACCTGGATCGCGGGCTGCTCGTCGGTGTCCTCGGTGCTCCACCGGGGGGACAGCACGTCTCCGGTCAGCTCCGGGTTTAACGGTTTACCCTGCCCATCCTCGTACGGCCTGTCGTTCTCGTCGCGCGCCACGATGGAACCTCTCTAGCTCTGAATACGGACCGCGACCTTTCTTAACAGACTTGTCCGGATATTTCACATGTTTCCCTAAAGTTACTCTGCGTCACATTCGCCCCAGCCAGCGGGCGAGCGCCGCCTCCAGCGGATGCCCCCGCGCCTCCGACGTCCAGGCCGTGTAACCGTCGGGACGCACGAGCAGCGCCTCGGCGTCGTGCTCCGCGCCGCCCCGCACGATCTCCAGCCGGTCCGCCCACGGAGCGGCCGCCGCCACCAGGTCGTCGCGCCCGCCGAGGTCCAGCAGCAGCGCCCGGCCGCCGCGCAGCAGCTCCGCGGTGCGCACCACGCCGCCGGCCGTCTTGACCGCCAGGTCGGGAGCCATCCGCCCGGCTCCGGGCACGCCCACGTCGTAGGCGGTGTCCACCCCGGCGATCATCCCGCTCAGGTACTCGTTGACCTGGTCGAACCGCATCAGCTCGGCGAACAGCTCGCGCAGCGGGTCGACGGCCGGGTCGGGGTGGGCCAGCGCGCTCTGGGCCCGGACGTTCCACAACACCCGCGCGCCGACCGGATGCCGCTCCGCGTGGTAGCTGTCCAGCAGCCCGGCGGGGGCCTCGCCGCGCACCTCGGCGGCCAGCTTCCAGCCCAGGTTGAAGGCGTCCCCCAGGCCGGTGTTGAGCCCCTGGCCGCCCCACGGGAAGTGCACGTGCGCGGCGTCCCCGGCCAGCAGGACGCGGCCCGCGCGGTAGGTCTCGGCCTGCAGGGCGGCGTCGCCGTACCGGGACAGGTTGCGCGCGCCGGCCATCGGGACCGGGACGCCGAGGATGTGCTCGGCCGCCTCCTGGAGCTCCTCGATCGCGACGGGCGCCTCCCGGTCGGCGTGCGGCGCGCGGAAGTCGTAGGTGGTGACGCGGCTGTGCCCGGCGGGGTCGAGCCAGACGATGGCCCAGCCCCGCGGCGTACGCGTGTAGCCCGGCGGCACCGTGTACGGGTCGAGCAGCCGCACGTCGCCCATGAGGGCGGCGACGCGGGCCCCGGCGCCGGTGAACGGGATGCCGGCGGCCTTGCGCACGACGCTGCGCGCGCCGTCGGCGCCGACGACGTACCGGGCGGTCAGCTCGCGGCCGTTCACGGTCAGGGCGACGTGGTCGTCCCGCTGCTCCAGGCCGGTGACCTCCTGGCCGCGCCGGATCTCCGCGCCCACGGCCGCCGCGCGGCGGGCGAACACCTGCTCGGCCCACGCCTGCGGGCTGCCCACGATGCTCGGGCCGCCGTCCGAGACCGCGCCGAGGTCGAGCCCGAACATGCCGGAGAAGTGGAAGCTCACGCTCCCGTACGTGGACCGCCCCACCGCCTCCAGCAGCCCGCGCCGGTCCAGACTCCGAGCCGTGCCCGCGTGCAGCGTCCCGGCCTTGGACTGGCCGGTCGGCACGGCGAGCCGTTCGAGCACCAGCGGCCGCACCCCCTGCAGGCCCAGCTCGGCGGCGAGCAACATGCCCACGGGCCCGCCACCCACCACGGCGACATCGAACACAGGAGCCTCCTCGAACCCGGATGAGTACGTAATCTTCGTACATACGAACAATGTCCGTCAAATCACCGTTCGTGTTATCCGTACAATGGCGGCATGCTGCACCCGTCGCGTGACCAGATCCAGTTGGTGGAGGTGCTCGCCGCGCTCGGCCATCCCGTACGCGCCAAGATCGTGCGCGCGCTGGCCTCGGGGGACGAGCTGTTCTGCGGCGAGGTCGTGGCCGACGTGCCGAAGTCGACGCTGACCGCCCACTGGCGGGTGCTGCGCGAGGCCGGCGTCATCTGCCAGCGCCCGGAGGGCCGCAAGCTGTTCATCCGGCTGCGCCGCGACGACCTCGACGCCCGCTTCCCCGGCCTGGTCGATCTGCTGCTGGCCGAGGACCTCTAACCCGCCGGCCGGGTCACAGGCAGGGGTTCGTGGTGGAGTCGACCACCTTGTCCTTGAGCGAGCCCGGGATCGCCGACGCCACCCGCACGCCCGGCCAGTCGGCCCCGATGACGAGCTGCACGATCGGCCCGTCGGGCAGCGGGGTGACCTTGGTCGCGTACGGCTTCGGGTTCACCGGGGCGACCTTGCCCGCCACCGGCGTGCGCTTGTCCTTCGACAGCCGGGCGGCCACGGCGTCCCCGTAGACGGCGCCGTTGTCGGCATCCTTCTTCGCGTACCGGATCGACGTGGTGGCCACCGGCGCGGCGTTGCCGACCTGGACGACGGCGAACCCCTGGTCGGCCAGCTCGTCGGCCACCTGACCGGCCTTGCCGAGCTCGGTGGTGCCGTTGAGCACCTGGACGCGCACCTGCCCGTTCTCGACCTTCGGCTTGGCGGCGGCCGAGGGCGGGGTCACGTTGACGTCGGAGCGCACGGCCTCGAAGAAGTTGCGCGCGTCCGGCTGCTTGAGCTGCACCCGGTTCTTGTCGGCCGGGTACGCCTCCACCGGCACGGTGATGCCCTTGAGCTCCTTGGCGGTCAGCCCCTGGACACTTCTGGCGATCTCCAGCATCCGGTCCGGCTGCGCGAGCTCGCTGTCCAGGGAGACGGCCTTGACCCCGGCCCGCAGGAACGCGTTGAGCTTGGCGGGGTCGGTGAGCAGCCCGCCATCGGTGATCTTGTCCAGCACCTTGGTGAGGAAGACCTGCTGGCGCTGGATGCGGCCGAGGTCGCTGCCGTCGCCGAGGGCGTAGCGGGTGCGCACGTACCCGAGGGCCTGCTCGCCCTTGACGACGTGCTTGCCCGCGCTGAGCACGAGCTTGGCCTTGGGGTCGTTGACCGCCTTGGGCAGGCAGATCTCGATGCCGCCGAGAGCGTCGACGATGCCCTTGAAGCCGGTGAAGTCCACCTTCACGATGTGGTTGATCTTGATGTTGGTGAGCGACTCCAGCGTGCGGACCGTGCAGTTGATGCCGCCGTCGTTGAAGGCGGAGTTGATCTGGCGCAGCCCGCCGGCCAGCATCGTGCCGGTGCGGCTCCGGCACTGCGGGATCATGACCATGGTGTCCCGGGGGAAGCTGATCATGGTGGCCTTGTCCCGGTCCGGGGAGATGTGCAACACCATGATCGTGTCGGTGCGCTCGCCGAGGCCCTGCGACTTCGCGCCGTACTTCTTGTTGTCGCCCTCGCGCGAGTCCGAGCCGACGAGCAGCACGTTGAGCGCGCCGGTCTCGGGCGGCCGCGACCCGGCCTCCACGGGCGGCAGGATCGGGATGTCGGCGAAGATGCTGCGGTAGTACGCGTACCCGCCCAGCGTGACGACGACCAGCACGAACGTCAGCGCCATGCTCACCCACGCCATCGGCGTGATCCGCCGCGCAGGCCCCGGAGGCCGGTCCAGGCGACGGTCGGGGCGCTGATCGGGGCGGCGGTCGGGGCGGCGGTCGGGGCGATGCTGCGGCCGTTCCGGCGCTCTCCGGCCCTCGCTCACGCGCCCCCCTCTACGCGCGCCCGCACAGGACGCACCCCCGCGCGCCCCTCGCAGAGCGCGGCCCCCTCTGGTGTGACGCGCAGCATACTGATAATCCGCCGTATATACGGCGTGTCGCAAATTTCACCCCATAGCAGCCTCCGGCGGACGCGTCCGGCGAGGGCTCCATGCAATGCGCGCGAATCCACGGCGTCACTACGGTCCGTGACGCCATCATGACGTCCATGCTTCTGACCGAGATGGCGCCCCCTCCAGGCGCCGAGGCGCTGGCCGGGCTGCGCACCGCCGCCCGGACCGCCCGCCGGGCCGTCTTCGTCGCGCTCGCCGGCTCGATCGCGCTGCTGGCCACGTCACAGGTGCTGGCCGACCGCGCGCCGACCAGAGAGCAGACGTTACCGCTCGCCGTGCTCTCGCTGGCGGTGTTCGCGATCGCGCTGCCCGTCCTTGTGGTCACCCAACTGGTGTGGGGCGCGCGGGCGCGCCTGGTGCGCCGGCGCGAGCGCGAACTGTTCGCCGTGCCGCCTTCGGCCCGGCGGCGTCCGCTGAGCCGGCTCGGCGTCGCGTCCGGCTGGGCCGTGCTGCTGCTGCTCGGCGCCACCTCTCCAGGCCAGTTCAGGGCGGCCGCTCTGTACGCCTTCGCCGACGCCCTGAGCTGGGCCGTCGAGGCCGCCATGGTGATCGGCCTGGCCGCGGGGGTGTCGTTCCTCATCTGGTGGGCACGGGACGCCCTGGGGATAGTGGCGCGCGCCGGTCGTCCGGGAGGATCACCTGGCGATCCGTGGGATCCCGGCCGGGGCGCGCGTCCACGAGGGGGCGCGGCGCTCTGGACGGGCGCGGCCGTGGCGGTCGCCGCCCTGCTCGGAGCCCGCGCCCATCTCTGGGAACCGCCCATGCCGATCGTTTACGCGCTGCTGACCGCCGCCCTCGTCTGCGGGGTGGTTACCGACGAGTAGCATAGGCGCGGAACCCCATCCAAGAACGAGGAGCGAATCCGTGCCTTCCTCTCGTGACGTAGTGTTCGTCGACGGCGTACGCACGCCCTTCGGCAGGTCAGGGCCGAAGGGACTGTACGCGGAGACCCGCGCCGACGACATGGTCGTCCGCGTCATCCGCGAGCTCATCCGGCGCAACCCCGGTCTGCCTCCCGAGCGCGTGGACGAGGTGGCCATCGCCGCGACGACCCAGATCGGCGACCAGGGCCTGACCATCGGCCGCTCGGCGGCGGTGCTGGCCGGACTGCCCAAGAGCGTCCCCGGCTACGCGATCGACCGCATGTGCGCGGGCGCGATGACCGCGGTCACCACGGTCGCGGGCGGCATCGCCTTCGGCGCCTACGACGTGGCCATCGCCGGCGGCGTCGAGCACATGGGCCGCCACCCCATGGGCGAGGGCGTGGACCCCAACCCGCGGTTCCTGTCGGAGAAGCTGGTCGACCCGAGCGCGCTGGTCATGGGCATGACCGCCGAGAACCTGCACGACCGCTACCCGTCGATCTCCAAGGAGCGCGCCGACGCCTACGCGGTGCTCTCGCAGGAGAAGGCGGCCAAGGCGTACGCCGACGGCAAGATCCAGCCCGACCTCGTGCCCACCGCGGTCCGGACGGCCGAGAAGGGCTGGGGCCTGGCCGCCGAGGACGAGGCGCCGCGCCCCGGCACCACGATGGAGGCGCTGGGCGCGCTCAAGACGCCCTTCCGCCCGCACGGCAACGTCACCGCGGGCAACTCCTCCGGCATCAACGACGGCGCCACCGGCTGCATCGTGGCCGCCCGCGAGGTCGCCGGCGAGCTGGGCCTGACGCCGAAGATGCGCCTGGTCTCCTACGCCTTCGCGGGCGTGGACCCCGAGGTGATGGGCGTGGGCCCGATCCCGTCCACCGAGCGGGCGCTGCGGCTGGCCGGGCTGTCCATCGGCGACATCGGCCTGTTCGAGATCAACGAGGCGTTCGCCGTCCAGGTGCTGGCCTTCCTGGAGCACTTCGGCATCGCCGACGACGACCAGCGCGTCAACCCCTACGGCGGCGCGATCGCCTTCGGCCACCCGCTGGCCTCCTCGGGCGTGCGGCTCATGACGCAGCTCGCCCGCCAGTTCGGCGAGCGGCCCGACGTGCGGTACGGCATCACCACCATGTGCGTCGGCATGGGCATGGGCGGCACTGTGATCTGGGAGAACCTGGCATGAGCGACATCGAGACCTGGCGCGCGCTGCTGAGCGGGCGCAACACCGACGAGGTCGTCACCAAGGCCCTCGTGCGCGACGTGCCGCTGCCCGGCGGCGCCGGCACGATGGCCCTGATCACCCTGGACAACGGCTTCGACCACACCAAGCCCAACACCTTCGGCCCGCACGGCCTGTTCGCGCTGGAGGAGGCCCTGTCGCGGATCGCGGAGCGCACCGACCTGGCCGCCGTGGGCGTCACCGGCAAGCCGTTCATCTTCGCCGTCGGCGCCGACCTCAAGGGCGCGGCCGCCGTGGCCTCCCGCGAGGAGGCCGAGGCCATCGGCGCGCTGGGCCACCACGTCTTCCGCAGGCTGGGCGAGCTGCCGATCCCGACGTTCGCGTTCGTCAACGGCGCGGCCATGGGCGGCGGCCTGGAGATCGCGCTGCACTGCGCGTACCGGACGATCTCCTCCGGCGTGCCCGCGGTGGCGCTGCCCGAGTGCTTCCTCGGCCTGGTGCCCGGCTGGGGCGGCACGCAGCTGCTCCCCCGCCTGATCGGCCCGGCGAACGCGATCAAGCTGATCATCGAGAACCCGCTGTCGCAGAACCGCATGATCAAGGGCGCGGACGCGTACAAGCTGGGCGTCGCGGACGCGATGTTCGAGCCGGCCGACTTCCTGGAGGAGTCGCTGCGCTGGGCCGCCCGCGTGGTCAAGGGCGAGGTCGCCGTCGAGCGGCAGGAGCACGACGGCTGGGACAAGGCCGTCGCCGACGCGCGCTTCCTGGTGGACATGAAGCTGCGCGGCGCCTCCCCCGCCCCCTACCGGGCGCTCGACCTGATCGCGCTGGCCGCGACCGCCTCGCGCGACGAGGGCTTCGCCGCCGAGACGCAGGCGCTGGCCGACCTGCTGATGGGCGACGAGCTGCGGGCCGGGCTCTACTCCTTCGACCTGGTCCAGCGCCGGGCCAAGCGTCCAGCCGGCGCGCCGGACAGGTCGCTGGCCCGCAAGGTCACCAAGGTCGGCGTCGTGGGCGCCGGGCTGATGGCCTCGCAGATGGCGCTGCTGTTCGCCCGCCGCCTGGAGGTCCCGGTCGTGCTGACCGACCTCGACCAGTCCCGCCTGGACAAGGGCGTGGGGTACGTGCACGCCGAGGTCGACAAGCTGCTGGGCAAGGGCCGCGTCTCGGCCGACCAGGCCAACCGGATCAAGTCCCTGGTCACCGGCTCCCTGACCAAGGACGCCTTCGCCGACGCCGACTTCGTCATCGAGGCCGTCTTCGAGGACATGGCGGTCAAGAAGCAGGTGTTCGCCGAGGTCGAGGCCGTGGTGTCGGCCGAGTGCGTGCTCGCCACCAACACCTCCTCGCTCTCGCTCACCGAGATGGGCGCCGGGCTGGCGCACCCCGAGCGGCTGGTCGGGTTCCACTTCTTCAACCCGGTCGCCGTGATGCCGCTGCTGGAGATCATCAGGGGCGCCTCGACCGACGACGCCACGCTGGCCACGGCGTTCGCGGTGGGCAAGTCGCTGCGGAAGTCGTCCGTGCTGGTCAAGGACGCGCCGGCGTTCGTGGTCAACCGGCTGCTGACCTGCTTCATGGGCGAGGTCGTGGCCGCCGTGGACGAGGGCACGCCGCTGGAGGTCGCCGAGCACGCGCTCGACGGCCTGGGGCTGCCGATGACGCCGTTCGCGCTGCTGCAGCTCGTCGGCCCGGCCGTCGGCCTGCACGTCGCCGAGACGCTGCACGCGGCCTTCCCCGAGCGGTTCGGCGTCTCGGAGAACATGGCCAAGCTGGTCGCCTCGGGCAAGCCGGGCGTCTACCGTCCGGACTTCTCGCTCGACCCGGAGGCGGTGGCCCTGTTCGCCGGCGGCACGTCGCCGTCCACGGCCGAGCAGGTCCGCGAGCGCGTGCTCGGGGCGCTGTCCCGGGAGATCCGGATCATGCTGGACGAGGGCGTCGTCGCCGGGCCGCAGGACATCGACCTGTGCATGATCCTGGGCGCCGGCTGGCCGTTCCATCTGGGTGGCATCACGCCTTATCTGGACAGGTCGGGGATCGCCCAGCCCCGGTTCCTTCCGCCCGGTGTGGCCTCGCTGCCCGCGTGATTTTACGGAGGCCCGCCCGGCGGGTCTCCGTACGTCATGGCCGACTTCGCCGTAGCGTACTGTGCCGTCCTACGAACGGAGAGTAACCATGATGCGAGCAGTCGGCACGATCGCTCTGTGCGGAGCCCTCGTGCTGGGCGCGTCGTCGCCCTCCCTGGCGGCGGCGCCCCCCACCCCCAAGGCCGTCCTCAAGGTCACCGTGGCAGTGAAGAACGGCCCCACCAAGGGCGCCTGGCTCAACTGCAGCCCCGACGGCGGCACCCACCCCTCCGCCCACGCCGCCTGCGAGCTCCTGCGCAAGGTGAAGGGCGACCCGGCCAAGATCAACGTCTCGCCGAAGGCGGCCGCGGCCTGCGGCAAGGAGGTGGAGCCGCGCGCCGTCATGATCCTCGGCAAGTGGTACGGCAAGACCGTCCAGTGGGGCAAGGTCTACACCAACGCCTGCACGATGAAGGCGGGCCTCGGAACGCTCCTGGCGATCTGAGCGGGTGAGGGGGGCGGGCGGCCGGCCCGCCCCCCTCGCGCGTCACCGGCCGGGCACTGCGCCCCGCCTGCTGTGCCGGTAGCCGTAGGCGAAGTAGACGACCACCCCGATGATCATCCAGACGACGAACCTGAGCCAGGTCTCCAGCGGCAGGTTGAGCATCAGGTAGAGGCAGGCCAGCACCGACAGGATCGGCAGCAGCGGCACCATCGGCACCCGGAAGGCCCGCTCCAGGTCCGGCCGGGTGCGCCGGAGCACGATCACGCCGACGGACACCACCATGAACGCGAACAGCGTGCCGATGTTGACCAGCTCGGCCAGCTCCCCGAACGACACGAACCCGGCCAGCGCCATGGTCACCAGGCCGATGAGGACGGTGAGCCTGGCGGGCGTGCCGAAGGTCGGGTGGACGACGGCCAGCCGGCGCGGCAGCAGGCCGTCGCGGCACATGGCGAACAACACCCGGGTCTGCCCGAGCAGCAGCACCAGCACCACGGTCGTCAGACCGGCGATGGCGCCCACGCTGATGATGGCGGCCAGCCAGGGATGGCCGACGGCGGTGAACGCGTCCGACAGCGGCGCGCTCGTGCTCAGCTGCTTGTACGGCTGCATGCCGACCACGACCAGCGAGACGGCGACGTAGAGGATCGTGCAGACGGCCAGCGAGCCGATGATGCCGCGCGGCACGTCGCGCTGCGGGCGCACGGTCTCCTCGGCGGCGGTGGCCACGATGTCGAAGCCGATGAAGGCGAAGAACACGATCGCCGCGGCCGAGAAGATGCCGATCACGCCGAACGCGACGGGCGTGACCCCGAACAGCACCTGGATCAGCGGCGCCTTCAGCCCCTCGACCCGCGGCGAGGCCACCGGCTCGGGGATGAAGGGCGTGTAGTTGGCGGCCTTGACGAAGAACAGCCCCGCCACGATGACCAGCAGCACCACCGTGATCTTGGTGATCACCAGGATCAGGTTGACCCGCGAGGAGATCTTGATGCCGGCCACCAGGATCGCGGTGAGGATCAGCACGATGGCCACCGCGGGCACGTTGACCACGGGATCGTCGCCCGCGATGGAGGCCGGCAGGTGGATGCCGACGGAGTCGAGCATCGAGGCGAAGTAGCCCGACCAGCCGACCGACACCACGGCCGCGGCCAGCGCCAGCTCCAGGATCAGGTCCCAGCCGATCACCCAGGCGGGGAACTCGCCGAGGGTGGCGAAGGAGAAGGTGTAGGCGGACCCGGCCACGGGGATCGTCGAGGCGAACTCGGCGTAGCACAGCGCCGCCAGTCCGCACACGACGGCCGCCACGACGAACGAGACCGCGACCGCCGGCCCGGCCACCTCCTTGGCCACCTGGCCGGTGAGCACGAAGATCCCGGTGCCGACGATCACGCCGATGCCGAACACCATCAGGTCCATGGCGGTCAGGCGTTTACGCAGCTGATGCTCGGGAGTCTCGGTGTCGCGGATCGACTGTTCGACGCTCTTCGTGCGAAAGATGTCCACGATCAGCGATCCTTCCCAGACCCTCCGTGATCATGCGCTCGGGCCGCGCCGGCCGGTGAAGCGCCTCGTCGGGGGTAGCGGACCCGCATCATGGTGGACGACCTGCTGGACACGCTGGCCGGTCAGGACGTGGCGGTGGTGCTGGCGCTCGTCCTGGTCTTCCTGACGCTGGACGCCTCGGTCGGGATCGGCCTGATCACGCCGGGCGACGGCCTGCTGATCGTCGCGGGCGCCACGTCGGGCGGCGTGCCGGAGACGCTGGCCCTGATCGGCACCGGCGTGCTGGCCTGCCTCCTGGGCGCGACGGGCGGCCACCGCCTGGGCCGCCGGTACGGCCCCCGCCTGCGCGACAGCAGGCTCGGCCGGCGCGTCGGCGAGGAGCGCTGGAGCCGGGCGGAGCAGATCCTGCGGCGCAGCGGCTGGGCGCTGGCCCTGGCCTACTTCCTGCCGGTGGTGCACGCGCTGACGCCGGCCCTGGCGGGCGCGGTGGGCATGCCCTACCGCCGGTTCATGCCGTGGGCCCTGCTGGGCAGCACGGCGTGGGTGAGCACGTACGTCGTGCTGGGGGCGGTGGCCGGGCAGATGGCGCGGCGGGAGGCGGGCCTGCTGCTGCCGGCGGCGGCCGCGGCGGTGGTCGTCATGCTGGCGATCACCGCCGTGGTCCGCCGGGTGCTCAACGGCGGACCGGCTGCTCCACGCGGGAGGTCCGCTTCGCGACGGCCTCGGTGATCTGGCGCGCGAGGTCCTGGCCGGTCAGGCCGATGCGGCCGAGGATCGCGGCCCGCTTGGCGTGGTCGAGGAACTCCTGCGGGATGCCGAAGGTGCGCACCGGGACGTCGACGTCGGCGTCGCGGAGCAGGCGGGCCACGGCGTCGCCCACGCCGCCCACGCGGCCGTTGTCCTCGACCACGGCGACCAGCTTGTGGGCGCCGGCGGCCAGCGTCAGCGCCTCGTCGAGCGGCTTGACCCAGCGCGGGTCGACCACGGTGGCCGAGATGCCCTGCGCGTCGAGCAGGACGGCCGCCTCCATGCACACGTGCGCCATCGGGCCGACGCCCACCAGCAGCACGTCCGGCTCGCCCTCGGCGGCCCGCAGCAGGTCCATCTCGCCCAGGCGGCCCACGGACTCAAGTGGCTCGGCCACCGGGCCCTTGGGGAAGCGCAGCACGGTCGGCCCGTCGGTGACCTCCACGGCCTCGCGCAGCAGCTCGGTGACGCGGTCGCCGTCGCGCGGCACCGCGATCCGCAGGCCGGGCACGACCTGGAGGATCGACAGGTCCCACATGCCGTTGTGGCTGGCGCCGTCGTCGCCGGTGACGCCGGCCCGGTCGAGGACGACGGTGACCGGCAGCCGATGCAGGGCGACGTCCATCAGGAGCTGGTCGAAGGCCCGGTTGAGGAAGGTGGCGTAGACGGCCACGACCGGGTGCAGGCCGCCGAGCGCCAGGCCGGCGGCGCTGGTGAGCGCGTGCTGCTCGGCGATGCCGACGTCGTAGATGCGGTCGGGGAAGGCGTCGGCGAAGGCGTTGAGGCCGGTGGGGTGGAGCATGGCCGCGGTGATGGCGACCAGGTCCTCGCGCTCCTTGCCGAGCCTGACCAGCTCCTCGCTGAAGACGTTGGTCCAGATGCGCGGCTTGGGCTTCTCGGCGCCGGTGGCGCGGTCGAAGGCGCCGGGCGAGTGGAACTGGTCTTCGTCGTGGTTCTCGGCGGGGGTGTAGCCGCGGCCCTTCTGGGTGAGGGCGTGGACGATGACCGGGCCGCGGAAGGCGCGGGCCTTGCGCAGCGCCGCCTCCATGGCCTGCTCGTCGTGGCCGTCGATGGGGCCGACGTACTTCAGGCCGAGGTCCTCGAACATGACCTGCGGGGCCAGGACGTCCTTGACGCCCTTCTTGAAGCCGTGGAGGGCGTCGTAGAGGACGGGAACGTTCCCGAGCTTGTCCTTGACGTATTCGAGCATGTCCTCGTAGCGGCGGTTGACGCGCAGCGAGGACAGGTGGGAGGCCAGGCCGCCGATGGTCGGGGAGTAGGAGCGGCCGTTGTCGTTGACCACGATCACGACGGGCAGGTCTTTGATCGCGGCGATGTTGTTCAGCGCCTCCCAGGCCATGCCGCCGGTGAGCGCGCCGTCGCCGATCACCGCGACGACCGTGCGCTCGCGCTCGCCGCGCAGCTTGAACGCCTTGGCCAGGCCGTCGGCGTAGGACAGCGCGGTGGAGGCGTGGGAGTTCTCGACGAAGTCGTGCTCGGACTCGGTCTGGCTCGGGTAGCCGGACAGGCCGCCCTCCTGCTTGAGCGCCTCGAAGCCGGCCGCGCGGCCGGTGAGCAGCTTGTGCACGTACGCCTGGTGGCCGGTGTCCCAGATGACCGGGTCGCGCGGGGAGTCGAAGACGCGGTGGACGGCAATGGTGAGCTCGACCACGCCCAGGTTCGGCCCGAGGTGGCCGCCGAACCTGGCGCAGGCGTCGACGAGCAGGTCACGGATCTCCCCCGCGAGCCGCGGCAGCTCCTCAACAGCGAGCCGTTTGACGTCGTGCGGTCCCTCTATCGAGCCCAGCAACCCGCTCACGGATGCGACTCCCCTCTGCCTCGTTCGCCGTCTGTTCCTTTTCGACGACGCAGAAGAGTCTAGTTCGCCGACGTCTCGCTGACTCCATCGAGTCAAATCCGCCCACCTATGTCAGATCTTGACCTAGTCTTGCAGGACATATGAACTCCGTCCCTAAAGGTAAGGTCGCGGCATTGGTCGGCGCGGCCATCGCGCTCGCCCTGGCCGCCGCCTCCCTGGTGCTCGTGCTCGCCGACGTCGCCACGACCTCGACCGAGCGCTCGCCGATCAACGAGGCGCAGCAGGTCGCCTCGCCGCCGGCCAAGGCGACCGCCAAGAGCAAGGGGCCGGCCACCTCCGGCGGCAGGACACTGGCCACGGCCAACCCGCTGTACAAGACCGGCAAGCTCGTGGACGTGAACTGCGAGCCCGGCGACCTGCCCGCGGGCAGCATGATCGCCTACCGCCGCTACCTCACCCGGGTCACGAACTGCCTCAACAAGACGTGGGCGGCCCAGTTCCGCAAGGCGGGGCTGCCGTTCACCAAGCCGCGCCTGCGCATCATCACCAAGAAGGTCAGGACGCCCTGCGGCGCGTGGAACACCGGCGCCGACGGCGTCTACTGCTCCACGGACCGCACCATGTACCTGATGATCAGCCGCGACCAGCTCCGCAACCCGTTCCCGCTCGGCATCACCCGCCTGGTCGCCCACGAGTACGGCCACCACGTCCAGCAGGCCTCCGGCATCTGGAACTACTACTGGACGGCCAGGTCCACCGCGAGCAAGGCCAGGCGCCTGCAGTTGTCGCGCAACTCCGAGCTCCAGGCCGAGTGCTTCTCCTCCATCTTCATGAGCACGATGAAGGAGTCGCCGCTGGTCACGCAGTCCGACTGGGCCTACACGGTGGAGTGGTTCTACAAGAACGGCGCCAAGGGCTGGCCGCAGAACGACCACGGCAAGGGCCCGACGCAGGCGGCCTGGATGACCAGGGGCTTCAACCGGGGCGCGCCGGGCTCGTGCAACACGTGGGCGGCGGCTGCACGAAACGTCCAGTGACGTCTGGCATTTCCGCTTTACCTTGATCTCTCTCTTTTGTAGTGTGCCTTCCCATGCGTACCCCCCGATTGGCGATCATTGCCGGAGCACTGGCGAGCGTTTTCGTCGCCGGTACGGCCCACGCGGCCGTGGCCGCCCCGGCGAGCAAGCCGGTCCTGACGAAGAACCCGATCTACAAGACCGGCCGGCTCGCGCTCAGGACGTGCGAGGAGCCGCCGGTCCGGTCCGGGACCGAGGACGAGGCTCGGGTCTACTTCGAGGCGGTGCTCGAATGCCTCGACAAGGCCTGGGCCCCCAAGCTCAAGCAGGCGGGCTTCGCCTTCAGCAAGCCGAAGTTCCAGGTGATCACCAAGCTGGGCGCCCCCACGGGCTGCGGCGGCTTCCCGGGGGAGGCGCAGGCGCTGTACTGCCCGGTCAACAAGACGATGACCCTCCTGCTCAGCCCGAACGTCGTGGAGGAGCCGTCGGACCCGGTGCTGATGCTGGTGGTGGCCCACGAGTACGGCCACCACGTCCAGAAGCTCACCGGCATGCTCCGGCACAACAAGCGCGGCGAGTACGTCCTGGACAACCCGAAGAACCTGGAGCCGGTGCGCCGTACCGAGCTGCAGGCCGAGTGCTACGCCGGGGTGTTCATGGGCAGCGTCTGGGACTCGCTGGGCCGTAGCCAGAAGGAGTTCGACTCCCTGCTCAAGGGCACGCACGACCCGGCCGACCTGAGCGCGCTCGGCGTGAAGACGCGCTCCTCGGCCGACCTGAGCCACGGCTCGGACGCCAACGTCGCGTGGTGGCTCAAGCGCGGCTTCACCGGCAAGTCGGCGGGCTCCTGCAACACCTGGGCCGCCCCCAAGGGCAAGGTCAGCTAAGCCAAACTCGTACAAACTCCTCTAAGATCCGCGATCGTGCGCATTCCCCTCATGGCGCTCGCCATGTGCATGATCGCGGTTCTTCTGTCGTCGGCTCCGTCGGCCGCGGCGGGCCGCCCGGCGCGAGGGGGGTTGTCGGCCGCGCCGGTCGTCTCACGGGAACGCCTGGCCTGCGCCGTCCCCGCCATCCGGGCGGGCAGCGCAGCCTCGCTCAAGTCCTTCCACCGGGCCATGGCCAGGTGCGCCGACCGGTTCTGGGCCGGCCGGTTCGCGGCCGCGGGCCTGACCTACACCCCGCCCGAGGTGACCGTCACCACCGGCGCCGACTCGGTCTGCGGCCGGATCACCGCCAACGGCGCGCAGTACTGCCCGGTGCAGCGCACGATCGTCATCCGCGTCATGAAGCACGACCTGGACGACCCGTTCCGGATGAACATCGCGCACTCCGTCGCGCACGAGTGGGGACACCACGTCCAGGAGCTCACCGGCGTGCTGGACGCGCAGAACGCCCTGTACCAGCCCGCCTCCACGGGGGCCCGCACCCTGCTCAGCCACCGGCTGGAGATGCAGGCCGAGTGCTTCGCCGGCGTCTTCTACAGCGCCGCGCTCACCTCGATCAAACCCGACGTCACCTGGCGCGAATGGCTGGACGCCGTCCGCCGGGCGGACTACAGCAAGATCCACGGAGCCCCGCGCAACCTGGCCTACTGGCAGAACCGCGGTTACCGCGACGGCTCCGCCGCCGCCTGCGACACCTGGACGGCCCCCAAGGCCCGGGTGCGCTAGGAGCTGACCCTGGCCAGCACTTCCAGCGGGTCGGCCAGCACGTGGGCGAAGGCCAGCTCGGCCGCCCCGACCAGGGTCACATGGTCGCCGAGCGCCGACGTGCGCAGCCGTACGTGCTCGCGCTGGGGGGCCATGGCGTGCAGCGCCAGCCGGGTGCGGACCTGCGCCGCCGAGCCGAGGTAGACCTCCCGCAACATGCCCCCGAAGATCACCATCTCCGGGTTGAAGATGTTGACCAGGTTCGCCACGCCGAGCCCGAGCCAGTCGCCGACCCGGCTCAGCGCCTCCTGCGCGACGATGTCGCCCCGGTCGGCCGCGTCGACCACGGCGCGGACCGCGTCGCGGCCGTGCTGGCCGGGCCCGAAACGGCCGGCCAGCTCCAGCAGCGCCCGCTCCCCCACCTCGGCCTCCAGACAGCCGTGCGAGCCGCAGGAGCACTCGCGCCCGCCGGGGTTGACGACCATGTGGCCGACCTCGCCGCCGTAGCCGTCGAAGCCGCCGAGCAGGTGGCCGCCGGTGATGATGCCGCCGCCGATGCCCACGTCGCCGTGCAGGCAGATGAGGTCGCGCACGCCCACGCCGAGGCCCCGGCTGTGCTCGGCCAGGGCCGCCAGGTTGGCGTCGTTGCCCACGCTGACCGGCAGCCCGAGGCCCAGCCTGCGGCCCAGCTCCTCGCCGAACGGCACGTCGTGGGCCATCAGATTGGGCCCGAACGTCACCACGCCGTCGCCCTTGCGCACCCCGCCGGACACGGCGGCGGCGGCGCCGACGCACACGGTGTCGTCGCGCGTCTTGCGCCGCATCTGCCTGGCGAACCCCGACAGCACCCCGGCCAGCTCGTCGAGGGCGAACCTGCCCCGGTCGCGGGTGGTCTCCCTGCGGTCGAGGATGACGCCGCCCAGCCCCACCCGCGCCGCCACGAGCCGGTCGGGGCCCACGTCGAACGCGAACACGTAGACGCGCGCCGACTCCGGGCGCACCACCAGCGAGGGCCGGCCGGCCCGGCCGGTCTCGCGCGGCAGCTCCTCCCGCACCAGCCCGGCGGCGGTGAGGTCGGACGTCAGCGCCATGATGGTGCTGCGGTTGAGCCCCATCTTCGAGGTCAGCTCGGCGCGCGAGATCGGCCCGCCCAGATGGACATGGCGAAGCAGCGCGCCGAGATTGTGGCGCCTGATGTCCTCCTGGGACGGTCCGGCACGCATCGTCTGGGGTTCCTTCAGGGGCTGCGGGTCGCTGATCACCTTAGACCAGCAGCAGCCGCCCGCTTGCGCGCCAGGGCGTCGACGCCCGCGGCGAGCAGCAGGACGCACCCGGTGACCAGGTACTTCACGCTGGCACCGTAGCCCATCAGGCCCATGCCGTTCTCGATCACGGCCACCACGGCGCCGCCGAGCACCGCGTCGAGCACCCGCCCCTTGCCGCCGAACAGGCTGGTGCCGCCGATGACGGCCGCGCCGACCGCGTACAGCAGCACCGAGCTGCCGCCCGTGTTCGGGTCGACCGAGCTGGCCCGGGAGGCGGCCACGATCCCGCCGACC
Source organism: Nonomuraea sp. NPDC050227 (assembly GCF_044459705.1). Lineage (NCBI taxonomy): Bacteria > Bacillati > Actinomycetota > Actinomycetes > Streptosporangiales > Streptosporangiaceae > Nonomuraea > Nonomuraea sp. NPDC050227. Next base: position 19,359 of record NZ_JBITJF010000012.1, on the reverse strand, counting down.
GCCGCCATCGCGGAGCAGATCACGAACGCCGCGATCTTGATGCGGTCGACCGGGATGCCCGCCCGGCGCGCGGCCTCGGTGTTGCCGCCGACCGCGTACAGGTGCCGGCCGAACGCGGTGCGCCGCAGCACCAGCGTCCAGACCACCAGCAGCACGACGATCACCGGCACCACGATCGGCACGCCGGTGAGCGAGACCAGCGCGGGGTTGCGGCTGCGCTCCAGGTTGAGCACGTAAACCGCGAGCCCGCCGAGCAGCGCCAGGGCGCCCACGCGGGCCGCGATCAGCGACAGCGGGTCGGCGACCAGGCCGCGCGCGGACCGGTTCCTGGCCCGCAGGAGCTGCACGGCCGCGAAGCCCGCCACGCACACCGCGTACAGGATCCAGCCGAGCAGCGGCGGCAGGTTCTTGTTGGCGACGGCGACGATCACGCTGTCCCGGACGGAGATGTTCGTGCCCTCGTTGACCAGCACCAGGACCAGGCCCTGGAAGGCCAGGAAGGCGGCCAGCGTGACCACGAACGACGGTATGCCGACCTTGGCCACCAGCGTGCCCAGGACGATGCCGATGAGCACGCCGGTGGCGATGGCGGCCAGGACGCAGACGTACCAGGGCAGGCCGAAGGTGGCCAGCGTGACGGCGAGCACCGCGGCGCAGACGCCGCTGGCGAAGCCGGCCGACAGGTCGATCTCGCCCAGCAGCAGGACGAACACCAGGCCCATGGCGATGAGCGTGACGTTCGCGCCCTGGGTGAACAGGTTGGCGAAGTTGATCGAGGTGACGAACGCGGGCCGGGCCAGGGCGAAGACCGTGCAGAGCACGATCAGGCCGAGCACGGCGGGCAGCGCGCCCATGTCGCCGCCCCGGACGCGCTCCCAGTACGCCCGCACGCTGTGCGCGATCGACGGGGACTGCGCGGCGGCGACGATGGCCTCGCCCGGGAGTTCCTTGACCTTGCTCATGGGGTGACCCCGTTCTTGAGGCCGAGTTCGCCGCTGCGACCCGAGGTGATCAGTTCGACGACCTGGGCGTGCGTCACGTCGGCGGTCTTGACCTGGGCGGCCATCCTGCCGAGGTAGAGCGCCGCGATCCGGTCGGAGACGGCGAACACGTCGTTCATGTTGTGCGAGATGAGGACGACCGCGAGGCCCGTGTCGGCCAGCCTGCGCACGAGTTCGAGCACCTGCGCCGTCTGGGCCACGCCGAGGGCCGCGGTGGGCTCGTCGAGGATGACGACCTTGCTGTTCCACAACACGGCCTTGGCGATCGCGACGGTCTGCCGCTGGCCGCCGGACAGGCTGGAGACCTGCTGCCTGATGGACTTCACCGTGCGCACGGACAGGCTGCTGAGCGTCTTCTCGGCCAGCTCCTCCATGCTGTCCTCGTCGAGCAGGAAGCCGTTCTTGCGTTCCCTGCCGAGGAACATGTTCTGGACGATGTCGAGGTTGTCGCAGAGCGCCAGGTCCTGGTAGACGATCTCGATGCCGAGCTCGCCCGCGTCCCGGGGGGTGTGGACGGCGACCTGGCGGCCGTCGAAGAGGATCTGGCCCGAATCGATGGGGTAGATGCCGCCGATGCACTTGACCAGCGTCGACTTGCCGGCGCCGTTGTCGCCGACCAGCGCCGTGACCTCGCCGGGGTAGGCGGAGAACTCGACCTCGTGCAGCACCTTCACCGGACCGAAACTCTTGTCGATCCCGCGCACTTCGAGGAGGGGGGTCATGGGGCTCCCTAAAGAGGGGCGCGGCCTCGCGCCGGTGGCACCCGGCCGCGCCCGTCCATGCTATTGAATTCCGGCCTCAGTGCACTTCTTGGCGAAGTCGGCGGTGCAGAGCTCCTCCTTGGTGACGTAACCGTCGGCCACGACGTCCTTGACGTTGTCGAAGGTGATGGCCTGCGGCTCCAGCAGCTCGGAGGGCACGTCCTGGCTGGTCTCGGGGTCCTTGACGCTGGCGCTCGCCGTGGGCTTCTCGCCCTTGGCCAGCGCGACGGCGAGCTTGGCCCCGGCGTCGGCCTCCTTCTTGACCGCCTTGTAGACCGTCATGCACTGGTCGCCCGCCAGGATGTTCTGCAGGCCCTGGACGGTGGCGTCCTGGCCGGTGACCGGCACCTTGCCGTTGAGGTTCTGCTTCTTCAGCACGGTGATGGCGGCGTTGCCGAGGCCGTCGTTGGCGGCCAGCACCCCGGCGATCTTCGGCTGCTGGGTGAGCATCTGCTCGAAGATCGTCCCGGCCTGGGTGTTGTCCCAGTCGGGCACGGCCTGGTCGGGGCCCTTGACGTACTCGCCGGCGTCGAACTTGGGCTTGAGCACGCCGTCGTAGCCGTTCTTGAACAGGGTCGCGTTGTTGTCGGTCGGCGAGCCGTTCAGGTAGGCGACGATGGGCTTGTCGGCCTTCTTGTCGGCCAGGCACTTGCTCAGACCCTCGCCCTGGAGCGTGCCGACCTTGGTGTTGTCGAAGCTGACGTAGTAGGCGGCGCCGCCGCCCAGGGTCAGGCGGTCGTAGTCGATGGTGGCCACGCCCTGCGACTTGGCCTTCTCGATGACGGCCTTGCCGCTGCCGCTGTCCAGGTTGACGATCATCAGGACGGTGGCCCCGTTGGTGATCATCTGGTCGGCGATGGTCTGGAACGCCGTCTTGTCGTTCTGGGCGTTCTGGATGTCGTACTGGACGCCGGCGGCCTTGAACGCCTCTTCCAGGTACTTGCGGTCCGCCGTCTCCCAGCGCGCCGACGACTTGCTGTCCGGGAGGATGACGCCGATCTTGCCGGCCTTCGCGGCCTGTGTCGCCGAGGCGGAGGAGGTGGAGGTGGTGCCGGTCTGACCGCTGTCGCCCCCGCAGGCGGTGAGACCGAGGGCGAGCGTCGCCGCCGCGGCGGTCAGGCTGAGGATCCCCTTGCGCATGATGCAGGGTCCTTTCTTCCGGAGGGGCCCGGATGAATGTTGTTTGCGGCAACGTATTCCGCCGCGGCCTGCTTTGGAAGACCCTTCCGTCCGGCAGTTTGTTGTTTCCGGTAACAATCCAGAAACACGAGGACGCGGTTCCGTGACCGGGAGCGGGCCGGCGTGGCGGGAAGCGGCCGACTCCGGGGCGGCCGGGACCGGCAGAAGCAGCCGGCTTTCAGGGGCCGGGGCCGGTCGGGCGACGTGGCGGGACCGGGGCGGGTGCCGGCCGCCGGAGCTCGTCGCGCGAGCTCCGGCGGACGTCCGGGTCAGCTCGCGGCGCGGTCGCCCAGGTGGCGGCGGCGCAGCGCGGGATCGGTCAGGGGGGCGGGGCTCCAGAGGCCGACCGGGTGGTAGACGTTGGTGCCGGGCGGCACGAGCTCGTCGATCCGGTCCATCACGGCGTCGTCGAGCAACAATGAGGCGCCCTTCAGCGAGCCCTCCAGCTGCTCCATCGTGCGCGGGCCGAGAATGACCGAGGTGACCGCCGGATGCGACGTGACGAAGGCGACGGCCAGGGCCGGCAGGGTGCAGCCGAGCTCGTCCGCCAGCTTCACCAGCTCCTCGACGACCTCCAGCTTGGCCGCGTTGACCGGGATGGACGGGTCGAACCGTTCCGGCGCCCGCGCGGCGCGACCTCGCGACAGGTCGATCTGCTGTCCCTTGCGGTAGCGTCCGGTCAGGAAACCCCAGCCCAGCGGGCTGTAGGTGAGCACGCCCATGCCGAGCCGCTGCGCCGTGGGCAGCACGTCGCCCTCGATGCCGCGGGCCAGGATGTTGTACGGCGGCTGCTCGGTGCGGAACCGGTACAGGCCGCGCTGCCGGGCCACGTGGTAGGCCTCGACCGTCTCGTGCGCCGGGAAGGCCGAGCTGCCGAAGGCGCGGATCTTGCCCTGCCGCACCAGGTCGGTGAGCGCGGAGAGGGTCTCCTCGATGTCGGTCCGGTGGTCGGGGCGGTGGATCTGGTAGAGGTCGATCCAGTCGGTGCGCAGCCGCCTGAGGCTCGCCTCCACCTCGCGGACGATCCAGCGCCGCGAGTTGCCGCCCCGGTTGGGCCCCTCCCCCATCGGGAAGTGCACCTTGGTGGCCAGCACCACCTCGTCTCGCCTGCCCTGCAACGCCTTGCCCACGATCTCCTCCGACTCGCCCGCCGAGTACATGTCGGCGGTGTCGACGAAGTTGATCCCTTGGTCGAGGGCGGCGTGGATGATGCGGATGCTGTCGTCATGGTCGGGGTTGCCGGCCGAGCCGAACATCATGGTGCCGAGGCAGTGGGCGCTGACCTCGATGCCGGTGCCGCCGAGGATGCGATATCTCATGTCCCGGAACCGTAGGTTCTAGAGTCGGCTCTAGGTCAAACTGGGCGACATGGCAGGTTTGAGCATTGGCCAGGTCGCCGAGCGCACCGGGCTCAGCGTGCACACTCTCCGGTTCTACGAGCAGGAGGGCCTGCTGGCCCAGCCCGTACAGCGGGGAGCCACAGGACGCCGGGTCTACAGCGAGGGTGACGTCGACTGGCTCGGCGTGTGCATCCGGCTGCGCGCCTCCGGCATGCCCCTGACCGACATCCGGCGCTACACCGAGCTCGTCAGGGCGGGCCAGGGCAACGAGGCGGAACGGCTGGAGGTGCTGCGCGAACATCAGGAACGGGTGCTCGCCCGGATGCGGGAGCTCGACGGCTGCCTCAAGCTGATCACCAACAAGGTGGCGGTCTACGAGGGACGCCTGGGCCTGCGCGACGACATCCCGGAATGCACTCCCTGATCCATCACGGAGAGTAACCATTCGCGGACGACCACATCGGGCGACGCACCTGCCCAGCAGCTCGGCGCATGATTCATGGCGAGATCGAATGTCACCTTACGGTTACTGTGCGTGACGTGTGAGGCGCATGAGGATTGAGGAGCCCTCGAAACGGAAGGAATCCCGCCCATGCGCTTCTCTGCTCGCCTGGCCGCCCTGCCCCTGGTCCTCGCCTCGGCGACCGCGCCGCTCGTCGCGGCCGCCCCCGCCCGGGCCGCGACCGGCCAGGTGGTCGTCTTCCAGGTCGAGACGCTCCCCCTTGAGGTCTACAACGACCCCAGGGGCTGCACGAAGCTACCCCTCGCCGCGCACGTGCTCAACAACCAGACCGATCAGGTCGTCCGCATCTACGGCGACCCGTTCTGCTTCGGGTCGTCCGTCACGGTCCGGCCCGGCCACGGCAGCCACGTCCCGGCGGGGTCGGGCAGCTTCTCAGCCGCCTAGGCGAGCGCCGATCGGCCCCCGCGTCCGCGGGGGCCGTCGTCGCGCGTGGGCGTCCTCCTGGCTTGAACCCGTCGGTAGACTGCCCGCTCATGACCGAATTCGACGAGCAGGGACGCCCGGAACCGCCCTTCATGGGCGACGAGACCGAGACCCTCCTGGGCTTCCTCGACTTCCTGCGGGCCACCCTGGAGTGGAAGTGCTCCGGCCTCGACGCGGCGGGCCTCGGCGCCACCACCGCCGCCTCCCCGATGACGCTCGGCGGCATGCTCAAGCACCTGGCCTACGTCGAGGACCACTGGTTCTCCCGCCGTCTGCACGGGAACGACCCGCACGCCCCCTGGGACACCGTCGACTGGACGGCCGACCCCGACTGGGACTGGCACTCCGCCGCCCACGACTCCCCCGACGAGCTGCGCGCGCTCTGGCGGGACGCGGTGGCCCGCTCGCGCGCCCTGACCGCCGAGGCGCTGGCCGCGGGCGGCCTCGACCAGCCCGCCCAGCGTCCCTGGCCGGACGGCCGCCGCCCGCACCTGCGCTGGATCCTCGTCCACATGATCGAGGAGTACGCCCGGCACAACGGCCATGCCGACCTCATCCGCGAGTCCGTCGACGGGCAGACCGGCGAGTAGCCCGGCGGATCAGGCCAGCAGGCTCTGCGCGATCAGGGCCAGCGCCGACGCGGTCGCCACGACCAGGACGGCCGTCCGCACCTTGCCGCCGTCCAGGTGGCGGCGCAGCGGCCGGGACGCCAGGAAGCCCAGGATCATCGGCACGATCAGGGTCGCGCCGGTGGCCAGGGCGCGGGCGGGCAGGTGGCCGACGAACGCCAGGATGGCGATCGACTGCGCGGCGCTCAGGAAGAAGAACATCGCCAGGGTGGCCCGGATCTGCGGCCCCTTGGCACTCTGGTACACCAGCGCCAGGGGCGGGCCGCCGATGCCCGTGGCGGTGCCGGTGATCCCGGACACGAAGCCCGCGCCGGTGATCGTCGCGCCGTTGCGGACGACGCTGACCGTACGCGCGGTGAGCCCCACCGCCAGCAGCACCATCACCCCGACCAGCACGCCGAGCGCCTGGACGGAGACGTACACGACGATGACGGCGCCGACGGCGCTGCCGGGGACCCGGCCCAGCAGCGCGAACCCGAGCCCCCGCCAGTCCACCCGCCGCCACTCGGCGGCCAGCGTGAACAGCGGCAGGGTCATGTTGACCACCTGGATCGCGCCGGGCATCAGGCTGTGGTCGAGCATCGTCAGCACGGGCGCGGCCACCAGCCCCAGCCCGAACCCCACACTCCCCTGCACGACCGCGCCCAGAAAGACCGCCATACTCCCGACAAGCAACACAAATCCCGCATCACTCACGCCGAAAGTCAACCACCCTCACCCAGCGTCACCCCTGATGGACAGCCCCACCGGGCGAGCGGGCCACGGGGCGCGAGGGCGGGAGGCGGGGCGCGAGGGCGGGGTGCGAGGGCGGGGTGCGGGGTGCGTTGGCCGGAGTCCGTTGGTCGGGGTGCGGGGGCGGGTGCGTTGGTCGGGGAAGCTCTATGCTGCTCACCGTGCACTCCCCCGCTCCGCGTGCCCTCGTCGCCCTGTCGGTGCTGACGGTCGTCCTTCAGGCCGGGCCCGTGGAGGCCGTCGCGGCGCCGAGGCTCGCCCGGTCGGCCTGCCCCGAGACGCCGATGAGCTCAGGCGGGATCCCCAGGAGCCGCGAATACCTCACCGCGGTTCTGAAGTGCCTGGACAAGTCGTGGTCCGCCCATTTCAGGCGCACCGGCCGGACGTTCCGCAAGCCCGTCGTCCGCTACTACGACGAGCCGGTGCGTGAGGTGTGCGGGTTCGCCTGGCCCGAGCACGCGGCGGCCTTCTACTGCATCGGCCGTGACACCCTCGTCCTCCCGCTGACCGGCGCCTGGATCGAGGACCGCACCGACCTCTACCCGTTCAAGGTCGTCGCCCACGAGTACGGCCACCACGTGCAGAGCCTCCTCGGCGTGCGCAAGGGCGCGCAGAGCCGGCGCTACGAGCTCCAGGCCGACTGCCTGGCCGGCGCGTTCCTGGGCAGCGTGTGGCCGTCGCTGAGCCGTACCCGGCAGGACTGGACGGCGCTGCTCGACGCCACCAGGGCCGCCGGCGACGAGGGCGAGGAGCACAGCCACGGCACGGGCGCCAACCGGGTGCGCTGGCTGGAACGCGGCTACCGGGCGGTCTCGCCGGCGGCCTGCGACACCTGGTCGGCCCCCGCCTCGCAGGTCTCCTGACGGTCGAGGCGGGCCTGCATGCCGTCGAGGATGAGCCGCAGCCCGTCCTCGAACGACCGCTCCCCCTGCGGGTCGCCCACCTCCGCCAGCCCGGCCGTCAGCCGGGGGTGGGCCCGCTGGAAGGCGGCCATGTCGGGCATGGCGCCGTCGGCGTCCGGCCGGGTCCGGTCGGCCTGCTCCTCCAGCACGAACCCGGCGACGTACACGCTCATCGCGAACAGCCCGCGGACGGCGTCGCCCACCGCGAACCCGGCCGACTCCAGGGCCGCCACCGACCGCTCCACCACCTCGAACAGCACCGGTGACGGCCGGGTGCCGGCCACCAGCCGGGCGCCGTCGCGGTAGGAGTTGAGCATCGCCCGGTCGCGGTGGGCGTGGTCCCTCATCCACTCGCGCCAGGCGGCGGGCTCGGTGAGCGCGGGGCGGGTCATGTGGGCGGCGGTCATCGCCTCGGCCATCGCGTCGAGGAGCTCCTGCTTGTTCGTGAAGTGCCAGTAGAGCGCGGGCGCCTGCACGCCCAGCTCGCCCGCGAGCCGCCGCAGCGTGAGCCCGTCGAGCCCGGTCTCCTGCAGCAGCCGCAGCGCGGCGGCCACGATGGTGCCCTTCTCAAGTGCCACGGTTGACAGCTTAACAACGTTCAATGCATCCTTAACGCTGTTAGATTTAACGCCGTTAAGGAGCCTCGCGATGATCTGCGCGGAGGGTTTGCGGAAGCGGTACGCGGCCACGGAGGCGCTCAGGGGCATCGACCTCGACGTCCCGGCCGGCACGGTGTGCGGGCTGCTCGGCCCCAACGGAGCAGGCAAGACGACGACCGTGCGCATCCTGGCCACCCTGCTCCGCCCGGACGGCGGCCGGGCCGAGGTCGCCGGGCTCGACGTGGTGCGCGACGCGGCCCGGCTGCGCTTCCGCATCGGCCTGGCCGGTCAGCACGCCGCCGTGGACGAGCTGCTGACCGGCCGGCGCAACCTGGAGCTGTTCGGCCGCCTCTACCACCTGTCCAGGGCGCGGGCCAGGAGCAGGGCCGAGGAGCTGCTGGAGCGGTTCGGACTGGCCGCGGCCGGGCGGCGGCTGGTCAGGACGTACTCGGGCGGCATGCGGCGGCGGCTCGACCTGGCCGCGAGCCTGATCGTCGCGCCGCCCGTGCTGTTCATGGACGAGCCGACCGCGGGGCTCGACCCGCGCAGCCGCCGCGAGCTCTGGGACGCGCTGCGCGACCTGGTCCGCGAGGGCACCACGCTGCTGCTGACCACCCAGTACCTCGACGAGGCCGACCACCTGGCGGACCAGGTCGTGGTGCTGCGCGAGGGCCGGGTCGCCGCGGCGGGCTCCCCCGGCGCGCTCAAGAGGCAGGTCGGCGGCGACCGCGTGCAGATCGTCTTCCGCCACCCCGGCGACGCGGCGGCGGCCCTCGGAGCGCTCGGGCCCACGCTCGGGCCCACGTCCGGGCCCACGTCCGGGCTCGCCTTCGAGCCGGGCGGGACCCGGGTGACCCTGCCGGCGCCCGACGGGGCCCAGTCGCTGGTCCGCGTCGCCCGCGCCCTCGACGTGGCCGGGATCGCCGTCGAGGATCTCGCGCTCCGCCGTCCGACGCTCGACGAGGTCTTCCTCCACCTGACCGCATGACAGGAGCCACGAGCATGAACCTGCGCTGGACCGTCACCGACTCCCTGACCATCGCGGGCCGCACGTACTCGCGGTGGAAGGCCCAACCGGGGGAGATCGCCGGATTCCTGGTGTTCCCCGTCATCATGACCGTGCTGTTCGGGTACGTCTTCGGCAGCGCGATCACCCTGCCCGGCGGCGGCGACTACCGCAGCTTCCTCATGCCGGGCATCTTCATGCAGGTCATGGCCATGACGGCGACCGCGGCCGCCACGGCGGTGGCCGAGGACATGGAACGCGGGATCATCGACCGGTTCCGCGCGCAGCCCATCGCCCGCAGCGCCGTGCTCATCGGGCGCAGCGTGGCCGACCTGTCGATGCACCTGATGTCGCTGGCCGCCATGGTCGCGGCGGCCGTGCTGCTGGCCGGCTGGCGTGCGCACGGCTCACCGGGCCAGACGGCGGCGGCGTTCGGGCTGCTGGCGCTGTTCGGCCTGGCGATGATCTGGGTGGGCACCTGCATCGGCCTGTACGTGCGCAGCGGCACGCAGGCCGACGCGGCCACGTTCGGCTGGCTGTTCCCGATGACCTTCCTGGCCAACACGTTCGTGCCCACCGAGGGCCTGCCCGCCTGGCTGCGGCCGGTGGCCGACTGGAACCCGATGAGCGCGACCGTGGCCGCCGCCCGCCGCCTGTTCGGCAACCCGACCTCGGCCGGGGCGGTCTGGCCGCTGCAACATCCGGTCGCGGCGAGCCTGCTGTGGTCGGCGGCGCTCATCGCCGTCTTCGCCCCGCTGGCGACCCACCGTTACCGCACGTCCAGCCGCTGAGACGTCGCTGGACAGCGGAGAGCCGCCCGGCGGAGGGTGTTCCGCCGGGCGGCTCTCACGGGTCGGGTGAAACCCCCGATGCGGGCGCGTGAGGATCCGCGCCCCGTCCCCGGCCCGCGTCCGGCTCTTGACCGGGCGCGGGCGCGGGAAGTTCTACTTGGCCAGCAGCGAGCGCAGGACGTACTGCATGATGCCGCCGTGCCGGTAGTAGTCGGCCTCGCCGGGCGTGTCGATGCGGACTACCGCGTCGAACTCGACGTCGCCGGCCTTGACGTGCACGGTGGACGGGATGCCGCCGCCGTTGAGCGCCTCGACGCCGGTGATGTCGAACGTCTCCTCGCCGGTCAGCCCGAGCGAGGCCGCCGTGGCGCCCTCGGGGAACTGCAGCGGGAGCACGCCCATGCCGATCAGGTTGGAGCGGTGGATGCGTTCGTAGGACTCGGCGATCACGGCGCGCACGCCGAGCAGCGCGGTGCCCTTGGCCGCCCAGTCGCGCGAGGAGCCCGAGCCGTACTCCTTGCCCGCCAGCACCACCAGCGGCGTGCCGGCCTCGGCGTAGTTGACCGAGGCGTCGTAGATGAACGACACCGGGCCGTCGGGCTGGGTGAAGTCGCGGGTGTAGCCGCCCTCGGTGCCCGGCGCGATCTGGTTGCGCAGGCGGATGTTGGCGAACGTGCCGCGGATCATCACCTCGTGGTTGCCGCGCCGCGAGCCGTAGGAGTTGAAGTCGCGCACCTCGACGCCGTTGGCCTGCAGGTACTGGGCCGCGGGGGTGCCGACCTTGATCGAGCCGGCCGGGGAGATGTGGTCGGTGGTGACCGAGTCGCCGACCTTGACCAGCACGCGGGCGCCCGAGATGTCGGTCACCGGCTCCGGCTTCTCCGGCATGCCCTCGAAGTAGGGGGCCTTGCGCACGTACGTGGAGGACGGGTCCCACTCGAAGGTGTCGCCGGTCGGGATCGGCAGCGAACGCCAGTGGTCGTCGCCCTTGAACACGTCGGCGTAGTCGCGCTCGAACATGTCGCGGCCGATCGAGGAGTTGACCACCGCGGCGATCTCCTCCGGCGCGGGCCAGACGTCGCGCAGGAACACCGGCTGCCCGTCGGAGCCGAGGCCGAGCGGCTCGTTGTCGAGGTCGATGTCCATCGTGCCGGCCAGCGCGTACGCCACGACGAGCGGCGGCGAGGCCAGGTAGTTCATCTTGACGTCGGGGTTGATGCGGCCCTCGAAGTTCCGGTTGCCGGACAGGACCGCGGTGACCGCGAGGTCGTTGGCCTGGATGGCGTCGGAGATCTCGGTGGGCAGCGGGCCCGAGTTGCCGATGCAGGTGGTGCAGCCGTAGCCGACCAGGTTGAAGCCGATCTTGTCGAGGTACGGCTGCAGCCCGGAGCGCTCGAAGTAGCCGGTGACGACCTGCGAACCCGGGGCCAGCGAGGTCTTGACCCACGGCTTGCGGGTCAGGCCCTTCTCGACGGCGTTGCGGGCCAGCAGCGCCGCGCCGATCATGACGTACGGGTTGGAGGTGTTGGTGCACGAGGTGATCGCGGCGATCGACACGATGCCGTGGTCGATCTCGAACGACGTGCCGTCGGCCAGCGTGACCGGGACCGGCTTGTGCGGCCGGCCGCCGTCGGCGCGGGCGTTGGAGGCGGGCGCGTCGGAGGCCGGGAAGGACTCCTCGCCCTCCTCGTCGACGCCGTCGGCCACGTAGTTCTGGACGTCGCGGCGCCAGGCGTCCTTGGCCGCCGACAGCTCGATGCGGTCCTGGGGACGCTTGGGGCCGGCGATCGACGGCACGACCGTGCTGAGGTCGAGCTCGATGTACTCGGAGAAGACCGGCTCGGGGCCCTGCGGGTCGAGCCAGAGGCCCTGGGTCTTGGCGTACGCCTCGACCAGCGCGATCTGCTCCTCGGAGCGGCCGGTCAGGCGCAGGTAGTCGACGGTCTGGCCGTCGATCGGGAAGATGGCGCAGGTGGAGCCGAACTCGGGGCTCATGTTGCCGATCGTGGCCCGGTCGGCCAGCGGCACGGAGGAGACGCCCTCGCCGTAGAACTCGACGAACTTGCCGACCACGCCGTGCTTGCGCAGGATCTCGGTGATCGTCAGGACCAGGTCGGTGGCGGTGGCGCCCGCGGGCAGCTTGCCGCTGAGCTTGAAGCCGACCACGCGCGGGATCAGCATGGAGATCGGCTGGCCGAGCATGGCGGCCTCGGCCTCGATGCCGCCGACGCCCCAGCCGAGCACGCCGATGCCGTTCTCCATCGTGGTGTGGGAGTCGGTGCCGACGCAGGTGTCGGGGTAGGCCTTGCCGTCGCGGATCATGACGACGCGGGCCAGGTGCTCGATGTTGACCTGGTGGACGATGCCGGTGCCGGGCGGCACGACCTTGAACTCGTCGAAGGCCGTCTGGCCCCAGCGCAGGAACTGGTAGCGCTCGCGGTTGCGCTCGTACTCGCGCTCGACGTTGCGCTGGAAGGCGTCGGGGTGGCCGAAGTAGTCGACGATGACGGAGTGGTCGATGACCATCTCGGCGGGCGCGAGCGGGTTGATCCTGGCGGCGTCGCCGCCCAGGTCGCGCACGGCCTCGCGCATGGTGGCCAGGTCGACCACGCAGGGGACGCCGGTGAAGTCCTGCATGATGACGCGGGCCGGGGTGAACTGGATCTCCACGCTGGGCGTCGCGGCCGGGTCCCAGCCGCCGAGCGCCCGGATGTGGTCGGCGGTGACGTTGGCGCCGTCCTCGGTGCGGAGGAGGTTCTCCAGCAGGATCTTCAGGCTGTACGGGAGGCGTGCGGCGCCCTCGACGGCGTCAAGCCGGAAAATCTCGTACGACGCGTCGCCGACGCGTAGCGTGTCACGGCTGCCGAAGCTGTTCGCGGACACGGTGATTCGCCTCCTCCATCAGACAATTGCTCAGTTGAATCCTGCCGCACCCACGGAACGACACGTACGTTAGGTGAACCTAACTTGCGGGGCTCGCGGCGGATGTCTCGACGTCAAGATATTACTACGGTATCTCGACATCAAGTTAAAGCGGGGCGAGCCGCCAGAAGAGCAGGCCGATGATGGCGACGGAGAGGATCGGCGCGAGGATCTTCTGCTCGAACTTCTTGCCGGTCTTGATGCCGATCTTCCACGGCAGCACGAACTTGGCGCCGAGCGGCCACAGCACCGGGCAGCCCCGTTCCGTCATGCAGTCGCCGACGACGTGGATCAGGCAGCCGACGCCCACGGCCAGCCCGAGCCAGGCGTAGCCGACGTTCAGGGAGAGGAACACGGCGTAGAGCCCGGCCGTCATGCCGATGTTGATCATGATGGACCCGGCCTTGTTGCCCGGGATGCCGATGCCGATCGCCCGCAGGGCCAGCCCGATCATCAGCACGACCGTGATGTCACGGGCGATCGGATAGGAGTTGACCAGCCAGTGGACGCCGAACCCGAGCGCCGCCGCGAAGGCCAGCGAGTGCGTCATGCCGCGGTGGCCGCCGCTGATCCAGGACACGAACTTGCTGAGCAGCCAGGTGACCGGGCCGAAGGTCTGGGCGATGGTCGCGCTGGGATGGTCGAGGTCGGGCAGCATGGCCGCCCCCGCGCAGACCAGGGCTCCGGCGATCAGCTCGGCCGGGCCGAGCGCGCCGGCCATGATGCCGGTCTCGATGAACCGGGAGCTCTCGTTCAGCAGCGGCAGTGCGGCGAGCGGCGGCGCCAGCGCCAGCCACGCGATCGCCCCGGTCATCGCGTGCGTGTGCCCCATCATGATCGGGACTGTATTGCAAAGAGCCGCTTTACGCGGAGATCCCGGCCGCCAGGTTCTGCTGACGCTGGAACGGTCCGTCCGAAAACACCCGCAAACGCAGACGAGGTCGTCTCCGCGGCGACAGCACCCCCCAGCCCTGCCGACGCGGAACGACCTCGTCTGCTCTGTTCAACGGCGGACATCCCAAGACTGTTCCCCAATTCCGCAACTTTTTCGTGATCTGGCTCACTCTGTGCCCCGCCTTGCCAACGAAACAGTAGCGATATATCGTCGACACATCGAGAACAGATCGCGATATAGGGAGAAAGAGCATGACTTACGCACACGCAGCGGGCGACCAGTGGTTCGGCCCGCGGGAGAACCTGCGCGCGGCCCGCGAGAAGCTGAGGGCCATCGCCGACGCCTTCGAGCAGATGGGCGGCCATCACCACCATCACCGGGGCGGCGGCGGGCCGGGCGAGCGCAGGCAACGCGGCCGGCGCGGCGGGCCGGGCGGACCGTTCCCGTTCGACTTCGGCCGCGGCGGCCCCTTCGGCCCGGGCGGGCCCTGGGGCGGGCACCACGGCTGGGGCGGCGGCCGGGGCCGCAAGGCCAAGCGGGGCGACGTCCGCGCCGCGATCCTGGCCCTGCTGGCCGAGGAGCCGCGCAACGGCTACCAGATCATCCAGGAGATCGCCGAGCGCAGCGAGGGCGGCTGGAAGCCCAGCCCCGGCGCCGTCTACCCGGCGTTGCAGCAGCTCACCGACGAGGGCCTGGTGATCGCCGAGGAGAACGAGGGCCGCAAGACCTTCCGCCTCACCGACGAGGGCCGCGCCTACATCGACGCGCACGCCGACGAGGTCCGCGCCCCCTGGGACGAGATGCGTCCGGACATCGACGACAACACCGCCGATCTCTGGCACATCGCCCGACAGTCGGCATTCGCCATGATGCAGGTTCTTCAGACCGGAAACGACGCACAAATCCGCGAAGCGCGTAAGACTCTGGTTGAGACCCGGCGCAAGCTCTACCAGATCCTGGCCGACGGCGAACCGGGCGAGGAGTAACCAGGTGACCGGCTCCGCAGCGACAGGCCGGTTCGGGGAGAGCGAGGAACCAGACATGGACCACAACGATCTCCGCATCGGCGACGCCGAGCGCGAGCAGACGATGGCGGCCCTGCGCGAGCACTTCGCCCAGGGCCGCCTGACCCACGAAGAGCTCGACGAACGCCTCGACCGGGCGCTGGCCTCCAAGACGGTCCGCGACCTGTCCCAGGTGACGGCCGACCTGCCCGGCTCGTCCCCCTCCTACGCCCACCCTCAGCAGATGCCCCAGTTCGACCGGGACGCCTGGCGGCAGGCGATGAGGGCGCACCGCCACCAGATGCAGACCATGCGCCACGCGCAGGCCGGCCGTCCCTGGCACGACCATTCCCGCCGTCACTGGCGCGGCCACCGCGGTCCCGGCCTCCTGCCGCTCCTGATCGTCTTCGGGGTGCTGGGGCTGGTCTTCGGGTTCGGCCTCTTCAAGATCCTGCTGGCGGTCTTCCTGGTGGCCACCGTGTTCAACCTGGTGCACCGCCGCTTTCACTACCGCGGGTGACCTTCGCGTCCCTTCGTGACGTTGGGCCTTGACCAGAATCAACTGACATTTCATGATCTGGCGGGCGGATCTCACCGAACGAAGGGGCGTCGTATGACCGAGCCGGGTTCCGTGGTGGCCGTCACGAATCCGTTCGCCGCGGTGGGCGGCGCCGACGCGCTCGTCCTGGACGCGCCCGGCTATCTGGCGGCCTTCGAGCGCGACCACGCGGACTGCGTCGTCCCCCTGTGGAAGCTGGAGCGCGCCCAGAGCTTCTACGAGCCGGACGTGGCGAGCTGGCGGGCCATGATGGACGGCGACTGGGCGGGCTCCCTCTCCCTGGCCGAGCAGATGGCGCCGCTGGTGGCCGGTTACTTCCGCCACCGGATGCCGGTGAGCCGGGTGCGCGTGGTGGAGTTCCCCGTCAGCGCGTACCTGCAGTGGGAGATGCATCTGCTGGACATGCGGGCCAGGGCGGGCTCCCCCTGCCGGGTGGTGCCCGCGGCGCGCATGGCCGCCCTCGAACCGGTGCCCGAGCTGGTGATCTTCTCCCCCGTCCTGATGTACGAGGTCCTCTACGACGAGTACGGCGGCGGCCGGGGCGGCCGGCGCATCACCGATCCCGGCGTGATCGGCCCCTGCCTGCGGGCGGTCCAGGAGCTGTTCGCCGAGGGCGAGGACGTGCGCGACTTCCACCGGCGGGAGATCGTGCCGCTGCCGCCGCCGTCGGTCACCGACGAGATGCGGGCCGCGGTGCCCCCGTACGCCCACCGGACGGAGGAGTTCCGGGTCTGAGCGCGCCCGAAGTTCCGGCCCGCGGCTGGAACGGGCCACGACGCATCTCCTGACACTTTGGTTTACCCGGACATCAGGGAAATTTCGCAAATTTCGTGACACAGGGGTTGCGGTCCCACCAGAATGCGGTGCGATCCAGCGTCCATCGCAACTGGAGGAAGCCCCCATGCGCAGACCCCTAGGGGTACTCGCCGGCCTGGTGAGCCTGGCTGCACTCGGTACGCCGACGACCCCGGCGAACGCCGCGACGGCAGCCGCGGCCGGCAGCGAGGCCGCCGGCCGCTGCCGGGTCACCGTGGCCACGCCTCGCGTCAACGACACCGCTCAGATCGTCGCCTCCGCCGCCCGTCAGGGCTGCCTCACGGACGCGCTCCTGCGTGTCCGGCTCAAGCGCGCCGTCCCGGGCACGGACCCCGTCGTCAAGAGCGGCTCCACCCGGTCCGGCAGCGTCGCGCTCACCCTCCCCTGCGCGCCCGGCGTCTACTACGCCGTCGCCACCGACCACCGGGGCCGCGGCGCGACCTCCAGGGCGGTCCGGCTGACCTGCGCCCCGGCCCCGACGCCCACGGCGTCCCCCAAGCCCACCCCGACCGCCACCCCGACGGCCACCGCCACCCCGGCCCCTCAGCCGACCGCGACCGGCCCCGCCGGCACGGTGGGCACCGCCGAGGAGAACGAGGTCCTGCGCCTGGTCAACGCCGAGCGCGCCAAGGGCGGCTGCCAGCCGCTCAAGCACGACGCCCAGCTGCGCGCCGCGGCGTACGGCCACTCCGCCGACATGGCCGCCAAGGGCTACTTCAACCACACCTCGAAGGACGGCCGCAGCTTCATGGACCGCATCAGGGCGGCCGGCTTCACCGGCGGGACCGCCTTCGCCGAGAACATCGCCAGGGGCCAGGCCACCCCGGCCGCCGTGATGAACTCCTGGATGAACAGCTCGGGTCACCGGGCCAACATCATGAACTGCCGGTACACGGTGATCGGCGTGGGCGCGGCCAGGAACGGCCAGGGCCCCGTCCACTGGACGCAGGACTTCGCGGCCAGGTAGCCCTCGACGGGTGCCCCGCGCGCGTCGCGGGGCACCCCCGGGGTCAGACGCGGGTCAGCAGGACGTTTCCGTCGCCGGCCTTCCTGACCACGATGACCGCGTACAGCCCGGTCACCTTCGGGTCGCTGATGGTCAGGCGTTCCATCTTGTTCGGGCCGCCGCTCGCGGACTTGCGGGCGGCGGAACGCGGCAGCCCCCACGCGGCGGAGTCGGGCGCCATCACGAAGAGGTCGAGGTCCTGCCCGTTGCGCGGCACGACCGTGAGCGTGGCGGGCACGCCCTTCTCGATCCACGTCGTGCGCACCTCGGCCAGCCGGCCGGCGGCGATGGGGAACTCCTGCGGCGTCCCGGCCTCCAGGTTGCCCGCGGCCGCCTCGGTCACCTCCATCGCGTACTCCTCGTAGTCGGCGTCGGAGCTGACCGAGTTGACGAACCAGTTGCGGGTGGCGGAGCTGGGCTGCACGGCGACGAAGTCCGCGCTGGTGGCGGTCCAGTCGGCGCTCCTGACGGCGTCGCCGCCGGCGTTGGGCGCGGTGGTCAGGTCGACGTCCGCGCCGTCCGGTCCGGTGACGGCGGCCACCACGTGCCATTTGCCGGGCGTGGTGACGAAGGCCGTCTGCAGCGGGACGTTGGCGGGCCGGCGGATCGGATGCCGGTCGGCCAGGTCCTCCACGTGCTGGGTGGAGACGGCGTTCTGGAACAGCGCCGCCTCCGCCAGGTCGTGGTGCTGCGGGTCGAGCAGGGTCAGGAAGTGGTCGAGGTCCTGGGCGACCGCCTTCCTGAACGCGGCCACGACGGTCTCGGGCCCGACGCCGCCGAGGTCCCAGTACTTCTCGTCCCGCGTTCCGGAGTCGGCCAGGTCGAGCAGCACCCCGGCCACGCGGCCCTCGGTCCTGCCCGCGTCCGCCCCGGTCGGCCAGCCGTCGCTGAACCAGCGCGGGCTCTCCAGGTCGATCGCGGAGGTCGGCCACCGGTAGTGCGTGTCGTCGTAGGTCTGGACGGCGACCCAGTCGGCCCACCCCTCGATCCAGGCGCAGGTCGGGTTGATCATCGGCGCCCACATGAAGTGCTGTCCGCAGGCGCCGCCGGTCGACGGCCGCACGCCGGTGTAGTCCATGATGAAGTGCCCCAGCTCGTGGGGAAGCGTCATCTTCTCCAGCGGTATCGAGGCGTCCAGGTTGATCTGGAAGCGGCCCAGGCAGTCGGGGCCGGCACCCGGGCAGTAGTACGACGTGGGCAGCACCTTGTCCGGCCGCCAGATGATGGTCACCGACTGGCAGTTCTGCTCGCCCGGCTTCCAGCAGTCGTCGGCCGGGTCGTTCAGCCAGCCGGTGTAGGCCTTCCACGTGTCGTAGGCGGCCGAGTGCAGGCGGAACGCCCCCTCCATCGGGTCGCCGGCCGCGCTGCGGTAGTCGATGACGGTGACCGACGTGCCGGGAGGGACGTCCGGCGTGGTCGGGCCGGCGTCGGTGTAGATGTCGCCGGCCTTCTCCGAGAAGCCCACGGACCAGTAATTGCTGACCGGGCTGACCTCGATGTTGACGTCCTGGCCCGTGCCGTCCTCCTCGGTGCCGGGGAAGCACAGCTTGTAGGCGCCGGACGCGTCCGTCTCGGCCCAGCCGAGACTGAGCCGGCCGTTCGTGTCGGTGTCGAACGCGTCCACCTCGGCCATGGGCACGCCGCCGACGGTTCCGTCCGCCTTGAAGTAGGTGACGCGCCCCTGCACGCACGTGTCGCCGGCCGCCGCCCTCGCGGTCCTCTCCGTACGGCGCCCGCGGCCCTCGCGCGGCATGCCGAACACCGACGACTGCGCGCCCACGGTGACGTAGGCGAGCCCGCCGGAAGCGGGCCCAGGACGCCCGTCGCGAGCCTGGACGCGGATGGAGGCGGGGCCGGGCCCGACCGCCGTGACGACGCCCTCGTACCGGACCGTCCGGCCCGCACGGGCCCGCCAGGTCCGTGTGGCCCGGTCCACCGGGCTGCGGCCGATCGTCGCGGCGGCGCGGTCGAGCCCGGCGGGCGGGGTCGCCCACTTCAGGGTGTCCGGCAGCTCGATGATCGTGGTGGCGTCGGGCAGGTCCTGTTTCGGGGTCACCTCGACCGTGAGCTTCGCGCTCTGCCCCACGGCGGGGGCGCGATCGAGCGAGACGTCGACGGTGAAGCAGTCCCCCGGGACGCAGGACGGCTGTCCCGGGGCTGCGGCGTGGGCCGGGGTCGTGGTGAGTCCCACGGCCGCCAGCACCCCCGCCAGGATGGTCGCCATCAGACGGCGTGACATCGGCATGTCTCCTGATCAGCCCGCGCAGGCCA
>NZ_JBITJF010000011.1:0-441789 GCF_044459705.1 Nonomuraea sp. NPDC050227 | reverse complement strand
GCGCTCACCCACGCCTCGCCGTCGGTGTCGTGCAGCAGGTCGGTGCGGCGGTCGTAGGTGCCGGGCTGGAAGCCCTTGTAGGTCTCCTTCGGCGGCGCGTTGAGGCTGACGGTGAAGCCGAGCCGCTGGGCGTCGGAGGCGTCGATGCGCTCGTTCAGCACGCCGCCCCGGTCGCCGAGCATGGCGTCCTCGCCCGCGCCGCCGGACAGGTCGTCGTCGCCCAGCTCGCCGAACAGGTCGTCGTCGCCCTGGCCGCCGTGGAGGGTGTCGTCGCCGTCCTGGCCCCACAGCGCGTCGTCGCCGTCGTCGCCGTACAGGTGGTCGGCGCCGTAGGAGCCGGCCGGCTCGCAGGTGGCCTGGGCCTGGGTGCAGAACCTGGTCGAGTCGCCCGGCAGGGCCGGGTCGTGGCTGCGTACGCGGGTGGCGTCCGCGGGCGCCTGGCCCGCCGGGTAGCGCTCGGTGTAGACCTTCTCGGCGTTGCCCGTCACGGTGCGGACGAGCGAGCCGTTGTCACCGAGCAGGACGTCGGCGCCGCCGTTGCCCTCGATCGCGTCGGCCTCGTCGGCGGCGGCCTGCTTGGCCGAGCCGCCGATCAAGTCGTCCTGACCGGGGGTGTCGTCGCCCTCCAGGTCGGCTCGGCCACTGGCGTCGCCTCTCCAGCCGGGGTCGGCCAGCGGTCGCGTGGTGGTGCGGGTCGACTCGGCCGTCAGCGGCAGGTCGCCGCGGATCTGGTCCGCGCCGTCGCCGCCCTCGGCGTGGTCGCCCTGGCCGCCGCCGGACATCTGGTCGTCGCCGCCCTGCCCCCACAGGACGTCCACCCCACCCCCACCGGACACCCGATCCGCCCCGGCCCCGCCACCAGAGCCTGAGCCTTCGCCTGGGCCGTCGGCCAGGAGGGTGACGGCGCGTGGGGTCATCGGGGTGCCGGCCGAGCCGATGCGGACGGTGGCCCTGGCCGGGGTGCCCGTCAGCGTCACCACGGCGTTGTCGCCGGCCACGACATCGTCGCCGGGGCCGCCGTAGAGCGCGTCGGCGGCGTCGTCGGCGGCGGTGTGGGTGCCGCCGACCAGGTCGTCGTCGCCCTGGTCGCCCTCGACCCAGTCCACGCCCGCGCCGCCCTCGGCGTAGTCGTCGCCCTCCTGGCCGCGTAGCCGGTCGGGGCCGCCCTGGCCGAAGATCGCGTCGTTGCCCGCGCCGCCGTCGGCCACGTCCGGGCCGAAGCCGCCCGCGAGCAGCTTCACCTGGTGCACGGCCGCCTGGCCCGGCCGCACGGCGACCGAGCTCGCCGGGTCGGCCGCCTCCGCACCGGACACCGGCTCACCGGACGGCGTCGCCGCGGCGGACGGCGTCCCCGAAGGGCTCCCCGCCGCAGACGGGCTAGCAGTCGCAGACGGGCTAGCAGTCCCAGACGGGCCTCCGGTCGGTGACGGGCCTCCCGCGGGCGACGAGCTCTCCGACGGGGTGGCCGATGGGGTGCCGGACGGGGTGGCGGTGGTGGTCAGGGTGGCGTTGTCGGCGGCGATCACGTCCGGGCCTTCGCCGCCCAGCAGTGTGTCACCACCGTCCGGGTACGCGCCCGAAGCGCCGCCCACCAGCTCGTCCTCCCCCGCCTCGCCGTACACCTCGTCGCCGCCGACGCCGCCCTCCAGGTGGTCGTCGCCCGCGTCGCCGTGCACCTCGTCGGCGCCGATCCCGCCGTGAGCCCGGTCGGCGCCGTCGCCGCCGTGGATCACGTCCGGGCCGCCGGCCTCCTCCGGGGTGCCGTCGAGGTCGAACGGGCCACCGGCGTCGCCGTTGTCGCCGATCAGCCGGTCCGCCCCGGCGTCGCCGTACAGGAAGTCGCCCTTGTCGTCCTTGCCCGCCGTGCGGGCGCCGCCGATGACCAGGTCGTCACCGTCGCCGCCGAACGCGCGGTCCTGCCCGGACTCGCCCACGACGGTGTCGTCGTGCGCGCCGCCGTACAGGGTGTCGTCGCCGGAGCCGCCGGTCACCTCGTCGGCGCCGTCGTCGCCGAGCGCCGTGTCGTCACCGGAGCCGCCCGAGACCCGGTCGTCGCCCGAGCCGCCGGCCAGGCGGTCGTCGCCGCGTTCGCCGCAGACCACGTCCTGGCCGCCGCCGGCCTCGACCCGGTCGGCGCCGCCGCCGGCCGACACGGTCTCCTTGCCCGCGCCGCCGATGATCAGGTCCCGGCCGTGGGCGTCGCCGTCGTGCTCCTCGCACGGCTCGTCCCGCCGGCGGTCGCCGAAGACGGTCGCGCCTCCGTCGCCGCCGATGACGTGGTCGTTCCCGTCGCCGCCGGACAGCTCCTTGGCCGAGGGCTGGACGCCCGCCGGCAGCGGCAGGTGACGCACCAGCCGGGCCGGACCGAAGTCGTCGCGGCCCTGGGCCTCGCCGACGTCGGACGGCTCGGCGATCACCCAGTCGTCGCCGGGACCGCCGGAGATGTCGTCCTTGCCGTGGCCGCCCGCGAGGACGTCGTCCCCGCCACCGCCGATGATCCGCACGGCCTCGCCGGGGGCCGAGTGGCCGGCGACCAGGTCGACGGCCTGGCCGCCGTACACCTTGTCGGCGCCCGCGCCGGTGTCGACGTAGTTCGGCCCGGAGTCGGCGGGTCCCGCCTCGTCGCGGCCGATCTCCGCGCGCGGCCCGGTGTAGATCTCGTCGGCCGCCGAGCCGCCGGTCAGGGTGTCGGCGCCGGGGCCGCCGACCAGCAGGCTCGGCTGCGCGCGGAACCGCGGCGAGGGGTCGGTAGCGGCCAGCGGACTGTCGGAGGCGACGGCGATGGTGTCGTTCCCGCCGTTGCCGTACAGCCGGTTCTCGCCGAGCCCGGCCGCGATGCGGTCGCCGCCGTCGGCCGGGCCGTCGTCCGGCGCGCCGGGCAGGTCGTCGCCGGTCCAGTCGGCCACGTGGACGTCGCCGACCTTGCGGGTGGCGGGGGTCAGGCGGCCATCACCGGCCACCCAGCCGCCCGCGCCGCCCATGGTGACGTAGTCGTCGCCGGGGCCGCCGGCCACGATCGCGGCGGGCCCGTCGTACTGGTCGCCGCTGGTGATCTGGTCGTCGCCCTTGCCGCCGTCGATCACGTTGCGGCCGGCGCCGGCCAGGATCAGGTCGTCGCCGTCGCCGCCGAACGCCACCACCGTCCGGTCGAACGGGTGAGCTCCGGCGGTGTCGTCGCCGTACCCCTGGAAGACCAGCCGCAGCGCGCCCTTCGCGCCCCGGCCGTCGGCCAGCACCCGGGTCAGGCCGGACGCGCGGTGCTCCTCGCGCACGCCCAGCGCGCTGACCACGAAGCCCTCGTCGCCGGGGAGCTGGCTGACGGTCCACTGCTCGGCGTCGTCGCCCGGCTTGGCGGTGCTGCCGCCCCTGGCCTTGCGCATCCCGCCGACGTGCAGCACCAGGGCGTCGCCCGCCTCGGTCGCGAGCTTCGGCGGGTCCTCGTCGCACTTGGGCCGGACGGAGAAGTCGAGCAGTTTGGCCTCGACGATGGTCCAGTCGAACCGCTTCTTGAAGATCGAGATGCCCACCTCGACCCATGCCTTCAGGTAGACCTTCAGCTCGCCGTCCAGCGAGAACAGGCACAGCGGGTTGCGCAGCAGGACGTCGGCGAACTCGAAGAACCGGAACTTGCCGTCGTTGGTGGGATCGAGCCAGTTCATGGCGACGGTGAGGAAGATGCCGCCGCTCACGCCCGCCTTGACCAGCACCACGTCGACCGCCGCGCCCGCCTCCAGCCGCCCGGTCAGGGAGATCGCCGGCAGTGGTCGGCCCTGGTCGTCGGTGGTCTTCAGGTAGAGGCTGTCGAGGACCTGGAGGTCGACCTTGCCCTGCTCGATCGCCTTGCGGATGCCGTACGTGTCGAAGCCCGCCCTGATCTGGGCCTCGACCCCGGCGGTGCCGGAGATGACCACCATGATCGGCGGCGGCGACCAGACCGGGCCGAAGGACTGGCTGTAGGAGAAGCCGAGGCGCAGCGGCCCGGAGTCGAACGCGACCAGCTCCACGTCCTTGCCCATCAGCAGGCTGAAGATCGACCGTCCGGCGTTCTGCAGCACGGGGAAGCTGAAGCCCGCCTTCGCGGAGTGCTCCATCGGCCCCTGCGCGTCGGCGGCGGCGGCCTTGGCCTTCCCGCACGACCTGGCGCCCTGGTCGAGCGCGGCGAACAGGTCGTCCGTGGCGGGCGCCACGTCCTTGATCAGCGAGTCGGCGACGTCGGGCGAGTTCTCGGTGTCCAGCGCGCGGTCACCGGCCACGGTGAAGCTGCCGATCGGGATGTGCAGCTCTCCCTGGCAGTCGGGCAGCGACGTCACCAGCCTGCCGACCTCGATCATCCGCTCGATGAACTTCGTCGTGCCGCCGCCGGCGACCGTGTTGTACTTCTTGGCGATCGTCATCAGGTTCACCTCGCCGCCGCCCGCGGCCCTGCTCAGGTCCGACAGCACGGGGATGGGCGCATAAAGCTGGTCGATCACCGGTTTGACCGGGTCCGTGACCTTCTTGACCTGGGTCACCACCGGCCCGAGGACGCTCCGGAAGAAGTCGCCGGCCTCCAGGTTCACGTTGTTGAAGGCGATGTTCAGGTTCGCCGGGTCAGGCGAGCCGCCCTTGGTGAGGTCCCAGTCCAGGTCGAAGTCGCCGTACAGGCCGGGGAACATGGCCGAGCCGGCCGTCACCTTGAAGCGCCAGTCCACCGCGACCTTGGCGTTCAGCGACGTCTCCACCAGGGCGCCGGCGTCGGCGAGCTGGTCCAGGCCGATCCGGCCGACCGGCTTGAAGCCGATGGTGAAGGCGCCCGCGAACAGGTCGGGGGCGTTCTGCTCGCGGTTCTTGAGCGTGACGTCGAGGATCGCCAGCCGGGCGTTGATCTCCTCGGGCAGCGAGACGTTCACGCCGACGGTCGCCCGCGGCCGGTTGGCCTCGCCGGCGTCGACGTAGAAGCCGCTGGTCCGGTCCAGGCCCACCATGACCTCGGCGTGCCAGCCGAGCTCGGCCCGTACGCCCTTGCCCTTGCCCTGCTTCAGCGCGAGGCCGGGGACGCCGACGTCGAGCGGCCGCTCCACGCCCAGGCAGTCCTTGACGCAGCCCTGTTCCGGATCGACGTCGCCCTTGCCGACGCTGACCTTGAACGCGATGCCGGTCAGCTCGGCGCCCTTGGCCGCGTCGCACGCCTCGGGCTTGGCGGGGTCGGGGACGGGCGCCTGCACGCAGGTGATCACCGGCTGCACGCCCGGCCCGACCTTGGGCGCGAGCTCGTCGTTGTACCACTTGCGCAGGTCGCCGCCGGTGGGCACCTTGCCGCCGTTCGGCAGCTTGGCGAGGGCGGCCTTGATCTCCTGACGCTTGGCGCCGACGAAGTCGGCCCCCTGCTGGAGGTCGGCGCCGACCATGGGCAACCTGCCCTTGCCGGAGGCCATGCGCATGCCGGTCTCCAGGGCGGTGAGGTAGCGGTCGATGCCGTCGCCCAGGTTGGTCCAGTCCAGCTCCAGGCCCGGAGGCAGGGTGGAGAAGTCGAAGGAGGGCAGCTCCAGCCGGTTCACGTCGCCGGGCAGCTTCTTGGTGAGGTCGAACATCTCGGCCAGCGGGGCGGCCCTGGGCAGCCGCAGCACGAGCGCGTGCCTGCCGTCCGCGGTGAGCGGCGCGCCGTTGAGGTAGGCGGGCAGGACGGCGCACAGCGCCAGGTCGGTGTCGTCGCGGTGCGGGTCGCGGTCGCAGGCGACCGGCTCGCTCGTCTCGTTCAGCGCCAGGTCGAGCCCGGAGAAGAACGCGGCGGGGGGCACCGCGTCCTGGGACTCGCCGCCGTAGCGCAGGCTCACGCCGTATCCGAGCCTGGCCTGCAGCGGGTCGTCGCCCTCCTTGCCGATCGCCAGCGGCAGCGGGCCGACGTCGGCCTGGACCGTGCCGTCGAGCTGCGCCTTCGCCTGGAGGTCGAGGCCGGAGTCGGTCTCGATGAGCAGGTCGCGGGCCGGGTCGAAGCCGCGCTTGAGCGCCACGCGCAGGCCGAGGCGCACCTCGCCCTCGACGGCGGCGTCCAGCGTGGCCGAGCCCTTGGCGGCGACCAGGCTGCTGTCCCCGAAGGCGAAGCGCAGCGGCTCCTGCACGGCCGCCTTCTTGTCGTAGGCCAGCGACAGCCGCAGGGCGCCGTCCTCGTAGCCGATGCGCACCTGGCCGCCCAGCGCCTTGTTCAGCTCGGCCACCAGCGCCTGGACGGTGTCCGGCGGCGCGGCGGTCAGGCGGTCGATCGCGTCCCGCAGCGGCGAGCGCAGCGCGTAGGCGGCGCCCGCCTCGGGCACGGCCTGGCCGAACTTCTCGGCGAAGGACAACGTGTGCTCGCCGCACGCGGTCGCGACGGTCAGCACCCGGGTGCCGACGGCGACGCGGCGGCCGACGTGCGCCTGGGTGAACGTGCGCGAAGGGTCGGTGACGTAGGCGTTCTCGTTGCCGCAGGCGCCGTCGCCGTAGACGACGCCGGGGCCCGAGCCCGTCTCCTCCGCGGCCACCAGGTCGGACAGCGAGCGGCCGAGCAGCGGCAGCTTCGCCGTCATCGCCTCGTTGACCGGCCCGGTGCCCTTGACGCCGTCGAGGTAGGTGGCCACCGCGCCCAGGGACTTGATCAGCGCGCCGAACAGCGCCTGGGGGTTGTCGGGGTCGAAGGCGAAGTCCTTGACCCGGCCGATCTGGTCGAAGCCGCGGAAGCTGACGGTGGCGGGCTTGCCGAGGTCCGGCATCTCCACCTCGCCGGAGACCCTGCCGCCGAAGAAGTCGGCCAGACCCGGCACGCCCAGCGTGAGCCGCGCCTTGGCCACCGCGTCCACCTGGGAGGTCAGGACGTCGCCCGGCTTGCTCGCCAGCCGCTCGAACAGCCTGGTCAGCGGCACGTCGCCGAGGTCCTTGAGGCCGACCTTGACCAGGTCGCCGCCGTTCCTGCTGCCCATGGTGAGGTCGCCGGTGAGCTGGACGCCCAGGTAGCCGGCGACGGCGTTGACGTTGACCGAGGAGAGCACCGACACGCGGGCGCCGAACAGGTCGCGGCCGGTCCGCAACATGATCCGGTCAGCGGCCCTGGGCAGCTCGTTCACCACGGTGGCGCTGCCGTCGCCGTTGACGTGCTTGTACGGGCACGCCTTCTGCTGCCCGTCCGGCCGCTGCGCGCATCCCTGGCCGGTCACCGGGTCGCTCAGGTCGAGCACGACCGTGGCCGAGGCGTGGTAGCCGCGCATGACGCCCGCCACGGCGGCGGTGGCGTTGGCGCGGTCGAGCCCGGCGGCGGCCTTGAACGTGTCCCCGAAGGCGATCTGCCCGATCATGGGGTCGTTCGCAGAGATCCGGTACGGCGCGCCCGCGGCGGGCACGCCCCCGCGCCAGCCCTCCTCGGCGAGGGTGACGGTGTCGGCGGTGTTGTCGGCCACGATGCCGCTCGACGCTCCGGCGGTGACCGTGCGCCCGGCGAACTGCCCCGGCGTCCACTTCTGCCCGGCGTGCCGCAGCGTCTTGGCCGCGTACGTGACGCCCGCGCCCGTCCCGCTGACGGTCTGGCCGGCGGGGTTGAGCGGCTCGGGGGCCGGGTTGACGGTCCGGTCCACGACGAGGGTGAAGGCGATCTTCTTGGCGGCGTCGTCGTACCCGGCGTCGGCGACCTTGATGATCGCGCCTCCGGGCAGGCCGCGGGCCTTGCCCAGCGCGGCGAACAGGTCCTGGATCGAGGTGAAGGTGGGCCGGCCGGTGTTGCGGTCCACGCTGGCGGCGGCGAAGGCGTGGATCGCCTCCGACACCTGCACGGCGTCGGCCAGCGAGCCGCGCATGAACGGCAGGTCGAGGTCGCCCTGCCCGTCCCAGCGGGCGCGCTGGGCGGCGGTGACGGCGTTGGCCAGGTGGGTCAGGCCGTCGAGCAGGTCCTTGGGCGTGAGCGTCTGGAAGCGGCCGAGCCGGTCCAGGTCGGCCTGGGTCACGCTGACGGCGGGCCCGCCGGTGGCGAGGTCGGGCCAGCTCGCGTCGATGGTCGCGGCGGCCCCCTCGACCTGGGCGCCGGCGAACGGCTGCGCGGTGACCTGCAGCTTGGCGGCGGCCGAGCCCTTGCGGGCGAACCTGAACAGGCTCTCCGAGCCCAGTTCCGAGGTGTCCAGCCTGCCGTTGCCGTCCGGGTCGGCGGCGGTGGCGGCGAACTCGGCGTCGACGGAGAGCGTCGAGGCCGCCGAGAGGTCGACGCCGAGGATGCCGAAGGCGGCGGTGGGCCTGGCCCCGGCGGCGAGTCTGCCTTCGGCCCGCACGGTCATGCCGGCGTCCTTGGCCAGCCAGGCGGACTTGGTGGCCGGGTCGTAGGCGAAGGGCAGCTTGGCCGTGAGCTTCAGCGTGACGTCCACGCCGCCCGAGGTGGTCAGCGAGACCTTGGGCTGGGCGCTGCTGACGGAAATCGGGCGGCCGGCCGCCGTCCTGGTGACCTCCAGGGTCAGGTCGAGCCGCCTGATCCCGTTCTGCGTGCTCGCCTTGGCCAGGAGCTTTCCTGCGCGGGGGCCGGACAGCTCGTACTCGTCCTGGAGGTCGTCCAGGGTGGTGAGGCCCTTGAGCTTGTCGTGGACGGCCACCTGGAACAGGTCGGCCAGGCCCAGGGCGTCCTCGCCGCCGGGCACCAGGCCGACGAACGGCAGCTGCTCGCCCATCGGGCCGAGCGTGGCCAGGCCGCCGCCCGCGGCCGTGAACCGTTCGATCGCGGACAGCAGCGCCGCGGTCTCGGCGTCCGGTGCCGCGGACGCGACGGCCGGTGGCGGCACGGCCGCGACCAGACCCGTTAACAACGCCAATGCGCAGACCACGCGCGACAATCGCCGGCTTGCCACCAGACCCCCCAGTGCGAAGACACAACGAACCGGGTACGTATCTAGCGATCAAGGCTTGTGCGTGACTTGGATCCGTCTACAAGCGCAGGTCAGAGACCGTCGGTTCCGGGCCCGGGCGCAGCGAGGCGCGCAGGCGGCCCATCTCCCCGGCGATCGTGGCGACGGTCCAGTGGGCGTTGAGCCCGCTCGGGTTCGGCAGCACCCACACGCGGGCGCCGCCGACCTGCTCGGGCTGGGGGCCGATGACCGCCTTGGGCCGCGCGAAGGCCGTCCGGTACGCCGAGATGCCGAGCACGGCCAGCACCCGCGGCCCCAGCCCGGCCACCTTCTCCGCCAGCTGCCGGCCGCCCGCCACCAGCTCGTCCCTGGTCAGCTCCGCCGCCTTGGCGCTGGCCCGGGGGACGATGTTCGTGATGCCCAGCCCGTACGAGTGGAGCAGGTGCTGCTCGGCCGGGGCCAGCAGGCGCGGCGTGAAGCCGGACAGGTGCAGCGCGGGCCAGAACCTGTTGCCCGGCCGGGCGAAGTGGTGGCCGGTGGCCTCCGACATCAGGCCGGGGTTGATGCCGCAGAAGAGCACGTTCAGGCCGGGACCGAGCACGTCGACAAGCACGTGCCGGAGGTTAGCCCACTCCGCGGCGTGGTCAGCCCATGTCTTCCAGCTTGCGGCCCTTGGTCTCCTTGACCCATTTGCTGACGAAGAAGAAGGACAGCGCGGCGAACAGGGCGTACATGGCGTAGGTGAGCGGCAGGTTCCACTCCGACAGCGCCGGGAACGAGACGGTGATCAGCCAGTTGGCGATCCACTGCGCGGCGGCGGCGACGCCGAGCGCGGCGGCGCGGATGCGGTTGGGGAACATCTCGCCGAGCAGCACCCAGACCACCACGCCCCACGACAGGGCGAAGAACAGCACGAACACGCTGGCCGCGACGAGCGCGATCGGCCCCTGCGGGCTGGGCAGCGAGACCACGCCGCCGACCTCCCGCGACGCGCTGAACGCCCAGGCCGCGGTGCCCAGCGCGATCGCCATGCCGGCCGAGCCGACGAGCAGCAGCGGCTTGCGCCCGATCCGGTCGACCAGCGCGATCGCGATGAACGTGCCGATGATGTTGATGATCGAGCTGGAGAAGCTGATCAGCAGCGAGTTGCTCTGGTTGATGCCCACCGACTGCCACAACACCGACGAGTAGTAGAAGATCACGTTGATGCCGACCAGCTGCTGGAACGCCGACAGGATGACGCCGACCCAGACGATCGGCAGCAGACCGAGCGCGCTGCCGCGCAGGTCCTTCACCCCCGGCACGCGTTCGGTCCGCAGCACGCGCTGGATCTCGGCGATCCGGGCGTCGAGGTCCACGTCCTCGCCCTCGACCTCGGCCAGCACCTCGCGGGCCTTCCGCGACCGTCCCGACATGATCAGGTAGCGCGGCGACTCGGGGATGGTGGAGGCGAACAGCAGGTAGAGCAGGGCTGGGACGGCGCAGGCCCCCAGCATCCACTGCCATGCCTGGAGCCCCCACAGGTGGTTGTTGACGTCGCCGCCGGCCAGCTCGGCGATCAGGTAGTTGACGAGCTGCGAGACCGCGATGCCGAGCACGATGGCGAGCTGCTGGAACGAGCCCAGCCGCCCCCGGTAGGCGGGCGGCGCCACCTCGGCGATGTAGGCCGGCCCGAGCACCGAGGCCATGCCGATCGCGAAGCCCGCGATGACCCGCCACAACCCCAGGTCCCAGATGGCGAACGGCAACATCTGCCCGATCGAGCTGACGGTGAACAGACCGGCGGCCACCTGCATCGACCGGGTACGCCCCCACCGGTCGGCCAGCCCGCCGCCGATCCAGGCCCCGAGCGCGGACCCGAGCAGCGCGATGGCCACGACGAAGCCGATCTGGACCGCTCCCACGTCGAAGTGCCGCTGGATGCCGGTGACCGCGCCGTTGATGACCGAGCTGTCGTATCCGAACAGGAACCCGCCGATGGCCGCCGCCGCGGTGATGAAGACGACGTGGCCCAGATGCTCCTGATGGGTGTACCGAGTTGCCATACAGGTCCCTTCCCCGTGATCGGGGACCTACCCGGAGATCACCTGTGTAGCGCGACGCTTACCCAACCTTGCCACAAACCGGACGTCAGGCCCGGGTCAGCCAGAAGACCGCGATCACGACGACCGCCACCACCACCGCCACGGCGTACCGCAGCAGCGCGCGCCCGAGAGCGCGCCGGACGTAGCCGGGACGGTGACGGTCGGCGGTCATCACAGGCTCCTTCGGAGAGACGGGGTCACAGGCGCGGGTCCACCGGCTCGGACTCCAGGGCGAGCACCGCGAAGACCGGCTCGTGCACCCGCCAGCCCGCCTCGCCGTCCGCCAGGCGCGACAGCGCCTCCAGGCCGAGGGCGTACTCGCGCAGCGCGAGCGAGCGCTTCTTGCCGAGGAAACGGCGGCGCAGCACGTCGAGGGACTCGGTGTAGTCGGGCCCGTAGATGATCCGCAGGTACTCCCGGCCGCGCACCTTCACGCCGGGCTGCACCCGGCCGGGCACGTACGTGGCCGGCTTGACCACCATGCCCTCTCCCCCGGCGGCGGTCAGCGCCTCCCACCACGCGGTGGCCGCGGCCCTGGACTCCGGCGAGTCGAGCGTGACCGTCACGTTCCTGGTCGGCGCGATCAGCGGCGAGTCGAGCAGCGCCAGCGTGGACAGGTGCCAGGCGTGCGGCTCCAGCGCAGTGGCCCGTCCCTCGCAGGCCAGGATCTGGAACGGCGCCAGCCTGATCCCGTCGAGACCGTCCACCGGCCAGCAGTAGCGCGCATAGGCGTCGCGGAACAGGGCAGCGTTGTCGAAGCGGCGTCGGGTGCGGGTCAACAACCCACCCACATCCAGCCCGCGTCCGGCCGCCGCTTCCAGAGCCGTGACGGCCTCCGGCAGCGCGGCCCGCGCGGCGGCGCCGACGGAGGCGTACTGCGACCTGATCAGCTCGCCCGCCTTGGCCGACCAGGGCAGCAGCTCGCAGTCGAGCACCACCCAGTCGGAGCCCAGCTCCTCCCACAGCGGCTCGCAGGCCGCGCGCACCGCCTCGACCAGCGGCGTCATGTCCCGGAAGAACGGCCGCCCGGTACGCGTGTAGACCGCGCCGGTGCTGCCGTCGGCCACGCCGAACCGGGCCGCGGCGACCTCGGGCGTCCTGGCCAGCACGGCGACGGCCCGCGAGCCCATGTGCTTCTCCTCGCACACGACCTCGCTCACCCCCGCCGCGGCGAACTCCTCGAACGCCTCGTGCGGGTGCTCCAGGTAGCCGTCGAGCCTGGACGTCTCCGGCGGCGCCATCGTCGGCGGCAGGTAGACCAGCCAGCTCGGGTCGACCGCGAACCGGCTCATGACCTCCAGCGCGGCGGCCGCGTTCTGCTCCAGCACCTTGACCCGGCCGCCGAAGCGGGTCTCCACGTGCCGGGTGCCGATCACGTCGCCGACGTCGAGCATGCCCGGCTCGCGGGCGGGGTCGCCGAGCGGCTTGGCCGGCTCGTACCAGACCTGCTCGGCCGGCACCTGGACGATCTCGCGCTCGGGGTAGCGCAGCGCGGTCAGATGGCCGCCGAAGACGCAGCCGGTGTCCAGGCAGATCGTGTTGTTGATCCACTCGGGGGTGACCGTGGGCGTGTGGCCGTAGACGACCATGGCCCGGCCCCGGTACTCGTCGGCCCACGGGTAGCGGACCGGCAGGCCGTACTCGTCGGTCTCGCCGGTGGTGTCGCCGTACAGGGCGAAGGCGCGCACGCGCTTGGAGGCGCGGCCGTGGTAGGACTCCTTCAGCCCGGCGTGCGCGACGACGAGCCGGCCGCCGTCCAGGCGGTAGTGGCTGAGCAGGCCGTCCATGAACGTGCGAGCCCGCTCGGCGAACTCGGGGGGCCCGGCGGCGAGCTGGTCCAGCGACTCGCGCAGGCCGTGGGCGACGGTGACCTTGCGGCCGTTCATCGCCCGCACGAGCTTCTGCTCGTGGTTGCCGGCCACGCAGATCGCGGTGCCCGCCTCGACCATGTCCATGACCAGGCGCAGCACGCCCGGCGTGTCGGGCCCGCGGTCGACCAGGTCGCCGACGAACACGGCGGTGCGGCCCTCGGGGTGGGTCAGGCCCTGCCAGCCGAGCTTGGCCAGCAGCGTCTCCAGCTCCGAGCGGCAGCCGTGCACGTCGCCGATGATGTCGAACGGGCCGGTCAGCTCGGTCCGGTCCGACCACGCCTTCTCGTAGGTGATCTCGGCGTTGTCGATCTCCTCCAGGCCGCGCAGCACGTGCACCCGCCGGAAGCCGTCGGCGGAGATCTTGGACAGCGAGCGGCGCAGCTCCTTGCGCTGGCGGATCACCACGCCGGGGCCGAAGTCGCGGTCCGGACGCGCGGCGTTGCGCTCGATCGCCACCTCCTCGGGCGTGTCCAGCACGATGGCGTCGGCCAGCACGTCGTGCTTCCTGGCCAGCTCGATGAGGCTCTTTCGGGCGGGGTACTGGACGTTGGTGGCGTCCACGACGGTGAACAGCCCCCTGGCCAGGCGCACGCCGACGATGTGGTGCAGCAGGTCGAACGCCGCCGGCGTGGCGGCCTGGTCGTTCTCGTCGTCGGACACCAGGCCGCGGCAGAAGTCGGAGGAGATGACCTGCGTGGGCTTGAAGTGCCGGCGCGCGAAGGTGGACTTGCCGCTGCCGGAGACGCCGACGAGCACCACGAGGGACAGCTCAGGAACGCTGATCACGGGTGAAGACTCCCATCTGGGTGGGCGGGCCGACCTCGGGGTCGTCCTCGCCGACGGGTTCGACGGCGACGTGGTAGCCGTACTGGGCGGCCACCCGGGCGGCCCAGGCGGCGAACTCGGCCCGCGTCCACTCGAAGCGGTGGTCGGGGTGGCGCAGGCCGGTCAGGAACTCGTAGCGCACGTTGTGCTCGATGTTGGGGGTGGTGACGAGCACATGGCGCGGGCGGGCGCGGCCGAACACGACGCGTTCGAGCGCGGCCAGGCGCGGCGGGTCGACGTGCTCGACGACCTCCATGAGCACGGCGGCGTCGTAGCCCGCCAGGCGCTTGTCGGTGTAGGTGAGCGCGCCCTGGAACAGGGTGAGCCGGGCCCGCTTGCTGTCGGGCATGCGGTCCAGGCGCAGCTTGCGGGCGGCGATGGTGAGCGCCAGGGAGGAGACGTCCATGCCGGCGACGCGCGCGAACCTGGGCCTGGCCAGCAGCGCGGCGACCAGCTCGCCCTGCCCGCAGCCCAGGTCGATCACGCTCGTCGCGCCGAGCTCTTCGAGCCTGCGCAGCACGGCCTCGCGCCGCAGCGTGTTGAGCGGCCGCGCCTTCCGCGCCGCGCCCGCCTCCTCACCCCCGCCTTCGGTGACGTCGCCCTGGACGCCGCCTTCCGCAGCGCCTTCGCCATCGGCACCGGCTCCGGCGACGGCTTCGGCGAAGGCGGCCTCGTCGGCCGCGGTCTCCCCGGCGGGGGCCTCCTCGGCGAGCGCCGGCTCCAGCTGCTCCTCGGTCTCGTCGCCCAGCTCGGCCAGCCTGGTCAGCGCGGTGCGGGCCAGCGCCCAGCGCCGCCCGAAGTAGCGCCGGGCGATCAGGCCGCGCTCCGGATGACCGCCGAGCCAGCCCACCCCCGCCCTGACCAGCTTGTCGATCTCGTCGGAGGCCATCCAGTAGTGCTTGCCGTCGTCGAGCACGGGGAGCAGCACGTAGAGGTGGTTGAGCGCGTCGGCCAGCAGGACGGTGCCGCGCAGGGTCAGCCGCACGTACCGGGACTCGCCCCATTCGGGGAAGCCCTCGTCGAGCGGCAGCGTCTGCGCCTCCACCGCCCACCCCAGCGGCTCGAACAGCCGCCGGGCCAGCTCCGGGCCGCCTCGGCAGGGCAGCGCGGGCACCTGGATCTCCAGCGGCAGCGGGGTGCCCGGCAGCTCCGGGCGGGCCTTGCAGCGGCCCGCCCGCGCGGTGCGGAAGACGTCGGCGAGCGCGACGGCCAGCAGCGAGGAGGCCGCGTACGGGCGGTCGTTGACGTACTGCGACAGGCTGAAGTCGGGCGAGTTCCGGCCGCGCGAGCGGACCAGCGCGATCGGGTCGACCTCCAGCAGGAGGGCCGCCGTGCAGCGCTCCTCGCCCGCCTCCGGATAGAACACCGTGGCCGTGCCGAACGATTGGCCGAACTCCTGCACGCGCTCAGGATGCTTGTGCAGGAGGAAGCCCAGGTCGGTGGCCGGCGTGGCGGTGGTCGTGATCGTCAGCAGCACGTGCCAAGTGTGCCGTAGCCGGACGAAGCACCGCCAACGGAATTACACGTGCGGCAGGACCTCGGCGGCGATGAGCTCCAGGTGCTCCAGGTCGGCCAGGTCGAGGACCTGGAGGTAGACGCGCTCGGCCCCGAGCTTGGCGAAGGCGCCCAGCTTGGCCAGCACCTCGTCGGGGGTGCCGCACAGGCCGCCCTCGCTCAGCGCGCCGGGGTCCTGGCCGATGGCGGCGGCGCGCCGCTCGATCTCGGCCTGGTCGGCGCCCACGACGACGGTCTGCGCCGCCGACAGGATCAGGCCGCGGCCCGCCTCGTCGGCCGCCTCCCGGACCCGCGTGAACGCCTGCCCGGTGTCGGCCAGGGTGCGGAACGGCACGTTGTACTCGTCGGCGTACGCGGCCGCCAGCCGGGGCGTGCGCTTGGCGCCGAAGCCGCCGATGATCACCGGCGGGCGGGGCCGCTGGACCGGCTTGGGCAGCGCCGGCGAGTCGACCAGCCGGTAGTAGCGGCCCTCGAAGGAGTAGGAGTCCTTCGCCGTCCACAGACCGGTGACGATCTCCAGCTGCTCCTCGAACCGGCCGAACCGCTCGCCGAGCGGCGGGAACGGGATGCCGTACGCGGAGTGCTCCCCGTCGAACCAGCCGGTGCCGAAACCCAGCTCGACCCGGCCGCCGCTCATCTGGTCGACCTGGGCCACGCTGATCGCCAGCGGGCCGGGCAGCCGGAACGTGGCCGGCGTCACCAGCGTGCCGAGCCTGATCGTGGAGGTCTCCCTGGCCAGGGCGCCGAGCGTCACCCAGGCGTCGGTGGAGCCGGCGCCGGGGTCGCCGGGGCCGATGCGCTGGTAGTGGTCGGACCGGAAGAAGGCGTCGAACCCCAGGCGTTCCGCGGCCTGGGCGACGGCGAGCAGGTCGTCATAGGTGGCGCCCTGCTGGGGCTCGGTGAAGATCCGCAGCTTCATGAGGCTCATTATCCGCCCACATCGGACGGCGACCGGAAAAGCCCCGCGCCGTCCGGCGAACGCTTGCTACCTTCACCAGCAACCGCTGAAAGTAGCCGATCGATCACGATGGGTGGCATATGTCGCGGAAAGCAAGAGAGTCCGGCACGCTCCCCCGCCCGCTGGCGGTGCTCGCCGCGCTCGCGCTCGCCGGAGCCACGGCCCTGGCGATCCGGATGTTGCCCGCGGGCGCCGAGCCCGCGCCGCCGTCCGGCGCCGCTCCCGTCCGCTTCGCGCCGCCGGAGCGGCCGGCGGCGGTCCGGCAGCCGCCGCGTTCGTTCGTGGGGTTCGTCGACACCGCCCGCGACCCGGGCTTCGACCTGGCGGCCGAGTCGCGCGCCACCGGCGTCGCCCGGTACGCGCTCGGTCATCTCGTCGCCGGCGACGACGGCTGCCTCGTCCGGTGGGCCGGGCCGCCGCGGCCGGCGGGCGACCCGGTGGCCGCGGGGCTCGGACGGCTGAGGGCGGCGGGCGGCGACGCCTTCCCGGTGTTCGGCGGGCCCGGCGGGGACGACCCGGCCGTCACGTGCACCAGGCCGGGCGGCCTGGCCACCGCCTACCGCAGGGCGGTCGGCGCGTTCGGGGCCGCCGCGGCGGGGTTCGAGATCCGCGACGCCGACCCGGCCGCCGCGCTGCGGAGGGCGCGGGCGCTGCACGCCCTCCAAGGGGAACGGCCGCTGCGGGTCTTCTTCACCCTGCGCCTGACACCGGACGGCCTGGACGCGGCCGACCTGGCGGCGCTGCGCGCGACCCGGCGGGAGGGCGTCC
Source organism: Nonomuraea sp. NPDC050227 (assembly GCF_044459705.1). Classification (NCBI taxonomy): domain Bacteria; kingdom Bacillati; phylum Actinomycetota; class Actinomycetes; order Streptosporangiales; family Streptosporangiaceae; genus Nonomuraea; species Nonomuraea sp. NPDC050227. The sequence continues at coordinate 424,940 of NZ_JBITJF010000011.1, read as the reverse complement.
GGGTGGACGCCGTCGAGCTGCTGGCCGAGATGGAGCCGCGTACCGGGCCGCAGGGGCGGCTGCGCAGGCTGGGATCGGCCGTGCGGGCGGCGGCCGGGCAGCTCGCGCGGGCCTACGGCCTGCCCGGCGAGGAGCAGGTGTGGGAGCGGCTCGCCCTGACCCCGGTGCTCGCCAGGCCCGGCGATCTGGACGAGCCGGAGGCCCGCAAGTTGTCGGAGTACGCCGTCCGGCACGGGCTGGCCTGGTTGTCGCTGCGCGGCGCACCCCCCAAACCGGAAATATCCCGCATTCTCTGGAGGACCCACTCCTGACATAGGATTTTCCCCGAATCCAGGGGGTGAGGACGACGATGGCGAGCCGTGCCGCGAGCGCGCGCAAGATCCTCATCCACTGGATGGACGCCATGGTCATCCTCCTGGGCCTGGTGTTCGTCACCCTCGTCCTCATCTACGCCGCGCGCGGCCAGATGGGCGTCCCGCAGGCGCTGCTCGCGATCGCCTGCCTGGCGGGCCAGTTCACGCTGTTCCCCTCCGTCCTGCGGGCCGCCTTCGACGACCGCCCGCGGCCCACGGCGAAGCTGCTGGTGTCCGGGGCGTGCGCGGCCGGCTCGGTGCTGCTGCTGCCGCACGACGAGATGGCGAGCACGGCCACCTGGCTGGAGACCGGCGTCCTGTGGGTGTCGGTGGTCGCCTTCTATCTGCCGCTGTGGGCCACGGCCTGCCTGGGCGCCGCCGTGACCGTCCTGGTCAGCGCGTACGTCGTGCTGATCACCGACCGGTCCTGGGCCGGCACGCTGATCCCCGAGGCGGCCAGTTGCGCGCTCATGGTCGCGGCCATGCTGCTGTGGCGCTGGCTGTGGTGGACGATCAGGGACGCCAACGACGGCCAGGAGGCCAAGGCGCGCCTGGCCATCGCCGAGGAGCGCCTGCGCTTCGCCCGCGACCTGCACGACCTGCTTGGCCGCAGCCTGTCGGTGATCACGCTGAAGAGCGAGCTGGCGGCCAAGTTGTCGGCCAAGGACCAGGCCAGGGCCCTGGCCGAGATGGACGCGGTGCGCGAACTGGCCCGCGACTCGCTGGCCGAGGTGCAACTGGCCGTGGACGGCTACCACACGCTCGACCTGGACACCGAGCTGGCCGGCGTACGGTCGGCGCTGGAGGCGGCCGGCGCCCGCTGCCTGATCGAGACCAGGGCCGGCGACCTGTCCCCCGCCGGGCGCGCGCTGCTGGCGTGGGTCGTGCGCGAGGGCGGCACGAACGTGCTCAAGCACAGCTCGGCCACCACCTGCGCGATCACGATCGAGGGCGGCGTGCTGGAGATGCGCAACGACGGCGTCAAAGACCTCTCCGCGGCCCCGGGCAGCGGCCTGCGCGGCCTGTCGGAGCGCCTGACCACGGCGGGCGGCTCGCTCTCGGCCGCCCCGACGCCCACCGGCGAGTTCCTGCTGCGCGCGGCGGTGCCCGCGTGAGGCGGCCGACCCGGCTGGACAAGGTCCGCTGGCTGATCGTCTACTCCACCGACATCATCCTGCTGGTGTCCGCGACCGGCTTCTACAACCTGTACCTGCTCGGGCAGAACGTCGACCTGCCCCGGCAGGTGTTCGTGGCCGCCGGCGTGCTGCTGCTGGTGTTCATGGCGCTGGCCACGCGGCCGTTCCGGATCGCCGTACGCGGCGGACCCCGCCCGACGGCGCTGCTGGCCGTCTCCGGGGTGCTCGCCCTGGTCCTCGCGGCCGGCACGATCCTGTACACCGTGCCGGTGTGGCTGGCGATGCTGGCCCCCTTCGTCCGCCGCCGGACGATCGTCACGTTGTCGGTCGGCTGGATCGCCGTCCTGGTGGTCGTCCTCGCGCTGACCATGGGCCTGCCCGTGGAGATGTTGTCGGCGGTCGTGGTGCTGGCCGTGTTCACCGGGATCGGCGTGGGCGGCGTGCTGGCGAACCTGTGGTTGTGGCGGGTGGCCAAGGAGGCGCACGAAGGGCAGGAGGCCAGGTCCAGGCTGGCGGTCTCGGAGGAACGGCTGCGCTTCGCCCGCGACCTCAACGACCTGCTCGGGCAGAGCCTGGCCGACGTCTCGGCCAGGACCGCCCGCGCCGCCGGCTCGCTGCCCGGCGACCCGGCCGCCGCCGAGCGGGCCATGTTCGAGGTGCGCGACCTGGCCAGGCGGTCGCTGCGCGAGGTGCGGGCCGTGGTGCAGAACTACCGGGCGCTCGACCTGGACGAGGTGCTGGCCGGCGTCCGGGCGGTGCTGGAGGCGGCCGAGGTCCGCTGCACGGTACGGGCCGACACCACGGCGCTGGCCCCGGAGGCGCGCACCCTGCTCGCCACCGTCGTCCGCGAGGGCGCCACCAACGTGCTCAAGCACAGCAAGGCCGAACGCTGCACGATCACGATCGAGAACGGGGTCCTGGAGATGTCCAACGACGGGGTGAGCGGCCCGGTGGGCGAGCACGCGGCCAACGGGCTGGCGGGCCTGGCCCAGCGGGTCGGCGCGGCGGGCGGCGTGCTGCGGGCCGAGCCGACGTCCGACGGCGGCTACCTGCTGCGCGCGGCGGTGCCGGCATGACCACCCGCGTGCTGCTCGCCGACGACGAGCACCTGATCCGCGGCGCGATCGCCGCCCTGCTCGACCTGGAGGACGGCATCGAGGTCGTGGCCCAGGTGGGCCGGGGCGACGAGGTCGTGGCCGCGGTCGCCGAACACCGCCCCGACGTGGCCGTGCTGGACATCGAGATGCCCGGCATGGACGGCCTGAGCGCCGCCGAGCGGATCAGCGCCCAGTGCAAGATCGTCATCCTGACCAGCCTGGGCCGCCCCGGCTACCTGCGCAGGGCGATGGCCGCCGGCGTGAGCGGCTTCCTGGGCAAGGACGCCTCCGCCGAGGAACTGGCCATGGCGATCCGCAAGGTCATGGCCGGCGGCCGCTACCTGGACGCCGAGCTGGCCGCCGCCGCGATGGCCGCCGGCGACAGCCCGCTGACCGAACGGGAGCGCGACGCGCTGCGCCTGGCGGGCGACGGGGCGACGATCTCCAGGATCGCCGGCGAGCTGCACCTCACCGAGGGCACGGTGCGCAACTACCTGTCCAGCGCCATGACCAAGCTCAACGCCCAGAACCGGCTGGAGGCGATCCGCACCGCCCAGCGCATGGGCTGGCTCTGACCTCGGCGCCGCCCCCCTCAGCCCCGGCCCTCTCAGCGCCAGTTGGTGATCCGGCGCAGCACGTACTCCACCGGGCCGTGGCGGTGGGTGCGCAGCCAGCGTCCGCTCGCCCACACGAGCACGGTGTAGATCACCAGGGCGACGCCCATCACCGCGATCGGTGACAGCCTGCCCGCGAGTGCGAGCCCGTACCCGGTGAAGACCAGGGCGATGAGCAGCGACTGGCTGACGTAGTTGGAGGCGGCCACCCGTCCCGGCGCGGCCAGGACGCGGCCCGCCGCAGGGAAGCGGCCGATCAGCCGGAGCAGGGTGGCGACGTAGGTGGCGGCCAGCAGGATCGAGGTGAGCGTGTTGACCGCGCCGCCGAGCAGCTCGACCGCGCCGGTCCGGCCGGACGTCCAGGCGTACAGCAGGCCGCCGGGCAGGCCGGCGCCGAAGCCCGCCCACTGGACGCGGGCCAGCAGCCGGGGCCGCTGCCCGAGGCCCTCCAGCAGCCTGGACTTGCCGGCCGCGAGCCCGAACAGGAACATGGCCAGCGCGGTCGGCCCCTGGAAGAGCCAGATCATGGCCACCAGCGGCGGGTAGAGCTCGGTCTGCATCGTCAGGAAGTCCAGCGGCCCGCCGGTGGCCAGGGCCAGCACGCGGGCGGCCGCCGCCGGGTCGGCCGCGGCGGGCTGCCCGGCGGCCGGGTCGAGGGTGGACAGCCAGGCGAGGGCCAGCCAGAACAGGGTCAGCACGCCGATGATCGAGGAGCCGGCGATGACGGCCGTCCTCGGTCTGAGCCCGCGCAGGGCCAGCAGCACCAGGCCGAGCACGGCGTACAGGGTGAGGATGTCGCCGATCCACAGCAGCAGGCCGTGGGCCAGCCCGATGACGAACAGCGCCAGGCAGCGGCGCAACGTCCTGGCCCGCACGCTCGCCCCCGCCCGCTCGGCCGCCCGCATCTGCAGCGTGAAGGAGTACCCGAACAGGAACGAGAAGATGATGTAGAACTTCGTCAGCACGAACGCCGTGATCGCCAGAGCCACGGGCCCGTCAGGGATGGGCATGGCGCCCGACAGCGCGTACCCCGGGTCGGCCAGGAAGCCGATGTTCGCGACCAGGATGCCCGCCAGCGCGAACCCGCGTACGGCGTCGATCTCCTGAACGCGTCCGGCGAGGGTGGTTTGCGTCATGCCCCGACGCTAGGGACGCCTGCCCGCGCGGCGCGTCCGTCCTTGGTCTGGACGGGCGTGACCAAAGGCTCAGCGGGGCGGATCGGCCGCTGCGGCGGCCACGGCGGCCTCGGCGGTGGGGTAGACCGGCAGATGGGCATCGACCCCGGTGATCTCCAGCAGCCGGGCGGGGGCGCCCTGCGGGGCCGCGAGGTAGACCCGCGCGTCGTGCGTGCGGGCCTCCTGGTGGCAGGCGAGCAGGGCGTGCAGCCCCGAGCTGTCCATGAACGTCATCGCGCTCAGGTCGAACACCACGTGATCGGCCGGACGCGCCCTGGCCTGCCGGACGTGCTCCCGTAATCGCGTGTGGTTGGTGGCGTCGACCTCACCGCACACCTCGATCACGGTCACGCCGGGCAGGTGCCGATGGCTCATCGTCAGCGGCGTCATCGGCGGCCTGTCCGATCCTGGGCGGCCCGCGCCTCCGGAGGCGACCATGGATGCACGATAGACAGCTTCACCCGCCCGGGGTTCCGGCAAACCGTCACGATGAGGTCACGCCTTGGCCGGGCGGCGGCAGTCAGCGCTTCACCAGCAGCGCCACGCACTCGACGTGGTGGGTCATCGGGAAGGCGTCGAAGGCGCGCAGGTCGGTCAGCTCGTAGCCCAGCTCGCCCAGCCACTTGAGGTCTCTGGCCAGCGTCGCCGGATCGCAGGAGACGTAGACGATGCGCAGCGCCTCCAGCCCCGCGACGCGCTCCACCACCTCGCGCCCGAGGCCCGACCGCGGCGGGTCGACCACGACGAGGTCGGCGCGCTCGATCTGGAACCGGTCGAGCGCCTCCTCGACCCGGCCGCGCTCGACCCTGGCCTGCGGCAGGTCGCGCAGGTTGGCGCGGGCGTCACGGACGGCCGCCGCGTCGGACTCCAGCCCGAACACCGCGCCCTCAGGCCCGACCGCCTCGGCCAGCCCGGCCGCGAACAGGCCGACCCCGCAGTAGAGGTCGAGCGCCCACTCCCCCGGCTCGGGCGCGGCGTAGGCCAGCACCGCGTCGAGCAGCGTCTCGGCCGCCCCCGGGTGCACCTGCCAGAAGCCGCTGCCCGCGACCCGGAACTCGCGGTCGCCCACGTGCTCGTGCAGCACGCCGGAGCCGCGGCGCGGCACCGTGCGGCCCTTGCCCTGGTCGAGCAGGATCGAGGCGGGCGCGTCGAGCTCGGGCACGCTCACGCTGCGCCGCGGGCGCGGCGAGACCACCACGGCACGGTCGCCGCCGGCGGAGGCGATGACCTCGATGCCGGCCGCGCCGGGCCACGCGTGGTCTTCGGCGGCGACCGCCTCGACCTCGGGGTGGGCGATCAGGCAGGCGTCGACGACCTCGATCTCGTGCGAGCGGTGCCGGCGGAAGCCCAGCTCGCCGGCGGGCGTGGCGGCGAACTGCACGCGGGTGCGCCAGCCGAGCCCGTCCTTGGCGCCGGGCACCTCCTCCACGACGACCTCGCGCTCGATGCCCGCCAGCCGGTGCAGCTGCTCGGCCACGACCTGGGCCTTGAGCCGGCGCTGCGCCTCAAGCGTGGCGTGCTGCCAGTCGCAGCCGCCGCAGCGGCCGGGGCCGGCGTACTGGCAGGGCGGGACGACGCGGTCGGGCGAGGGCTCCAGGATCTCCACGGCGTCGGCGCGCAGGAAGCGGCTGGTCTCCTCGGTCACGTCGGCGATCACCCGCTCGCCGGGCAGCGCGTGCCGGACAAAGACCACCCGCCCTTCATGGCGTGCCACACACCAGCCGCCATGCGCGACCGGACCGACCGTCAGCTCCAGAGATGCCTGTTCCACACCCCCACCCTATGGTGAGCCGCCACGGCCGACGTCCTCGTCCCCCGCCTCGCGCCCCGGACACTCACTTTCCGGACTTGAGTCACTACTGTGGGTGAGGATGGACAGAGGTCGGGTGGTGCGCCGGCGGCTCGGATTCGGGGGCACGCTGCTGGCCGTGCTGTTCGCCTGCGCCTCGCTGACGCCGTCGCTGCTGCCGCGCACGTGGCTGTTCCAGGGCGTGATGGGCGCGGTCACCGGCATCCTCGGCTACGGCGTGGGGGCCGCGGCGGGCGCGCTGGGGCGGGCGGCGATCCCGTACCGGCTGCCGGAGCGGGGACGGCGGGCCGCCTGGCAGATCATGATCGGCGGCTGCTCGGGGCTGACCGTCGTGGCGCTCTGGTACAGCATCGACTGGCAGCGCGACGTGCGGGCGCTCATGGGCATGGACACCCGGATCACCTGGTTCCCGCCGGTGATCCTCGCGGTGGCGGTCACGCTCTTCGCGCTGTGCCTGCTGCTGGCCCGTCTCGTCCGGCTGGCCGGGCGCAGGCTGATCGACTGGCTCGACCGGTACGTCCCCGCCTACGTGGGCCACATCGCCGGCGTGCTGATCGTCGCCTCCGTGGTCGCGGTGCTCGCCGACGACGTGCTGTTCTCGGGGTTCCTCAACACGATGAGCGACGTCTCCTCGGTCACCAACCAGGGCACCCATCCGGGCGTGCGCAGGCCCGGCTCGGCCAAGGTGTCCGGCGGGCCCGGGTCGCTGGTGGCCTGGGACTCCCTGGGCCGCGAGGGCCGCCGCTTCACCGGCACCGCCTCCACGGTCTCCGAGCTGACCGCCTTCTCCGGCCGGCCGGCGACCGAGCCCATCCGCGTGTACGTCGGCCTCGGCGCCACCTCCTCGCCCCGGCAGCAGGCCGCGGTGGCCGTACGGGAGCTGGAACGGACGGGCGGCTTCGGCCGTCCGGTGCTCGCGGTGCTCGGCACGACCGGCACCGGCTGGGTCGACCAGCACATCGCCGACTCGCTGGAGTTCATGTACAACGGCGACACCGCCATGGTCGCGGTGCAGTACTCCTACCTGCCGAGCTGGGTGTCGTTCCTGGCCGACCGGCACAAGGCGGCGGCCGCCGGGCGCGCCCTGTTCGAGGCGGTGCGCGCCAGGTGGGAGCGGCTCCCGCCCGGCCACCGGCCCCGGCTGATGGTCGCCGGCGAGAGCCTCGGCTCCTACGAGCTGGAGAACGCCTTCCGCGACCTCACCGACCTGGTCGCCCGGACCGACGGCGCGCTGTTCGTCGGCCCGCCCAACGCCAACCACATCTGGGACCACCTCACCGCCCACCGCGATCCCGGCACCCCCGTCTGGCGGCCGGTCTACCAGGGCGGCAGGACGGCCCGCTTCGCCCAGCACCCGGCCGACCTGTGGCGCCCCCAGAGCCCGTGGCCGCCGCCGCGCGTGGTCTACCTGCAGAACGCCACCGACCCCGTCGTGTGGTGGTCGCCCACGCTGATCTACCACCGGCCCGCCTGGCTGGAGGGCCCGCGGGGGCCCGGGGTGAACCCGCAGATGAACTGGTTCCCGCTGGTGACGTTCTGGCAGGTGCTGGTGGACATGACGGCGGCGATGTCCGTGCCGCCCGGCCACGGCCACCGCTACGGCGCCAACATCGTGGACGGGTGGGCCGCCGTAGCCGCGCCGCCGGGCTGGACGGCGTCCGACACGCAGCGGCTGCGGACGCTGGTCAGCGCGCCTTGATCTCCCCCTCGTCCTTGACGGTCTGGTGCCAGGGACGGCGCACCGCGCCCGGCGCGTACGGCTCGGGCCGGCCCTTGAGCCGGTCGGAGGAGTGGAGCTGCCAGGGCACGCTGGTCACCATGACGCCCGGCTTGAACAGCAGCCTGGCCTTCAGCCGCAGCGCGCTCTGGTTGTGCAGCAGGTGCTCCCACCAGTGGCCGACGACGTACTCGGGGATGAAGACGGTGACCACGTCGCGCGGCGAGCGGCGGCGCAGGGTCTTGACGTAGTCGAGGATGGGCTGGGTGATCTCGCGGTAGGGCGAGTCGAGCATCTTGAGCGGCACCGGGATGCCGCGCCGCTCCCACTCCTCCTGCAGCTGGCGCGCCTCCTCGCCCTCGACGCCGACCGTGATCGCCTCCAGCGAGGACGGCCGGGTGGCGCGGGCGTAGGCGAGCGCCCGCATGGTCGGCTTGTGGATCTTGGAGACCAGCACGATCGCGTGGTTGCGGGCCGGCAGCATGGCGGGCTCGTAGTCGTCGGTGATCTCCAGCTCGGTCGCGACCTTGTCGTAGTGGCGGCGGATGCCCTTCATCATGAGGAACAGCACCGGCATCGCGATGACCACGATCCACGCCCCGACCAGGAACTTGGTCAGCAGCACGACGATCAGCACCAGGCCGGTCATGATGGCGCCGAAGAAGTTGATCACGCGCGAGCGGTGCATCTGGTGGCGGACCTGGCGGTCGGTCTCCGTCTTCAGGTGACGGGTCCAGTGGATGACCATGCCGGTCTGGCTGAGCGTGAAGGAGACGAACACGCCGACGATGTAGAGGTTGAGCAGGCGGCTGACGTCGGCCTGGAAGCCCCACAGCAGCAGGCAGGCGCCGAGGGCCAGGATGATGATGCCGTTGGAGAAGGCCAGGCGGTCGCCGCGGGTGTGGAGCTGGCGCGGCAGGTAGCGGTCCTGGGCGAGGATCGAGCCGAGCACGGGGAAGCCGTTGAAGGCGGTGTTCGCGGCCAGGAACAGGATGAGCGCGGTCACCGCGGAGATCACCACGAACGGCAGCGAGCCGCCGCCGAACACCGCGTCGGCCACCTGCGAGATGATCGGCTGCTGGTAGTAGCCCTCGCCGACCGGGGTGCCGTCCGGCCTGAGCAGGTCGTGGGCGACGACGCTCGGCTCGGCCACCCGCACGCCGGAGGCCAGCCCCAGCGCGATGATGCCGCCGAACATGGTGATGGCGATCAGGCCCATCATGAGCAGGGTCGTGGCGGCGTTCTTGCTCTTGGGCTTGCGGAAGGCGGGCACGCCGTTGCTGATGGCCTCGACGCCGGTCAGCGCGGCGCAGCCGGAAGAGAAGGCGCGCAGGATCAGGAAGGCCGCGGCGAAGGAGGCCAGGTTCGTCTGCTCGGGCCGGATGGTGAACCCGGCGCTGGGCGCCTGCAGCTCGTCGCCGAACACCAGCAGCCGGATGCCGCCCCAGGCGACCAGGCCGATCACCGCGAACATGAACGCGTACGTGGGGACGGCGAAGGCGGCGCCGGACTCGCGGATGCCGCGCAGGTTGACCACCGTGAGCAGGATCACGATGATGATGGCGATCGCGGGCCGGTGCTCGGCCACGAACGGGATGGTCGCGCCGACGTAGTCGACGCCGTTGGCCACCGACACCGCGACGGTCAGCACGTAGTCGACCATGAGGGCGCTGGCGACGGTGAGCCCCGCGTTCTTGCCCAGGTTGGTGGTGGCCACCTCGTAGTCGCCGCCGCCGCTCGGATAGGCGTGCACGTTCTGCCGGTACGACGCCACGACCGTGAGCATCACCACCACGACGGCGACGGCGATCCACGGACTGTAGGAATAGAACGAGACGCCCGCCAGCGACAGGATGACCAAAATCTCCTGCGGGGCGTAGGCCACCGAGGACAGCGCGTCACTGGCGAAGACCGGCAGGGCGATGCGTTTGGGCAGGAGTTGCTCGTGGAGCTGCCCGCTTCGCAGGGCACGTCCCACGAGCACGCGTTTGACAAGATCCGTTACCTTCGCCACGTAACGAGATGCTAGCCGCATGCCGATGCCCTAAACGCGGCGCTCCCCCATCGGGCCATACTGGTGTCGAGCAACCGGCCGACCGCGAAGTGCGGGGGAGTATGCATATTGTGATCATGGGATGCGGCAGGGTCGGTTCGACCCTCGCCCACATCCTCGAGGACAGCGGCCATTCCGTCGCCATCATCGACCGTGACCCGCAGGCGTTCCGCCGCCTGCGCGCGGGGTTCCGGGGGCGGCGGGTGACCGGCGTCGGCTTCGATCGCGACGTGCTCACCGAGGCCGGCATCGAGTCGGCGGCCGCCTACGTCGCCGTATCCAGCGGCGACAACTCCAACATCATCTCCGCGCGCGTGGCCCGCGAGACGTTCGGCGTCGACAACGTGGTGGCCCGCATCTACGACCCCCGGCGCGCCGAGGTCTACCAGCGGCTGGGCATCCCCACGGTGGCCACCGTCCGCTGGACGGCCGACCAGATCCTGCGCCGCATCCTCCCCGAGGGCGCCGAGCCGCTGTGGCGCGACCCCACGGGCACGGTCGTGCTGGCCGAGGTGGCCGCCAACCAGGCCTGGATCGCCACCCGCGTCGTCGACCTGGAGAGCCGGGCCGGCGCCCGCGTGGCCTTCATCAACCGCATGGGCGAGGCCCTGACCATCACGGACGAGACCGTGGTGCAGGAGGGCGACCTGCTCCACGTCATCGCGGCCGAGAACGACATGGACCGGATCAACAAGGTGCTCGCCGCGGCGCCGGAACAGGACGACTGATGCGCATCGCCATCGCCGGCGCGGGCGCCGTGGGCCGTTCCATCGCCTCCGAGCTGCTGGAGAACGGCCACGAGGTCCTGCTCATCGACGTCGACCCGCGGGCGATCAAGATCGACAGCGTGCCGCGCGCCGAGTGGCTGCTCGCCGACGCGTGCGAGATCGCCTCGCTCGACGAGGCCGGGCTCGGCAACTGCCACGTCGTGGTGGCCTCCTCCGGCGACGACAAGGTCAACCTCGTGGTGTCGCTGCTGGCCAAGACCGAGTACGGCGTGCCGCGCGTGGTGGCCCGCATCAACCACCCCAACAACGAGTGGCTGTTCAACGAGTCGTGGGGCGTCGACGTCGCCGTCTCGACGCCGCGGCTGCTGAGCGCGCTGGTGGAGGAGGCGGTCAGCGTCGGCGACCTGGTGCGGCTGATGACGTTCCGCCAGGGCCAGGCCAACCTGGTCGAGCTGACGCTGGCCGAGGACGCCCCGGTGGTGGGCCAGCGCGCCGGGTCGGTGCCGTGGCCGGTCGACTCCGCGCTGGTGGCGATCCTGCGCGAGGGCCGGGTGCTGGTGCCCACCGCCGACGACCCCCTGGAGGCGGGCGACGAGCTGCTGTTCGTGGCCAGCCAGGAGGTCGAGGAGGAGCTCGCCCACCTGCTCTCGCAGCGCTGAGCATGGACGCCGGCCGCGCCCGGTCGCTGTTCGAGGGCGCCCGCGTCGCCCGCCTGGCGACGGCCGACGCGGCCGGGGTGCCGCGCGTGGTGCCCGTCACCTTCGCCGTCCTCGGGAACGACGTGGTCACCGCCGTCGACCACAAGCCGAAGAGCACCCACGACCTGGCGCGGCTGCGCGACATCCGGGCGAACCCGCGGGTCAGCCTGCTCGCCGACCACTACGAGGACGACTGGACCCGGCTGTGGTGGGCGCGCGCCGACGGCACGGCGACCGTGCGCGAGGACGGCCACGACGCCGCCCTGCGGGCGCTGGCCGGCAAGTACCACCAGTACCGGCGGCGGCCGCCCGAAGGGCCGGTGATCGTGGTCGCGGTCAGTCGGTGGTCGGGGTGGGCGTACTCGGGATGAGCAGGTCGCGGTGGGCGCCCTGCAGGCCCTCGGGCAGGTCGTCGGCGGTGACCCAGCGGGCTTCGAGGATCTCCAGCGGATCGATCCTGAGCGTGCCGCCGACGAGCCGGGCCTCGTAGGCCACCTCGGCCCGCAGTCCGAACCCGCTGCGCACGCGCAGCAGCCGGCCGGTGCGCACGCGCAGGCCGGTCTCCTCGAACACCTCGCGTTCGACCGTGCCCTCGAACGTCTCGTCCCGCCTGGCGAACCCGGTGGGGAAGCCCCACTGCCGCCCCTCCTGCCACAGACGGTGACGCAGGACGAGCACCCGGCCGTCGGAGTCGCGTACGAGGCCGGTGACGCCGACCATGAAGGTGGCGTGGGTCAGCCACAACACCCGCCAGCGAAGCCGCCCGCCCAGCGCCTTCCACACCCGCGCCACCACCCAGCCCACCACATTCCCCCTCATCTCCCCCAGACTCCCACGCCCACCGACCTTCCGCTCCCCCGCTCCGTCCCCGCCCAGCATGTCGAGCCCGCCGGGTCGCTGCCCCAGGGTGGCCGAGGTCGTGCGGGGGGGCAGGACCGCACCGCAACCCGCGCGGCGGACGCCGGCAGCTCGCGCCACCGCGAACCCGGTGCCCGCCCGGCGGCTCACCCCGATGCCCACCGCCACCGGCCCCGCCAGAGGGCCTCGTCCATGGCTCGTCCGAGCATCATGGCGGGCCGAGGGGTCAGAGGCGATGGATCCGGCTCAGGTCGACGTCGAGGTCGAACGGGACGGTCAGCTTGAGCCTGTCGTGGTGGATGCCGGTGAGCGCGTAGGCGCGGGTGGCGGGGTCCCGCTCGTAGACGTGGACGACAGGCTCGCCGCCGTCGTCCTCGACCCGCCAGAAGTGCGGAATCCCGGCCGCGGCATAGAGAGCCGGCTTACGGTCGCGGTACTCGGCCGGGGCGACCTCGGCGACCAGCAGCAGATCGTGGGCCCGGTAGAAGGTCTCGCCGCCGTCGTCACGCACCGCGCCCGCCCTGACCACGCTGACGTCCGGCTGGGGGCGCTGGCGGGCGCCCAGAATGACGCTCATCCCCCGCCGCACCCGGAACTCCAGGGGGACGGCCCGGCGCAGGCCGGCGACGAGCAGATCGACCACGGTCGAGCGGAAGGACGACTGGGGGCCCGCGCAGACCAGCCTTCCGTCGATCAGCTCCGTACGCGCGGGCAGGTCAGGCAGACGGTCGAGGTCTTCCGCGACGAGACCCCCAGGCTCGACCCGCCCGTCCTCCGGCATGGGTCAGGCCGGGGCGACCGGGGGCTTGATGGGGGTGCGGCCGCGGCCGAGCAGCCAGAGCATCGCGGCCAGGGCCGCCACCTGCAGGGGCCAGCCCATCACGATCTTGGCGAAGCCGAGCGCGGCCACCGCCTCGTCACCGCCGCCGAACAGGTAGACCGGGCCCTGCACGGCCACCCGCACCACGCACGGCACCATGAGCAGCCAGGTCAGCCGCGTGCAGAGCCGGACGACGCCCGCGTCTTTGTGCCAGCCCACCGGGTCGTTGGTGACCGAGCCGATGAGGAACCCGACGACCGGCCAGCGGGTGACGATGGACAGCAACATGCCCAGCGAGTACGCGCCGTTCCACAGGATGCCGGGCAGGAAGTAGTCCTTCGCGTTGCCGGTGCGGCTGGCGAAGAACGCGCCGATGGCGATGCCGATCAGGCTGTTGATCACGAACTGCGGCGTGGACCGCTGGACCACCCTGACCAGCAGGAGCACCACCGAGAGCGAGATGCTGACGATGAGCGACGTCTTCAGGTCTTCGGTGACGATCCACGAGACCGTGAAGGCGATCGTCGGCACCGCGGCCTCGATGATGCCGCGGACGCCGCCGAAGGCCTTGGCGAGCTGGGCTCGCACCGCCGCCTCGACGGTCTCGTGCGCGGCCTCTTCCGCCTCAGCACTCACCTGATCAACTCCCTGGGCGCAGTTCGTATCGCGGATTGAACATCACCTTGCGCCCGTCCTGCATGCTGACCAGGCCCTCGGCCTTGACCGTGCGGCCCGGCTCGATGCCGACGATCTTGCGGCGGCCGAGCCACACCAGGTCGATCACGTCGGACCCGTCGTACAGCTCGGCCTCCAGGGCGGGGGCGCCGCCCCTCGGACGCAATGTCACCGTACGTAGCGTACCCGCTACACAGAACCTGCGGCGCCCGCCACACGACACGATGGGCGTCGCGCCGACCTCGTCGGCGTCTTCCCGCAGTTCCTGGGCCTCGATCTCCGACTGGGTGGTGGCCAGCCGGCTGAAGAAGCCGCGCAATCCCCCGCGTTTCGGAGGCTCTGCCGTACTCATGATGGTTCAGCCTATGTGATGGTAAGCCGTCAGCGAATAGCCGATGGGGGTCTTGGGAATGTCGCCGGGCTGGGCCGGGCGGGGCCCGGAGAGGTAACGCTCAGCGGGTCTCGCTGATTTCCGGGCCGCGCTTGAAGGGACTGAACGCCGGGCGTTCGTCCTGCTCGCCGGCCTGCCGCTCGTGCGGACGGCTCAGCGTGATGGGCTCCTCGCGGGCCATCGGCTCGTCGCCGCGCACGACCACGACGTCCTTGACGAAGTCGATGAACGCCCCGGAGACGCGCTCGTCGAGGGCGCCGGGGCCGGTGATGGCGGCCAGGAGGAACCAGCGCGGGCCGTCGATGCCGATGTAGCGGGCCGCCCGGCTGCCGCCTTCCATGGCGACCTCGCCGGCCAGCTCGACGCCGAACGGGCCCTCCCGCTCCTCCAGCGTCTTGGCCTGGGCGACGATCTTGGTCCTGACGTCGTCCCACAGGCCGGCCGAGCGCGGCGCGGCCAGGGCCTGGAGCTGCAGCGAGCTGTCCTCGTACAGGACGACGACACCGACGTGCTGGTCGCCGAGCGAGGCCAGGCGCACGTCGAAGTCGGGGTTGTGCGGCAGCCGCAGGCCGCCGAGGTCGATCCTGTCCGTGTCGGGGTGGGGCTCGTCGGCGTCCCACGGGCCGGACTCGCGGGTAGGGGCCTGGGACTCCTGCTCGGCCACCGTCTCCGGCTGCTCACGACGACGACGTCGGAACACGTTCCTCACTCTCCCTGTTCGCGGGGCCGGAGCCCCAGGCTTGCTTCGGGCCGGCCGCTTCAGCGGCCCGTCGATCCGAATCCGTTGGCGCCGCGCACCGAGCCGGGCAGGCGTTCGACCTCGTGGAAGGCCGCGCGCTCGACCCGCTGGACCACGAGCTGGGCCACCCGGTCGCCGCGCTGGAGGCGGAACGGCTCCTTGGCGTCGGTGTTGATCAGCGTCACCTTGATCTCGCCCCGGTAGCCCGCGTCGACGGTGCCGGGGGCGTTGACGAGCGTGACGCCGTGGCGGGCCGCCAGGCCGGAGCGCGGGTGCACGAACGCGGCGTAGCCGTCGGGCAGCGCGATCGCCACGCCGGTGCCGACCACGGCCCGCTCGCCGGGCAGCAGCTCGACGTCCTCGGCCGCGTAGAGGTCGGCGCCGGCGTCGCCCGGGTGGGCGTAGGACGGCACCGGCAGCCCGGTGTCGAGCCGCTGGATGAGGACCTCCACGTCGCTCACGGGTTCACCTCGAAGTCCTGGTGTTCGGCGGCGATGGCCGCAAGGTCGCCGTGCTCAGCGAAGTGTTCCATGCTCACCTCGATGAACAGCGCCGCCGCGCGGACGGCGACCGGTCCGTCGGGGGCGCCGACGCGCCCCTCAGCCTCAAGGTACGCCTTCCTGCCCGTGATCCCGTTGCACCAGGCGCGCAGGTGGAGTGTCGTGCCCACGGGAACGGGGAGAAGGTAGTCGGTCTCCAGCCGGGCCGTCACGTAGGGCTTGTGGAACAGGTAGACCGACATTCCGATGACCTCGTCCATCGCGGCGGCCAGCACGCCGCCGTGGGCGAGCATCGGCGCGCCCTGGTGGGCCTCCCCCACGGTGAACTCGGCCTCGACCGTGACGCCGTCGGGCGTGGCGGCCTTCAGGTGCAGGCCGGTCGGGTGGTCGCCGCCGCAGCCGAAGCAGCGGCTGTAGTGGGAGCCGAGGGAACTGCCCGGCGCCGGGGCGCCGGGATGGGCCGCGGGCGCCGAGGCGTCCGGCGGCGGGGTGGTGAGGGAGGAACGCGTCACGGGTGACGAGGTTACTCGCTGCGGCCCCCGGACTCGCCCTCGACACCGGATCGGAACCACCCGGCCCGCCTCACGTCACCCCGCCGCGGGAACCGCACCCCCGGACGGCGGCTTGCCGGCGGGAGGGGCGCCTCCGGACGGCGGTTCCTCCGCCGGCGGCTCGTGGTGGGGCGGTGGCGGCAGGGCGGGCGGTTTGTGGCGCAGCTCGGGCAGCGCCCGGTAGATCACCGCCGCGACCGGCACGGCCACGGCCGCTCCCGCGATGCCGGCCAGGATGCCGCCGACCGACAGCACCAGGATGATCGCCAGCGGGTGGAAGTTGAGCGCCCTGCCCACGATCAGCGGCTGGAGCACGTGGTTCTCCAGCTGCTGCTCGACGATGAGGATGCCGAGAAAGATCAGCGCGTAGACCAGGCCCTTGGCGCCGAGGGTGACGAGGGTGGCGACGGTGCCGGCGAAGAAGATGCCGACGATGGGGATGAAGCTGGCGAAGAAGATCAGCACCGCCAGCGGCGCCCACAGCGGCACCCCCATGCCGGCCAGCACGATGCCCATGATGAGGCCGTGCACGGCGGCCACGGCCACGGTGCCCTGGACGTAGTGGGAGAGCGTGGTCCAGGCCGCCCGGCCCGCCCGGTCGACCCGCGGCGACATCGAGCCGAAGGCGCGCAGGAACCACGACCAGATGCGGTCGCCGTCCTTGAGCAGGAAGAACGTCACGAACAGCAGCAGCACGATGGACGCGAGCACCTCGATCGCGACGGCGCTGGCCGACAGCACCGTGCCGGTGATGGCGGTGCGCTGGGCGTTGACCATCGTGGCGATCTCGTCGACGTAGCCGGTGATCTGGGCCTGCTTCAGGTGCAGCGGGCCGGTGATCAGCCACTCCTGGACCGAACGCGCGGTGGCCTGCACCTGCGTGACCAGGTTGGGGAACTCCTCGCTGGCCCGCGCGCCGACCAGCCAGCCGGTGCCGGCCAGGACGGCGAGCGCGACCAGCATGGTCAGCCAGGTGGCGTAGATGGGCCGCAGGCCCGCCCGCCGCAGGCTCTTGGTCAGCGGGAACAGCAGCGCGGTCAGCAGCAGCGCGATGGCCACGGGCAGCGCCACGAAGGTGAGCCGGGCGATCGCCTGGACGAAGAAGTAGACGACCACGCCGACGAGGATCAGGCACCCGCACCATGCGGCCATCTTGGCCAGCACGGGCGGTACGAGTGTGGTGGGGCGGTCGATCTGCACGTGTTCAAGACTGGCACGTCCGGGCCGGGGATGCGCACCGATAAAACGCCGGGATGCCGGACGGGCGGTGCGGGAGGCGCCCCTCACCGCCCGTGCCGGACGGCCGTGCCTCAGCCCAGGTGCACCTCGACGGTCAGCACGTCGCCGCCGTCGAGGACGAACTCCTCGACGACTCCGGCCGCGCACAGGTCGTCCTGGGCCTGCCGGACGAGATCGGCCTCGGGCCCGGTGACGGTCAGCCTGGACACCTCGGCCCGCATCGACAACTTGGCCTCCGACTTGGCCTTGCGCATCCGCCGCAGCACCTCAGAGGCCACGGTCAGCACCGCCGGGTCGCCCGTGCCGCGCTCGGGAGCCGGCCAGGCGGCGCGGTGGACCGAGCCCTCGCGCCACCAGGACCACACCTCCTCGGTCACGAACGGCAGCACCGGCGCGAACAGCCGCAGCAGCACGTCGAGCGCCTGACGCAGCGCCGCGTGCGCCGAGGCGGCGGCCGGCCCGGACTCGTACGCCCGCGCCTTGACCAGCTCCAGGTAGTCGTCGCAGAAGGACCAGAAGAACCGCTCGACGGCCTCCAGCGCGCGGGTGTGGTCGTAGGACTCGAACGCCTGCGTGGCCTCGCGGGCCATGTCGGACAGGGCGGCGAGCATCGACAGGTCGACCGGCTCGGTGACCTCGCCGTCGCTGCCGGCCAGCCCGAGCACGAACTTCGAGGCGTTGAGGATCTTGATCGCCAGCCGCCGCCCGATCTTGAGCTGGCCCACGTCGAACGTGGTGTCCACGCCGTAGCGGCCGTTGGCGGCCCAGTAGCGGACGGCGTCGGAGCCGTGCTGCTCCAGCAGGTCGAGCGGGGTGACCACGTTGCCCTTGGACTTGGACATCTTCTTGCGGTCGGGGTCGAGGATCCAGCCGGAGATCGCCACGTCGGTCCACGGCAGCGCGTCGAACTCCAGGTGGGAGCGGACCACCGTGGAGAACAGCCAGGTGCGGATGATCTCGTGCGCCTGCGGCCGCAGGTCGTAGGGGGACACGCGCCGGTAGAGGTCGTCGTCGCTCGCCCAGCGGCCGGCGATCTGCGGCGTCAGGGACGAGGTCGCCCAGGTGTCCATGACGTCGGGGTCGGCCATGAACCCGCCGGGCACGCCCCGCTGCTCCTCGCTGTAGCCGGGCGGCACGTCGGAGGACGGGTCGACCGGCAGCGACTCCTCGGCCGGCAGGATCGGCGCGTCGTGGACCGGGTTGCCGGCCTCGTCCAGCGGATACCACACCGGGAACGGCACGCCGAAGAAGCGCTGGCGGGAGATCAGCCAGTCGCTGGTCAGGCCCTCGACCCAGTTGTCGTAGCGCACCCGCATGTGCGGCGGGTGCCAGGCCAGCTCGCTGCCGCGTTCCAGCAGCCGGGCGCGCAGCGCCTGCTCGCGCCCGCCGTTGCGGATGTACCACTGGCGGGTGGTGACGATCTCCAGCGGCTTGTCGCCGCGCTCGTAGAACTTCACCGGGCGCTGCACCGGACGCGGGTCGCCGTCGAGGTCGCCGGACTCGCGCAGCAGCTCGACGATGCGCTCGCGCGCGCTGTGGACGGTCTTGCCGGCCAGCTCCTTGTACGGCTCCGGCTCCACGCCGTCGGGCGGCTCGGGCAGCAGCCGGCCGTCCCAGCCGATGACCGGCCGGGTGGGCAGGTGCAGCTCACGCCACCAGGTGACGTCGGTGACGTCGCCGAACGTGCAGATCATCGCGATGCCGGACCCCTTGTCGGGCTCGGCCAGGTGGTGGGCCAGGATCGGCACCTCGACGCCGAACAGCGGCGTGAGCGCGGACGTGCCGAACAGCGGCTTGTAGCGCTCGTCGTCGGGGTGGGCGACCAGCGCGACGCAGGCCGGGATCAGCTCGGGCCTGGTCGTCTCGATCCAGATCGGCCCGCGCTCGCCGTAGAAGGAGATGCGGTGGAAGGCGCCGGGCCACTCGCGGTCCTCCAGCTCGGCCTGGGCCACCGCGGTGCGGTAGGTGACGTCCCACAGCGTGGGCGCCTCGGCGAGGTAGGCCTCGCCGCGGCCGAGGTTGCGCAGGAACGCCCGCTGGGAGACCGCCTGCGACTCGTCGCTGATCGTGGTGTAGAGCAGGTCCCAGTCGACCGACAGGCCGACCCGGCGCCAGACCTCCTCGAACGCCTTCTCGTCGATGGCGGTGAGCTGGTGACACAGCTCGACGAAGTTGCGCCGCGAAATCGAGATCTCACGTTTGCCCGGCTTGTCCGGTGGAACGAAGTCAGGATCGTACGGCAGCGACGGATCGCAGCGCACCCCGTAGACGTTCTGCACCCGCCGTTCGGTAGGCAGGCCGTTGTCGTCCCAGCCGATGGGGTAGAACACCGACTTGCCGATCATCCGCTGGTAGCGGGCCATGATGTCGCTGTGGGTGTAGGAGAAGACATGACCGACGTGGAGGGAGCCGGACACGGTCGGCGGCGGCGTGTCGATGGAGTAGACCTGCTCGCGCGGCTTGGACCGGTCGAAGCGGTAGGTGCCCTCCTCCTGCCAGCGAGCTACCCATACCTGCTCCAAGCCGTCGAGGGTCGGCTTTTCCGGCATGGATGCATGGCGTAGTCGCTGTTGAGTCATGCCTCCTTATGGTACGGCTTCGGGGGCCCGGCAAGCGTTAGAGGCTAGTGTTCGTTACATAGGGGAAGGGAGTTGGCATGGCGGAGGACAAACCCGACATCGCCTGGCGCGTCATCGGTGGTCTGGTGGGCATGGCGACCGCCTGGGGGATGAGGAAGCTCCTCGGGTTCGTCTGGGTCAAGGCGACCGGCAAGGAGCCGCCCCTCGACGACGACTCGCCCGAGGTGAGCATGGGTGAGGCGATCGGTTACGCGATCCTCACCGGCGTCGGGATGTCCGTGGCGCAGATCGTGGTCAACCGGACCGCCAAGAAGCGCTACGACGCATGGAAGTCTGTGAAGCAGGTGACTCAAGGGCACTGAGGAACTCGCTCGCCCAGCGGTCCACGTCGTAGGTGGCCACCCGGCGGCGCATCGTGCGCATCCGCCGGGCCAGCTCGTGCGGCGTGGCCCGCATGGCGGCGATCATCTGCCGCTTGACGTCCTCGATGTCGTACGGGTTCACCAGGTACGCCTGCCGCAGCTCGTCGGCCGCTCCGGTGAACTCGCTGAGCACCAGCGCGCCGTGCAGGTCGTGGTGGCAGGAGATGTACTCCTTGGCCACCAGGTTCATCCCGTCGCGCAGGGGCGTGACGACCATGACGTCGGCCGCCAGGTAGAGCGCGGCCAGCTCGTCGTGGCCGTAGGACTGGTGGAAGTACTGGATCGGCTGCACCCCGATCTGGGCGTGCTCGCCGTTGATCCGGCCCACCTGCAGCTCGATGTCGTCGCGCAGCTTGCGGTACTCGTCCACGCGCTCGCGGCTCGGGGTCGCGATCTGCACGAAGACCGCCTCGTTCGGGCGCAGGCTGCCGTCCTTGAGCAGCTCGCCGAACGCCTCCAGACGCTGGCCGATGCCCTTGGTGTAGTCGAGCCGGTCCACGCCGAGCAGCACGTGCTCGGGATCGCCCAGCTCGCCCCTGATCTCCTTGGCCCGCGCCACCACGTGCGGCTCGCGCACCAGCGAGTCGAGCTGCCCGAAGTCCACCGAGATCGGGAACGCCTGCGTGGTCACCACCCGGTCGTCCAGGAAGATCTCGTTCCCCTTGTACGGCAGCCCGAGCAGCCGCCGGCACAGCCTGCGGAAGTTCGAGGCGCCGCCGGGCAGCTGGAAGCCGACCAGGTCGGCGCCGAGCAGCCCCTCGACCAGCTCCTTGCGCCAGGGCAGCCGCCAGAACAGCTCGACGGGCGGGAAGGGGATGTGCAGGAAGAAGCCGATCCGCAGGTCGGGCCGCAGCCGCCGGAGCATCGCGGGCACGAGCTGGAGCTGGTAGTCCTGCACCCAGACGACGGCCCCCTCCTCGGCGGCCTCGGCGGCGGCCGCGGCGAAGCGCTCGTTGACCGAACGGTAGGTCTCCCACATCTCCCGCTCGAACACCGGCGGCGCCACCACGTCGTGGTAGAGCGGCCAGAGCGTGGCGTTGGAGAAACCCTCGTAGTAGAGCTCGACCTCGCGGGCCGACAGCGGGATGGGGATGAGGCTCATGCCGTCCTGCTCGAACGGTTCGAGCTTCTCGTCCGGCGCGCCGTGCCAACCGGCCCAGGCGCCGTGGCGGCGCTTCATCACGGGCGCTATGGCCGTCACGAGCCCCCCCGGGCTCCTGCGCCACGAGGCCGTTCCGTCTGGCTCGATCGTGCGATCGACCGGCAAGCGGTTCGCGACGATCAGAAACGAGCTACGGCCGGTCACGCAGTCCTCCTAGGGCTCAGGTCGAGGAGAGCCGCAGGCGCGGCTCACGGCGGCCGCGACCTCGTCCGGCCCCCCGCGGGGAATGATCGCGGCGATGTGGGCATCTGGCCTGATCACCCATGCTTCATCCGGCCGCGCACCGAGTCTTTCGGCGAGCGAGCCGGTCGCATCCATCTCCGTGAGCTCGCGGACGGCGAGCGGTGCCGTAATGACCTTGCCCAGGACCTGCACAAACAAACTCGAATCGCACATATCGCCCAACAGAATGAGGAAACCGTCCCGGCAGAACTCGCGCAGTCTGCCCTTCGCCAGCGGCACGTCCGGCAGGATCACTCCGGGGGCCGGATCGCACAGCGCGCCCTTCGGCGGACGCCCCCCGAACGGCCGGCCCGGCTCGGGCGTGGTGAGCGGCGAGTCCACGTACCAGTAGGGCTCGGCGAAGCGCCCGGAGTCCACCTCGGCGACCAGGCCGGCCTCCAGCACCTCCCGCCGCCTGGCCCGGTCCCGGTCCGTCCGCGGCGCGAGGAAGCGCATGGTGGCGGCGGTCACCTCCAGGTTCTCCCGCGCCGCCGCGTGCCGCTCGGCGTGGTAGGACTCCAGCAGCTCCGGCCCGGCCCAGCCGTTGAGCGCGAAGGCCAGCTTCCAGGCCGCGTTCTCGGCGTCGGGCACGCCGGAGTTGAGCCCCCGGGCCCCGAAGGGCGCCACCAGATGGGCGCAGTCGCCCGCCAGCAGCACCCGTCCGACCCGCATCCGCGAGGCGATGCGCGAGTGGAACCGGTACGTGCTGTGCCAGATCAGCTCGTACGGCCGATCCCCGATGATTTGCTGGATTTTCTGCGAAATATCGTCTCTTGTTGGGATGAAGTCCGGCGCGATCTGCCAATCGATCCGGTACGTCCCGTTGGGGCAGGGATGGATGAGGACCTGCCGGCCCGGGTTCCACACGGGGTCGAAGTAGAAGCGCCGCTCGTTCTCCCAGCCGGGCAGATCCGCCCGGATGTCGCAGATCAGGAACTGGTCGTCGAACGCCTCACCGTCGAAGGAGACGCCGAGCGACCGGCGTACCTGCTGGGCCCTGGCGCCCGCGCAGACCAGCACGTAGGGGGCGCGCAGCAGCCGCTGCCCGCACTGGACCTCCACCCCCGCCGGGTCCTGGACCAGCCCGGTGACCTCGTGGCCCCAGCGCACCTCGATGAGCGGCTGGTCGGCGATGACCTCGTCGAGCAGCTGCTCCGTGCGGGCCTGGGAGATGTTCACGCACGGCGGCAGCGGGCCCTGGCCGTCGAAGGACCAGGAGAACAGCTCGCGGTCGCGGTAGTACGTGCGGGCGGTGGTCCAGGCCAGCCCCTCCTCCGCCACCCGGCCCGCGCCCGCCGCGGCCCAGATGTCGAGCACGTCGCGCTGCTGGCAGATCGACTTCGATCCGCCGCCGTCGCGGGCCTGCCGCCGGTCCAGCACCAGCACCCGGATGCCCCAGCGGGCCAGCAGCAACGCGGCGGTCTGGCCGACCGGGCCCGCGCCGACGACGATGACCTGCGGCACGGACTCCGCGGGCCTCATGACTGGAGCTCGTCCCACACTTCGCGGTCGCGCTCGGCGGTCCAGACGCGCGGCCGTTCGACGCCGTGGAGCTCGTCCCAGAGGCGGGAGACGTTGAAGGGCAGGCAGTGCTCGAAGATGGGCCAGCCGCCGTAGCGCGGCCGCAGGGCCCGGTGGGTGCGCTCGAACGCCTCCTTCAGCCCGCTCGCCGCGCCGACCTCGCGCAGCATCACGGTGAGGAAGTCGCGGCTCTGGGCGATGGCCGCCTCGACCTCGGCCTTGCCGTGGGCCACCGCTCCCCTGCCGCCGACCAGCGTCTCGGCCCCGAACGAGGCGACGCGGTCGAGCGTGCCGGAGGCCCATTCGCGGTGGAAGGCGTCGCCGGTGTAGAGCGCGGCCTGCGACTCGACCAGGTCGCCGGCGAACAGGATGCGCCGGTCGGGCAGCCAGGCCACCAGGTCGCCCTCGGTGTGGCCGCGTCCGCAGTGGGCCAGCACCAGGTCGCCCCTGCCGCCGCCGAGGTCGATGGTGAAGGTGTCGCTGAAGGTGGCGGTGGGCCAGGTCAGGCCGGGGATCGAGCCGGGATCCTTGAACAGGCGGGGCATCCGGGCGTACTCGCTGGCCCAGTCCTGCTCGCCGCGCTCGGCGATCAGCTCGCGGGTCTTGTCGTGGGCCACGACGACGTCCGCGCCGAACGCCGAGGCGCCCAGCACGCGGACCGCGTGGTAGTGCGAGAGCACGAGGTACCTGACCGGTTTGCCGGTGTGCTCGCGCAGCCTGGCCAGCCAGTCGCCGGCGGCCGTGGGCGTGGCCAGGGCCTCGAAGCAGACCAGGAAGTCCTCGCCCTCGATCGCGCCCACGTTGGGATCGCCCTCGGCGGTGAGCGCGTAGACGCCTTCCGCCAGCACCTCAAGGGACTGCCGCTTCTCACCGAGATCCGCCGACGAGGCGAACGGCTTGATCATCGTCTCTCCTCACGCGCTGAGGCCGACCCGCTGACGAACCAGGACATACCCCACAGACGGCCCTTGCAGCTGCGCTGCGCCGGCCCTCCCTTGACAGTGCTCGGCAGGACGGGGAAGTGTTTACCGAACATTCGGTCAGTAAGCAAGGGAGACCAGTTGGAGAGCGCGCGTCGCATGCTGGACGCCGACACCGCCTCCGCCGCCCTGGGCATCGAGCTGGTGGAGCTGGCCGAGGGGCGCGCGGTGTGCCGGATGGCCGTGACCGGCCAGATGATCAACGGACACGCCATCTGCCACGGCGGCTACGTCTTCCTCCTGGCCGACACCGCCTTCGCCTGCGCGTGCAACACGCGGGGCCCGGTCACCGTGGCGGCCGGGGCCGAGATCACCTTCGTCGCCCCCGCCCACGAGGGTGACGTGCTGGTGGCCGAGGCGGCCGAGCGCACCACCTACGGCCGCAGCGGCATCTACGACATCACCGTGCGCGGGTCCGGCGGCCGGGTGGTCGCGGAGTTCCGCGGGCGCAGCAGGGAGCTGAGATGAGGCCCTTCCCGCCGCCGTCCCCCGAGGAGCTCGACCCGGTCGAGCGCGTCTCCAGGGACGAGCTCATGGCCCTGCAACTGCAGCGCCTGCGCTGGACGCTGTCCCACGCCTACGACAACGTGCCGCTCTACCGGCGCAAGTTCGACGAGCACGGCGTCCGTCCCGGCGACTGCCGGAGCCTGGACGACCTCGCGCTCTTCCCGTTCACCACCAAGGAGGACCTGCGCGAGTCGTACCCGTTCGGCATGTTCGCCGTGCCGCGCGAGCGGGTGGCGCGCGTCCACGCCTCCTCGGGCACGACGGGCAAGCCCACGGTCGTCGGGTACACCAAGGCCGACCTCGACGTCTGGGCGCGGGTGATGGCCCGGTCGATCCGGGCGTCCGGCGGGCGTCCGGGCGACGTGGTGCACGTGGCGTACGGCTACGGGCTGTTCACCGGCGGTCTCGGCGCCCACTACGGGGCCGAGCGGCTGGGCTGCACGGTGGTGCCGGTCTCCGGCGGCATGACGGCCCGGCAGGTCCAGCTCATCACCGACCTGCGGCCCAGGGTCATCATGGTCACGCCGTCGTACCTGCTGGCGCTGCTCGACGAGTTCGCCGCCCAGGGCCTCGACCCGCGCGAGAGCTCGCTGGAGATCGGCATCTTCGGCGCCGAGCCCTGGACCGAGCGCATGCGCGCCGAGATCGAGGAGCGCTTCGACCTGCACGCCGTCGACATCTACGGGCTGTCGGAGGTCATGGGCCCCGGCGTGGCCAACGAGTGCGTCGAGACCAAGGACGGCCTGCACGTCTGGGAGGACCACTTCTATCCCGAGACCGTCGACCCGTTCACCGGCGAGCCCGCCCCCCGACGGCGGCGAGCTGGTGTTCACCAGCCTCACCAAGGAGGCCATGCCGGTCATCCGCTACCGCACCCGCGACCTGACCCGGTTGCTGCCCGGCACGGCCAGGCCCGCCTTCCGCCGGATGGAGAAGGTCACCGGCCGCACCGACGACATGATCATCCTGCGCGGCGTGAACGTGTTCCCGACCCAGATCGAGGAGCTCGTGCTGCGCGTGCCCGGCCTGTCGCCGCACTTCCAGCTGCACCTGACCCGGCCGGACCGGCTCGACGTGCTCACCGTCAGGGTCGAGGCGCGGCCGGGCGCGACCGGCCGCGAGGAGGCCGGGCGCGCGCTGCGGCACGCGGTCAAGGCAGGCGTCGGCGTGAGCGTCGAGGTCGAGGTGGTGGACCCCGAGACGCTGGAGCGGTCGGTGGGCAAGCTCAAGCGCGTGGTGGACAGCCGGGACGTCTGACCTCGCGGCCGCCCGGCTACGGCGTCAGCTCGTCACGGGGGTCGGGCGGCGGCAACGACGGGCCCTTGAGGCGCAGGTCGGCGCGGATGGCCTTGCCGAGCTTGCCGGTCGCGCCGCGGTTGAGCGCGCCGCCGGCGACGGCTCCGGTGAGGAAGGGGCCGAACGTGGTCAGATGGCGCCCGAGCGTGCGCATGAGACGGTTGCGAAGAGCAGCCTTGGACGCGGCTCCGAGCGCCAGCGAGACGGACGCGGGGGCGAGGGGGTCGATCCCGCGCTGCTTGGCCCAGGCGGAGGCGAAGGCGAAGGCGCGCTGCGTGCCGTTGCCCTGGACGCGGACGCCGTAAACCTCGTGCAGCTCGGCCAGAAGCTTGACCTCGATCGCGGCGACGACGATGGTCTCCGCGACGAGCTGCGCGGGCGCGGAGAGCAGGAGGGGTGGTGCGGCGAACTGGGCCGCCGCCAGTGCTCCGCCGATGGCTCCGACCGTCATCGTGGCCTTCTGGGCGGTGCGCACCAGGTCGTCGGCGAGCTCCTCGCCGGTGAGGCCGTGATGATGCTCGGACAGCGTCGACAGGTCGCGGATGGGGATGCGGGGCGCGATGTTGAGGAAGACGTCGGCCAGCCAGCGGCCGCGGCCTGCGCCGCTCTCGCGGGCCTTCTTCGCCCCTGCGGCCAGGGACCTGGCTAGTCGGCCGAGCAGTCTGCGCCGCTCGGCCGGCTCCAGCTCACCGGGCGCGGTGAGCCGCACAACGAGCTCGCCGACCTCCTTGTCGGGGTCGGCGATCCCGTCGTCCGTCTGTTGCTTGTCCTTCTCGGGCTCGGCCAACGCGATGCCTCCGTCCTCTTGGTCGCGACCGCTCAGGGTAGGCGGGCTCGGTCATGCCTTGGGTCCCTCACCCTGAGCTCCTTCGCTCCAGCGGTCAGGCGGCGCACTCCCGGCAGATCTGCTGGCCGTTCTTCTCGGAGGCCAGCTGGCTGCGGTGGTGCACCAGGAAGCAGCGCGAGCAGGTGAACTCGTCGGCCTGACGGGGAATCACCCGCAGGGAGAGCTCTTCGTTCGACAGATCCGCGCCGGGCAGCTCCAGCGACTCGGCGAGGTCGGTCTCGTCGATGTCGATGCTGCCGGACGACTTGTCGGTACGCCGTGCCTGGAGCTCTTGGAGGCTGTCCTCCCCCAGGTCGTCGTCTGTCTTTCGCGGGCTGTCGTAGTCGGTAGCCATTGTGCTTACTCCATCCCCCTCATCTATATGTCTTCGCGCTCATCGCGCGTCTTCTAACGTCCGGGAGGCCCATCTTGTGCCCGTTCCGTCGGGGAGATTTTCCATCGGTACCCCGCGCGAACGGACAACGAACCTCCCAACACGACAGGGCCTGCTGCCGACGGCAATGGTTAGCCAA
Source organism: Nonomuraea sp. NPDC050227 (assembly GCF_044459705.1). Taxonomy (NCBI): domain Bacteria; kingdom Bacillati; phylum Actinomycetota; class Actinomycetes; order Streptosporangiales; family Streptosporangiaceae; genus Nonomuraea; species Nonomuraea sp. NPDC050227. Next base: position 397,738 of record NZ_JBITJF010000011.1, on the reverse strand, counting down.
ATATGGCGAAACCCACAGCCTTGGCGTCATGCACGACCGTGTTCGACGGCACATCCAACCACATGTACGGCGAGAACGAGACGCCCCCACTACATCAACACGCGGACGAACACCCCTGAACGTCACCCGTCGGCGCCCCATGGACCACTCAAGGACGCTCGGTCAACGCGTCGGAAGCCGAATCGTCACCACAAGTCCTCCGCCATCACGCGGCACCGCGGTCACGTTTCCACCGTGTGCCTGCACCACCGCACGGACGATGGACAGCCCCAGACCCGATCCCTTGGCCGATTCCACGCGGTCGGCGTGGAGCCTCCTGAACGGCTCGAACAGGCTGTTCACCTCGTACGCCGGGACGTGCTGCCCCGTGTTGGCCACCTGAACAACCAGCCCCCCGTCTGCCATTCCCGTCCGGATCCAGACTTTTCCGTTTTCGGGAAGGTTGTACTTCACGGCGTTCTCCAGCAGGTTGCTGACCGACCGCTCCAGAAGCACCGGGTCGCCCACGGTAGGCGCGCTGACCAGTTCGGCCACAACGGTCACGCCGTGTTCGGCGGCGAAGGGCGCGAGCTGTTCCACGGCCGTCTGCGCCACTTCCTGAACGTCGAGCGGTTTGCGCACCGCGAGTTCTCGTTCGCTCCTGGCGAGCAACAGCAGTCCCTCGATGAGCTTCTCGTTACGCGCGTTGACTTCCAGCAGCGTGCGGCCGAGCGCTTTGAGGTCCTCGGACGCCTCCGGATCCGACAACGCGATCTCCAGGACCGTCCGGTTAATCGTCAACGGCGTGCGCAATTCGTGGGAGGCGTTGGCCACGAATCTGCGCTGGGTGTCGAAGGCGATGTTGAGCCGGGTGAGCATGGCGTCGAAGGTGTCGGCCAGCTCCTTCAGCTCGTCGTTGGGGCCGCGCAGGGCGATGCGCTGGTGGGCGAGCGTGCTCTCCGAGAGCTTGCGGGCCGCGCTGGTCATCTGGGTGACCGGCCGCAGCGCCCGGTCGGCCACGAAGTAGCCGATGATGAGCGCGAGGATGCCGACCCCGGCCAGCGCCATGAAGGAGCTGGTGAACAGCGCGTCGCGCGCGCTGCTGACGGCCCGCCCCTTGGCCAGGGTCCACCGGTTCTGCATGATGGCGGCGTCGAGCGGGTCGAGGTCGTCGGTGATCAGGTCGGGCCAGGCGTTCTCGATCGATTTGCCGACGATCGAGTAGACGACGAACAGCAGCACCGCCGCGGCGGCGAACACCAGAGCGCTGTAGGTGAGCGTGAGCCGCCACCGGATGCTCACCTTGGCCGGCAGCCCCCTGACCCGTTCCAGGGTGCTGCGGGCGGGCGTCTCGGAGCCGGGCGGGGGCGGGCCGTCCCAGGCCGGCGGCCCGCTCGGGGGTGGCGCCTCCTGCACGCGCGTCGCCTTCCTGGCCGAATGGGGGCTGATCATCGGATGCGTCGGCCCCGCCCCGCGCTCTGGCCGTTCGCTCACAACTTGTACCCAACCCCGGGCACGGTCTCGATCACCTGAGGCTCGCCCAGCTTCTTCCGCAGCGTCATCATGGTCACCCGGACGACGTTGGTGAACGGGTCGATGTTCTCGTCCCACGCCTTGTCCAGCAGGTCCTCCTGGCTGACCACCGCGCCCTCGGCGCGCATCAGCTCCTCCAGGACCGCGAACTCCTTCTTGGTGAGCACGATCTCCTTGCCGTCGCGCTCGACCAGCCGCTTGCCCGGGTCGAGGCGGATCCCGGCCCGCTCCAGCACGGGCGGCAGGGCGGGCGCCGAACGCCGCCCGAGCGCGCGCACCCGGGCCACCAGCTCGATGAACACGAACGGCTTGGCCAGGTAGTCGTCGGCACCGAGGCCGAGCCCCTCCACCTTGTCGTCCACGTCGCCGGAGGCGGTCAGCATGAGGATCCGCGAGGCCGAGCGCTGCTCGACCAGCCGGCGGCACACCTCGTCGCCGTGCACGACCGGCAGGTCGCGGTCGAGCACGATCACGTCGTAGTCGATGTAGGAGGTGCGCTCAAGGGCGCCGCCGCCGTCGTAGGCGACGTCGACGGCCATGGCCTCACGCCGCAGCCCGGTCGCGATCGCGTCGGCGAGCACCCGCTCATCCTCGACAACCAGCACTCGCACGCCTGGTACACCCTCTTTCCGGTTCCGGTGTCTCATTCTGCCTACAGGCTCGATAAGCGCACGGTAAGGCATGTCCAGGGGTGTGCCGGGCAGGGGCCGCACAAATTCATGTTTCAGAGGGCGATAACCCGGGGTATGCCGTCGGGACACCCATTGCCCGGACATCCAGTGGCAATGGTTCCCTTCGCCCCGCACGGATCGAACCCCTGAGAGAGTAGGTGAGATGGGCGAGTTCACCACCACGATCGAACGCCGCCTCGACCAGGCTTACAAGAGCCTCTCCGAGGCCCGCAGCACCGGCGACGACTACCTCGCCGACACCCTCACCGCCGAGATCGAGGACCTGCGCCGCCTGGCCGACGATCACGGCGTCCCGCTGCCGCGCTAGACATACGCGTGCGACGGCCGGGGCCCGCCGGGCCCCGGCCGTCCTGTCATGCCCGCGGCCCCGTCAGGAGTCGCGTTCGGGGTCCAGCGGCACGAGCAGGTCGTGCAGCTCCTCGAACAGGCCGGGAGCCGCGCACAGCGCGAACTCCGGGCCGACCGGCCGGCCGCGCAGACCGCCGAGCCGGGCTCCCGCCTCGGTCGCCACCAGCCCGGCCGCGGCGTGGTCCCACGCGTTCGTGCCGCGCTCGTAGTACGCGTCCACCCGGCCCGCCGCCACCGAGCACAGGTCGATGGCGCACGAGCCGCCGCGCCGGATGTCGCGCACCCGCGGCAGCACCGCCGCCACGACCCGTCCCTGCACCTCGCGGCGCGGCGCGGAGTAGCCGAACCCGGTCGCGACCAGCGCCCGGGCCAGCGGCACCCCGCTGTTGCAGCGCAGCCGCGCGCCGCCCAGCCAGGCTCCCTCGCCGAGCGCGGCGGTGAACACCTCGCCCCGCGCCGGCACGTTGACGACCCCCGCCACGACCCGCCCGGCCACCTCGACGGCGATGGACACCGCCCAGTCGGGCAGGCCGTACAGGAAGTTGACGGTGCCGTCGACGGGATCGACGATCCACCGCACGTCGGACGCGCCCGGCGCCTCGCCGCCCTCCTCGCCCAGGAACCGGTCGTCCGGACGGACCGCCAGGACGCGCTCGCGGATCAGCTCCTCCGACGCCTTGTCCAGGATGGTGACGACGTCCGTGGGGCTGGACTTGGTCTCGACGTCCTCCGACATCGTGGGCCGCTTGGCCAGGAGCATGTCCCCGGCCTCGCGGGCGACGTCCTCGGCCAGCCGCAGGAAGTCGGTCATCAGGCCACCGAGTCCGGGCGCTTCCACTCCTCGCCGAGCACGTGCTGGGCGAGGAAGGCGAGCACGGTCTCGTACCAGGCGACGATGTTGCCCGGCTTGAGGATCCAGTGGTTCTCGTCGGGGAAGTACAGGAACTTCGACTCGACGTCGGTGCGCTGCAGGTCCCACCACAGGCGCAGGGACTCGCCGATCGGCACCCGGTAGTCCTTGTCGCCGTGGATGACGAGCATCGGGGTGGTGATCTTGCCGAGCCCCAGGTGCGGGGAGAGCTGGTCGTAGCGCTCCGAGCCGGGCTCGCCGAACTCGCGCTGCCAGTACAGCGAGGAGTCGGTGGTGCCGGCGAACTGGTCGAGGTTCCACAGCGCGGCGTGGGTGACGATGGCCTGGTAGCGGTCGGTGTGCCCGGCCAGCCAGTTGGCCATGTAGCCGCCGAACGAGCCGCCCATCGCCGCCACGCGCTCGTCGTCGATGTCGTCCCTGGCCAGGGCGACGTCCACGATGGCGTCGAGGTCGGCCTGGGTGCGCGGGCCCCAGGCGCCCCAGCCACGGTCGATCATCTCCTGGCCGTAGCCGGTGGACAGGCAGGGGTCGGGCATGAGGACGGCGTACCCGCGCTGCGCCATGATCCACGACTGCCAGCGCCACTGCCAGTCGTTCCAGGACGCGACCGGGCCGCCGTGGATCCACAGCAGGAACGGCGCCGGGTTGTCGGCCGAGGCGCCCTCGGGCAGCACGAGCCAGCCGCGCACGGTCGCGCCGTCGTCGGCGGTGGCCGAGATCTCGGTCAGCGTGCCCGGCACCTCGGGGCGCGGGGCCGGCGAGGGCAGGTCGGCGATCTCGCCGGTGGCCGCGTCGATCCTGGCGGGGGCGGGGGCGAGGGCGATGTTGCTGCGCAGGGCGTAGACGTACGCGCCGTCGGCGCTCGCGTTGACCCCGAGGTAGGCGGCGTCGTCGCCGGTGAGCCTGGTGTGCTCGCCGTCCAGCGGGACGCGGAAGACCGGGCGGCGGCCCTGGTGGTCGGCGACGAGGTAGAGGGCCGAGGAGTCGGGGGCCCAGGCGAGGTCCATCGGGAACAGGTCGGGGGCGTAGGCCCGGCCCTCGCCGGTGGCCAGGTCGGCGATCCACAGCTCCACGCGGACGGAGACGTCCGTGCTCGTGATGCGCTCGCGCGCGCAGGCCACCCGCGTGCCGTCGGGCGAGACGGCGATCGGGCCGCCGAAGTCGTGCGCCTCGTCGGTGAGCAGGGTGCGCCGCTCGCCGGTGGCCACGTCGATGGCGACCAGGTCCGTACGGCTGTCGCCGCCGGACAGGTACCTGCGCCAGGTGACGATCACGGTGGAGCCGTCGGGGGTGAGCTCGAAGGCGGCCTCGCGCAGCGCCTCGCCCGCGTCGGGGGTCAGCTCGCGCACGTCCTCCAGGCGGTCGGCGCCGAGCCGGCCGGTGAACAGCCGGGTGCGGGCCGGGCCGAGGTCGTGGTCCCAGTAGCGGACCGGGTAGCCCTCGTGCAGGATCGCGCTGGTCCCGGCGTCCTTGCGGGCCTTGCGCCGCTCCTCCTCGGTCGACTCGTCGCCGTCGAGCACGTCGGAGGCGAACACCACCACGTCGCCCGCCGTGCGCGCGGCGCCGATGCCGCCGGGGCGGGTGGCGATCTGGCGGGCCTCGCCGCCGGCGCGCGGCAGCAGCCACAGCGCGGGCACCTCGTCGGTCGCGTCCTTGACGGTGGTGTCGGGGCGCGCGGAGGTGAACAGCACGTCCCCGGCGTCGGTGAAGACGGCGGCCGTCTCGCCCTTGGCGGAACGGGTCAGACGGTACGGCTCGCCGTCGAGGGGGATCGCCCAGAGCGCGGTGCCGTACGACTTTCCGTCCGGATTGAGGGCCTGCACGGCCGAGATCAGACGGGAGCCGTCAGGCGAGAGCTTCAGGGAGAGGACCCGGGGAATGGCCACATAGTCACGAATGTCATCGAATGCGCTCACTCGATCGAACCTACCTGGTCACCGGCGCTCCGCGGGCGACACCGCGCTCCGCGCCTCCGCACCCTCCCTCGGGCCGGACCGCCCGCTCTCCTGACTAGGCTTGACACGTGGCTGATTACGACGCTCTGCTCGTCCTGTCGTTCGGCGGCCCCGAGGGTCCCGACGACGTGCTGCCGTTCCTGGAGAACGTCGTGCGGGGGCGCGGCGTGCCGCGCGAGCGGCTGCTCGCGGTGGCCGAGCACTACCAGGGCTTCGGCGGCGTCAGCCCGATCAACCAGCAGAACCGCGAGCTGGTCGAGGCGCTGGGCCCGGTCGCCGGCGTGCCGGTCTACTGGGGCAACCGCAACTGGCACCCCTTCGGCGAGGACACCGTGCGGCGGATGGCGGCCGACGGCGTGCGCCGGGCCGCCGTCTTCGCCACCTCGGCGTTCGCCGGGTATTCGAGCTGCCGCCAGTACTACGAGGACATCGCCAGGATCTCCGTCGAGGGCGGCCCCGAGCTGATCAAGATGCGGCACTTCGGCGACCATCCGGGGTTCGTCGCGGCGATGGCCGACCACACGCGCCAGGCGCTGGAGCGGCTGGGCCGCCAGGACGCCCGGCTGGTGTTCACCGCCCACAGCATCCCGGTGTCGATGGCCGAGACCGCCGGCCCCTCGGGCGGCCTGTACGAGTCCCAGCTCCGCCGCAGCGCCGAGCTGGTCAACCAGGCGCTGGGCCGCGACGAGCCGTGGCACCTGGTGTGGCAGTCGCGCAGCGGCCCCCCGCAGGTGCCGTGGCTGGAGCCCGACGTGTGCGACTTCCTGCGCAAGACGGACGCGGGCTCGGTCGTGCTGGTGCCGATCGGGTTCGTCTCCGACCACATGGAGGTCGTCTACGACCTCGACACCGAGGCCCGGCAGGTGGCCGCCGAGCTGGGCCTGCCGATGGAGCGCGCGGCGACGGCCGGCACCCATCCGGCGTTCGTGCGCATGGTCAGGGAGCTGATGGACGAGCCGGAGCCCGTCGCGTGCCCGCTCACCTGCTGCCCGCGCCCGGCCCGGCCCGGCGGGCGGCCTCAGGCGTAGGTGCGGGCGTACGCCTCGGCGATGCCCATGACCTTGTCCACGTAGTCCCACGAGTGGTTGTAGAACCAGATCGACTTGCGCAGCTTCGCGCCGCCCTTGCCCGCGCCGTTGGCGCACAGGTAGTTGGCGGCGCCGGGCACCGCGTCGTAGGGGCTCCAGATGTCGGCCTTGCCGTCGCCGTCGCCGTCCACGCCGTAGTGCTTCCAGGTGGCGGGCATGAACTGCATCGGCCCCAGGGCGCCCGCGCTGGAGGGGCCGTTGTTGCGGCCGTGGCTGCTCTCGACCTGGCCGATGGCCGCCAGCACCGTCCAGGACAGGCCGGGGCAGCGGGTGGCGGCGGCCTTGTAGAGGTCGAGGTAGCTGTTCGGGCGGCCGACGGTGACCGGCTGCTGTTGTTGTCGCTGCGGTTGCTGCTGCTGTTGCCGCTGGGTGCGGCTGGCCGCGTCGAGCACGACGACCTGCGCGCCCTTGCCGAGCAGCCGCCGCACGCCGGCCTCGGCGATCGTGCCCGGCTTGCCGTGCAGCAGCACCGCGACGCCCTTCGCGAAGCCGAGCGACCGGCCCACCTCCAGGCTGACCAGGCCGTCCACGCCGGAGAGCCCGAGCGTGGCCGAGGCCGCGACCCGGAGTCTCGGGCCGCCGTCCACCTGGTACATCGCGCCGAGGATCATGCCGTACCTGCGCGTCGTGCCGGCCTCGGCGACCAGCTCGCCCCTGGCCAGCGCGCTCCAGACGGCGGGCTGGTCGGCGACGGGCTGGGGCGTCCAGGAGCGGAAGTCGGCCGGGTCGACGGCCAGCAGGTTGAGCGAGGTGCCGGCGACCTTGACCGCGCCGGCGTCCACGACGGCGGCCTTCTGCACGTGCTTGAGCGCGCCCAGAGCGAGCCTGGTCCGCCGGGAGACCGTGGCGGGCGCGATCGCCAGCACGCGCGGCGGCGTCACGGTGACGCCCGGCCCGCCCTGGCCGAAATCCTTGACCGGTGCCGTCGTGGGTACGAGCTGGTCGAGGCGGGGAGCGGCCTCCGGAACCGCGCGGGTGATCGGCCTGCGCACCGGCTCCTGGGCCGTTCTGACCAGGTCATCGCCCATGAGCACGACGACTCCCCCGGCCACGGCGGTGACCACGAGCACGCCGAGCACCATGAGCAGGACCGCGCGGAGAGAGGGAAGACCGGACATCAGCCACACGTTAACCCACTCACCGGAAATATCACTTGCCATCCGGACAGACGGTGCGCCATCGTGGGGGCGCCAAGTAAGGGGGAAACAGCGTGGTCGGGCCTTACCGGGGATTGTTCAACGGGCCCGGAGTCAAAGGATTCGTGCTGGCCGGGTTCGTCGGCCGGATGCCGATGTCCATGCTCGGCATCGGCGTCGTGCTGCTGATCTCCACCGCCACCGGGTCCTTCGCCACCGCCGGCGCGGTCGGCGCCACCACCAACGTGGCCTTCGCGATCGCGGCGCCGCTGTCGGGGCGGCTGGTGGACAGGTTCGGCCAGAACCGGGTGATCGCCCCCTTCTCGGTGGTCAACGCGCTGGCGATGGCCGCGCTGATGCTCAGCGCCGCGCTCGGCCTGCCCGAGTGGACCCTGTACGTCTCCGGCCTGCTGATCGGCGCGTCCTCCCTGTCCATCGGGTCGATGGTGCGGGCCCGCTGGTCCACGATCCACGGCGGCACCGGGACGCTGCACACCGCCTTCGCCTTCGAGTCCGTGGCCGACGAGGTCGTCTTCGTCACCGGGCCCGCGCTCGTCACCGTGCTGGCCACCGCGATCAACCCGTACGCGGGGCTGCTGGTGGCGCTGGTGTGCATGCTCGGCGGCTGCCTGGCCCTGGCGGCGCAGCGGCGTACGCAGCCACCCGTGCAACCGGTCAGGACGGCCGGCGGCACGCCCATCCTGATCCCCGGCATCGCCCTGCTGGCGTGCGTCTACCTCGGGCTCGGCGCGGTGTTCGGCTCGGTGGACCTGATCATGGTCGCCTTCGCCGAGGAGCACGGCGTGAAGGGCGCCTCGGGATTCCTGCTGGCGGCGTTCGCGGGCGGGTCGATGGTGTCGGGGCTGTGGTTCGGCTCGCGGGAGTGGCGGATCTCGCTGCGCGCCCGGTTCATCCGCGCGCTGGGCGTGTTCGTGGTGGGCCTGCTGCCGATCCTGCTCGTGGACGACCCGTGGATCATGGCCGCCGTGGCGTTCGTGGCCGGTCTGGCCATCTCGCCGACGCTCATCACCGGGTTCTCGCTCACCGAGCGGCTGGTCCCGCCGTCCCTGCTCACCGAGGGCATGGCCTGGATCTCCACCTCGATCGGGTTCGGCGTGGCGATCGGCGCGTGGGCGGGCGGGCAGCTCACCGACGCCTTCGGCGCGTCCAGCGCGTTCGGCTTCGCGGTGTGCGCGGCGCTCCTGGCGGCGGTCGTGGGCGTCGGAGGTTCGGGTTTGCTGAGACTTCCGGACACGCCTTCACCCCTGAAGAGCTGATCCGCTACGGTCGGGAGTTATCCCTCGCAACACCCATCACACCGGAAGCTTTGCTATGTCCCGACAAATCACTTCACTTCTAGCTATCGCGGCAGTTTGCGTCACCCTGGCTCCCGCGCCCGCGTTCGCCCAGACGCCGAAGAAGGCCGAGGTCGATTGCGAGCAGGTCAAGTGCATCGCGCTGACCTTCGACGACGGGCCCGGCCAGTACGCGGGCACCCTGCTGGACACCCTCAAGAAGTACGGCGCCAAGGCGACGTTCTTCCTGGAGGGCCAGTACGTGAACAGCCGCCCGGCCTTCGTCAAGCGCATGGTCACCGAGGGCCACGAGGTGGGCAACCACAGCTACAAGCACCCCGACTTCACCAAGATCGACGCCGGGGTCATCAGGAGCGAGATCAAGAAGACCCAGGACGCGGTCAAGAAGGCGGCGGGCGTCGAGCCCAAGCTGCTGCGCCCGCCGTACGGGCTGGCCGACATCCAGGTGTCGGACGTCGCGACCGAGTTCGGCATGCCCATGATCCTGTGGACGGCCGGCTCGCACGACTGGGACACCAAGGACGTCGAGGCCATCAAGAAGAAGACCCTTGAGGTGGCCGAGCGCGACGGCATCATCCTCATGCACGACTGGGTCAAGCAGACCGTGGACGCCATGCCCTCGATCGTCAAGTCGCTGCAGGCCAAGGGGTACCAGCTGGTCACGGTCTCCGACGTGATCAAGCAGCAGAACCTGCAGCCCGGTCAGATTTTCCCGGTTCCCGAAGGCTGGGAGAAGTGAGTATCGTTCACGTTTAATCGGAACGACGCTCGGAGGGGCGCCTCATGGTCTTCACTAACTGGGCCGGGAATCAGACGGGCGCCCCTGCCGAGGTGCGCACCCCCGCGAGCGTGGCGGACGTCGTCCAGGCCGTGCGGGACGCCTCGGCCGCCGGGCGCCGCCTGCGCATGGTCGGCACGGGCCACTCCTTCACCGGGGTGGCCCTCACCGACGGGATCATGCTGCGCCCCGAGGAGCTGAGCGGCATCAGGTCCGCCGGCGAGGACCGCGTCACGGTGCTGGCCGGCACGCCGCTCAAGGTGCTGAACGAGCTGCTCGACCAGCGCGGGCTGGCCCTGGCCAACATGGGCGACATCACCGAGCAGACCGTCGCCGGCGCGATCCAGACCGGCACCCACGGCACCGGGCGCGACAGCGGCGGCCTGGCCGACCAGGTCACCGAGCTGGAGCTGGTGCTCGCCGACGGCTCGGTCGCCACGGCCGTGCCCGGCGAGGACCTGTTCGACGCGGCCCGGGTCGGTCTCGGGGCGCTGGGCGTGCTGACGGCCGTGACGTTCCGGGTGGAGCCCGCGTTCCTGCTGCGCAACCGCCGGCGCAGGATGACGCTCACCGACATCCTCGCCTCGCTCGACTCGCTGACCTCGGCCAACGAGCACCTCGACTTCTTCTGGCTGCCGCACACCGACGCCTGCCTGGTCAAGACCAACAACAGGGACGCGGGCCCGGCCAGGCCGCCGAGCCCGTTCAAGCACTGGCTGGACAACGTGTTCCTGGAGAACACCGTCTTCGGCGCCGCCTGCGCCGTCGGCGGGCGGCGTCCGGCGCTGATCCCGCGGATCAACGCGATCAGCGCGGCGGCCCTCGGCGACTCGGAGGCGGTGGACACCTCGTACAAGGTGTTCACCGCCCGCCGGGACGTGCGGTTCCTGGAGATGGAGTACGCCGTACCGCGCGAGCACCTGGCCCAGGCGCTGCGCGAGACCCGCGACCTGATCGACAGGATGGACTGGAAGATCACCTTCCCCGTCGAGGTGCGCGTCACGCCGCCCAGCGACGCCTGGCTGTCCACCGCGTACGGCCGCGACTCGGCCTACGTCGCCTGCCACATCTACCGGCCCACGCCCAACCCCGCCTACTTCGAGGGCGTGGAGGAGATCATGAACCGGCTGGACGGCCGGCCGCACTGGGGCAAGATGCACACCCGGGACGCCGCGTACCTGCGCAAGGTCTACCCCCGCTTCGACGACTTCGTCGCGCTGCGCGACCGGCTGGACCCGCGCCGGGTGTTCACCAACGACTACCTCGACGTGGTGCTCGGCTAGCGCCCCTCCTGCTGCGCCGGCGGCTCGTCCGGCTGCGTCGTGGCCGGGGGCGCGCTGGACTGCTGCTCGCCCGGGTCGGGACGCTCCTGCTCCTCCTCGCCGGGCCCGGGCGTCTCGGGGACGGGCTCGACCGTGTCCGTGGGCGTGGGCGTCGGCGTGCCGCTCGGACTCGGCTCGCCGGTCCCGGAGGGCGGCGGAGTGCGCGGCGTGTCCGTGGGCGTCGGGGTGGGGGTCGGGGTCGGCGACTGCGTCGGACCGATCGGCCGGTCGTCGCGGTCCTGGCGGTCGTGCCCCTGATCCTTGACGGGGGCGCGCTGCTGCTCCTTCACCGTTGTCTGCCCGCCGGTGACCCGCTCGTGCAGCGTCCGGTGGTCGAATGCCTGGAAGGCGAGGATGCCGCCCATGCTGACCGCGAACACCAGCGCGGCCGCGACCGCCATCTTCAGCCACGGCAGCCCGCCGCGCCCGGCGGGCTCGACGACCGGCATGACCAGCGTGTCATGCCCCTGGCCGCCGCCTCCCCGGACGGCGTGCGCGGCGGTCTGCTCCCCTGCGGCCCTGGTGGCGTTCGCGGCGGTCTGCTCCCCTGCGGCCCTGGTGGCGTGCGCGGCGGTCCCTTCCCCTGCGGCCCTGGTGGCGTGCGCGGCGGTCTGCTCGCCCGCGGCCGGGGTGGCGTTCGCGGCGGCGGCGAGCAGGCCCTGCCCCTCCTCCTGCTCCTCGCGCCACGCGGACAGCGTGTGCTGCTTGACCCGGTCGCCGGTGCGCTTGAGATAGTGCGTATAGACGGCACTGGCCACCGTGCTCGCGATGCTGACCACGGCGGCACCGATCACGGTGCCCGCCACCCCGAGGTAGGAGGCGGCCACCGCGGCGGTGACGGCGGCGAGGGCGCTCCCGAGGATCTGTGGCACGCTCAGCTCGAACTTCCGCTGCTCGCCGGTCATCCCCCGGATCAGTCCCCTCTGGTCATGCGTACGGTAAAGAGCTTCCTCGTGAATAGACGCGAGCGCGTGTCCCGTTGTTCCTGTGACCTGCGCGACAGGCATCCTCGTAACTCGTGCCCCGACGATTCGGCCTACCCTCCGTCTACCTCGCCGCGGCCGTGGCGACGGCCGCGACGACCGCTGTCCCTCTCGCCATGACGCCCGCCTCCGGACTCGCCCTGCGCCCCTCGGCCTCCGAGCCCACCCGGCCCTACATCGTCACGGCCCGCAGCCGCGCGGACGCCCGGGACCTCGTCGCGGAGGTGAGATGGCGGGTACGGCGTTACTACACCGAGGCTCTGCCGGGTTTCGCCACCTTCCTCACCGTCGGCGAGCTGGCCGAGCTCAGATCCGATCGCCGGGTCCTGGCCGTCGAGCCCGACCGCGAGATCCACGCCATGCCCGGCGACGCGCCTGCCCCCGCCCCCGACATGGACGCCGACACGGACACCGACTCGGGCGCCGACTCGGGCGCGGGCACGACCGTGTTCGTCGTGGACACCGGCGTCGACGTCACCCGGGCCGAGTTCGGCGACCGGGCCTGGCGCGCCTTCGACGCCACCGGCGGCACCGGGCGCGACTGCGGCGGGCACGGCACGCGCGTGGCCAGGGCCGTCGCCTCGCGGGCGCCGGAGGCCAGGATCGCCTCGGTGCGGGTGCTCGGCTGCGCGGGGTCGGGCTCGCTGGCCGACGTGCTGGCCGGGCTCGACTGGATCCGGCGGCACGCGCGCGGCCCGTCCGTCGTCACGCTCGCCGCCGACGGGGCCGACTCGCCCGCGCTCGGCGCCGCCGTACGGTCGCTGGTGCGCTCGGGGGTGTTCGTCGTGGGCGCGGCCGACTCGGGCTGGTGCCAGGTTTCCTCCGGCGGGCAGGCGTTCTCGGCGGGCGCCCCGTACCTCGCCGCCGCCGCGGCGCGTCTTCTCGAACGCCGTCCCGACGCCGCCCCCTCCCTTGTCGCGAGTTCGCTGAAGTGCACAACAGCACGCGCCGCGATTCGCCAGAATCCGTCGAGGAGCTCTAACCTCCTCATGCACAGCGGCGGGCGTTAGAGGAAATGGAATCCACAAATGTGACCGGCGTCACATCGCCCCCGGGGCTTCCCAGGAAGGCGATGTTCGGACATGCCGGGTACGGTGCTGGCAGGCAACCGGCACACGCGAGAGACTCAAGGGTCCGGGGGAAGAATGGCGACGCTGACGAAGGGACTCGCATGCAGGAGCTCCGACTCGTCGCGGTGAGTGAGGACGGCACCTATCTCGTGCTGGCTACTGCCGGGCGAGGTACGCGCTTCACCCTTCCCGTGGACGACCGGCTCCGTGCTGCCGTCCGCGGCAACTTCTCCCGTCTCGGCCAGTACGAGATCGAAGTGGAGAGCCCGTTGCGCCCCAAGGAGATCCAGGCACGCATCCGCGCCGGAGAGACAGCGGAAGAGATCGCCGCGACCGCCGGGATCCCGGTCGAACGAGTCCGCTGGTTCGAGGGCCCGGTGCTGCAGGAACGGGAGTACGTCGCCCAGCAGGCGCAGCGCGTCGCCGTCCGCATGCCCGGGGAGACCGCGCCCGGTCCCACCCTCGGCGAGCTGGTGGCCGAGCGGCTGACCAGGCGCGGCGTGCCCACCGACGAGATCGACTGGGATTCGGCCAAGCGCGACGACGGGCTGTGGCGGGTCAAGCTCGGCTACGTCTGGAACGGTCACACGCGCCACGCCGAATGGCTCTTCGACCCGCGCAAGCGCCACGTCTCCCCGCACGACGACGAGGCCATGCGCCTGTCGTCGGCCGACTTCGATCCCGAGCCCGCCGTGGTGGAGGACACCACGGTCACGCCGTTCGCGCCGCGGGTGGCCAAGCTGCAGCCGGTGCCGCCGCTCGCCTCCGACCCGCTGCCGTTCCCCTCGGTCGTGCGCCGCGAGCCGGAGGAACCGGCCGTCGGCTACACCCCGCCGCCCAGGCCCGCAGACACCGGCGGCTACGGCCGCGGCCCCGACCTGCCGGGGCGTGACCTCGCGGGACGCGACGTCTCCGGGCGTGACATGCCGTTCGATCGGCCGTCCCCGGGGCGGGAGAGCGCGTCGGACGGCTCGTCGTCCCTGCCCGAGACCAGCCGCGCCCCCTTCCGGGGCGAGGGCTTCCACCCGGACCCGTCCCGTGCCGAGGGGCAGCGCGGGGAGCGTGGGGAGCGCGCTGAGGGCCAGCGTGGGGAGACCGCGGGCCGCGAGACCGGCTTCGGCCGCTCTCCGGACGCCTCCTCCCGCCGCGGCGGCACGTCGCCGTGGCTGCCCGACTTCGGCTCGGGCCGTTCAGGCGAACGCGACGACTCCATCTACGCGCCCGCCACCCCGCCGCCCTCCCGCCCGCTCGCCTCCCACCCGTCACCCGCCGAACCCACGACATCCACCCAGCCCCCCGCCGCCTCGGACCTCCGTCCGCAGCCGCCTGCCACCCCGGACCTCCGTCCGCAGCCGCCTGCCACCCCGGACCTCCGTCCGCAGCCGCCTGCTGCCTCGGACTTCGGTACGCCGCCGCCTGCTGCCTCGGACGTCCGTACGCAGCCGCCTGCTGCCTCGGACCTCCGTACGCAGCCGCCTGCGACCCCGGCACCTGGCACACAGCTGCCGGCCGGCCCGTCGCTGGATGGGGAACTGTCGGTCAGTCCGTCGCCGGGTGCGCAGCCGCCTGCCGCCCCGGAGGCCGGCGCTCAGTCGCCTGCCGCTTCGGAGGCTCTTGGTCGGCAGGCGGCGGTGTCCGCTCCCGAGGTCGCCGCCACGTCGGCGGCTCCTGAGGTCCTGCCGACGTCGGCCGGTCCTGAAGGGCCTGTGACGCCGCCGTCCTCGCCGACGGCCGCCGGGGAGGGCACGGTCCAGCCCGACGCTTCCGTCCCGGCCCCGGCCCAGCCCGCCACCTCGACACCCGCCACCTCGACGCCCGTCCAGCCGGAGCCCTCCGCCACGTCCGACGTGCAGCAGGAGACCGCGGCCACCACGGAGGCCCAGCCGACGGGCTCGGCCGTGGATGCTCAGCTCTCCGCGACGCCGGAGGCCGACGCCACGTCCGTCTCCGCCACGCCCGAGACCGACACCACCGGTTCTCCCGCGCCCGAAGACGCCGCCACCACCTCCGACACCGGCGACGCCCAGGTCACCACGCCTGAGGCAAGCGACTCCGCCGCGCCCTCGTCGGACGCCTCGACGGCCGGTGCGACGGCCGGTGCGATGGACGTCCCGGACGCCGCTGCGGAGGCTTCCTCCGCCGCAACCGCCGAAACGCCCACGGTGGCCACCACCGACTCCACGCCCGAATCCCCCGAGCCGGAGGACGCGGCAACCGCACCGCAGGCGCAGGCCACCACACCCACGCCGACCACCGAAAACGCGCCGACCGCGGCAACCCTGGCAGCCACCGAGGACGCCCCGGAAGCCGGTACGACCGCCGAGGCGGACGCCACCCCTCAGGCCGAGTCTGTCCCGACCGAGACGGCGATGCCCGACGCACCCGCCGCCGAGACATCTGCCGCCCAGGACGCACCGGCCGACGAGACCGACCAAGAGTCCTCGACCGCTCCGGAGCCGGCTGCCGCGAAGTCCCCGGACGCCGAGCAGGAGCGCCCGGCGACGGCACCGGAGCCCGCCGCCCAGGACGTGCCCACCGAGGACGTGCCCGCCCAGGACGTGCCCGCCCAGGACGTGGCCGTGCCGGAGGCGTCCGTGCCGGAAGCGCCCGAGGAGGCGTCCGAGGAGGTGGCGGAGAAGGTCGAGGTGGCCGAGAAGAAGGCGCCCGCGCCCAGGCCCAAGCCCGGCCCCGGCGCCCCCAAGGGCACCCCGCCGGTCCCGGCCGCGCGTCCCGGCAAGGACGACGCCAAGGGCCCCGGCAAGGACGACGTCCCGGTGCCCTCTCCGCCGCCTGCTCCGGCCGCGCGTCAGGCGCGCAAGAACTCGCGTGGCCGCCGAGCCTCCGTGCCGACGTGGGACGAGATCATGTTCGGCGCCCGCCGCCAGGACTGACCCGCACCCGATCAAGCGACCACAGGCCGCGCCCACCTCGACAGGAGGGCGCGGCCTCGGTCGTTCGAGAAGGACGTACCGCGGTGTTCGGCGAAGGCGTTCAGTCCTGTGGCGGGACGGTGTGGGGCCGCATGAACGGGGCCAGCCACTCCGGCGTCACCTCGGCGGGGAACGCCGCCCCCTGAGCCTCCGAGACGTCCAGCGCGTCGTAGCCGCCCTTGCCCGCTCCGACCCCCGCGATCAGCGTCAGCACCCCGGCCCGTCGCTGGAACCAGGTCTGGCGCAGCCGCCAGCCCACCACGGCCCGGCGTTCGATCACCGCCTCGGCGCGGCGCAACGAGCCCGACCGGACCACCAGCCGGGCGCCGTCGTAGCCGTGCCCCAGGGAGGCGTACCGGTCGAGGCCCAGGAACACCCCAGCGCCCGCCAGGAGCAACGCCAGGACCGCCAGGATCCACCAGAGCATCATTCCTGTGGCCCACGCCCCGGCGGCGCTCAGCGTGGCCAGGAGGAGCCAGGGGAAGACCGCGCGGAACAGACGGCGGTTGCGGGCGATCGGCGGATGGGCGCGCAGGGTGGAGCGGAAGGGGCCCACGGCGTCGGCGGTGACGCCGACGGCGACCTGGCGCGGCACGTCGGGCAACAGCTGCCCGCGCGTCTCGGAGTCGCCGAGCCCGGTCACGATCGCCCAGACGCGTGCGACCCCGGCCAGGCGTTCGGCCAGGCCGTCGACGATCTCGTAGCCGCGCACCCGCCGGGACTCCAGCGACACGCTGCGCCGGTTGATCAGCCCGCGTTCGGCCACGAGGTAGCCGTCGCGGCGGGTGAGCCTGAAGTCCCAGTTGAAGACCGCGTACATCACGCCGCCGACGAACGGCATGGCGACGACCAGCAGCAGCGCCACGACGAGCAGCAGGTAGGGGTGCTCCCACAGCCACTCCCCCGCGCTCCAGGCGGCGTCCTGGCCGAAGCCCAGGTCGTCGCCCCACTGGAAGGCCAGCCCCACCGCGCCGCCGGCGAGCGCGAACGGCGTGAGCAGGTACGCCCCGGACAGCGGCCCGTACAGGAGCCACCGGCGCGGGACGGCGATGATCGGCCGGTTCACGGGCGCGGGACCGGGCCCGGGGACGTGCTCGGCCTCCCTGACCTGGACGGCACGGCGCAGCAGCACCGCCTTGAGGCGTTCGGCCTCGCCCAGCGTGACGCCGTCGAGCGCGGCCTCCTCGTCGTCGCCGCTCGCGCCCGTGTCGACCTTGAGCACGGCCAGCCCGAGAATGCGGTGCATGGGCGGCGTGGACACGTCGACGCCGCGCACCCGTTCCAGCGGGATGGTCCGGATCGAGCGGCTGATGAGCGACCGCTTGGTCTCCAGGCGGTCGCCGACGATCTCGTACGTGAAGGTGGCCCAGCGGATGACCGCGAACACGACGGTGCCGACGACGCCGAACGCCGCCCACGCGTAGGACCTGGCCGAGAAGCCGCCCACGAACAGCACGCCGACCAGGGGCAGCAGCAGCGAGGGCAGCATGCGTACCGGGTCGATGAGCAGCACTTTGGGGCTCAGCCGCTTGGGCGCGGGGGGCGGGGGCGGCGGAGGAGGAGGCAGAGAGGGCGGTGGTGGTGGCGGCTGGGTCACGTGGCGTCGTCCCTGAGCTCTTCGGCGCGGTGGGCGAGCCGTTCGGCGAGCCCGGCCGCCACCTCGAAGTCGAGGCCCTTGATCGTGGACGAGCCCGCGTGCGAGGCGGTGCGGATCTCCAGCGTGGCCAGGCCGAGCAGCCGTTCCATCCACCCCTGGCCCTTGTCGACCGTCTGGATGCGGCTCACCGGCACGAACACCCATTCCCTGGTCAGGAACCCCGACCTGGCGTAGACGACGTCGCCCGACAACTCCCAGCGGTGGACGGCGTACCTGATGAACGGCTCCGCCGCCAGGAACGGCGTCAGCACGACCCCGACCACCAGCGGCAACAACCAGGAACGCGCGGCGAACCAGGACGGCACCCACGACCAGCCGCTGCCGCCCACCCACCCGGCCACCACGGCCGAACCGCCCACGAAGAGCACGAATCCGATCGCCGCCTGCAGCAACCACAGGCGGCGGGCCTTGGGCGAGACGCGGTGCGCGGGGTCACGCAGTGGGCCTTTTGACGTCACAAGAACCAGCTTAGGGCGCACGCCCCGAAAGACGATCTGACCCCGACCCCGAGATCTCTTCCATCCCCCGGCACGGCTGCCAAGGCCACCCACGAAAGGCATCCCCACAGCCAGGGCCATCCGGCCCTTGGGGGGTCCGGAGCCCAGAGCCGGTGAACGGGCGAAAGACGCTGCCGGTCGGCAAGCCCGAGCCAGCGGGCAGAAGCCAAGGGGCCGGGGGCCTGGGGGCGGAGGGGATCCCTCTGCTCGGGGCTTGGGAGCGCAGGGCCCGCACCCGCTGGAAGCACGAGGGCATAGACGACGCTCAGGCTGCTCGGAGGGTCATAGGCCAAGAGCCGAAGGGAGTCCGGCCCGGCCTAGGAGCGCCAGTGCCTGCCCCGGCGGCATTGCGCAGGCCCCCGCGTGCACCGCCCGGCGGCAGGTAAAGATCGGACGGGCGGCGCGGCGTGTCGGACGGCCGGCCGGGGGCGGTGGGTGCATGCTCGGTGGCGGCCGGCCGCAGGCTGTCGTGCTGGGCCACGTCGGCGGCGCCACGTTCGTGCCATCCAGGCCCGGCGGCGCGTTACCGCACCACGCGCGAAACGCCCTCACGAAGCGTGGCAGCCGCCGTCCGCCCCGCAAGCCACCGCGGACGTGCCAGCAGAGACCTGGGCAGCGGCCCCCAGCGCAAAGCACATGTGCCTCGTGCGGCGCATCTGAATTTTGCGTGCCGGGCGCCGTCCGAAACCATGTCCGTTTTGTCCTGTGAGCTCGCGCGTCGCGACCGCGCCGCCCGCCCCGGGGAACGGGCAGGCCAGGAAGGTCATCAGATCGTCACCCCCGAGCCTCCGCCGACGGCGTCCCTGTGGCCAACTTCACCCCCAGGATCCCCGCATTCTGGCCGGTTTCGGCTCCTTTACCGACGACCGACCATCGGGAAACGGTCTGCGCACCGCCGAGACCCGCGTAGCATCATCCGGCATGGGGCTGTGTAACACGGCATCACGTGTGAGGCGGGCCGCTGTCAGTGTGACAGTGGTGGCTTTCGCGCTCACCCTGTCAGGTTGCGCCGCCCTGGGCATCGGAAGATCCCAGGCCAAGGAGATCGCGGAGATCAACGTCTCGAGCCCGGAGTTGCGCGACGGCATGCCGCTGCCGAGCGAGTTCTCCTGCCGAGGCCGCCAGGGCAGCCCGCCGCTGCGCTGGTCCAGCGAACCCTTGCCGAAGGCGAAGTCGATCGCGATCGTGGTCGATTCCCATACTCCCTCCGAATCGGCCGTTCACTGGGTGCTCTACAACATCCCGGCGACCACGACCGAGCTGGGGCCGGGTGCCGCCGAGAGTCCTCCCGAGGGCTCCGGCCAGGCCACGGTGACCAGTGGGAAGGCGGGCTACGAACCGCCCTGCAACACTCCGGGCAGCTACCGGTTCACCGTCTACACGCTGAACGACAAGGTCGAGGCGAGGGAGGGCGGCCTCCCCGAGATCTTGAAGGAGATCGCCGACCACACGATCGCCCGGGGCCGGCTGACGGCGGTGAACATCCAGTGACAGGTCGATCACCGCAGGTAGACCGGATGAACCAATTCTTTGCGTAGGGTGTGACAACTCTCATAGTGGTCCGACAGAATCAGATCCAATTGTTAGGCATTGGTGATCAAAGGGGGCAGATCGCGTCGATGGCCGCGCGATCTCACCGATGCCACAGGGAGGCCATGGCTTTGAGGGTGGTGCAATGATCGCGGTCGTCGTGAGCTTGGTCGCTGTCGTGCTCCTCGTGCTCGTCGTCGTGGCACTGGGCATGCGTTCCATGAACCGCCGGGAGAGCTCTCTCCCTCCGGAACGGCTGAAGGAGATGGCCGAGAAGGAGGAGATGACGCACGCCCGGTCCACCGACGAGTTCGCCGCGCACGAACCGCGCATGGCCAATTTCAGCCCTGACTTCTCCCCGATCGACGAGGTGAAGCCGAAACCGGTGCGCACCGGTCAGCGTGGCAGGCGTGGCGTCGACGAGTGGGGCAACCCGACCACCGACCACGAGGACGAGGAGTTCTGGGCGAACATCCGCAGCGACGCCGAGGAGGGCGGTTTCGGCGCCGGCGGCACCGTGGCGGCCCGGAAGGGCGCCTCCCGTCCCGTCGAGCGTGAGCAGCCCGCCGAGCGCCGTGAGCGTCCCGCGAAGCCCAAGCCCGTGGCCGCCGCGGCCGACCCCAACGCCGCGACCGTCCAGGCCCCGCTGCCCCAGCGCCAGCCCGCCGCCGCCGCGGCCAACCTCGCCGACCTGGTGGAGCCCGCCAAGCGGCCCACCCCCTCCGCCTCCGACATGGCCGACCAGCGCACGGTGACGTTCGCGGCGCCCACGCCCGACGTGCTCAGCCTCCTCGGCGGCGCCCAGCCGGTCGTGCCGGCCTCCCGCCCCGAGCCCCTGCCCGCGAGCGGCGCCCACCCGGCCGTCCCGGCAGCGGGCGGCTCGTTCCCCGCCAACCCGGCCGCCGGCGGCGGGTCCTACGCGGGCGTCACCTCCAGCGGGTCCTTCCCGGTCGCGCCCGTCGCGCCGATCCACGGCGCGCCGACCAGCGACCCGTTCCCCGCGTACAACAACGCCGCCAACAACGCGGCCGACGCTCTTGAGACCACCTGGACGGGCGCGCCCGCCGCGGCCACCTCCGGCTCCTGGCCCGCCGCCTCGCCCGACATCCTCGACGACCCCTCCCCCGCCTCCTACGGCGGCCCGGCGAGCTCCTGGCCCGCCTTCGTGGAGCAGCCCGCCGCCACCGCCTCGCCGGCCGCCGCGTTCCCGGCCTCGTACGAGGTGCGCGCCGGCTGGGCCGTGGCCGACGACTCCGGCTCGCCCATCACGGGCCCCTCTCCGGCCACCGGCACGCCGACCGTCCCCGCCCGCGCGGTCTCGGCCTACGACGACGTCCTGTCGGCTCCGCCGGTGCCGCCCGCGCCGTCCTCCATCGCGTACGAGACCGGCGACTTCACCGCCGGGTCCGGCCCCGCCTGGCCCGAGCCGCCGTCCGGCACGGCGAACTGGCCGACCTACGGCGGGCAGTCGCAGGGCGCGGCCGCTCCCGGCCAGGCCGACAACGGCGGCGGCCGTCGCCGGGCCCCCGAGCAGGACTACAACGACTACTACCGGTGATCTCCGGCCCCTTACCGAATGAGTAAAACCCCCGCGACGACCCCCTAAAGCGGGGGTGGCGCACCACTAGGGTTTCCGACATGATCGGCGATACCCTCAGTAGCTGGTTGCGTACGCTACGGCATGATCTACCCGCTTCGCTCGTGGTCTTCCTCGTCGCAGTCCCGTTCTCCCTGGGCATCGCGGCGGCCTCGGGCGCCCCGCCGGCGGCCGGGCTCATCGCCGCCGTCGTGGGCGGGGTCGTGGCCGGGTCGCTGGGCGGGTCGGCCGTCCAGGTGAGCGGGCCCGCGGCAGGGGTGTCCGTGGTGGTCGTGGAGCTGGTGCGGACGCACGGCTGGCGGGCCACGTGCATGATCACGCTGCTGGCGGGGGTCGTCCAGCTCGTGCTCGGCGTGGTCAAGGCCGCCCGGGTCGTCCCGGCCGTCTCCCCCGCGGTGCTGCGCGGCCTGCTGGCCGCGGTCGGCGTGATCCTCGCGCTCTCCCAGCTCCACGTGGTGCTCGGCGGACAGCCCCAGCTGTCGGCCCTGGCCAACCTCGCCGAGCTGCCCGGCCAGATCGCCGGCCTGCACGGGCACAAGATCGCGCTGGGCCTGTTCACGATCATGGTGCTGGCGTCGTGGACGCGGCTGCCGGCCCGCGTCAGGGTGGTGCCCGCGCCGCTGGTCGCGCTGCCGGCCACGGCGGGCGTCGCCTGGCTGGCCGGCTGGGACGTCACCCACCTCGACCTGGCGGGCAGCTTCTCCGGGTGGGGATTCCCCGTGCTGCCGTCCGCCGACTGGCACACGATCGTGGGCGCGGTGCTGCTCGTCGCGCTGCTGGGCAGCGTCGAGTCGCTGCTGTGCGCGTCCGCCGCCGACGGGACGCACCCCGGCCGCCGGGCCGACCTCGACCAGGAGCTGACCGGCCAGGGCGTGGCCAACATGGTGTCGGGGGCGCTGGGCGGGCTGCCGATCGCCGGCGGCGTCGTCCGTACGGAGGCGAACGTGCGGGCGGGCGGGCGCACCCGGTCGGCGGCGATCCTGCACGGGGTGTGGGTGCTGGGCTTCGCGGTGGGTCTCGGCTGGTCGGTGCGGCTGATCCCGCTGGAGGCGCTGGCGGCGCTGCTGGTGTTCACCGGCGTGCGGATGGTGGGGCTGGCGCGCGTCAGGAAGGGCCGCGGGCACGGCGAGGTGCCGGTCTACATGGTGACGGCGGCGACCGTGATCGTGCTGGGCCTGGCCGAGGGGGTGCTGGCGGGGGCGGCGCTGGCCGCGCTGCTGGCGCTGCGCCGGCTGACCTGGGTGAGCGTGCGCAGGCGCGAGGAGCCGGACGGCCGGCTGCACGTGACGATCAGCGGCTCGCTGACGTTCCTCGGCGTGCCCAGGCTGACGCACGAGCTGCGGTCGATCCCCGCAGGCACGCCGGTCGACCTCGACCTCACCATCGACTTCATGGACAACGCGGCCTTCGAGGCCATCCACTCCTGGCGGCTGGACCACGAGCAGGCGGGCGGCACGGTCGACCTCGACGAGCCGCACGACGAGTGGTACACGCTGGCGGCCGGCGGGGCCCGCGCGTACCCCGGCAGGTCGCCGGACCGGCGATGGGTGCCGTGGGCGCAGCGGCGGACGCGCCCGCAGCGCCGCGCCATCCCCGACGACGGCGGCTCGACCCCGGCGACCTGCACCGAGGGGGCGCGCGACTTCCACCGCACCACGGCGCCGCTGGTCCGGCCGATCTTCACCGAGCTCGCGCACAAGCGGCAGCCGACCCACCTGTTCATCACGTGCGCCGACTCCAGGATCGTGCCCAGCCTGATCACGGCGAGCGGTCCCGGCGACCTGTTCACCGTGCGCAACATCGGCAACCTGGTGCCGCGCCGCGGCTCCGAGCCGCACGACGACTCGGTGGTGGCCGCGATCGAGTACGCCACGCAGGTGCTCGGCGTGCGCACGATCACCGTGTGCGGGCACTCGGGATGCGGAGCCATGGCCGGGGTGCTCAGCGCCGGGGTGCAGGCCGGCAGCCTGCCGGGGCTGCGGCGGTGGCTGCGGCACGGGAACCACAGCCTGGCCAGGTTCATCGAGACCGAGGGCGACCGGCTGCACAAGGGGGCCCTCGACGTGTTGTGCCGGGTGAACGTCCAGCAGCAGCTGGAGAACCTGCGCACCTACCGGAAGGTGGACGAGCAGGTCAGGGCGGGCAAGCTGGAGCTGGTGGGCCTGTACTTCGACATCGGGTCGGCGCGGGTGCACCTGGTGCCGCCGCTGCGGTCTTCGCTCTCCGTGAAGTTGTGAGCCCGCGCCCCGCCGGGCGCCGAAGATGGGTTCATGAAGATTTTGCTCATCGGCGGCACGGGGTTCCTGGGGCGCGCCATCGCGGAAGAGGCGTTGGCGCGCGGCCATGAGGTCACGACGTTCAACAGAGGGCAGAGCGGCGACGACGTGCCGGGCGTCGAGACCGTGCGTGGCGACCGGGAGTCCGTCGCCGACCTGGAGCGGCTGGCCGACGGCCGGTCGTGGGACTTCGTGGTGGACACGTCCGGGTATGTGCCGCGGGTGGTGGGCGAGTCGGTGCGGGCGCTGTCGGGCCGGGCGGCGACGTACGCGTTCATCTCCAGCGTCTCGGCCCTCGACGGGTTCCCCGCCAAGGCCGCGACCGAGGACACCGGCGGATGGCCGTGCGAGCCCGACGCCGGTCCCGACGACGGCGACTACGGTGTGCTGAAGGCCGGGTGCGAGCGGGCGGTCGAGCAGGGTTTCGACGGCAACGCGCTGATCGTCCAGCCTGGGCTGATCCTCGGCCCGTACGAGAACGTGGCCCGGCTGCCCTGGTGGCTGACCCGCATCTCGCGGGGCGGCCGGGTGCTGGCGCCCGGCGATCCCGCCGAGCCGATGCAGCTCATCGACGCCCGCGACGTCGCCATCTTCACCCTCGACCAGGCCGAGCAGGGCGTCGCCGGCCGCTTCGCGGTGACCGGCCCGGCGGGCAACACCACCTACGGCGAGTGGCTGGAGCTGTGCAAGCAGGTCACCGGGTCCGACGCGGAGTTCGTCTGGATGGACGCGGAGTTCCTGGTCGCGCAGGGGGCCGGGGCGTTCGTGGAGCTGCCGCTGTGGGGCGGGCCGCCGTCGGAGGAGAACGCCAACTTCTGGAGCGTGCCGACGGGCAAGGCCGAGGCGGCGGGGCTGCGGGCGCGTCCGGTCGCGGAGACCGTGCGTGACACGTGGGCGTGGCTGCGGGAGATCCCGGAGGAGCAGCGTTCCTACGGGCGCAGGATGGTCCACGGGATGGCCCCGGAGAAGGAGGCCGCCATCCTCGCCGCCTGGGACGCCCGCTCCGCCTGACCCCGCAACTGCCGTCAGGGCCTCGGTGGAGACGCCGTCGGGGCCCGGCCGAGGTGTCGTCAGGGTGCCGAGGCTGGCAGGCGTCCCCGGAGGCGGCTGGGTTTCCGCCCCTCGCCCCCGGGCGCCTGACGCGTCGTCGAAACCTTGTGAGCTGGGAAGACGCATACAGCTCAGCTCGACGGGCAGGTGACTGCCGGTGTACGTGAACTCACGGGGGAGGGTTCGACGATGACGTACCAGAGCAGGCCCGTAACGGGCTGGGTGGGCTGGGTATGGTTCGCCGGCATGCTCATGATCATGGCCGGCGTGTTCAACATCATCACCGGTCTCTACGCGGTGATCAACAGCGGGCTGTTCGTCCGCACACCATCCCGCCTGCTGTTCTTCAACGTCGGCACTTGGGGCTGGATCCACCTGTTGTTCGGGGTCGTCCTGCTCCTGACCGGTATCGCGGTGAGCGTGGGGCAGACCTGGGCCCGCATCGTGGCGGTGGTTCTCGTCATGATCAACGCGATGACGCAGCTGACCTGGATCGCGGTCAACCCGTGGTGGTCGCTCGCGGTCATCGCGGTGGACGTACTGGTGCTGTACGCCCTGATCGTGCACGGCCGCGAGGCCCAGGAACTGGGAGGTGAGAGACGAGCCGGCCTGTAGGCCGGGTTCTGTCCTTCGCGAACGAAGGGGCGACCATCCATCTAGGGCCGCCGTTGCCGGCGGCCTCAAGCGGTCTACCCGCGCGGCTCGGGCGGGCAGCCCTCGAACGTCGCGCGCGGAACGCTCCGGAGAGCGTCCCTTCTTGACCTTGCTCCGGGTGGGGTTTACCTAGCCGCCCACGTCACCGTGGGCGCTGGTGGTCTCTTACACCACCCTTTCACCCTCACCTCCCACCGAGGCGGGAGGCGGTCTGCTTTCTGTGGCACTGTCCCGCGGGTCACCCCGGGTCGGCGTTACCGACCACCCTGCCCTGTGGAGCCCGGACCTTCCTCGGCGGGCCCGAAGGCCCGACGCGGCCGCCCGGCCGACTCGTCTTCAGGGAGGTTATCAAACCTCAAGCCGTTCCCAACCGAGTCGCAAGATCGATTGGGTGGGATGGGCATGTCACCGCCTGAGGGGGGCGGAGGCAGCAGCGGCCGCGCCGGGATGTTCTGGCGGCTCCCGGCGCGGCCGCGCTCAACGCCCGCAGGCTGCTCGAAGCTCGACATCGCCACCGCTGCGCTCAACGCGAACGGGTCGTGTCGCCGGGCGTGCTCAACGGAGGTGGGCGGTGTCGTTGAAGGACTTCACCACGGCGGGGCCGTCGGCGTAGTACTCGATCAGCGACAGGCAGGCCAGGTCGAGGTGCATCCTGTAGAGCGCGCCCAGAGGAGCCGTGAGGGCGTCACGCAACAACATCTTGATCGGTGTCACGTGGGAGACGACGAGCACGGTCTTGCCCTCGTAGCGCTCCACCAGCCGCTCCCCCGCCGCCTGGACGCGGCGGGCCGCCGTGGCGAAGCTCTCGCCCCCGGGCGGCGCGGCGTCGGGGCCGGCCAGCCAGGCGGCCAGCTCGGCGGGCCACTCGCGCTGGACCTCGGTGAACGTGTGCCCCTCCCAGGCGCCGAAATCGGCTTCCCTGAGGTCTTCGTCGATCTCGACGTCGAGCCCGGTGCGCTGGGCCACGGCCTCGGCCGTCTGCCTGGCCCGCTTGAGCGGCGAGGAGACGATGACGTCCGGCCGGTACGGCTCCCGCGACAACCGGTCGGCGGCCGCCGCCGCCTGGGCCAGCCCGTTGGCGGTGAGCTCGGCGTCGCCGAGGCCGGAGAACCTGCGCTCGACCGACAGCGGCGTCTCGCCGTGCCTGAGCAGCAGCAACGAGGTCGCCACGCGGGTGGGCGGGGCCCAGCCGGTGCCCTTGGAGCGCTGCTGGGCGGCGGCCACGGACGCCGTGGGGGCCGACAGCTCGGCGATGGCGCCCGCGTCGAGGAGGTCGGTCTGCTCGACGACCGGCGCCGGTGTGCGGGCCGCGGGCACGGCGGCAGCCGGGACGGCCCCCGGCGCGCCGGTGTCGTGGGTGCCGCCCGCCTTCCAGGTCAGGCCCTTGGCGGCGGCGTCCATGGCCTCGTTGGCCAGCCGGTCGGCGTGTTTGTTGTGCTCGCGCGGGATCCAGGTCCACTCGACCACCCGCAGCCGCCTGGCCAGCGCGCCGGCCTCAAGGGCGAGCGGACGCAGCCCCTCGTTCTTGATCTTCCAGCGGCCGGCCATCTGCTCGATGACCAGCTTGGAGTCCATCCGCACGGCCACCTCGGCGCCCTCGCCGCCCACCCCCAGCACGGCGGTCAGCCCGGCGATCAGCCCCCGGTACTCGGCCACGTTGTTGGTCGCGACGCCGATCGCCTCGGCGGCCTCGGCCAGCACCTGGCCGTCGGCGGCGTCCCGGACGACCGCGCCGTAGCCGGCCGGGCCCGGGTTGCCGCGCGAGCCGCCGTCGGCCTCGATGACGTAGGACGTCACAGGCCGGACTCCGGGGTGCGGACCAGGATCCGCCGGCACTCCTCGCAGCGCAGCACCTCGTCGTGGGGGGCGGCCTTGATGGAGTTCATCTCGGCGATGGACAGGGCCACCTTGCAGCCCTGGCAACGGCCGCCGTGCAGCATGGCGGCGCCCACGACGTACTGCTCCTTGAGCTTGTCGTAGAGCTTGAGCAGGTCGGCGGGGATCTCGCCGGCGACGGCGGCGCGGCGGCCCCGGACCTCGCCCGCCTCCTTGTCGATCTCGGCCAGCGCGGCGTCACGGCGGTCTTCCGCGGCGGCGCGGGTGGCGGCCACCTCGTCGCGCTGGGCGACCAGGTCGGTGACCTTGCTGTCGGCCGCCTCCCTGCGCTCCATGATCTCCAGCACGACCTCCTCCAGGTCGCCCTGGCGCTTCTGCAGCGAGGCGATCTCGGACTGCAGGCTCGCCAGGTCGCGGGGCGAGGTCACGGCGCCGGAGTCGAGGCGCTTCTGGTCGCGGTCGGCGCGGGTGCGCACGGCGTCGACGTCGTTCTCCGCCTTGGTCTGCTCGCGCGCGAGGTCGCCGGCCTCGGTCTCGGCCTCGATGACCTGGGTGACGAGGCGGGCCAGGCGCTTGGACTGCTCGTCGATCTCGGCCAGCTCGGGCAGGGTGCGCCGGCGGTGCGCCAGCCGGTCGATCACGGAGTCGAGCTCTGCCAGGTCGAGCAGTCGCTTCTGGGCCTCAGGGGCTGCTTTCATGATCAATATCCTCTTGTCCAAGCATCGGTGACCGTGGCGGAGACGCGCGTTTCAACGGTAACGCCACTGGAGCGCAGGATGGACGCCGCGCTGTCGAGCCAGGGCCACTCGGTGGCCCAGTGGGCGGCGTCGATCAGGGCGGGGCCACCGGACTCGACGAACTCACCGGCCGGATGGTGCCGTAGGTCGGCCGTGAGGAACACGTCGACGTCCGCGGACCTGGCCGCGCCGAGCAGCGAGTCGCCCGCGCCGCCGCTGACCGCGACGCGCGAGACCGGCCGGGCCAGGTCGCCCGCCACGCGCAGGCCGCCGGCGGTGCGCGGCAGCCCCTTGGCGGCCTGCGCGGCGAACTCCCCCAGCGTCATGGGCTCGGGCAGCTCGCCGATGCGGCCCAGGCCGCGCCAGGGGTCGTCGGGGAAGGGCTGGAGCGGTACGAGGTCGCCGGTCAGGCCCACGGCCCTGGCCAGGGCGTCGGAGACGCCGGGATTGGCGGTGTCGGCGTTGGTGTGGGCGGTGTAGAGGGCGACCTCGTGCTTGATCAGGCGGTGGATCAGGCGGCCCTTGGGCGTGGTGGCGGCCACGCTGGTGGTGCCGCGCAGGTAGAGCGGGTGGTGGGTGACGATCAGGTCGGCGCCCCAGTCGAGGGCCTCCTCGCCCACGACCGCGACCGGATCGACGGCGAACAGCACCTTGTGCACCCGCTGGGCGGGGTCGCCGCAGACCAGCCCCACCGCGTCCCACGACTCGGCCCGGGCGGGCGGGTAGGCCGCCTCGAGCACCTCGATCACCTCAGTCAGCGTCACAGCAGCCACCTGCGCAGACTACCGGCCCGCGGAAGGGTCGCGCGGGGCGTGGCGGAGGGTGTCGCCAGAACGCGGTTCGGCGTACTGTAAGTGGATCCTGACTTCGCGGAGGACGGCATGGCACCCAGCGTCGCGATCATCGGAGCGGGCTTCGGCGGCCTGTGCATGGCGATCCGGCTGCGGCGCGCCGGGATCGGCTCCTTCACGGTCTTCGAGAAGGCCGCCGACCTCGGCGGCACGTGGCGGGACAACAGCTATCCGGGCGCGGGCTGCGACATCCCCTCGCACCTGTACTCGTACTCGTTCGAGAAGTACGCGAGCTGGACTCGGCGTTACCCAGCCCAACCCGAAATCCTCGCCTATCTAGAGCATTGCGCCGATAAATACGACGTCAGGCGAAAAATCCGCTTCGGTGCGGAAGTACGGCGAGCGGCCTTCGACGGCCGCCGCTGGCAGGTCACCAGCACCCACGACGGCGGCGAGCGCACCGAGGCGTTCGACGTGGTCGTCATGAGCGTGGGCCAGCTCAACCGCCCACACCTGCCCGAGATCCCCGGCATGTCCGACTTCGAGGGCGTCTCCTTCCACTCGGCCCGCTGGAACCACGACCACGACCTCACCGGCCGCCGCGTCGCCGTGATCGGCAGCGGCTCGTCGGCGGCCCAGCTCATCCCGGCCGTCGCCGAGCGGGCCGCGCACCTCGACGTCTTCCAGCGCACGCCCAACTGGGTGATCCCCAAGCCCGACGCCACCTTCGGCCCGCTCGCCCGGCTGGCCTTCCACTACGTCCCGGGCCTCCAGCGGGCCTACCGCGAATGGATCTACCGGTACGCCGAGGCCACCCTCTACCCGGCCCTGGCCGAGGGCTGGAGCTCCGGCCTGCTGCGGAAGCGCGCCCTGGCCCACCTGCGCGCCCAGGTCCCCGACCCCGTCCTGCGGGCGAAGCTGACGCCGGGCTATCCGCCCGGTTGCAAGCGCGTCGTCATCGACAGCGCCTTCTACCCGGCGCTGACCAGGCCGGACGTCGACGTCGTCACCGATCCGATCGTCCGGATCGGGCCGAAGGGCGTGGAGACCGCCGAGGGGCTGCGCGAGGCCGACACGATCGTGTACGCCACCGGCTTCCTGAGCACCGAGTTCCTGGCCCCGATGGAGGTCACCGGGCTCGGCGGGCGGTCGCTGGCCGAGCAGTGGCGCGACGGCGCGCACGCCTACCTCGGCATCTCGGTGCCCGGCTTCCCCAGCATGTTCCTGCTCTACGGCCCGAACACGAACCTCGGGCACAACTCGATCATCTACATGATCGAGTGCCAGGTGCGGCACGTCATGGCGTGCCTGGCGCGGGTGGCCGAGCAGGGGCCGATCGAGGTGCGTCCCGAGGCGATGGCCGCCTGGACCAGGCAGCTCGACGCGGCGATGGACCGCATGGTGTGGGGCGAGGGGTGCCGGAGCTGGTACAAGACGGCCGAGGGGCGGGTCACCAACAACTGGCCCGGCCCGACGACGCTCTATCGGCGGCTCACCGCCCTGCCGCCGCGCGGGGCGTACCGGAGGGTCGAGGAAGTCCCGTCTTCGGTGCGGTGAACAAGATATGGGCAAAAAATCGGACTTGAGGCGCATTGGAGCAGGTCGGGGGCGCGCGGTAACGTCCTTCGCATGACGCTTCCCCTGCACCGGCGTGCCGTCGTGGCCGACACCCACAATGATCTCCTCATGGCGGTGGCCGCCCGGCCGCCCCAGCAGTGGGCCTCCTTCTTCCGCCGGCGGTGGCTGCCGCAGCTCGTCGAGGGCGGGGTCGACCTGCAGATCCTGCCGGTCTTCATCGACGACCAGTACCGGCCCGAGGGCGCGCTGCGGCAGACGCTGCGCATGATCGAGTGCGCCCACGTGATCGCGGAGGGCAACCCCGACGCCGTACGGCTCTGCCTCGACGGCTCGGCGATCGACGCGGCGCTGGCGGAGGGCAAGATCGCCCTGGTGCTCGCGCTGGAGAGCATGCCGGGGCTCGACGAGAGCGTCGAGCTGATCTCGACCGTCCACCGGCTGGGCGTGCGGGTGGCCTCCATCGCGCACTTCGGGCGTACGCCGCTGGCCGACGGCAGCGCCGAGGACGCCACCGGCAGCGGCCTGACCAGCCGCGGCGTGGCCGCCCTGAGCGAGATGGAGCGGCTGGGCATGGTGTTCGACGTCTCGCACCTGGGCGCGTCGGGCGTGGCCCACGTGCTGGAGCTGGCGACCAAGCCGGTCATGGCCACCCACTCCGCGGCCCGCGCGCTGCGCGACCACCACCGCAACCTCACCGACGACCAGCTCCGCGCGGTCGCCGCCACGGGCGGCGTGGTCTGCGTGAACTTCTTCGCCCCCTTCCTGGCCGAGCGTAAGGAGGACATGACGCTCGACCGCCTGCTCGACCACATCGAGCACGTCGCGCAGGTGGCCGGGATCGACCACGTCGGCCTCGGCCCCGACTTCATCCGCGAGGTCATGGACGACCTGACGCCCCCGTGCTGCGAGGGCCTGGAGCCCGACGACCTCGACTCCAAGGCGTCGATCCCCGGCCTGGAGGGGCCCGTCGGGCTGCCCATGGTGACCGAGGGGCTGCTCGCCCGCGGCCTGCCGGAGAAGGACGTCGCCAAGATCATCGGGGGGAACGTCCACCGGTTCCTCGGAGAGCGGCTGGCATGATCGAGGATCTGGAGGAGCTGGTCCTGTGCGAGTCGTTCTCGCGTGACCTCGCGGCCGTGGCCCGCAGCGCCGAGGTCGTGGCCGCGATGGGGGCCCGCCATCTGGGGGCCCGGCCGGAGTTCCTGGTGATCGACGGCGTCACCCATCTGCGCTGGTCGTTCGGCACGCCCAGGGTGCTGCTGCTCGGCCACCACGACACCGTCTGGCCGATCGGCACGCTGGCGACCCACCCCTGGTCGGTCGTCGACGGGGTGGCGCGCGGGCCGGGCGTGTTCGACATGAAGGCCGGGCTGGTGCAGACCTTCCACGCGCTCGCCGGGCTCGGCTCGCTCGACGGCGTCACGCTGCTGATCACCGGTGACGAGGAGCTGGGCTCGATCACGTCCGCGCCGCTGATCACGGACACCGCGCGAGGGCTGGCCGCCGCGTTCGTCATGGAGGCCAGCGCGGACGGCGGCGCGCTGAAGACGTCCCGCAAGGGCACGTCGATGTACACGCTGCGGGTGCGCGGCAAGGCGGCCCACGCCGGGCTGGAGCCGGAGAAGGGCGCGAACGCGGGCGTCGAGCTGGCGCACCAGATCCTGGCCATCGCCGCCCTCGGAGCCGGTGACACGACGGTCACCCCGACCGTGCTGCGCGGCGGGACGACGCTCAACACCGTCCCGGCCGAGGCGACGGTGGGGGTCGACGTGCGGGCGAGCACGGTGGCCGAGCAGCTGCGGGTGGACGCGGCGATGCGGGCGCTGGCGCCCGTGGTGCCCGGCACGCGGCTGGAGGTCGAAGGGGGCCCCAACCGGCCGCCGCTCGAAGCCGCGATGTCGGCCTCGCTCTACGCCCTGGCCCAGGACCTGGCCGCAGGGCTGGACGTGGGCCCGCTGACCGCCGCCGCGGTGGGCGGCGCCTCCGACGGGAACTTCACCGCGGGGGCCGGCTGCCCGACGCTCGACGGGCTGGGCGCGGTGGGCGGCGGCGCGCACGCCGACCACGAGCACGTGGTGGTGGCCGAGATGCCGCGCCGCGCAGCCCTCCTCCGCGCCCTGATCGAGGCCGTGCGCTGAAACAACCGGGCCGGGTCGGCGGGAGCGGGGTGAGCGGCGGGGACAGCATTCTGTCACTCCTTCACCAGTGGTATCGATATGGTGACTGCCTGTAGTCATTTGACGTGCGCCGCCACTCTCGGGGCGCACGTTGACCAGGGAGGTTCCATGAAATCCGTGCTGACCGCCGCTCGCAGGACGGCCGCCCTAGCCCTGTGCGCGTCCGCCGCGCTCGTCGTCCCGTTCGGGGCGAGCCCGGCCGGTGCCGCCACCGACGACGAGCCGGGCGTGCTGCTGTACATCACCGTCACGCCCAGCAACGGCGGCGGCGCGTACGCGATGCGGCTCACCTGCGACCCCGACGGCGGCACCCACCCGCGCCCGCGCACGGCCTGCGCCGAGCTGCACGAGGTCGACGGCGTGGTCAAGGACCTCAACGTCGACCCGGGCGCGTGCCCGCGCAACTACTCCCCCGTCTCCGTGCGCGTCAGGGGCCACTGGTACGGCCGCACGACGTCCTACGACAGGAAGTTCGAGAACGACTGCCTGATGGAACGCACGCTCGGGCCGCTGGTGAAGTGATCCCCGGCAATCCCTGACATGCCCGTCCGCCGAGCGCGGGCGGGCATGTCGCCGTCCGGCGGGCATAGTGGGGGGCATGACGAGCCGGGAGGAGGCCGCCGAGGCGGCGGCCAAGAGTGGTGTGACCATCCGCGAGTTGCACGAGATGGGCGAGTTCGCGCAGGTCTTCCGGCTCTTCGACGAGATCTGGCGGCCCGATCCGGGCAACGCGCCGATCAGCGTCGAGTTGATGGCCGGGTTCGCGCACACCGGCAACTACGTGGCCGGCGCGTACGAGGGCGACGTGCTGGTGGGCGCGTCGGTGGGCTTCCGGGCGGCGGACGGCGCGCTGCACTCGCACGTGACGGGCGCCTCGATCGGCCGGGGCATCGGCTACGCGCTCAAGCTGCACCAGCGGGCGTGGTGCCTGGATCGGGGCCTGGACCGCGTCACCTGGACCTTCGATCCGCTCGTCCGCCGCAACGCCCGGTTCAACCTGGTCAAGCTGGGCGCCCGCCCGCAGGAGTACCTGCGCGACTTCTACGGCGTCATGGCCGACGCGATCAACGAGGGCGACTCCTCCGACCGGCTGCTGGCGGTGTGGCCGCTGGACGAGCGCCCGCTCGGGCCCCGGGTGGAACCGGCCGAGGGCCGCGTCCGGGTGCTGGCCGACGACGGCTCCGGCCCGGTCGTGCGGCCGGCCGACGCGGACGTCGTGCTGGTGGGCACGCCGCCCGACGTCGAACGGCTGCGCGTGCACGACCCGGCGGCGGCCAGGGCCTGGCGGACGGCGATGCGCGAGGTGCTGGGCGGCCTGATGGAGTCCGGCGGGCGGGTGGACGGGTTCACCGGCCAAGGGGACTACGTGGTGACCCTGACCGGATAGTTCACCGGCGTAAGCGATCTGCGTAAGGTGACGGTACGGGAAGCCGACCGAGGAGATCCGCATGACGGACTTCACCCCCACCGTCCCCGCGCGAGTCCTGCCGTCCGTCGCCGTCCGCGACCTGCCCGACCCTCCCCGCTCGACCTGGCGCGTCATCGGCCCGGGGCTGGTCGGGGCGGGGGTGGGACTGGCGTCGGGCGAGTTCATCCTCTGGCCCTACATCGCCTCCCAGGTGGGGCTGGTGTTCGTCTGGGGCGCGGCGGTCGGCATCGTCACCCAGTGGTTCCTGAACATGGAGATCGAGCGGTACACGCTGGCCACCGGCGAGACCGCGCTGACCGGGTTCAGCCGGATGTGGCGGCACTGGGGGCTGGTCTTCGTCGTGATGACGCTGGCCTCGAACCTGTGGCCGGGGTGGGTGACCACGTCCGCGACCATGGTGACGTACCTGACCGGGGCCGGGGCGGGCGGGGTGCGCTGGATCGCGATCGGCATGCTCGTCGTGATCGCGCTGGGCCTGACGCTGGCGCCGGTGATCTACACGGTCCTCGAACGGGTGATCTTCGTGAAGATCGCCCTGGTGGCCACGCTGGCGGTGGTCGCCATCCTGTTCGCGA
This sequence comes from Nonomuraea sp. NPDC050227, assembly GCF_044459705.1. Classification (NCBI taxonomy): domain Bacteria; kingdom Bacillati; phylum Actinomycetota; class Actinomycetes; order Streptosporangiales; family Streptosporangiaceae; genus Nonomuraea; species Nonomuraea sp. NPDC050227. The sequence goes on along the minus strand of NZ_JBITJF010000011.1, from coordinate 363,353 downwards.
TCAACGCCGACAGCTGGGTCGAGCTGGGCAAGGGGCTTACCGTAGGCGCCCGCTTCCCGGCCGGGGAGCTCGGGATCGCCGTGCTCATGGGCGCCGTCGCCTACGCCGGCGCGGGCGGCGGCCAGAACCTGTGCCAGAGCAACTGGATCCGCGACAAGGGCTTCGGCATGGGCGTGTACGTCCCGCGCCTGGTCAGCCCGGTCACCGGCGAGGAGGAGGCGGCCGCCTCGACCGGCTTCCAGTTCCCGCCGACCGGCGACAACCTGGCACGCTGGCGCCGGTGGTGGCGCTTCGCCAACGCCGAGCAGGGCGCGACGTTCGCGCTGGTGTCGTTCCTGACGATCGGGCTGATGTCGATGCTGGCCTACTCCACCGTCTTCGGCCGGCCGGAGGTGGCGGGCAAGAACGACATCGGCTTCCTGAAGGTCGAGGGCGAGGTGCTGCAGGGCGCGGTCGGCACGTGGTTCGGGATCCTGTTCTGGCTGATCGGCGCGCTGGCCCTGTTCGCCTCGGCGATGGGCATCGTCGACTACACCTCGCGGCTGGCCTCGGACACGATCAAGACGGTCTACCTGCGCGACCGTCCCGTGTCGGTGAACCGGGTGTACTTCGTCACCGTCTGGGCGATGACGCTGGTCGGCATCGCGATCCTGCTGCTCGGGCTCGACCAGCCGCTGATCCTGCTGGTGTTCTCGGCGTGCTTCGCGGCGGTGATGATGTTCGTGTACTCGATCCTGCTGATCGTGCTGAACCGGCGGGCGCTGCCGGAGGCGATCAAGGTCAGGTCGTACCGGCTGGGGGCGCTCATCTGGTCGGTGGCGTTCTTCGGGACGCTGACCGTCCTGGTGGTCGTCCAGCAGGCGCGGAAGCTGACCGGCTGATCGCCGGGGTTGACCTCAATTTCGCTTGAGGTAGGAGACTCGGCGGCATGGATGTTGTCGAGGTGACGAAGTTCGGTGGTCCCGACGTGCTCCGGGTGCGGCGGGTGGACGATCCCGTCGCGGGGCCGGGGCAGGTGGTCGTCGGCGTCTCGGTGGCCGACGTGATGTCGCTGGACGCCCAGTTGCGCGCCGGGTGGGGGCAGGAGTGGTTCCCGAACCGGCCGCCGTTCGTGCCGGGGACCGGGGTGGCCGGACGGGTGGTGTCGGTGGGCGAGGGGGTGGATCCCGGCTGGACGGGGCGTCGGGTCGCGGCCCTGGTGTCCGGCGGGTACGCCGAGCGGGTCGTGACCGGCGTGGACACGCTCGTGCCGGTGCCCGACGAGGTGAGCTCGTGGCTGGCGGCGGCGGTGCTGCAGGTGGGCCCGGCGGCGATCAGCCTGGTGGCGGCGGCGGAGCTGAAGCCGGGGGCGCGGGTGCTGGTCACGGGGGCCGGCGGGGCGCTGGGCCTGCCGATCGTCCGGCTCGCGCGGGCCGCCGGCGCCCGGGTGACGGCCGCCGCGCACGGCCCGGCCAAGCGGGCGGCGGCGCTGGCGGCGGGCGCGGCCGAGGCGGTCGACTACCCGGCCCTGGCCACCCGTGAGACCGATGGGGGCACCGACCACCCCGCCCTGAACGCCACCGGCCCCCACGAGACGGAAGCGGGCGCGGGAGCTGACGTGACCATGGCCGGCGGGGGCGCGGTGGGGGCGTTCGACGTGGTCTTCGACGGGGCCGGGGGGCGGGTGGGGGCCGAGGCGTTCGCGTCGCTCGGGCCCGGCGGGGTGTTCTTCGCGTACGGGGTGCCGAGCGGTTCGACCGCGCTGGTGGACCCGGCCGAGGCGGCGCGCCGGGGGGTGCGGCTGGTCGGCATGGAACAGGTGCAGTTCGCCCCCGAGGAGTTCCGCCGCCTGGCCGGGCAGGCGCTGCGCATGGCGGCCACCGGCGAGCTGACGACCGTCGTCGGCCTGGCCGTGCCGCTCGACCGCGCCCACGAGGCGCACGCCGCCCTGGAGGCCCGCGAGCTGGTCGGCAAGGCGGTCCTGCTGGTCACCGCCCAGGCCGTGCGCTACCACGAGCACGGCGGCCCCGAGGTGCTGGCGCTGGAGGAGGTGCCGCTGCCCCGGCCCGGGGCCGGGCAGGTACGCGTGGCGGTCCGGGCGGCCGGGGTGAACGCCCTGGACTGGAAATTGCGCACCGGCTTCCGCGGCACGCCGCCCGACGGCCCGCAGGGCACCGGGATCGAGCTGGCCGGGACGGTCGACGCACTCGGCCCCGGGGTGACCGGCCTGGAGGTGGGCCAGGCGGTGTTCGGGCAGGTCCCGTCCGGGGCGGCGGCCACGTACGCGCTGGCCGAGGCCGCCGCGCTGCGTCCCAAGCCGGAGCACCTGTCGTACGCGGAGGCGGCCGCGCTGCCCGTCGCGCTGGAGACCGCCCACCGCGCGCTGGCGGAGCTGGGCCTGCGCGCGGGTGAGACGCTGCTCGTCCACGCGGTCGCGGGCGGCGTCGGCCTGGCCGCCGCGCAGCTCGCGCTGGCCCGGGGCGCCCGCGTGATCGGCACCGCGAGCGAACCCCACCACGCCTTCCTGCGCGACCTCGGCGTCGTGCCGGTCACCTACGGGGACGGGCTGGAACAGCGCCTCCCCGGCCCCGTGGACCGGGTGCTGGACGCCTCGGGACGCGGCGAGGTCGCGCTGTCGGTCAGGCTCACCGGCGATCCGGCCAAGGTGATCACCATCGCCGATCCGGCGGGCGCGGCCGAGCACGGCGTGCGGTTCTCCACGGGCAAGGGCGAGCCGTTCCCGGCGGACGTGCTGCCGCGCATCCCGGTCGCGGAGGTGTTCCCGCTGGAGCGGGTGGCCGACGCCCACCGGCGCAGCCAGGACGGCCACTTCCTCGGCAAGCTCGTCCTCGACGCGGAAGCCTCCTTGCCGCGTTAGCGGGCAGACTGGGCGCCTGCTGGAAACCTCCGCCCGCCTGCTCCACCTGCTCTCGCTGCTCCAGGCGCACCGCGAACGGACGGGCCCGGACCTGGCCACCCGGCTGCGGGTCTCGACCAGGACGATCCGCAACGACGTCGAGCGCTTGCGCACGCTCGCCACCCCGTGCACGCCACGCCCGGGGTGGCCGGCGGGTACCGGCTCGGCGCGGGGGCGGCGCTGCCGCCGCTGCTGCTCGACGACGAGAAGGCCGTGGCGGTCGCGGTCGGGCTCGGCCGGGCGGCGGGCGGCGGTCAGCGGACGGTAGGAGCCCGGTCAGCGGGCGGCGGCACCATCGGCGGCATGACCAACATGACCTGCGTGGCCGGCGGCAATGACGACTTCCAGCTCGTCACGCACCTCACCGTCACCGGCAGCCAGTTCGAGATCGGCCGGGTGCTCACCGAGGAGGCCCGCCGGCTCGGCTGGTCGCCCACGACCGCCGACCCGGCGGTGATCAGAGCAAGGATGTCCTGGTTCGAACGGAACTGGCCGCAGCACCACGCCCGCATGGACGGCGCCGCCGCGGCGCTCGGCCTCGACCCCGACCAGGACGAGCTGGCCCTCGACGGCTGGAACTTCGTGCCCGCGGGCGCCGCCTGCTCGGCCCTGTGGTGCCCGCCGTCCGCCTCCGCCGACGGGCACGGCAGGGTGGGCCGCAACTACGACTTCTTCCTGCACACCACCAGCCAGCTCATGGGCGAGCCGGCCCGCCCCGGCGAGCTGCCCATGGCCGCCCGCCCGTACGTGATCAGCACCGTGCCCGACGACGGGCTCGCCTCGACCGTCATCACCATGAACGGCCTCGACGGCTGCATCGACGGCATCAACGAGGCCGGCCTGGCCGTCATGCTGCTGATCGCCGACGCCGAGACCGCCACCCCGCCGCGGCTGGACGTCCCGCAGGTGGGGCTCGGCAGCCTGCAACTGCCCCGGTTCCTCATGGACACCTGCGAGACCGCGGCCCAGGCCAGGCAGGCGCTGCTGGGGGCCAAGCAGTACGACCTCGGCCTGCCCCTGCACTACCTGGTCGCCGACGCCCACGGCCAGGCGTTCGTGTGGGAGCGCGGCACGGACGGCACCGAGCACGCCGTCGAGTTCGGCGACGGCCCGCTGTGCGTCACCAACCACCTGCTGCACCGCCATCCCGACCCGATGGCCCTGCCCGCCGACACCCCGGCGAGCCTGGGCACCTACGGCCGGCTGCGCACCCTGTACGAGCGCAGCAAGGGCGCCACCATGTCCGCCGAAGACCTGCGGGACAGCCTGCGCGCGGTGCGGCCGGCGGAGGATGCCGCCGGGCCGTTCCGCACGCTGTGGACCACGGTCTTCGACACCGCCGACCGCACCCTCGCCACCCGCTTCTACCTCGGCGACGGCCGCGACTACAGCGAGGAGCTGGTGTTCCCCGCCTCGGCCAGGTAACCCTCGCGCACCTTCGAGCGCGACAGCTTGCCCGTGGGGGTGCGCGGGAGCCGGTCGCGGTACTCGACGACCTTCGGGTGCTTGAACCGGGCGAGCCGGGGCCCGCAGTGTTCGAGCAGCTCGGCGGTTAGCGCGGGGCCCGGCTCGACGCCCTCGGCGGGCTGGACGAGCGCGACCACGTTGTGGCCCCACTCCTCGTCGGGCACGCCGATGACCGCGACGTCGGCCACCGCGGGGTGCTCCAGCAGGGCGGCCTCGATCTCGGCGGGGTAGATGTTCACCCCGCCGGAGACGATCAGGTCGGTGCGCCGGTCGCACAGGAACAGGAACCCGTCGTCGTCGAGGTAGCCGATGTCGCCGGGGGCGTACCACTCGCCCAGCATGCTGGCGGCGGTCTTGGCCGGGTCCTTGCGGTACTCGAAGGAGCCCATCGAGGACTTGACGTAGATCATGCCGGGCTCGCCCGGCGGCAGCTCCTCGCCCTTCTCGTCGCAGATCTTGGCCTCGAACGTCGGCGCCGGGCGGCCCACCGTGCCGGGCCTGGCCAGCCAGTCGTGCGGCTTGACGGAGAAGGCGATCGCGGACTCGGTGGAGCCGTAGTACTCGTACAGCACCGGGCCCCACCAGTCCATGATCGCCTGCTTGACGGCGACCGGGCAGGCCGCGGCCGTGTGGATGACCTGGCGCAGGCTCGACACGTCGTACTTGGCCCGGACGTCCTCGGGGAGCTGGAGCATGCGGTGGAACATGGTCGGCACCATCATGGCGTTGGAGACGTGGTGGCGCTGGATCAGCTCCAGGATGTCGACCGGGTCGAACCTGGGCGTGATCACCACCGTGTGCCCGAGGTGCAGCGCGAACTGGGTGTGCGCGCAGGGCGCCGAGTGGTACATGGGCGAGGTCACCAGGTGCACGGCGTCGCCCGGCGCGAGGTCGACGACCTCGCCGAGGAACCACGTGTACAGCGGCACGATGGCCTCCGGCTCGGCGTCGGGCAGCGCGCGCTGCACGCCCTTGGGGAAGCCGGTGGTGCCGGAGGTGTACCACATGACCGCCCCGGCCGTACGTCCGTCGGGGGCGTCCGCGGGCTGGCCCTCGGCCAGTCCGGACGTGCCGATCTCGGCGCCCGGCACGGCGTGCGCGGCGTCGGTGACGACGACCTTGGCGTCGCAGTCGGCCAGGATGTAGGACACCTCGGACTCGGTGAGGTGCCAGTTGACCGGCACGTAGTAGAGCCCGATCTGGCCGGTCGCCATGAGCATGACGACGGCGTCGACGCCGTTGGTCAGCACGCCCGCGACCACGTCGCCCTTGCCCAGCCCGCGGGCCCGCAGGCCGTGGGAGACCTGGTTGACCCGGGCGAGCAGCTCGCCGTACGTGGTCCGGGTGCCGTCGGTGTCGATGACGGCCAGGCGGCCGGGGTCGGCGGCGGCGATGGCGTAGAAGCCGGGAAGGCCGCTGATGTCCATCTACAGCTCCAGGAGTTCCGCGAGACGGGCCCGGTGGATGCGGGGCGGGCCGAGCAGCACCTCGTCGGCCTTGGCCCGCTTGTAGAACAGGTGCGCGTCGTGCTCCCAGGTGAAACCTATGCCGCCGTGCAGGAGCAGGTGGTCGCGGGCGACCTCGAAGCAGGCGCGGCCCACGTACGCCTGGGCCAGGGGGGCGGCGCCGGGCAGCTCGGCGGGCGACTCGTCGGCGGCCCAGGCGGCGTACCTGACGATCGACTCGGCCTGTTCGAGCTTGCCGTGCATGTCGGCGAGCTTGTGCTTGACGCCCTGGTAGGAGCCGATGTAACGGCCGAAGGCGACACGGATCTTGGCGTAGGCGACGATGGCGTCCAGCGAGGCGCGCAGCACGCCCAGCTGCTCGGCGGCGAGCGCGACGCACAGCCGGTCGCCGATGCCGCTGCCGGCGGGCGGACGGCCGAGCACGCGGGCGGGGGCGTGCTCCAGGGTCACCCGCGCCTGGCCGCGCGTGAGGTCGAGCGTCTCCAGCGGGGTCCGCGTGACGCCGGGGCCGGCCAGGTCGACGGCCACCAGCAGCACGCCGCCGTCGCCGGGCGCGGGCGCGAGCAGCACGTCCGCCTCCATGCCGGACAGCACCCGGGGCAGGGCGCCGGTGACGGCCGTGCCGTCGAAGGCGAGGTCGCTCTCGGGCTGGACGAGCGTGGCGGCGACGCGGCCCTCGGCGATGCCGCCCAGCAGCTCCTTGTCGGGCACCTGGGTGAGCGCCAGCGCGGCGAACTGGGTGGCGAGGAAGGGGCCGGGCAGCAGCGCGGCGCCGGTCTCCTCCAGGGCCACCGCGAGGTCGGCGAGCCCGGCCCCGGCGCCGCCGTGCTCCTCGGGGACGACCAGGCCGGACAGGCCGAGCTCGCCGTTGAGCCGGGCGTACACCTGGGGGTCGTAGCCCTCGCGGGCCTTGCGCAGCGGCGAGGCGGCGCGCAGGAAGTCGCGCACGGCCTCGCGGAGCTGCTGCTGTTCCTGGCTGAGTACGAGCTTCACCCCTGCGTCCCCACCTTCAGGTCCTTGAACGGCACGGTCTTGTCCACCCGCGGCTCCGGCGGCAGGCCGAGCACGCGGTCGCCGACGATGTTGCGCATGATCTCGTTGGTGCCGCCGCCCAGCGCCATGCCGGGGGCCAGCGAGATCGACCGGGACAGCGGGTGGTCGCCGACCACGGACTCGGGGCCGACGAGCTGGGTGGCGAGGTCGGCCTGGAACAGGGTCAGCTCGGCCAGCAGCAGCTTGGCGGCGCTGCCGCGGGCGCCGGGGAAGATGCCCGCCCTGGTCTCCTGGGCCAGTCGCTGGTTGAACAGGGCCAGGGCGCGGCTGCGGATGTGCAGCTCGACGAGCTGGTCGCGGACCAGCGGGTCGCTGGTGTCGAGCGTCTCGCGCAGCGCCTCGAAGGTGGCCGGGTTGTCCTTCTGCCCGCCCATGCCGACGCCCGCCGAGATCGACAGCCGCTCGTGCAGCAGGGTGGTGACGGCCACGCTCCAGCCGTCGTCGACCTCGCCGATCCGGTGCTCGTCGGGGATCGTCACGTTGTCGAAGAAGATCTCGTTGAAGTTGGCCCGGCCGGACATGTCCTTGAGCGGCCTGACCGTCACGCCAGGGTGGTGCATGTCCACCACGAACATGGTCAGGCCGCGGTGCTTGGGCACCTCGACGTCGGTGCGGGCCAGCAGCAGGCCCCAGTCGGCGTGGTGGGCGACCGAGGTCCAGACCTTCTGGCCGTTGACGACCCAGGTGTCGCCGTCGCGTACGGCGCGGGTCTGGAGGCTGGCCACGTCGCTGCCGGCGCCCGGCTCGGAGAACAGCTGGCACCAGACCTCCTCGCCGCGCAGCAGCGGCCGGACGAACCGCTCGCGCTGCGCGTCGGTGCCCCGGTCCACCAGCGTCGGCCCGGTCATGCCGAGCCCGATGGAGAAGACGTACGTGGGGAGGGTGTAGTCACGCGCCTCGGCGGCGAAGGCGCGCTCCTCGGCCTGCGTCAGCCCCTGGCCGCCCCACTCCCGCGGCCAGGTGATGCCGGAGTAGCCGGCGTCGTACAGCCTGGCCATGAACTCCTTGGCGCGGGCGAGGGCGTCGGCCCCTGACTGATCGTCGGCCGGGACGTTGTCGCGCAGCCACTCCGCGGCGGCACGCCGATACTCTGCAAGGTCCACATCGACTCCTTGGCATCAGTGTTCACTTACTCTAGTCAGGTCGCGGCGGCACGCATAGAGCAATGCTCTGGAGGGCCTTTCGGCCGCATTTGTCGCCGAAACTCCGCTAATTAGCACCACTCCCGCCTCCTGTGATCATCTGGTCGTCGGAGGGTGCGTGCGCATGTTCAGACGCTGGTCCGTGCAACGGCGGCTGACGCTGGCCGCCCTGCTGTGCGCGCTGGCGGGTTACGGCGTCACCGCGCTCCTCGTCACGCCGCTCGTGCACACGCTGGCCACCGGCTTCCTCACCGAGCAGACCGCCGGCGCCGCCCGCCGCATCGCCTTCGTCGTCGAGCGGGACGCGCCCGGCCGCCTGCGGCCCGTGGCCGTCACCGAGGGCACCGACCTCATCCAGGTCGTCGACGCGGACGGCCGGATCCGGCAGGCCAGCCCGCGCCTGACCGGTCAGCCGCCGCTCAGCACCAGCACCGCCACCGGCGCCGACGCCCGACTCGACACCACGTCCTGCACGAACCGGCTGCGCGGCGTCCACTGCCTGATCACCGTCGGCTTCCGGGCACACGTCGGCGGCAGACCCTGGATGATCTACGCCTACACCCCCGAGCTCCCCTGGTACATCAGCCCCTGGTACCCGCCGGCCACCGCGCTCGGCGTGCTGCTGCTGGCCGCCGTCACGGCCTGCGTGGCCTGGCTGACCGCGCGCAGGGCGCTGACCCCGGTCTCGGCGATCAGGGACGAACTGGCCGAGATCACCGCCACCGACCTCGGCCGCCGGGTGCCCAGGGGACGGCACCGGGACGAGCTCGACGACCTCGCCCGTACCGTGAACGAGACCCTCGACCGGCTCGAACGCGCGGTGGAGCAGCAGCGCAGGTTCGCCTCCGACGCCTCCCACGACCTGCGCAGCCCGATCGCGGCGATGCGCACGCAGGTCGAGGAGGCGATGCTGGCCCCCGAGGAGACCGACTGGCCCCGGACCGGCCGGCACGTGATCGAGGGCCTCGACCGCCTGCAGAACATCGTCGGCGACCTGCTGACCCTGGCCCGGCTGGAGGCCGGCGCGCCCGGCCGCCGCGAGCCGGTGGACCTGGCCAAGCTGGTGCGCGAGGAGCTGCTCCGCCGCCCGGAGCGCAAGCTGGTGGAGACGCGGCTGCGCTCGGGGGTGGTCGTCGAGGGCGACGCGCTGCGGCTGTCCCGCCTGCTGGCGAACCTGCTCGACAACGCCGAGAGGCACGCCGATACCATGATCACTGTGACTGTGGGTGAACACGAGGGACGGGCGGTGCTTGAGGTGCTCGACGACGGCGCCGGCATCGCCCCCGACCAGCGCGAAGCCGTCTTCCGGCGGTTCACCCGGCTGGCCGACTCCCGCCGACGCGACGCCGGCGGCACCGGGCTCGGCCTGCCCATCGCCCGCGAGATCGCCGAGGCCCACGAGGGCACGCTCACCATCGAGCCCTCCGAACGCGGCGCCCGGTTTGTCCTACAAATACCGTTGATCAGTAGTTAGAGTTACTCGCCGTGACACCCACTTTCAGCCGATTAAGACGCGAAGACCTCCTCAAGACGGCCTGCGAAGTGATCGCCGAGCAGGGGTTCGGTCACACCCGGACCCTCGACATCGCCCGCGCGGCGGGCGTCAGCCAGGCGTTGCTCTTCTACCACTTCGACACCAAGGACGGGCTGTTCGCGCAGGCGTTCGGCTACGCGGCCAGGCTGCATCTGGACGCGCTGTCCGACATCGAGGAGTCCCCCGCCGGCCCGCTCGAACGGCTGCGCGCCCTGCTGCGGCGCTGCTCGCCGGTGATCCCCTCGGACGAGTGGCGGCTGTGGATCGACGCCTGGGCCGAGGCGATGCGCAGCCCGGAGCTGGCGGAGATCTCCCGCCGGATCGACGCGCGCAGCCGTTCACTGCTGCTCTCGATCATCGAGGACGGCGTGCGCTCCGGCGCGTTCGCCTGCGGCGATCCGGAGGAGGCGGCCTGGCGGATCCTGGCGCTCATCGACGGCCTGGCGGTCCAGACACATGTGCATCCCCACGTGCTCTCCCGCCGCCGGGCCGCCGTCCTGCTGCGTACGGCGGTCGCCGGAGAGCTGGGGCTGCCCGTCGAGAACCTGTGACCCGGGTCCCTCTTCCACGCCTATTGGATCCTTCGTACAATTACAAGGGCGAGGAGAGGAGCAGCCGCGATGACATCCGCACCGAGCTCTGCCGCCGCCAGGGAGAACGACGAGAGGATCGCCGACCGCACCGCCTACGAGGCGGTCGTCGAACGCCTGTCGAAGGCGTCGGTCGACAGACACTGGGAGCCCTACCGCGACATCCCGTGGGACGACCCGGAGTTCCGGGTGGACCAGGCCGACCCGCGCTGGGAGCTGCCCGAGGTCGACAAGCTGGGCGGCCACCCGTGGTACCGCAGCCGCTCCCCCGAGGTCCGCGCCAGGATCGGCCTGTGGCGGGTCGCCACCGCCATGAAGATCGGCCTGCAGTTCGAGAACCTGCTCAAGCGCGGCCTGCTCAACTACGCCTACCGCCTGCCGAACGGCTCCCCCGAGTTCCGGTACGTCTACCACGAGACCATCGAAGAGGGACATCACGGGATGATGTTCCAGGAGTTCGTGAACCGCACGAAGCTCCCGATACGCGGCATGCCCCGGCCGCTGTCCCTGGTCGCCCAGATCGCGCCCTGGATCCCGCTGATCTCCACCGAGCTGTTCTTCGTCTTCGTCCTGGGTGGCGAGGACCCGATCGACCACGTGCAGCGTAAGGTGCTGAAGGACGGCCGGGCCCACCATCCGCTGGAAGAGACGATCATGCGCATCCACATCGCGGAGGAGGCCAGGCACATCTCCTTCGCCCGCCACTACCTCCGCGACCGGGTGCCGCGCATGCCCCGCCACCGGCGGATGTTGCTGAGCGTGATCTCGCCGGTCGTGCTCGGCGTGATGGCCCGCATCATGCTCGCGCCGCCCGGCCCGCTGATCAGGCACTTCCGCGTCCCGCCGCAGGTCGTGGCCGAGATCTACCGTGACAACCCGGCCGCCCGGCGGGAGATCCGCGACTCGGTCGGCCGCACGCGTGAGCTGTGCGCCGAGATCGGGCTCGTCAACGTCGTCAGCAGGAAGGTCTGGCAGGCCATGGGGATCTGGACGGGGCCGGGCCGGTGAAGGTCGCGGTGGTGACCGGGGGCGCCTCCGGGATCGGCCTCGCGGTGGCGCGGGAGCTGCGGCGCAGGGGCGTGACGGTGGTGATCGCCGACGTCGACGAGCGGGCGGGCAAGCAGGCCGCCGCCGACTCCGGGCTGGAGTTCGCCCGGCTCGACGTCACCGACGCCGAGGCCGTGGCCGCGCTGGTCACCCGGGTGAAGGCCGAACGCGGACGGCTCGACTTCCTGTTCAACAACGCCGGCATCGCGGTCGGCGGCCGCACCCGCGAGCTGACGCTCGACCACTGGAACCGGACGATCGACGTGAACCTGCGCGGCGTCGTCCACGGCGTGCACGCAGCCTATCCGATCATGGTGGACCAGGGCTTCGGGCACATCGTCAACACCGCCTCGCTGGCCGGGCTGGTGCCCGCGCCGCTGATGCTGCCGTACACGACGAGCAAGCACGCCGTGGTCGGGCTCTCGCTGGGGCTGCGGGCCGAGGCGGCCGCGTACGGGGTGCGGGTGAGCGTGGTCTGCCCGGGGTTCATCGACACGCCGCTGCTCGACCACGCCAACCCGGGGCTGCCGCAGAACGAGATCGCCGCCCACGCCAGGCGCGCGGCGGTGCGGGCGCAGGGGCGGCTCTATCCCGTCGACGCGCTGGCCGGGGACATCCTGCGCGGGGTGGCCAGGAACAAGGCGCTGATCGTGGCGCCGGCCTCGGGCCGGATCGCCTGGCGCGCCGCCCGGCTGTGGCCGTCGGCGGCGGTGCGGGTGGCGGGCTTCGCGGTCCGGCGGCTCACCCGGCGCTGAGGCCCGTCCGTCCGGGCCACCGGACCGGTCAGGCCGGACGCCGGGCGATGAGGACCTCGGTGGTCGTCGTCAGCTCCCAGCGGCCCGACGGCTCGGCGGCCAGCAGGGCGGCCCTGGCCGCCTCGACGAACGCGGGCAGGCGGTCGCCGAGCCTGGCCGGGGCCGTGTAGGAGTAGGAGAGCTGCAGGCCGAGCACGGCGTCGAGGTCGTAGGCGAGGCGGTGCTCGTACCGGCTCGACTCCAGGTCGGCGAAGGGCGAGGCGGCCAGCACGTCTTGGTGGTGCTCGCCGGTCTGCTGGAAGGAGCCGGCGGCCGTCCAGGTGTTCACCCCGAACTCCTCGCGCACCCGGCGCATGACCGGCTCCCACGGCTCCTCGGCGGGGTCGCGGGTGGGGCCGACGAGGGCGACGACGCCGCCGGGCGGCAGCAGCGCGTCGAGGTCGGCCAGCACCGCGCGGCGGTCCATCCAGTGGAACGACCGGCCCATCACGACGTGACCGAACGGCGGCAGCTCCCGCAGCGTCGTCGAGTCGCCGCGCAGCCAGCGGACGCCGGGCACGTCCGCCGCCAGCCGCCGCCCCTCGGCCAGCATCTCCTCGTCGGGGTCCACGGCCAGCACCTCGCGCACCCGCCCGGCCAGCGGGATCGCGATCGTCCCCGGGCCGCAGCCGAGGTCGAGCACGACGCCGTCCGGGCCGAACGCGCGGGCCAGCCGGTCGATGGCCGGATCGCCGTGCCCGGGCCGGTACTTGGCGTAGTAGGGCGCCGCGCCGCCGAAGAGGTCCGTCATGGGTGGGACCATATACGGGTTCGAGACTCGTTCGATGGAAGGTTTTGATCGGTGAGGCGGCTACTCACGGTCCTGTTGCTCGCGTGCGCCGCGGTCGGGTTCGCCCTTCCCGCGCAGGCGCACAACGTGCTGGTCGGCAGCGATCCGAAGGACGGCGCCACGCTGTCCGCCTCGCCCGCGCGGGTGACGCTGGTGTTCGACCAGGCGGTGCGCCAGGGCTACGCGCAGGTGGGCGTGACGGGGGCGGACGGCTCCTCGTGGGCCGACGGCGCGGCGGAGGTGTCCGCCGAGCGGGTCTCCGTCAAGGTCAGGCCGCTGCCCGCGGGCGGCTCGTACGTGGTGGGCTACCGGATCCTGTCCTCCGACGGCCATCCGGTGACCGGGAAGATCAGCTTCACCATGGCCGCCTCCGCCACCGGCGTCTCGGCCGGGCAGGCCGAGCAGGGCGACAGCGCCGAGGCGGCCGAGGCGGCGGCCAACGGCGGGGCCGGCATGGCGGTCGTGTGGATCGTGGCCGCGCTGCTGCTGCTGGCCGCGGGCACCGCCGTCGCCCTCCGCCGGGCCACCCCCGCCGGCGCGGACCCGGCGGCCACCTCGGCCACCTCGGCGACCTCCGCCGCCGCCGAGCCCGCCGAGGGCGCCGCCTCGTCCGAGGGCGGGACGCGGGCGTGACCGCGACCGTCTCCTCCCGTTCCAGCCGGCAGGCCGTCGGCGGGCGGCTCGTCGCCGGCGCCTTCGTCGTGTGCGGGATCGTCGCCGCCGTGGCGGCGTCCACGTTCACCGCGCAGGAGTCCGTGCCGGGCATCCCCATGCCGGGGCCGGTCGTGGCCTACGGCCTGCCGGTCGTCCGGGTGCTGCTCGACCTGGCCGCCGTCGCCGTGGTCGGCCTGAGCCTGGTGCCCAAGCTGCTCGGCTTCGACGACCCCGACGCCACCGAGCCGGTGCTGCGCCGGGTGCGTCCGCTCGCCGTGCTGGCGGCCTGGGCGTGGGCGATCTGCGCGCTGCTCACCATCGTGTTCCAGACGGCCGAGCTCAATCCGGGGCGTGTGCCCACGTTCGGCCTGATCGCCTCCTACGTCGAGGAGGTCGGCACCGGGCAGGGGCTGCTGTTCAGCGCGGCGTGCGCGCTGGCGGCGGCGGGCATCGGGCTGATGGCGGTCAGGTTCGGCGAGAAGGTGCCCGCGGAGCTGCGGATCATCGTGGCGCTGTTCGGGCTGCTGCCCATCCCGGTCACCGGGCACGCGGTCAACTCCGTCTGGCACGACCCCATCATGATCTCGATGGAGATCCACGTGATGGGCGCGGCGGCCTGGGCGGGCGGCCTGGCCGCCACGGCCGTGTTCGTCGCCCCCCACCGGGGGCTGCTGGCCGTGGCGCTGCCGAAGTTCTCCAGGATGGCCACCGTCTGCCTGCTCCTGGTCTCGCTGTCCGGGCTGGTCACGGGGCTCGGCACGATGGCCCTCACGCCCGGCGTCGAGCTGCCCGGCGCGATCCTGACCAGCCACTACGGCGTGCTCGTGGTGATCAAGACGGCGCTGGTGGCGCTGCTGGTGCCGCTGGCCGCCCACATCCGCTTCCGCCTGCTGCCGGTGATCCGCCGCGGCGGCGCCACCGCCCTGGTGAGCTGGACGGCGGCCGAAGTGGGCGTGATGGGGCTGGCCTACGGGGTGGCGGTCGCGATCACCCGGGCCTCGATCGGCTGAGCCCGCCGGTCGCGCCGCCCGGCGAGCCATTCGGCGGCCAGCCAGGCGACCATCAGGCCGAGCCCGGCCCACAGGGCCGACGACGTGACCAGGGGCGGGGCTCCGTACAGGCCGGTCTGGCCCTTGATCGCGCCGTAGACCGGGCCCAGGGCCGCGTTCTGCGCGACCAGCGCGCCGTAGGCGCCGGCGGTCACCGCGGCCGCCCCCACGACGGCGCGCACGGCCGGGACGCGCACCAGGAACGCCAGGTCCACCAGCAGCCCGGCCGCCACGAAGAAGAACGGCACCGCCGACGGCGGGAAGCCGCCGAAGGTGAGCAGCGGCCAGATCAGCGTGCGGAACCCGACGTACGCGCCGGCCACCAGCGTCGCCGCGCCGAACCTGCCGATCAGCAGCCTGGCCGCGACCAGCACCGACAGCCCGCCGACGACGGCGTAGACCGGGTAGAGGTAGTCGGGCACCGGCAGGGTGAACCCGGCCATCATGATCCGGTCGACCGGACGGCCCATCTGGTCGGCGGCGAAGCGCAGCAGGATCGGCTCGGCGTAGGTTGCCTGGTTGTCCCAGGCGCCGAGCGACAGGATGCCGTACTCCTGGTGCTGCTCGGGGAAGTGCACGTTCTCCAGGAAGAACGCGAGGAAGGCGCCCAGCACGACCGTGCGCTCCCGGCCGGGGGGCGCGCCCATGAACCAGCCCCTGATCACGCCCATGATCATGAAGAACGTTCCGACGTAGAGCATGATGTGCGACGGGCTCCACGAGGTGATGTCGAGCCCGTTGACGCGGTGGTTGATCAGGTCGAGCGGCACCGCGACGAGGAAGATCCCGGTCCCCCACTGGATGAGCCGCAGCGCCGCCTTGTCGACGCCGTAGCCGGTGTAGCCGTGGACGACGGTCAGCACGACGACCAGGGCGGTGCCGGCGGAGTTGAGCAGATGCGGCGGGGCGAGGTCGTCGCGCAGCCATTTGAAGTGCCACGAGACGTCCCAGGCCGAGCCGAGGAGCTTGAGCGTGAGCGCCACCAGCCATCCGAAGTAGAGCACCCGGAACAGGTCTTGCGGCGTCTCGCGCCCCGCCTGGCCTCTGGTCCAGTACGGCAAGGCCCATGCTGCGGCCTTCTTGAACGATGCTGGTGACTTCACGGCGCAAATCTTACGGTCATCCGGCCTATCGGTCTCAGATGTCCCATTTGTCTGGATGAGCGGCGGCCTTCAGGCCGGGCGGCGGGTCAGGCGTACCGGGAGGTGTTTGAGGCCGTTCTGGAAGTTGGAGGTGAGGCGTACCGGGGGGCCGGCGAGTTCGACGTCCCAGGCGAGCAGCTCGGCGAAGACCGCCCGGAGCTGGACGCGGGCGAGGTGGGCGCCGAGGCAGAAGTGCGGGCCGAACCCGAAGCTGACGTGGTCGTTGGGGGTGCGGGCGACGTCGAAGCGGTCGGGGTCGGCGAAGACGGCCGGGTCGCGGTTGGCCGAGGCGTGGTAGACGACCACCTTCTCCCCCGCCTGGATGCGCCGGCCGCCGAGCGTCAGGTCGCGGGTGGCCGTGCGGCGGAAGTCCATCACCGGGGGCCAGTGGCGCAGCATCTCCTCGACCGCGGACTCCAGCAACGACGGGTCGGCGCGCAGGCGGGCCAGTTCGGCGGGGTGGCGCAGCAGGCTGAGCAGGCCGCCGGGGATGCCGTTGCGCAGGGTCTCGTTCCCGGCGACGGCGAACAGGAAGAACATGTTCTCGAACTCGGCCCCGGTCAGGCCGCCCTTCCTCATGGCGGACATGACGGACTCGTGTGGGGTGTCGGCCAGGGCGTGGGCATAGGCGAACATGTCCGTCAGCGCGGCCCTGGACCTGGGGTTCATGCCCGGTTCGAGCTCGGGACGGGCGGCGACCGCCAGCCGGCCCACGGGGGTCAGGGACTCGACCTCGGCCGTGGACAGGCCGGCGTAGTCGTCGTCCTGGTAGCCGATGACGCGGGAGGCCCAGTCGTACAGCAGCCGCCTGTCCTGCTCGGGCACGCCCATCACGTGGGCCAGCGTCCAGACCGGCAGGTCGGCGGCCACCTCGACGAAGTCGCATTCACCGGGCGCGAGCAGCGCGGCCACCCGGTCCTTGATCGTGCGTTCCAGGGCGCGGACCGCGCGCGGCGTGAAGGCGGCCGCCACGATCCGGCGCAGCCTGGAGTGCTCTGGCGGGTCCATGTTGAGCATCATCGACCGGACGAACTCCAGGTCGGCAGGGGTGTCGGGGTCGCGGATCTGAGTAGCGCCGAGGTGGGAGGAGAAGTCGTCGGGGCTGCGCAGCACCCGTTTGACGTCGGCGTGCCGGAACACGCCCCAGTAGCCGGGCCCCTCGCGCCAGGGGCCGACGGCCGGCTCGGGGATCCAGCAGACCGGGCTCTCCCGGCGGAGCCGGGCGTACAGGTCGTAGGGGACGTCCGCCGCGTAGGTGGACGGCAGGAACACCTCGGCCAGGTCGCGCTCCTCCCCCTGCTTCGCGTCATCCACAGGACGCTCGCTCCGCTCCTCCGCCCGCTCGGGGTTATCCACAGGACGCTCGCTCCGCTCCTCCGCCATGCCCTACAGCGTGCATGATGAGCGCGTGACTCCAGAAGACGCACAGGCGATTCTCCGGCAATACTTCGCTCCCT
Organism: Nonomuraea sp. NPDC050227; assembly: GCF_044459705.1. NCBI lineage: Bacteria > Bacillati > Actinomycetota > Actinomycetes > Streptosporangiales > Streptosporangiaceae > Nonomuraea > Nonomuraea sp. NPDC050227. The sequence goes on along the minus strand of NZ_JBITJF010000011.1, from coordinate 346,272 downwards.
GGATCCAGGAGCTCGGGCTGCGGGTGGAGGAGGTGGGCGAGCGCCACGCCGTCGTCCGGCTCCCCTGGTCCGACTCTCTGGCCAGGGAAGGCGGCGGGTTGTGCGGCCAGGCGATGATGGCCGCCGCCGACACCGCCACCGTCGTCGCGATCTCCTCCGCCAGGGGCGGGTTCGTGCCGATGACCACCGTGCAGCAGTCGACCACGTTCCAGCGGCCGGTGGTGGGCCGCGACGTGCTGCTCGACGTGCGCGTCACCAAGCTGGGGCGCTCGCTGGCCTTCTCGGAGGTCACGCTGACGCCCGACGGCGACGGCGATCCGGCCGCGCACGCCTCGACCGTCTACGCGATCCTCGGCTGAGGGCCGTCTCAGGGATCTCTCAGGTGCGGAAAGTAGGCTCACCGCCATGAAACGTGTGGCCGCGCTGGTCGCGGTGCTCGCCGTCCTCGGGGTGACGACGTGGCTGGTGTGGCCGTCCACCGCGGAGGCGCGCGGTCAGGACCAGCGGATCACGGTCGTCGACGGGCCCGCCGACGACCAGCGGGTGGAGCTCGACGCCACGTTCTTCCCGCCCGCCGGCGGCGGGAAGGCGCCCGCCGTGCTGGTCGCCCACGGGTTCGGCGGCAGCAAGCAGAGCGTCCGCCAGCAGGCCGCCCGCCTGGCCCAGGACGGCTACGCCGTGCTGACCTGGTCCGCGCGCGGCTTCGGCCGCTCCACGGGCGAGATCGCGCTCAACTCGCCCGACTACGAGGTCAAAGACGTCAAGCAGCTCGTCGACTGGCTGGCCAGGCGGCCCGAGGTGCGGCTCGACGCCGCCGGCGACCCGCGCGTGGGCATCACGGGCGGCTCGTACGGCGGGGCCATCGCCCTGATGGCCGCCGCCTACGACCAGCGCGTCGACGCCATCGTCCCGCAGATCACCTGGGCCGACCTGGCCGACGCCCTCTTCCCCAACGCCGCCGCCGGGTCCGCCACGGGCCCGCAGGCCGCGATCGGGCAGGGCGTGGCCGACGGCGTCTTCAAGCGCATGTGGGCGGGCATCTTCTTCGGCCAGGGCGTCTCCCTCGACACCTTCGCCGCCCAGTCCCGCCGCGAGGCCGCCGCCCCGCTGACCGTCGAGCAGGCCAGGTGCGGCCGCTTCCTGCCGGCGATCTGCGCCATCTACCAGCAGGTCGCCGAAGACGGCCGGGCCACGCCCGAGGCCGTCGCGCTGCTGCGCAGATCCAGCCCGGTCACCGTGGCCGGCCGGATCAAGGCGCCCACCCTGCTGCTCCAGGGCCAGCGCGACTCCCTGTTCCCGCTCGCCCACGCCGACGCCAACGCCCGGGCCATCGCCGCCGCCGGCACGCCGGTGAGCTTGGCCTGGTTCGACGGCGGGCACGACGGCGGCAACGGCGAGGCCGACTGGCTCTACGACCAGTCCTCGGCCTGGTTCGCCCGCCACCTCAAGCGCGAGGCCGCGCCCGCGGTGAGCGCGTTCACCGTCACCCGTGACGGCGGCCGCGACCCCGGCACCCGCCAGCGCATCAGGCTCCACCCCGAGGCCGCCGCCTACCCCGGCCTGGCCGGCACCGACACCGCCACGGTGCGGCTCGCCGGCCCCGAGCAGAACGTCGTCAACCCGCCCGGCGGCGCCCCCGCCTCGATCTCGACCGTTCCCGGCGTCGGGGGGCTGCTGAGCGGCCAGGGCGGCGGCGCGGGCGTGTCCATCGACATGCCCGGCCAGAGCGCGGCGTTCGAGTCGCCGCCGCTCACCGCCCCGCTCCAGCTCACCGGCAGCCCCACGGTCAAGGTCAAGGTGTCGGGCAAGGGCCAGGCGACCCTGTTCGCCAAGCTCTACGACGTCGCCGACGCCGTCCAGCCGCCCGCGCTGCCTGCCGGGCTGGTGGCGCCGTTCCGGGTCACGATCCCCGAGGGGGCCGGCTCGGCCGAGGCCACGGTCACCCTGCCGGCCGTCGACCACCGGTTCGCCGTGGGCCACCGGCTGCGGCTGGTCGTGACCACGACGGACATGGGGTTCGCGACCCCGGCCGAGCCCGCCGCGTTCGGCGTCTCCCTGGCCTCGCCCGCGCTGGCCGTCCCCACGGTCCGCACGCTCGCCGCGCCGCCGACCGGGGTGGCCTGGTGGGTGTGGGCGATGCCGCTGGCCGCCGTGCTCGCCGCCGCCGTCCTCCTGGCCACCGGCCGTCCCTCGGGCCGCGGCTCGGCGGCGAAGGCCGGCGTGAGCCCGAACGGCGACCGGGCGTCGGAGGCGCCGGGCGGTGACGGCGGGCGTGAGGCGCCGGGCGGTGACGGCGGGCGTGAGGTGCCGTTGGAGATCGTCGGGCTGACCAAGGCGTACCGCAACGGCGAGCGGGCCGTCGACGGGCTGTCGTTCCGGGTCGAGCAGGGTCAGGTTCTCGGCCTCCTCGGCCCCAACGGCGCCGGCAAGACGACCACGATGCGGATGATGATGGGCCTGATCCGTCCCGACTCCGGCGAGATCCGGATCTTCGGCGACCCCGTCACCCCCGGTGCGCCCGTGTTGTCCAGGCTGGGCTCGTTCGTGGAGGGCCCCGGCTTCCTGCCCCACCTGTCCGGCCGCGACAACATCGAGCTCTACTGGGCCGCCACCGGCCGCCCCGCCGCCGACGCCCACTTCGAGGAGGCGCTGGAGATCGCGGGCCTGGGCAAGGCGCTCGACCGCGCGGTGCGCACCTACTCCCAGGGCATGCGCCAGCGGCTGGCCATCGCCCAGGCCATGCTCGGCCTGCCCGACCTGCTGGTGCTCGACGAGCCCACCAACGGTCTCGACCCGCCCCAGATCCGGGAGATGCGCGAGGTGCTCAAGCGCTACGCGCGCGACGGCCGGACCGTCATCGTCTCCAGCCACATGCTGGCGGAGGTGGAGCAGACCTGCAGCCACGTGGTCGTCATGCACCGCGGCCGGCTGGTCTCCACCGGGCCCGTGTCGCGGCTGCTGAGCTCGGCGGCGGGCAACGGCAACGGGCACGGCGGTCCGCGCCTGGAAGACGTGTTCCTCGACCTCATCGGAGACAGATCATGACCGCCGCGCCCGGCTACGCGCCGCGCCGCACGCTGCCGCTGCGCGTGGAGATCGTCCGGCAGTTCAAGCGGCGGCGGACGCTGGTCATGTTCGGTCTGCTGCTGGCGTTGCCCTGGGTGCTGGTGATCGCGTTCCAGTTCGGGCCGCAGTCAGGCAACCAGGGGCCGTCGTCGGTGCGGATCAGCGACCTGGCCACCGCGAGCGGCCTGAACTTCGCCGCGTTCGCCCTGTCGGTGTCGGCGAGCTTCCTGCTGGTGGTGGCGGTCGCCCTGTTCTGCGGCGACACGGTGGCCGCCGAGGCCAACTGGTCGTCGTTGCGCTACCTGCTGGCCGCGCCGGTCCCCCGCGACCGCCTGCTGCGCCAGAAGCTGATCGTGGCGCTCGGCTTCTCGGCGGCGGCGGTGATCTGCCTGCCGCTGATGGCGCTGCTGGCCGGCACGGTCGCGTTCGGCTGGCACGACATCCAGGTGCCCGGCACCGGCGAGACGATCCCGGCGCTCGACGTGCTGCCCCGGTTCGGCATCGTGATCGGTTACGCCCTGGTCAGCCAGCTCGTGGTGGCGGCCCTGGCGTTCCTGGTCTCCACGGTGACCGACTCGCCGCTCGGCGCGGTGGGCGGGGCGGTGGGCCTGTGGATCGTGAGCACCATCCTGCAGGCGGTCGAGGCGCTGGGCACGCTGCGCGAGTTCCTGCCGACGTTCTGGAACAACGCGTGGCTGGACGCCCTGGCCCCCGAGCTCGACTGGAGCGGGATGGCCAAGGGCGCCTCGGTGTCGATCACCTATGCCGCGATCCTGATCGCCGTGGCCTTCCGCAGGTTCCGGCGCAAGGACGTGGTCAGCTGACGCCCTTGGCGGCGTCCTCCAGGCCCTTGATCTCGATCTTCCGCATGCCCAGCATGGCCTGCACGACCCGCTGGGCGGCGGCCGGGTCCGGCACGCTCATCAGCTCCTGCAGCGCCCTCGGGACGATCTGCCACGACAGGCCGTACCGGTCCTTCAGCCAGCCGCACTGCGACTCCTCGCCGCCGTCGGTGAGCCGGGCCCACAGGTCGTCGACCTCCTCCTGGGAGGCGCAGTCGACGTAGAGGGAGATCGCCTCGGTGAAGGTGAACTGCGGGCCGCCGTTCAGGGCGAGGAAGCGCTGCCCGGCCAGCTCGAAGGAGACCATCATGGCCTGCCCGGCAGGCCCGGGGCCGCCCTCCTGGTAGCGCTGGACGTCCAGGATGCGGGAGTCGGCGAAGATCGAGGTGTAGAACTCGGCCGCCTCTTCGGCCTGGTTGTCGAACCACAGGTAGGTCGTGATCTTCTGCATGTCGCCGGTCGTCCTTTCGAGACGTGTCGCGGGGGCCGGATCCGTGCCCGTCCCCTTCCTTTCATCGACGCGTCGAACGGGACGGGGGCGGATCGACACGCGTCCCGAAGAATTTTGAAAAAAGTCTGAGACGTCGCGGAAGGTCTTGGCGCCGGCACGGACGGCGTCAGGCGGAGGGTTCTGTGACCGCCGTCCTGAAGAAGCGGGCGGTGTCGTCGTCGGCGGGGAAGTACGCCTCGACGGCGATCTCCTCAAGCGTGACGTCGAAGGCCGCGCCGAACGTCGTGATGGTGTTGATGAAACACAACTCCGCGCCGCGGTGGCGGATGCGGACGGGCAGCGCGATCTCGGCCGGATCCGGTGGCCGCGGATCGCCCGCGGGACCGTAGGACAGCACCTCCTCGTACAGCGCGCTCAGTTCGGCGTCACCGCTCTGCGCCACCTGACGGGCGAGCCGGGGCAGCAGGAATCCGCGGACCTGCCCGAGGTTGAGCAGCCGCGAGGCGAACCCGCCCGGGTGCAGACCGAGCCGCATCATGTTGACCGGCGGCCGGAGCAGCGCCGCGTCGACGCCTTCCAGGAAGACGTCGATCGCCGAGTTGGCGAACAGCAGGTTCCAGCGCCGGTCCACCGCCAGCGCCGGATACGGCTCGTGCCCGCGCAGGATCTGCTCCAGGACGTTCCGCGCCGAGGCCAGGTGCGGGTCCTTCAGCGGCCGTTCGCGGACGACGGGCGCGTGACCGGCCGCGACCAGCAGGCGGTTGCGTTCCCGCAGCGGGACCCCCAGATGCTCGGCCAGGCGCAGCACCATCGCACTGCTGGGGATGGTCCGTCCCGTCTCGACGAAGCTGACGTGCCTGGCGGACACGTCCGCCTGCAGCGCCAGATCGAGCTGGCTGAGCCCCCTGCGACGCCGCCACTCGCGCAGCAACTCGCCGATCGGCCGGTCCTGGTTCATCCGGCGATTATCGTCGCACCCCGCTGACCTGCGCGATTACATGCCATGTAATCGACACCGCAGGGCGAGCGCTGCGACGGTGTCCCCCATGAACGACAGCAGCACGACCACCCGCAACAGGCACCTGGTCCTCGACGGCTTCGCCCGGTTCGCGGCCGGGGACATCGACGTGCTCCGCACGCTCCTGCACGAGGACTTCGTCGAGCACAGCCCGGGCAATCCGTCCGGGCGGGACGCGTTCATCGCCCACATCGCCGAGGCTCCCGTGGCGCGTGCCCGGCTCGACCTCAAGCGGGTCATCGCCGACGACGATCACGTGGTGATCCACTACCTCATGACCACGGACGACGACCCGCGCGGCGTCGCCGTCGTCGACATCTGGCGGCTGGCCGGCGGGCAGATCGTCGAGCACTGGGACGTGGTGCAGCCGGTGCCGGAAGCGGCGCAGGTTCCGCACGGAATGCTCTGAGGCGAGGCGCGTGCGGCAGACATCCACCCGTTCCACGATCGGCGCCCGGCGCCGGAGGTCCCATGAAACTCGCTCCCCATCTGCACCGCCTCGGCAACGACGTCGTGGCCTGCCATCTCGTCGACACAGGCGAGGGCATCACGCTCATCGACGCCGGGCTGCCCGGCCACTGGCGGGATCTGCAGCGCGAACTCCGTTCCCTGGGCAAGTCCGTGGACGACATCCGGGGACTCGTCCTGACCCACGGCGACTCCGACCACCTCGGTTTCGCCGAACGCCTGCGAAGTGAGCACGGGGTGCCGGTGTTCGTGCACGCCGCCGACGCCGTCCGCGCCCGTACCGGGCAGAAGCCCAAGGTCGCGGTCGGGCCAGTGCGGCTCGGGCCGGCGGTCGGATTCCTCGGGTACTCCATCCGCGAGAACGGGCTGCGCACCTGCCACGTCCGCGAGGTCACCGAGATCGGTGACGGCGACGTCCTGGACCTGCCCGGGAGCCCGGTGATCGTGGGCATGCCGGGGCACTCGCCCGGGAGCGTGGCGGTGCACGTCCCGCTCGCCGACGCCGTCTTCGTCGGGGACGCCCTGACCACCCGGCACGTCCTCACCGGTCGCGAAGGCCCCCAACCGGCCCCCTTCACCGACGACCCGGCCCATGCACTCGTCTCCCTCGACCGGATCGCCCGGCTGCCGGCGTCCTGGGTGCTCCCCGGCCACGGCGCCCCCTGGCGCACCTCACCGGCCCGGGTGAGCGAGACGGTCCGCGCGGGTGGCGTCGGCGGGTAGCCGAGCGCTGCTCGGGTCCGGTTCAAGGAGCTGGCTTGTGCCGACTCGCCTGCACAAGCAGAGGCGGCCGGTGACATCGACTGACGGCCCCGCGCGCCTTCGTGGTCACCGGCGGGGAGCATCCCCGACTGGACCCGCCCGCCTCAGGAGCTGCACGCCATCCGCCCGCCTTCCTGGTGATCGGCGGGGAGCAGCACCGGCTGGACCCGCCTGCCTCACGTGCTGCACGCCATTCGCGCGCCCCGCCCCGGACCAGGCCCGGCCCGGAGCCGCGGGGGCCTGGGAGGGCGACCGCATCGCCGCGTGGCGGCCGCGAAGGCCGCGAAGGTCATGGACGTCACGAAGGTCATGGAGGTCACGGAGGGCGCTCGCCGTCCTTCGACGTGGCCGGCCGCCGCGCCCGTTCAGCCGTCGAGTGTGACGTGCCGACGAGCGCTCATGGCATCGATCGGCTCGAACGTCATCGCGGTATCGCCGCCCGGTACGGCAACCCGCTGTCCGCCTCACGAAAGCCGCCGTCATTGACCGGCTGACGATCCTTTAAAGACATGCCCTAATGGGGCGAGTGGGATTCGGCGGGATACAAAGTTACGTACCGGGATAGGGCGGGCCTGAGTGCGATGGGCCGGAAAGGGGAATCAGGCGGGCCGTTTCGGGAACGGCCGGGAGCCGGCAAAGCGGGCGCCCGGCCACAGGGCGGCGCGGGCGGCCAGGTCAGCCCCAGTGCGGAGGCTTGTTGTCGAGGTAGAAGGCGTCGGCGTCGGCTTCGCGCCAGTCGCCCCAGCTGAGGTCGGTGTCGTCCGAAGTCTGCTCCGGGAGAAATTCGTCCACGGAAAACATGCTACCGAGATGTACAAACCCACACCGGTCGTCTTCCCGGCTGCACGGACAGCCCCCGCGCCCGGCGGTACGATGCCAGGGCAGGTGTCGCCGATCCCCCGTGAGGCTGCGCATGGCCACCCCTACAGGCTGGCGGAGAGAAGGCAATCTACCGGCGGAGCTCACCAGCTTCGTGGGGCGGACCCGGTTACTCGCCAACCTCAAGCGGCATCTCGCCGAGTCCCGGCTGGTGACCGTCACCGGCATCGGCGGGGTGGGCAAGTCGCGCACGGTGCTGCGGCTGGCGCACCAGGTCCGCACGCAGTACCCCGACGGCGTGTGGTTCGCCGACCTGGCCCGGCTGCAGGACGCGGGCATGGTCAAGCACACGATCGCCTCGGCGCTCGGCATCGCCGACCAGTCCTCGCGGGCGGAGTCGGAGTCGTTGTCGGAGTGGGTCGGCGAACGCGACATGCTGCTCATCATCGACACCTGCGAACACCTCGTGCAGGGCTGCGCCGAGCTGGTCCACGAGCTGCTGGAGGCCGCGCCCAACCTGAAGGTGCTGGCCACGAGCAGGCAGTCGCTGCATCTGCCGTACGAGCAGGTGGTGCCGGTGCCGCCGCTGGTGGTGCCCGGCGACGACCCGACGGAGAACCTGTTCACCAACGAGTCGGTGCAGTTGTTCGCGCTGCGGGCCGGGGCGGTCGTGCCCGACTTCCAGCTCGACGAGGACAACATCGGCGCGGTGGCCGAGCTGTGCCGCAGGCTCGACGGCATCCCGCTGGCGATCGAGCTGGCGGCGGTGCGGCTGCGCGCCCTGTCGGTGGAGCAGATCCTCGGGCTGCTGGCCGACCGGTTCAGCCTGCTGGCCGGCGCGAGCCGTACGGCGCTGCCGCGCCATGCGACGCTGCGGGCGGCGATCGGCTGGAGTCACGAGCTGTGCGAGCCCGCCGAGCGGCTGCTGTGGGCGCGGCTGTCGGTGTTCGCCGGCGACTTCGAACTCGACGCGGCCAGGTTCGTCTGCTCCGACGGGCGCCTGCCCTCGGAGGACATCACCGATCTGGTCACCGGGCTGGTGGAGAAGTCGATCCTGATGATCAGGAGCCACCACTCCGGCGTCCGCTACAAGCTGATCGACACGCTGGCCGAGTACGGCGAGGAGTGGCTGGACAAGCTCGGCCAGGCCCAGCAGATGCGGCAGCGCCACCTGGAGTACTACCTGAGCCTGGCCCAGCGCAGCGAAGACGCGTGGTCGGGTCCGCGGCAGATCTACTGGTTCGTGCGCATGCGTCAGGAGCACGACAACGTGCGGGTCGCGCTGGAGCACGCGTTGTCCTCGTCCATGCGCAGCGGCTCGGCGCTCACGCTGCTGGCGTCGTTGTGGTTCATGTGGGTGTGCTGCGGTTTCGTCCGGGAGGGGCGGCTCTACCTCGAACGCGCGCTGGAGGCCAACCCCTCGCCGAGCAAGGAGCGCTGCAAGGCCCTGTGGGTGCTGTCCTACGTGCGCAGCGCGCAGGGTGACAGCGAGGGCGCGCTGGCGGCGGCCGAGCAGTGCAGCACGGAGGCCGTCCGGGTGGGCGACTCCAGGGCGGTGATCCTGGCCTCGAAGATGCAGGGCACGGCCGCGCTGCTCCAGGGCGACCTGCAGAAGGCCAGCGCGCTGCTGGGCGTGGCGATCGAGTTCAACACCGACAACAAGGAGCTCAACCCGGGCCTGCTGCCCGCGATCGTCGAGCTGTCGCTGGTGTTGTCGGCGCAGGGCGAGCTGTTCGAGGCCGAGTCGCTGCTCCAGGACTGCCTTCAGGTGTGCCGGGAGCGCGGCGAGCTGTGGGTCAGCTCGTACGCCCAGTGGGCGATGTCGCGCACGAGGCTCGCGACCGGCAGGCCGGGCGAGGCGCTGCACAACGCCCGCGAGGGCCTGCGGATCAAGCGGCACTTCCACGACACGCTGGGCACGCTGCTGGTGCTGGAGACGACCGCGCGCATCCTCATCGCGCTCAAGCAGGCGCCGACGGCGGCCAAGCTGCTGGGCGCGTTGCAGCAGAACTGGCGGACGGCCGGCCTGCCGCAGATGGGCGCCCCGTTCCTGACCGACGACCACGACGCGTGCGTCGAGGACTGCAAGTCGATGATGGGCGAGCTGGCCTACAAGAACGCCTTCGAGAACGGCGCCCGCCTCGACCTCGACGAGGCGTCCACGCTCGCGCTCGGCGACCTGGACGCCCCGGCCGAGGACTGATCCCGGGGCCTCACACGGCCTGGGGCCAGCGGGTCCCCTCCGGCCACGCGTGCACGTAGCGCGCGCTGCCGAGCGAGAACTCGATGTGACCGCGTACCCAGTGCTCAAGGCCGCGGACGTACGTGCGGACGGGCGGCGGGGCCCACTTCTCCAGCGCCGCACGCCGGTCGAGGAAGGCGGCGAGCGCCTGGTTGTGCATGTCGGAGACCTCCAGGAGGGCGTCCTGGAGGGTGAGGTTCCGGTGGGTGGCCAGCACGGTGACGAGGTTGTGCCGGGCCTTGTCGTTGTCGCACTCCTTGGCGTAGGAGAGCAGGTCGTTGTCCCAGCCGATGAGGTCGCAGGCCAGGTCCGACAACATCCGCACGTCGGGATGGTGCCACTCCTCGGCTTCGAGGCGGTAGCCGCCGCCGGCGTCGATGAGGGCGAAGCAGGTGTAGGTGGCTCCGGTGATGCGGCGCATGAGGATGTAGTCCTGCGGGGTGGGGATCAGGTCGGCCTCCCGGTTGGCCGCCTCCCAGATCTGGGCGAACAGGTACTCCTTGACCGTGATGCGCCACCGGTCCACCTGCGCCGGGGTGGAGGTGGAGACGATGCGGTGGAGGAGCTCGTTGAGAGCGAGCCCGAAGGGGTCGTCGTCGTCGGGCTTCCTGCGGTCGTCCAGGATCTCCAGGAGCGGCGGCAGGGCGCGGGCGAGCGCGGAGGCCCGGTGCCCCATCAGCTCGCCCTCGCAGAAGGCGTCGTCGAACGCGAAGAGCCAGTTGTACCAGTCGTTGATCAGCCGGAGGCTGTCGCGCGGGACCTCGGGGTTGGTACGGGCGGCGAGCAGGCCGATCTTGGAACGCCGGAAGTGCTCGATGGTGTCGGCGTCCTTGAGCATGCTGGAGGCGGCCAGCCACGCATGGCTCTCCACGTCGACCTCCGCGGCATGCACGTTGATCTCGTTGGGGAACGGGCATGGGAGCGGAGGAATGTGGAGCGGTCGCCTACTGAAGGAATGCGCAGAAGTTGCCACGCCCTTCAGCATGACAATCGGCTGTTCAAAAGGCCACACTCGACAACTTGGAGCCCTTTAATGCCTTTTTCACACTATGGATCCCTCCAAAGGAACCGGTGGATAAACTGGGCATTTGCCAACATTCAGGCCAGGCCCAATGCCGACAGGACGCCGTCCCGCTGATCGGCTCCCGTCTCCGGCAGCGCTCTGACCACGGCCGACTCCTGCGTGAACCCGCCCCCGGGAAGCGGCCCGTGCGCGCGGTCGCAGGCGCGGCCGGAGCCGGATCCAGACGCGACGATCATTCACCGGGCTCCGCGCGGCCATGATCGGCCGCCACCATCAGCAAAATGTCACCTTTGATGAGGGCGAGATTGACCGCAACGCCAGCCTCCGGCGTCGGCGGGCGACATCCTGGAGCCGCCGCGCCGGCCAGGGCGGGCCCCCGCCTCCGACCGGATGCCGGATTGTGCCTCGATAGGGTGCCTTGCGCGGAATCGATCCGACTCGCCATAGGTTCTGGGGAAGAGTACCTAGGGAAAGGCTGTCCAACCGTGTTCGACCCGAAGGATCTCTACAGGCTCGCAGACGACGCGCCCGAGCTGACCGATCCGGTGTTGCTGTACCACTTCGACGGTTTCGTCGACGCGGGCGGCGCCGGACGCCTCGCGCTGGGCCACCTGCTGGCCGAGCTGGAGCACCGGGTCGTGGCGACGTTCGACGTGGACCGGTTGCTCGACTACCGGTCCCGGCGGCCCATCATGACCTTCGACACCGACCGCTGGGTCGAGTGTGAGAGCCCCGAGCTCGCCATCCATGTCGCCCATGACGCCACGGGCACGCCGTTCCTGTTGATGAGCGGCCCGGAGCCGGACCGGGAATGGGAGCTGTTCACCCGCGCGGTGGGAGAGCTGCTGGACCGGCTGAAGGTGAGCAAGATCGTCACGCTGCACGGCATCCCGATGGCGGTGCCGCACACGCGTCCGCTGGGCATCACCATGCACGCCAGCCGGCCCGAGCTGATCAACTCCCAGACCAGCGCCTTCGGCCGGGTCCAGGTTCCGGGGAGCGCGGCCGCGCTGCTGGAGCTGCGGCTGGGCGCGCAGGGGCACGACGCGGTCGGGTACGCGGTGCACGTGCCGCACTACCTGTCGCAGGCGGAGTACCCGACGGCGGCGGTGACCGGGCTGGAGGCGGTGACGCGGGGCACCGGCCTGGTGTTCCCGATGGAGGCGCTGCGCGACGCGGCCCACCGTACGACGGCGGAGATCGAGGAGCAGATCCAGGCGTCCTCGGAGCTGTCGACCGCCATCAGCGGGCTGGAGCAGCAGTACGACGCGTTCGCGGGCGGCACGGAGCGGCAGAACCTGATGGCCGAGACGACCCCGATGCCCACGGGCGACGAGCTGGCCGCCCAGTTCGAACGTTTCCTGGCCGAACGCGACGACGAGTGACGGGCGGCCCGGGCCGTACCGGCTAACCTGGGCGGATGAGCGAGATCCGGGTCGGCCTGATCGGATACGGCACCGCGGGCGCGTACTTCCACGCCCCGCTCGTCCATGCCACTCCGGGCCTGCGGCTGTCGGCGGTCGTCACGCGCAATCCGGAGCGGCAGGCCGAGGTGGCCCACCGGTACGGCGCGGCCGGCGTGCCGGACGTGCGTGAGCTGTGGGAGCACAGCGACCTCGTGGTGGTCGCCTCCCCCAACCGCACGCACGTGAGCATGGCCGCCGCCGCGCTCGCCGAGGGCCTGCCCGTCGTCGTGGACAAACCGGTCGCCCGCACCGCCGAGGAGGCCCGCGAGCTGGTCCGGCTGGCCGAGCAGGCCGGCGTCATGCTGACGGTGTTCCAGAACCGGCGCTGGGACGGCGACTTCCGCACCGTGCGGCGGCTGATCGCCGAGGGGCGGCTCGGCGACGTGCTGCGCTACGAGTCGAGGTTCGAGCGCTGGCGGCCGGTGCCCAAGGGCGGCTGGCGGGAGACCGGCGGCGCGGAGGAGATCGGCGGCCTGCTCTACGACCTGGGCAGCCACCTGGTCGACCAGGCGTTGCAGCTGTTCGGCCCGGCGCACGAGGTCTACTGCGAGAGCGACGTGCGGCGGCCCGGCGTGGCCTCCGACGACGACACGTTCATCGCGCTGCGGCACGCGGGCGGCGTGCGTTCCCACCTGTGGGCCAGCTCGGTGGCGGCCCGGCTCGGGCCGCGGCTGCGGGTGCTGGGCTCGACTGGCGCGTACGTCAAGCACGGCATGGACGTGCAGGAGGAGCGCCTGCGGGCGGGCCTGACCCCCGACTCCCCCGGGTTCGGCGCCGACGAGGAGAGCCGCTGGGGCCTGCTCGGCACCGACGACGACGCCCGGCCCGTTCCCACCGAGCCGGGCGGGTACCTGGACTTCTACCGCGGGGTGGAGCGCGCCCTGCGCGAGGGCGCGCCGCCGCCGGTCGACCCGCGCGGCTCGATCGACACGCTGGCCGTCATCGAGGCCGCCCACCTGTCGGCCGCCCAGCGCATGGTCGTCCACCTGGGGTGACAGCTGGGCTGGCTGATCAGTCGCGCAGGCGGGCGCGCAGGGCCGCGTCGTCGGCGTCGGTCCAGCCGTGGCCGCGCAGCCAGCCCATCGGGCCGTCGAAGCGGTCGTCCAGCACCTTGAGGAACTGCTCGATGTAGCGGGCCCGGGGCCGGTGGTCGTCCGCCGGGCGGGAGTCGAGGTCGTCCCGGTAGGTGTCGCTGGCGCGCAGGCGCTTGAGTATCAGCTCCAGGCGCTCGCCCGTGGCCACGTAGTCCCGCACGATGGCCTCGCGGGTGGCCCCGGCGACCTCCAGCGCCAGCGCCGACAGCACGCCGGTGCGGTCCTTGCCCGCCGCGCAGTGCACCAGCGCGGCGCCGTCGTCGAGGGCCATGGCGCGCAGGGCCGCCACGACGGCGTCAGGACGGTCGCGCAGGTAGCCGAAGTAGAAGCCGGTCACGCGCAGCTCCTCGTCGACGTCCCGTTCCTGCCAGGGCAGCACGCGGTCGCCGTCGATGGAGTCGGCCTCGACGTCGGTGTGCCTGCCGCCCTCGGCGAACAGCGTCAGATGGTGGTGGGTCACCTCCGGCACCCGGGTGAGCGGGCCGGGGCCCTCCAGGTTGACCTCGGCGGTCGAGCGCAGGTCCACGACGTGGCGCAGGTTCAGCTCGCCCACCAGGAGCGACACGTCCGCCGGGGTGAGGCCCTGCAGGTTGTCGGCTCGGAAGATCCGGCCGCGGCGGGTGAGCCCGCCGTCACGGGTGGGAAGTTCGCCCAGGTCACGTACGTTGACGGCGCCTTCCAGATCGATCCATCTTGTCATCTCATCCATTACTTCGACCTTATATGTCGGCCAATCATGAGCGGATTCCTTGTTCATAACGCAGCATGAACGTATGGATCCACGCGCGCTGCCTCCCCGGCTGGTGATCGATCCATCGCTGCCCCCGGACGTCTCGGTCGAGTTGCGGTCGAGCCCGCACATCCTTCATATGGCCCGTTCCGGCAGGCGGATGGATCCCAGTTTCAGCCCCGCCCTGCTCTTCGCGCTTCCGGCCCTGCTGGTGATGGTCCTGATCGTGACCAGCAGCCTCGAGGTCGTCTTCGTGGCCGGGCTCGGCATGGGGCTGATCGCCCTGATCCGGTGGATGGCGTTGGACAGCTCCCACCGGATCGTCAAACGACGACTACGACTCGCCACCGCCCACGCCGACCACTACGTCCTCCCCGAGGACCTCGACCGTCCCTGCCAGGTGCTGCTGCGCCGCGCCCAGGACGCGGCCACGGCCGTGCTCAACTCCAAGGTGCACAAGGCCGGGCTGATCGACTCGGCGGAGAACCAGGTGTCGCTGCCCGAGGAGGTCTGGCAGATCGCCCACCGGCTGCGACGGCTGTCGTCGATGCACGCCGAGCAGGGCAGGCTCATCCCCCGCGAGCTGCCGCCGGGCATGGAGGACGCCTTCAAGCCGTACACCAGCGCCCTCGACGCCGCCTGGACCTCGCTCTCGCACCGCGTACGCCACCTGGAGAAGTACGCCAAGCAGGTGCTCAAGGCCGACAAGGTGTACCACGCGCACAGACGCCTGGAGGCGCTGGCCGCCAAGACCCCCGAGTACCAGCAGCTGCTCGCCGACACCGTACGGGACGAGCTGGCGCACGAGCGCATCAGGGAGCTGTCCGACCAGGCGGCCCACGTCCGCAAGCTGTTCGAGGAGAGCGTGCTGCAGGCCAGGCAGGCGGCGGGCGAGCTGCTGAGAAGCCCCTTCAGCGACGCCTACGGCACCGGCGCGCTCGGCCCCCGCACCGGCGGGCACGACCGCGCAGCGCACCGCACGACCGGCCCGCGTGACCGGCACGATCGCGGCGCGACCGGCCCGCAGCGGCACCCCTCGCGCGACTCCTGACCCCCGCGGGCGGTCAGGGCCGGGCCTGCCGCAGGAGCTCCAGGGTGCGGCGCATGCCTGCCTCGTTCCCCAGGCTGCGGTAGATCTCCCTGGCCTGCTCCAGCGGCCCGACCGCCGCGTCCGGCCCGCCCGCGTCGAGGTGCGCCTCGCCGAGGTAGCGCAGGCTCCTGGCCATCCACCAGCGGTCCTCCAGCTCCTGGAACCCGCGTACGGCGCGGCGCAGCTCGTGCTCGGACTCCGCGATCCGGCCCAGCCGGGCCAGGGCGCGCCCGGCCGACACCGCGGTGCGCGCCACCCCCCACGAGTCGCCGAGCGCCACCAGGATCTCCTCGGCCCGCCGGACGTACTCCAGCTCGCGCAGCCCGCCCGCCGGATCGCCCACCTCGCCCGCGGCGCGCAGGCAGCGGGCCTCCTCCCACAGCTCGCCGCGCTGCCGGAACATCTCGGCCGCCCGGTCGAGGCTGAACCCGGCCCTGACGAACAGGGCGTCGGAGGCCCGGTGGTCGCCGGCCCGGCGCTCGCCGCGCGCCTGGGCGGCCAGCACCTCGCCGTAGACGCGCAGGGTCTGGGCCTCGGAGTAGCGGTTGCCCGCCCGCTGGAAGATCTCCAGGGCGTCTTCGAGCAGGTCGCGGGCCTCCTCGGGACGGCGTTCCGCCATGCGCATCTCGGCCAGGTTGCGCTGGGTGCGGGCCATCCACCACAGGTCGTCCTCGTGCTTGAACGCGGTGATCGCCCCGATCAGGTAGTCCTGGGCGCGGTCGAGGTGCCCGCCGCTGATCAGGGTCATGCCGACCGTGCGCCTGGCCCTGGCCGCCCACCAGGTCTCGCCGAGGTCGCCGAAGATCTCCAGCGCCTGCTCGGCCTCGCGCAGAGCGCGCTCGCGCAGGCCCATGCCGCCGCGCACGATCGCGCTGTTCAGCAGCGCGATGGCCAGCGCGCGCCGGTCACCGGTACGCCGGCCCGCCTCGCAGCCGATGTCGGCGACGTCCGCCCAGTCGGCCCAGTAGGCCCGCAGCGAGTGGCACAACGAGCAGAACGCCCTGCTCAGCCCCCAGGTCAGCTCCCAGAGCCGGAGCTGCGCGGCCAGGTTGATCATGGCGAGCAGGGACAGCCGCTCGGCGTTGAGCCAGTCGCCCGCCCCGAGCTGGCCCTCGGCGTCGGCGCGCCGGCCGCCCTTGCTCCAGTCCTGCGGCCAGCGGTTCTGGGCGGCCTCCTCGGCCCGGCGGCGGTAACCGTGCAGGACGCGCTCGACGGCGGCCCTGCGGCGTTCCTCCTCGTCCTGGCCGGCCAGCTCGGCGGCGAACACCCGGACCAGGTCGTGCAGGCGGTAGCGCATCGCGCCGGTCTGGTCGGTGCCGGAGCACTCGGCGAGCTGGGCGTCGATCAGCGCTTCGAGCTGGTCGGCGCCGTCGAGGCCGGAGATGTCGAGCAGCTCGCCGGCCACCCAGCCGGGCACGTCGGGCGCGGGCAGCGCGCTGAGCAGGCGCAGCAGGCGGCGCTGGATGCCGGTGCAGTCGTCGTAGCTGAGCTGCACGGAGGCCCGCACGCTCTTGTCCACGCCTTGGGCCACCTCCAGCTGGTCGAGACGGCGGCGCTCGTCGGTCAGCCGCCCGGCCATCTCGCGCATGGTCCACTGCTCGCGGGTGGCCAGCCGGCCGCCGCAGATGTTGATCGCCAGCGGCAGGTGGTCGCAGAGCCGGACGATCTCCTTGGCCGACTCCAGGTCGTCCACGACCCGCGCGCCGCCGGCCAGCCGGGCCAGCAGCTCCACGCCTTGCGCCTCGGTGAGCACGCCGAGCCGGGTGTCGTGGGTGCCGTCCAGGAACAGCGGGGAGCGCGAGGTGACCAGCACCGCGCAGCCGGGCTCGGCCGGGATCAGCGGTTTGACCTGGGCGGCGTCGTGGGCGTTGTCCAGGCCGATGAGGATCTTGCGGCCCTTGGTCCAGGTCAGCCAGAGGGTGCGCAGCTCGTCGAGGCCGCCGGGGTCGGTGGCCAGGCGCACGCCCAGGCCGCGCAGGAAGCCGATCAGCACCTCCTCGGGGCGCACCGGGGCGTCGACGCCGCCGCGCAGGTCGGCGTGCAGCCGGCCGTCGGGGAACCAGTCGGCGACCTCCTGCCCGAACCTGGTCATCAGCGCCGACTTGCCGACGCCGCCGCGGCCGTACACGGAGACGACCAGGGGCGGGGACAGGTCGGAGGACTTGCGGCGGGCGGCGAAGACCTCGCGCAGGGTGGCGAGGGAGTCGGCGCGCCCGGTGAAGTGCTCCGGCACGGGCGGCCACTGGTCGGGCGGCCGCCCGCCGGGCTCGGGCGCGGGCGCGGCGCGCCGCCGGGGCGTGGCCTCGGTGGTGGCCCACGTGGTCACGCCGACGAGCAGCGCGGCCGCGAGCGTCACGCCGATCTTGGCCATCGGCGGGATGTCCCACTCCAGCGAGGCGGCCAGCACACTGGCGGCGCCGGCCGCGAGCCCCGCCGAGACGGGCGCTGCCCATGTGACCCGCTTACGTCGCGGTTTGTCCGGTAAGTTTCCCGGCACCGAACACCCCCTTCCGGGGGTGATTCAAGCCGATGGGGCACGGCGAGCGCCAGCCGTACCCCATCGTTCCGCTACAGGCCGATCACGTGGCAGGTGGCCGTGGCGGTCTTGGTCGGGTCGCTCTCCGAGACGGCGGTGAGCTTGACGCGGGCCAGACGGTCGCCGCCGGGCGCGCGCACCGCGTTGACCGTCACCGGCGCCTGCTTGCCGAAGGCGACGGAGGCCAGGGCGTTGGGCACCTGGGCGGTCCAGCCCTTGCCCTGCACCTCGGCCTTGACCCGGTAGACGTCGGAGTCGAGGTAGGCGCTGACGTCCTCGGGGTGCTGCCCCTGGGCGGGGGCCGCCTTGCCGGTGTTGAACACCGGGAACGTGCAGGTGGAGACGTTCTTGCCGGTGGGGACGCCGGCCGCGGGCAGCACCCGCACGCCGCGCTTCTGCGGGCCCGCGCCGTCCAGCGACCGGATGGCGACGGTGTAGGACAGCTCGCCGTTCCGGTTGCGCTTGAGGTCGGTGACGTAGAAGTGCAGGCGGTTGGCCTGGTCCACGTACTCGTATTCGCTGCCGGAGTCGGTCCCGGCGTGGAAGAGGGCGTCGGAGAGCTGGCGGTAGTCGCCGACGGTGATCGGCACCTTGGTCCCGTCGGGCATCACGTAGTCGGTCATGCCGATGTCCTGCGGGTTGGCGTCGATCACCCACTCGAACGGCGCCCGGTCCTCGTTCTTGGTCTTGGCCAGGAGCACGCCGGAGTCGGGGGTGAAGGAGTCGGAGCCCATCCGGTCCACGACCTCGACCGTGTAGTTCTGGTAGCCGCCGCGGTCGCACAGCGGGTCGGTCGCCGGGCAGGTGCTCTTGTCGCCGGGGGCGTCGAAGGAGATGTTGACGCCCGACAGGTCGTTCTGCCCCGGGCGCACGGCGCGGGCCAGGATCTTGGCCGTGACCAGGCCGGACTCGTCGAGCGCCTCGCGCGACAGGCGCAGGACGTTCTGCTCGTCCACCATGCCGAGCTTGAGCTTGTTGCGCAGCATGTGCTGGGCGCCCATGGACGCGCCCGCCGTGGGCGGGATCAGCCAGCGGGAGTGCGGCCCGCCGGGGCCGTTGAAGCTGCCGCGGCTGAGCATCTCCCAGACGCCGGTGTACGCCCGGACCGGCGGCACCCCGTACGGGTTGTTGTAGTTGTCCAGCACACCGAGGATGTGGCTGAACTCGTGGGCGTAGACGGCCATGCCCGAGCTCTCGGCCTGGACGGAGTCGACGCCGATGTTGGCGTTGGGCCAGAAGTTGGAGGCCGCCTGCCAGGAGGACCACTCGACGTAGCGCGTCTTCAGCCAGTTGGGCAGGGCCGGGTCGGGCGGGCCCCACTCGTCGGGCACGTCCTCCTTGGTCGGGAACTTCATCATCCCGAACTCCTGCCAGGTGGACGACTCGTCCTGGCCGGCGCTGAGGTAGAAGACGAAGTCGTACTGCTTGGCGACGTCCTCGCCGACGGCGTTGATCCAGGCGTTGTGGCCGTCGGTGCGCAGGTTCTTGTTGCAGGTGTCGCCCGCCGGGCAGCCCGAGGTGCCGTTGAAGCCGGGCTCCAGCGCGTACTCGTGGTCCTTGCCCGGCATCGTGTACGGGCCGAACCCGGTCAGCTCGACGCCGTACCGGCCGCCGGAGTCCTCCATCCAGTACTCGTGGATGGTGTGACCCTTGTTGAGGTCGTTCGGGGTGTTGAGGAAGTCCTGGTAGAACTTGGCCACCTGGTCGCGCGGGACGTCATGGGCCTCGGCGCTCGGGTTGGCGTAGATCGTCGAGCCCTTGGGCTGGGTGACGACGAACGCCTGGTTGGGGTAGTCGAGCAGCACCAGCGCGCCCTTGAAGGTGCGCTTGGAGCCCTTGACGGCCGGGTCGTTCCAGTTCGTGCCCGGAGGCTTCTTGTAGTCCGCCCACGTCATGTGGTCGGGGTTCTCCCAGTTCTGCGGGTCGAGAGGCGTGAGGCCGCCGGGAGGACGGGCGCGCAACGTCTGGGCGTCGGCCGATTCGTCCTGCTGCCAGGGCTGGGTCTGCGGCCAGTGGTTCTGCCGCCAGGGGTACTCGGGATCGACGGTGGGGGGTGCTGCGGAAGCAGGGGTCGCCATCAGGCTCACCGGGAACAGCACGATGGCCGCCAGCAAACCCTTCAGCAGCTTCTTCGGGGCATTCACGGATTGACGGTATAGACGTTATTGACGGAGATCACCGATCAGCTGTAGGGAAGACGTGTAGCAACCCTTCCGACATTTGTCGAAATGTCCAGCGTGACCTAGGTGGAGCAGTGGCGGATCTCCAGCGGATCGTGGACGACCTCGCCGTGCGCCTCGGGCGTCCCCTCCTGCTGGAGGACCGCGTGCAGCGCGTGATCGCCTACAGCGAGCAGAACGGCGCCATGGACGACATCCGCCGCGACTCCATCCTGCGCCGGCACACCACCCCCGAGGTGCGCGAGTGGCTGCGGGCGGCCGGCGTGCACGAGGCGCAGGCCCCGCTGCGCACGGCCGGCGCGCCGCACCTGGGCCTGCTGCCGCGCGTGTGCGTCCCGCTGCGGCACGCCGACGGCCTGCTCGGCTTCCTGTGGTTCATCGACGCCGAGCCGGCCATGTCCGAGGAGAAGGTGGCCGAGGCCGTGGCGGCCGTCCCCGGGCTGGCGCTGGCGCTGTTCCACGAGAGCCTGGCGACCGGGCTGGCCTCCCACCGGGAGCTGGAGGCGGTCACCGGGCTGCTGCGCGGCGAGCGGGACGCGGCCAGGCAGCTCATCGAGGCGGGCGCGTTCCCGCAGGGCCAGCCGGTGACCGTGCTGGTGGCCCGGCCCCGCTCGGCCGAGCCCGACGAGGGGCTGCGCCTGGCGCTCGAACAGGGGCTGCTGGCGCTGCGCCGGCGGCTGAGCGGCCACCACCCGCTGCACCTGGTGCGCTACGACCACGCCGTGCTGCTCACCGCCGGGCCGCCGGTCCCGCCCGACGAGCTGCACGCGGCCATGCCGGTGCCCGTGGTGGTGGGGGTCGGGCGCACCCGGCTCGAACTGGCGCAGGCGGCCGGGTCGTACGCGGAGGCCCGGCACGCGGCGGAGGTGACCGCGCGGGTGCCGGGGCTCGGACGGTCGGCCGAGTGGGCCCGGCTCGGCGTCTACCGGATGCTCACCCAGCTCGCGGACCAGGAGGTGCATCCCGGGCTCGACGGGCTGCTGGCCGACGAGCAGTACCTGCCGCTGCTGGAGACGCTGGAGACGTACCTGGACCTGGCGGGCAGCGCGGTGGCGACGTCCCGGGCGCTGCGGCTGCACCGCACCTCGCTGTACTACCGGCTGCAGCGGGTGGAGGAGCTGGCGCGTACGGACCTCAAGGACGGCGGCGAGCGGCTGGCCCTGCACCTCGGCCTGAAACTGGCCCGGCTGTCCGGCCGCTACCAGCCCCGGGACGCCCGCGGCGACTGATTGCCTTCGCCGCCGCCGCTCGCGTTTAATGCCAAAAGGGCAAATCCGACGGGAGCGCCGATGGCGGGTGCGAAGCGTGCTGCGCGGGTTCCAGGACGGGTGCCGGGCCCGGATTCGGGGCGGATGCCGGGCCCGGATTCGGGGCGGATGCCGGGCCCGGATTCGGGGCGGGCTTCGGGGCGGGCTTCGGGACCGGTTCGGGGGGCGGCGTTGGGGCCGTTTCCGGGGAGGCGTGTGCCCTCGCGCGTCGTGGCCCATTCCGCTCCGCTGGTGCTGCCGGTCTGCGCCGAGCCCGTGCGCGACGGGACGGTGGTGATCAGGGGCGGGCGGGTGCTCCAGGTGGGCTCGCGGGACGAGCTGCTGTCCCGCTTCCGCGTCGCGGAGGAGGTCCGCTGGCCGGGCATGATCGTGGCCGGGCTGGTGGACGCCTGCTGCGCGCCGACGCCCCCGGGCCCCGGCGTCACCACGCGGGCCGCCG
Organism: Nonomuraea sp. NPDC050227; assembly: GCF_044459705.1. NCBI lineage: Bacteria > Bacillati > Actinomycetota > Actinomycetes > Streptosporangiales > Streptosporangiaceae > Nonomuraea > Nonomuraea sp. NPDC050227. The sequence goes on along the minus strand of NZ_JBITJF010000011.1, from coordinate 324,777 downwards.
TGGTGTCCGACCCCGCCGATCTCGCCGGCGTTCCCGGCATCTCGTACGTCGAGGCGTCCAGCGCCGGCGAGCAGGAGTGGGAGGAGCACGACCGGGACGCGCTGATCACGGCGCTGCGCGAGGTGGACCGGCCGTGCCCGGTCGGCATCGCGGCCCGGACCCGCGACCCGCACGTGCTGGAGGACGTCGCCGTGCTGGCCAGGACGTTCGGCCTGCGGCTGCTGGCCGGGCTGGACCGGCACTCGCCCATGGCCCTGGACGAGGCCGGCGCGCTCGGCCCCCACTGCCACGTGGCCTGCGCCCGGCCGCTCGACCCCGGCGAGCGCAAGCTGCTGCGCCTGCGCCGGAGCGTGGTCGCGATCTGTCCGCCGGGGCAGGAGCACGCCGCCGACGTGCTGGCCCTGCTGGAGGAGGGCAACGGCGTCGCCCTGGGCAGCCACGCCCTGGGCCACCACGCTCCGGGCCACCTCGACCCGGGCAGCCTCGACCCGGGCAGCCTCGACCCGGCCGGCGCCCGTCCCAGCGACCCGTCCGGTCCCGGCGACCTGCTCGGTCCCGGCGACCTGCTCGGGCCGGGCGACCTGCTCGGGCTCGCGGCCGGTGTCCGGCGGCGGGCCCGGGAGCTCGGACTGCGGGTGCGGGGGCTGGACCGCCGCCTGGTCGAGGCCGCGACGCTGGGCGGTGCGCGGGCACTGGGACTGGACGCCGGGCCGGGCCGGATCGGCTCCCTCGGGCCGGGCAGCCGGGCCGACTTCGCCGTCTTCGACGCCCGGGGACGCTACCCGTACTCGGCCCTGATGGCCCGCCCACCCTGCCTGGCCACGGTCGTCGGCGGCGCGCTCACCTGAACCGGCCGCCCTTCCACGGCACGGTCGTCGGCGGCGCGGTCATCGGAACTGGCCGTCCACCGCGCCGAGCAGATCCCTGAGCTGGTCGCGCTGCTCCTGGGACAGCACCGCGAACAGGCCCTCGCCGGCCTCCCTGCGCGCGTCCCTGGCCCGTTCGGCCATGGCCCGGCCCGCGTCGGTGATCACGACGAGCGTCGAGCGGCGGTTGGCCGGATCGACCTCCCTGCGCACCAGCCCGGCCTCCTCCAGCGCGTCCACGACGGGCGTCAGCGAGCGCGGCACGATCCGCAGCTCGTCGGCCAGTTGCACCATCCGCAGCGGCCGGCCGGCCTCGCTGAGCGCGCGCAACGCCCGCGCCTGCCCCGGGTTGAGCCCGAGCGGCACCAGCCGATGCACGTAGCCGTGCCGCAGACGCCTGCTGACCAGGTGCAAGAGCTCCGCGAGCTCCTTCTCTCCCATACCGAGGATTTTAGCCGGAACAATTATGAGTTAACCTCTGTTTGAGTGGACATCCGAAAGGAGGCCCCATATTGGCCGACGAACCACGCGCGCCGCTGCGGCGCATCATCGGACTCTTCACCCCTTATCGCGGCCGGCTGATCCTGGTGGGCGCGTTCATCCTGCTGTCGTCCCTGGTCGGGCTGGCCTCGCCGTTCCTGCTGCGCGAGGTGCTGGACGTGGCGATCCCGTCCCGCGACGCGCTGCTGCTCACGCTGCTGGCCCTCGGCATGATCGCGGTCGCGGTCACCACGAGCGTGTTCGACGTGCTGCAGACGCTCATCTCCACCACCGTGGGCCAGCGGGTGATGCACGACCTGCGCATCTCGGTCTACTCCCACCTCCAGCGCATGTCGCTGGCGTTCTTCACCCGCACCAAGACAGGCGAGGTGCAGTCGCGCATCGCCAACGACATCGGCGGCATGCAGTCGGTGGTCACCTCGACCGCGACCTCGATCATCTCCAACCTCACCACCGTCATCGCCACGATCGTGGCCATGCTCGCCCTCGACTGGCGGCTGACGGTGATCTCGCTGCTGCTGCTGCCGGTGTTCGTGTGGATCAGCAGGAAGGTCGGCGCCGAGCGCAAGCGCATCACCAACGAACGGCAGCGCAAGCTCGCCGTGATCTCCTCGATGGTCCAGGAGTCGCTGTCGATCAGCGGCGTCCTGCTGGGCCGGACGATGGGCCGCTCCGCCGAGCTGACCGACCGGTTCGGCCGCGCCTCCGACGAGCTGGCCGAGCTCGGCGTACGGACGAGCATGGCCGGACGCTGGCGGCAGTCGTCGATCCAGATCATCATGGCCGCGATGCCCGCCCTGATCTACTGGGCCGTGGGCTACACCGGCATCATCTCCGTCGGCACCCTGGTCGCCTTCACCACGCTGCAGTCGAGCCTGTTCCGGCCGACGGTGTCGCTGCTGCGGCTGGGCGTCGAGGTGCAGAGCTCGCTGGCGCTGTTCGGCCGCATCTTCGAGTACCTCGACCTGTCGGTGGACATCCACCCCGGCACCCGCACCCTCGACCGGGTACGCGGCGAGGTCCGCTTCGAGCGGGTCGACTTCGCCTACGAGGACGAGCGCACCCTGCACGCCGTCGACGTCACCGTCCCCGCGGGCACGACGCTGGCCGTCGTGGGCGAGACCGGCTCGGGCAAGACCACCCTCAGCTACCTGCTCCCCCGCCTGTACGACGTGACCGGCGGCCGGGTCACCATCGACGGCGTGGACGTGCGCGACCTGACGTTCGAGACGCTGAGCGAGGTCGTCGGGGTGGTCTCGCAGGAGACGTACCTGTTCCACGCCTCGATCGCGGACAACCTGCGCTTCGCCCGTCCGGCGGCCACCGACGAGGAGCTGGAGGCGGCGGCGCGGGCCGCGCGCATCCACGACCACATCGCCTCGCTGCCCGACGGCTACGACACGATGGTGGGCGAGCGCGGCTACCGGTTCTCCGGCGGCGAGAAGCAGCGCCTGGCCATCGCCCGCACGCTGCTGCGCAACCCGCCGGTGCTGATCCTGGACGAGGCCACCAGCGCCCTCGACACCCAGACCGAGCGAGCCGTCCAGGAAGCCCTGGACACGCTGGCGCGGGGGCGTACGACGATCACGATCGCCCACCGCCTGTCGACGGTCCGCGACGCGGACCAGATCGTCGTGCTCGACCACGGCAAGGTCGTCGAGCGCGGCACCCACGACGAGCTGATGGCGCTCGGCGGCCACTACGCGGCCCTGGTGGACCGGGACCGCCCCCTCGAACTGGTCTAATTTTTCCCGCTAAACCTGTTTTAACCGTGTCTTATCTCACATTTCGGGCAAATCGGAATCGTCGCGATCGTGGCGTGCGTTGACTCCCGCGTTTCCCCGTACCGAGGCTAGGACCAGTCTTGCCACCGCGCTCCTCCACCTTCCGCGCCCTGCGCCACCACAACTACCGGCTCTGGGCGGGAGCCGACATCGTCTCCGTCACCGGCACCTGGATGCAGGTTTTGGGGGTGAACTGGCTCATCCTCACCATGACGGGGTCGGCCACCAGCGTGGGGCTGAGCCTGGTGATGCAGGCGCTGCCGACGCTGCTGCTGGGCATGTGGGGCGGCGCGCTGGCCGACCGGCTGCCGACCCGGCCCGTCGTCGTCGCCGCGCAGCTCGCGCAGGCCGCGCTGGCCGCCGTCCTGGCGCTGATCGCCTTCTCCGGCGCCGACTCCGTCGTGCCGATCTATGCGGTGGCGCTGGCGGGCGGCGTGGTCTCCGCGCTCGGCGGGCCCGCGCTCGGACGGTTCGGGGCCGAGGTGGTGCCACCGGCCGACCTGCCCAACGCCATGGCGCTCGGCTCGATCCTGAACTCCTCAGGACGCATCCTCGGCATGAGCCTGGCCGGCGTGCTGCTGCCGTTGACCGGCAACGGCGGGCTCTTCCTGCTCAACGCGGCCACCTTCTTCGTCGTGATCGCGGCCGTCGCGCTCATGCGGCGCGCGGAGTTCCACCGGCTCGCCGGCTCCGAGCGGCAGCCCGGCGCGGTCGCGGCCGGCCTGCGGTACGTGCTGCGCACCCCCTGGCTGCTGGTGGTGCTGGCGCTCTCGCTCGTGCTGGGCAGCCTCGGCCGCAACTACCAGGTCACCATGGCCGCCATGAGCGCGGGCCCGCTGGCGGCCGGCGCCGCCGGGTACGGCCTGCTGTCCAGCGTGTTCGCCGCCGGCACGGTCGTGGGCGGCTTCCTGGCCGCCGCCCGCCCGCACCTGACGATCCGGCTGCTGCTGATCACCGCGTTCCTGACCGGGGTCGCGCAGGCGCTGAGCGGCCTGATGCCCGCGCTGGGGACGTTCGCCGCGATGATGCTGCCGATCGCGGCGGGCGCGGTGATCATCGACACCACGGTCTCGGCGCGGGCGCAGCTCGACAGCCCCGACGAGATGCGCGGGCGGGTCATCGCCGCGCTGGGCATGGTGAGCGCGGGCGCGGGCGCGATCGGCGGGCCGCTGCTCGGCTGGCTGAGCGACGCGTTCGGGCCGCGCCTGTCGCTGGGCATCGGCGGCGTGTCGTGCGTGGCCGCGACGCTGCTCGCAGCGCTCGCGCTGGCCCGCCTGTCCGGCCGGACCGTCCGGCAGGCGGCCTTCCGTCCGCTCCTGGAGAACCGCCTGGAGAACCGGCTGGCCCCGGAACGGGCTTAGTCTCTTCACGTGCACAACACCAGATACGCCCCGAACGGCATGGTCTGCAGCGTCGACCACCTGGCCTCGGCCGCCGGGGTGGGCGCGCTGGACCGCGGCGGTTCGGCGGCCGACGCGGCGATCGCGGCCAACGCCGTGCTCGCCGTGGTCGCGCCGCACATGTGCGGGCTCGGCGGAGACCTGTTCGCGCTCGTCCACGACGGCACGGCCACCGGCACAGTCGCCGGCACAGTCGCCGGCACAGTCACCGCGCTCAACGCCTCCGGCCGCGCCGGGTCCGGCGCCGACCCCGCCCGGCTGCGCGCCGAGGGGCACACCCGCATGCCGCACCTGCACGACGTCCGGTCCGTGCCGGTGCCCGGCTGCGTCGACGGGTGGCTCGCCCTGCACGCCAGGCACGGCCGGCTGCCCATGGCCGAGCTGCTGCGGCCCGCGATCGCGCTGGCCCGCGACGGCTTCCCCGCCTCCCCGCTGCTGGTCCCCGGCGCCCGTACGGCGGCCGCGCGGCCGGGCGGCGGCGACTTCGCCCCCGTCCGCCAGGCCGGCGACCGCGTCACCCGCCCCGGCGTGGCCCGCGCGCTCCAGGCGGTGGCCGACGGCGGCCGCGACGGCTTCTACCTCGGCGAGTTCGGGCAGGGCCTGATCGAGCTCGGCGCGGGCGAGTACACCGCCGCCGACCTGGCCGCCCCCGGCGCCGACTGGGTCGAGCCGCTGCGGGTGCGCGCCTTCGGCCACGACGTCTGGTCGATGCCGCCCAACTCCCAGGGTTACCTGCTGCTGATGTCCCTGGCCGTCCTCGACGGGCTCGACCTGCCCGGCTCGCCCCGCCATCCGGCCTGGGCCCACCTGCTGGCCGAGGCCGCCAGGGCCGCCGGGCACGACCGGCTCGACCTGCTGCACGAAGACGCCAAAGACCTGCTCGACCCCGGCGAGATCGCCCGCCGCCGGGCCCTGGTCGACCCGGTCAGGCGCAGCCGCCTGCGGGCCCCGTCCGCCGACGGTGACACGACGTACCTGTGCGCGGTCGACGGCGACGGCATGGGGGTGTCGCTGATCCAGTCGAACGCGTCCGGGTTCGGCGGCATGCTCTTCGAGCCGCGTACCGGGATCAACCTCCACAACCGTGGCATCGGTTTCTCGCTGCGTCCCGGTCACCCGGCCGAGTACGGCCCCGGCCGCCGGCCGCCGCACACCCTGGCCCCCGCGCTGATCACCCGTCCCGGCGGCGGGCTGCGCACGGTCGTGGGCACGATGGGCGGCGACGCCCAGCCGCAGATCCTGGCCCAGGTCATCACCCGCCTGCTGCGTCACGGCGAGGAACCCGGCCAGGCGCTCGCCGCGCCGCGCTGGCGGCTGGGCAGCGGCAACGGCAACGGCTTCGACACCTGGGACGCCCCCGACGACGCCGTGCTCGACCTGGAGGAGGGCACGACCTGGGCCGACGGCCTGACCGCGCTCGGCCACCCGGTGCGCACGCTGCCGTACGGCGGCTCCTTCGGCCACGCCCACCTCATCGACGTGCGCCCCGACGGCATACTGGCCGGCGCCGCCGACCCCCGCTCCCTGGTCGGCGCCGCGATCGGCCACTAGATGGACAAGGATGAGCTACCGGAGGCCCTAAGCCGGGCCAAGTCGTAGGATTCCGGTCCGTACGGTGGGTAGAGGGCGCAGTATGAGCGAACTACCTCCGGACCGATTCGGCATGGCCGACGAGCAGGACATCGAGGTCAGGGAGTGGACCGACGACCTCGGCCTGCACCACGAGGTCAAAGAGGACGACCCCCAGCACGAGGCCACGCTCGACGAACGGCTGCGCCAGGAGTTGCCCGACCGCCCGCGCCGCGCCCCGCGCGAGGAGCACCGCCTGACCGAGCCCGACGAGGGCGCCCACCCCGACACCGAGGACGAGGCCATCGGCGTGGACTGGGACGCGGACCGGGAGGACCTGTCGGCCGAGGAGCGCGCCCTGCGCATCGACCCCGACGAGGACCTCACCTGACCCGCACAGCCCGCGCGCGGTTCATCGGCCCGCACAGTCTGCGCGGGCCTCAGGTGAGCCGCACGGCCCTCGCGGGCCTCAGGTGAGGCGGCGCAGGGCGGGCAGCAGCGCGTGCAGGTCGTCGACGATCATGTCGGCGGCCTTCGCCTGCGGGCGCTCGGCGTGCAGGAAGCCCCACGGGCCGCGGCGCAGCAACGCCGTGCGCATGCCCGCACGGGCGGCGGGCAGCACGTCGTTGTCGAGCCGGTCGCCGACGTAGAGGATCTCGCCGGGCTCACGACCGGCCACCGAGGCCACCTTGGCGAAGAACTCGGGGGCGGGCTTGGACAACCCCCAGCCCTCGGAGGTGTGCACCGAATCGACCGGCAGGTCCATCGCCACCAGGGCGTCGAAGGCCCGGCGGGGCTGGTTGCCGGCGATGATCACCTGGAACCCGGCCGCGCGCAGCGCCGCCAGGGCCTCCCGGACATCGGGGTAGAGGTCGTCGGCGTCGAAGTGGTTGCGCAGCCCGGCCGGGTCGTCGCGCTCCCAGGCGGCGATCTCCGCCTGCACGTCGAGACCGGGCCGGACGAGCTCGAACGCCTCACGGTGGGAACGGTCGAGCGCCGCCATGCCGCCGAGCGCGCCCATGAGCACGAACCTGCTGACCCCCAGCCGGTCGGCCCAGCGCGACCAGATGCGCGTCTCGTCGATCAGCGTCTCGCCGACGTCGAGCACGACGGCCTTGACGGCCTTGACCATCACTCCCCCTGTACGTCCGTGTGCGGCCCCGGGTTCAGGGCTGCAGCTTCTCCATCGCCTTGGCGATGCGTTTCTCCGACACCGGCGTGGGGGTGCCGAGGGTCTGGGCGAAGAAGCTGACCCGCAGCTCCTCGATCATCCAGCGGATCTCCGTCACGTCGGGGTCGCCCCGGCGGGCCGGGTGGAGGCTCGCCAGCAGGTCGTGGTAGTCGTCCTCGATCTTGTGCACGCGGTCCATCCACTCCTCGTCCCGCCAGGGCTCCTCCGGGAGCTTGGTGAGACGCCGCTCGATGGCCCGCAGGTAACGCAGGACGTCGGGCAGGCGGCGGGTGCCGGTGGCGGTGACGAAGCCCTTGAAGACGAGCTTGCCGAGCTGCTCGCGCACGTCGTCGGTCGAGGCGCTCGCGCGCAGGCCGTCGAGGCGGGTGCCCACGGCGTGCCAGACGCTCAGGATCTGCTCGACCTTGGCCAGCACGTCGGCCGCCGTGTCGTGCAGCTCGGCCCGGACGTGCTGGTGGAGGCGGTCGAAGCCGGCCGGGTCCCAAGCCGGGCCGCCGAGGTCGAGCATGAGCTTGTCGACGGCCGCGTTGACGACGTCGTCGAACAGCGCCACGGCGCCGCCGTGGGGGCTGCGCGACAGCGCCAGCTTGGCCTGGTTGGACAGGCCGCCGAGCAGCGACCTGGCCGGGTTGGTGACGTTGAGCAGGAGCAGCCGGCGGGTGCCGGGCCAGTGGGCGCGGCGCTGCTCGGCGGCCGTCTCGAAGATCTTGACGGAGACCGACTCGCCCGCGTCGACGAGCGCCGGGTAACCCTTCATCCGGCCCTGTTCGAACACCTTGGGCAGGGTGCCGAAGCTCCAGGTGCGCAGGCCGGTGCGCTCCAGGTCGTCGCCGGCCTCCGACAGGGTCTTGCGCAGGCGCGGCGCGAGCCGGCGCTTGAGCGCGTCGAGGTCTTTGTCCTCGGCCACCGTGCGCTTGCGCTCGTCGATCACCCGGTAGGTGATGCGCAGGTGGTCGGGCACCTGGTCGAGCTGCCAGGCCTCGCGCGGCACCCGGACGCCGGTGAGCCGCAGCAGCTCGCGCTCCACGGCCTCCAGCAGCGGCTCGCCGCCCTGCCTGACCCCGGTCAGCACTTGCCTGGCGTAGTTGGGGGCGGGCACGAAGTTGCGGCGCAGGTGTTTGGGCAGCGACCGGATCAGCGCGGTGATCAGGTCTTCGCGCAGGCCCGGGATCTGCCAGTCGAAGCCGTCGGAGTTGACCTGGTTGAGCACCTGCAACGGCACGTGGACGGTGACGCCGTCGGCGTTGGCGCCCGGCTCGAACTGGTAGGTCAGCTTCATCCGCTGACCGAGCTGCTTCCAGGTGTCGGGATAGTCGCGGGCGCTGATGTCGGCGCCCTCGTTGACCAGCATCTCCGGCGAGAACGTGAGCAACTCGGGCTGCTCGCGCCCGGCCTTCTTCCACCAGGAGTCGAAGTGCCTGGCCGAGACGACGTCGGCCGGGACGCGCTGGTCGTAGAAGTCGTACAGGACCTCCTCGTCGACCATGATGTCGCGGCGGCGGGCCCGGTTCTCCAGCTCCTCGACCTCTTCGAGCAGCCGGCGGTTGTCCTTGAGGAAGCGGTGGTGGGTGTCCCAGTCGCCCTCGACCAGGGCGTGCCGGATGAACAGCTCGCGCGACAGGTCGGGGTCGATGCGGCCGTAGTTGACCTTGCGGCCGACCACGAGCGGCACGCCGTACAGGGTGACCTTCTCCAGGGCGATCACCGCGCCCTGGTTCTTCTCCCAGTGGGGCTCGGAGTAGGTGCGCTTGACCAGGTGCTGGGCGAGCGGCTCGACCCAGTCGGGCTCGATCTTGGCGTTGACCCGGGCCCACAGCCGCGAGGTCTCGACCAGCTCGGCCGACATCACCCACTGCGGCTGCTTCTTGGCCAGGGCCGAGCCGGGGAAGATCGCGAAGCGGGCGTTGCGCGCGCCGATGTACTCCTGCATCGGCCGCCGCCCGTCGGCGGCGCGCTGCTTGTCCATGACGTCCTTGACGCCGATGTGCGACAGCAGCCCGACCAGCAGCGACACGTGCACCTGGTAGGGGTCGGCGGGCACGCTGCCGGGCTGGGCGCCGAGCGCCTGGCGGACCTGGCTGTAGATGTCCTGCCACTCGCGGACCCGCAGGTAGTTGAGGAACTCGGCCTTGCACAGCCGCCGGAACGCGCTGGAGGACAGCTCCTTCTGCTTGTCGCGCAGGTAGTTCCACAGGTTGAGGTAGGTCAGGAAGTCGGACTCGGGGTCGGCGAAGCGCCGGTGCTTCTCGTCGGCCTGCTGCTGCTTGTCGGACGGCCGCTCGCGCGGGTCCTGGATGGACAGGGCGGAGGCGATCACCATGACCTCGCGCAGGCAGCCGTTCTTCTCGGCCTCCAGCACCATGCGGCCGAGGCGCGGGTCGACCGGCAGGCTCGCCAGCTTGCGGCCGATTCCGGTGAGCTTGCCCTGGGCGTCGAACGCGCCCAGCTCGTGGAGCAGGTTGACGCCGTCCTTGACCTGCCGGCGGTCGGGCGGCTCGACGAACGGGAACGCCTCGATGTCGCCCAGCCCGATCGAGGTCATCTGCAGGATGACCGAGGCCAGGTTGGTGCGCAGGATCTCGGGGTCGGTGAACTCCGGCCGGGAGAGGAAGTCCTCCTCCTCGTAGAGCCGGATGCAGATGCCGTCGGAGGTGCGGCCCGAGCGGCCCTTGCGCTGGTTGGCGCTGGCCTGCGAGATGGGCTCGATGGGCAGGCGCTGGACCTTGGTGCGGTGGCTGTAGCGGGAGATGCGGGCGAAACCCGGATCGACCACGTATTTGATGCCGGGCACGGTCAGCGAGGTCTCGGCCACGTTGGTGGCCAGCACGATCCGGCGGCCGGTGTGGCGCTGGAAGACGCGGTGCTGCTCGGCGGCGCTCAGCCGGGCGTAGAGCGGCAGGATCTCGGTGTTGCGGAAGTCGGCCTTGGACAGGGCGTCGGCGGCGTCGCGGATCTCCCGCTCGCCGGACAGGAAGACCAGGATGTCGCCCGGCCCCTCGGTGACCAGCTCGCGGCAGGCGTCGACGATGCCGCCGGTCTGGTCGTCGTCCTCCGCCAGCGGGCGGTAGCGGACCTCGACCGGGTAGGTGCGGCCGGAGACCTCGATGATCGGCGCGTCGCCGAAGTGGCGGGAGAAGCGCTCGGGGTCGATGGTGGCGCTGGTGATGACGACCTTGAGGTCGGGGCGCTGCGGGAGGAGCTGTTTGAGGTAGCCGAGGATGAAGTCGATGTTGAGGCTGCGCTCGTGGGCCTCGTCGATGATCAGGGTGTCGTACTGGTCGAGCATGCGGTCGTTCTGCAGCTCGGCCAGCAGGATGCCGTCGGTCATCAGCTTGACCAGCGTGCGGTCGCTCGCCTGGTCGGTGAAGCGCACCTTGTAGCCGACGACCTCGCCGAGCTCGGTGCCGAGCTCCTCGGCGACGCGCTCGGCGACGGTGCGGGCGGCGATGCGGCGCGGCTGGGTGTGGCCGATCAGCCCGCGCACGCCGCGCCCGAGCTCAAGGCAGATCTTGGGGATCTGGGTGGTCTTGCCGGAGCCCGTCTCGCCCGCGATGATCACGACCTGGTGGTCGCGGATGGCGGCCAGGATGTCGTCCTTGCGCTGGGAGACCGGCAGGTTCTCCGGGTAGCGGACCTGCGGCACGGCCTCGCGGCGGCGCGCCAGCCGCTGCTCGGCGCGCTCGACGTCGGCGAGGATCTCGGTGACGATCTTGTCCCGGGCGTCGCGGGAGCGGACCCGGCGCATGCCGTCGAGCCTGCGCCGCAGCCGCCGCTGGTCGCGCGGCATGAGCTCGGGCAGGCGGGACTGGAGGTCGGCGAGCGGAGAGGACAACGAAGGCGTTCCCATACTGCTTTCAGGATATTTGAGCCCCGTGGCCCCGGAGCCAACGGCCCATGGTGCCCGACGAGACCCGCCCCCCGCATCCCAATATCGCGCCGGGGTCGCGGCCGCGCTCCCCGGCCGCGCCGGGACGGCGGCCGCGGCCCCCCTACCGCGCCGGCCGGATGGTGGCGGCGTGGCGGGCGGCGCCGATGATGCCGGCCTCGTTCTGCAGGGCGGCGGGCACCACGGGGGTGTCGATGGTGACGTGCGGCAGGAACTTGTCGGCCTTCTTGCTCACGCCCCCGCCGATCACGATCAGCCCCGGCGAGAACAGCATCTCCACGTGCCTGAGGTACTCCTCGACCCGCTCGGCCCACTTCTCCCAGCTCAGGTCGTGCTCCTCGCGGGCCCGCGCCGACGCGCGATCCTCGGCGTCCTTGCCGCGCAGCTCCAGGTGGCCGAGTTCGGTGTTGCAGACGAGTGTGCCGTCGGCGAACAGGGCGCTGCCGATGCCGGTGCCGAAGGTCAGGATCAGCACCGTGCCCTTCTGGTCGCGGCCCCTGCCGAAGGTCATCTCGGCGATGCCGGCGGCGTCGGCGTCGTTGAGCACCGTCGCCCCGCCGAAGAGCGCGGCGGCGTCGACGCCGATCCACGAGTGGTGGACGTTGGCCGCCGTCTGCACGACCCCGTCGACGACGACGCCGGGGAAGGTGACGCCGACCGGGCCGTCCCAGTCGAAATGCTTGACTATCTCGGCCACCACCTCGGCCACCCCCTCGGGCTTGGCCGGCTGGGGCGTGGCGATGCGCAACCGCTCCTGGACGAGCTCTCCGGCCTCGGTGTCGACCGGGGCGCCCTTGATTCCCGAACCGCCGATGTCGATGCCCAACACGTTCATGACTCTCCTTCTCCCCCGCCCTGGACGGGAAAACTCGCCCGCCGGTATTTCCGGCCCCGCTGAACCCGCTCCGCGTCCGCCGCGTATCTCGCGTCACAAGCGCTCACTAGGAGGCACGGATGCGGCTCCGCATCATCACGCTCTGCGCTGTCGCCGTCGTGGCGGGGACGACCCTCACCGCCCCCGCGCAGGCGACCACCAGGACCCGTTTCGACGTCATCAACCTTGTGTCGGACGTCAAGGGCAAGGCCCCGGTCACCGACCCCAAGGTCGTCAACCCGTGGGGCCTGGCCATGGGCAAGACCTTGTGGGTCTCCAACGCCGGCACCGGCACCGCCACCGTCTACTCCGGCACGGGCCGTAAGGAGAAGACGGAGGTGTGGATCCCGGGCGGCTCCCCGACCGGCCAGGTGTTCAACCCGGGTGACGGCTTCACCGTGAAGGGGCGACCGGCCACGTTCATCTTCTGCAGCCCGAGCGGCGCGATCACCGGCTGGAACGCCGAGGCCGACCCGGCCAACGCCGTGATCGCCGCGTTCACCCGCGGCGCCGACTACAAGGGCCTGGAGCTCGTACGGACCAACGAGGGCGAGTTCCTGCTGGCCGCCGACTTCGCCCACGGCCGGGTGCACGCCTTCGACGAGAACTTCCGGCGCATCCGCCTGGCCGGCTGGCAGTTCCAGGACTCGCGGGTGCCGCGCGGCTACAACGCCTACAACGTGGCCGTGGTCAACGGCAGCGTCTGGGTGGCGTACGCGCTGCGCGACCGTACCACCGGCAAGCCCGTCTTCGGCGCCGGCAAGGGCTTCGTGAGCCGCTTCAACGCCGACGGCCGTCTGACCGGGCGCATCTCCAGGGTCGGGCTCGACGCCCCCTGGGCCATGACCGCCGCGCCGCGCGGCTGGGGCCAGTACGCGGGCGCCCTGCTGGTCGGCAACTTCGGCGACGGCACCGTGCACGCCTACAAGGGCGACCGCCACCTGGGCGCGATCACCACGTCCGGCGGCCGGCCCGTCAAGCTCCCCGGCCTGTGGGACCTCGAACCGGGCACCGCGGCCACCGGCGGCGTGAACACGCTGTGGTTCTCGGCCGGCATCGAGGGCGCCAAGCACGGCCTGATCGGCGTGATCGCCCCCGCCGGCACGAAGCCGACCTCCACGGCCGCCGCCCCCGCGAGCACGCCGGCGCCCACCCGCTCCGCCGCCCCCAAGACGAAGTCGCCCTACGGCGGCAGTGGCGGCTACTGAGCGCAGCCACGACCGGGGCCACGGAACGTTTCCGGCGCGGCCGGCGCGGGCCGCGCCGGAAACCCGGATTCCCGGAAAACCTGCGAACCACATATGGACACGGAATGCGACGGAGCAGATACTCAACGTGTCAACACCCTCATCCCTGCTCTCACGTCGCCCCCTTAAGCACCGCATGAGCCGGCGTGTCGTGTGCTGCCCGGAAACCGTGCCTGTCAGGGAACAGGACAAGGAGAGACCATGTCCGTCAAGAAGTCTCTGTTCCTTTCCGTCATCGCCCTCGCCACCGCGGCCTGCGTGACGGCCACCGTCGTGGCCCTCCAGGCGTCCAGTCCCGTGTCGGCGGCCACGCGCGCCGCGCTGCCGCCCGGCTACCAGCTCGTCACCCTGCCCAACGCCAACGTCCCCAACTTCCAGCGCCGCACCGTCTACTGCCCGGGCTCCAAGCACGTGCTCGGCGGCGGCGGCGAGGCCCGCGGCAACGGCGCGATCCTGGTGGGGTCGTTCCCCACCGATGACGCCCGCGGCTGGATCGCCCTCGGCCGCCAGATCGGTTACAACGACGTCGGCATCAGCGTGTTCGCCATCTGCGCCGACTGACCCGCCCGCCGGCCCCGCCCGCTCTCCCGCGGGCGGGGCCGGCGCACGTCCGGCCTCAGAGCCCGCCGAGGACGGCCGCCAGGTCGGCGACGGTGCGGTAGTGGACGCCCGTCATGCCGAGCGCCCTGGCGGCCTCTACGTTCGGCAGCCGGTCGTCGACGAACAGGCAGCGCGCGGGGTCGGCCCCGGCGCGTTCGGCGGCGATCTCGTAGATGCGCGGATCGGGTTTGATCACGCCGACCCTGGCGCTGCTGACCAGGTCGTCGGCGAAGTACGTGAGCCCCAGCCGGTCGAGATGCTCCTCCACGGTGTCCATGGCGTTGGTCACGATGACCACCGGCACGTGCTGCTGCGCCTTGGCCAGCAGCTCCCTGACCTCCTCGTCCACCCGGAACGGCACCGCCCCGAACTCGGCCACCGCCCGGCGGGCCCGCTCGTCGCCGCCGAGGGCGACCGCCACCGCCTCCAGCCATTCGCGCTCGCTGATCCGGCCCAGGATGGCCGGCTCGATCAGCTCGGGGGCGAACGCCGTCGCCATGAGCGGCAGGGCGTACCGGGCCTCGATCTCGGCCTGGACGGTGTGGTCGAAGAGGCGGAGCACGCCATCAAGATCGGTGAGAACCGCATCAAAGGGGATCACAGCCATCATTGTGCCGTGAAGTACCGCATCCGCTGGTCCGAGAAGGTTTCGCGTGCCACCAAAGCCCCGGGGCGACCGGCGGCACTACCATCTCCGAGACGGTATTCGGTATCGGAACGGTAGGGCATGGACGATCACCAGCTGCCACCTGAGCTGTGCCAGCTGTTCGCCGACGGCGGCAGGGGGCGCAGACTGCCCCCGGGCCTGCCCGCGGGCGACGTGGTCTGGCCCGACCCCGCCTACACCCGGCAGGTCGTGGCGGCCCGGCCGGCGTTCTGGATGAGCGACGAGCACGCCGCCGGCGAGGACTGGTCGTTCATGCGGGTCTGGCACGCGCACAGCGGCCTGTGGCCGGTGCTGCTCGACGAGTCGGCCCAGCCGTGGGCGATCGGGCAGATCGTGCCCGACGACCCGATGCTGATCGGCCACTTCACCGCCGAGGGGTTCATGACCGAGGTCTGGCAGGAGTGGGTCTCGCAGATGCCGCGCGACGCGCTGGCGGAGTTAGAGCCGTACGGGGCGCTCTGCCCGGGGCTGGCGCCGCCGGGAGTGCCCCGCGCCGACCCCGGCGACGTGGCCGACTGGCTGGCCCGCGAGCTCGCCCCCAAGGGCATGCCGCTCGGGCTGGTCGCGGCCGGCCGGGGGGCCGACGCGCTGGCGGTCATGGGCTGGCAGGGCGCGCTGCACCACAACGAGTGGATGGTGCCGATGGCGGCCGTGGTGCGCAGCTGGGAGGACCGGTTCGGGGCCCGCGTGGTGAGCGTCGGGTTCAACACCCTCGACCTCAGCGTGGCCGCGCCGCCGGCCGACCCCGAGCACGCCCTGCACGTCGCCGCCGAGCACTGGGCGTTCTGCCCCGACAACGTCGTGCAGGGACCGGGCGACCTCCAGGGGTACGCCGACCAGATCATCGGTCAACACGCCTGGTCGTTCTGGTGGGACTGAATCCCCGGCTTTTACGCTACTTTTAACCGCGACAGGGAGGGCTCGGTCACAGCATGTCACGGGGAGATCTCACACCGGAGCTGCTGCATTCCTCGTCCTGGACGGACCGGCTGGTGCAGTCGGCCGGCATCCCCGTCCACGACGTGCCGCTGGTGTCGGTGGGCGGCGGGCTCGGCTCGTTCACGCTGGTCGACGTGCTGCGCATCAGAGGCGTGCCGATCCCGGCCATGCGGGTGCTCTCGACCAGCGACACCCCCTGGCAGACGTGGGAGTACCTGACCCGCGTCTCGCAGCTGCCCGCGCACGAGCGCATCCGGTCCGACGCCGGGGCGCGTCCCGACAACATCTGGGGCTTCCCCTCCTACGCGGTGCAGGAGGCCTGGCAGGACGGCTCGCTCAAGCCGATCCTCCAGGTGCTCGCCGAGCCGCTGTTCACCGACTTCTACAGCCCGCGCGCCGGGCTGGTCACGCAGACCGTGCGGCGCGAGGCCGACCGCATCGGCTACTGGCACATGCTGGCCAAGGGCCAGGTGCGCATGGTCAGGAAGCGGCTGGGCGGCGGGTACTTCACCGTGCTGACGCCGCCGCCGGGCACCTCGCCGACCAAGCGGGTGGTGCTGCGCTCCCAGTACGTGCACCTGGCCGTCGGCTACCCGGGGCTGAAGTTCCTCGACGACCTCCAGGAGTTCCGGCAGGCGCAGGGCGAGCGTTACCGGGTGGTCAACGCCTACGAGCCGCACGAGCACGTCTACGACCAGCTGCGCAAGCGGCCCGGGGTGGTGGTCGTGCGCGGCGCCGGGATCGTGGCCTCCCGGGTGCTCCAGCGCCTGATGGACGACCGCGAGCGGTACGGCCTGCACACCCAGATCGTCCACCTGTTCCGCACGTACGTGGCCGGTCCGCACGGCCCGAGCGTGTTCATGCGGCGCAAGGGCGGCGACGGCTGGGCCTACCAGGCGTTCACGATGCCCAAGTCGGCCTTCGGCGGCCAGCTCAAGGCCCGGTTCAGGAAGGCCACGCCCGAGCAGCGCGCCCTGATCTCCAAGGCGCTGGCCGGCACCACCACCCCGAAGCTGGCCCGCTGGCAGGAGCAGATGCGCAGGGGCCGGCAGGGCAACTGGTACCACCCCACGCAGGCCGTCGTCGACCGCATCGAACGGGCCCCCGACGGCCGCCTGGTCACCCACACCCGCAGCGTCAACGCCGCCGCCATGCAGTACGTGTCCGACTTCATCATCGACTGCACCGGCCTGGAGGCCGACATGCCGGAGCACCGCGTCCTCGACGACCTGCTGCGGCACGGCGGCGCCCGGCCCAACAAGGCTGGCCGGCTGAGCGTGGGCCAGAACTTCGAGGTGCTCGGCGCCGAGAGCGAGGGCGGCGTCCTGTACGCCTCCGGCGCCGCCACGGCCGGCAACCACTTCCTGGCCGTGGACAGCTTCCTCGGCATGCAGACCGCCGCGCTCGACATCGCCGCCGACCTGACCAGGCGCGGGTTCTGCAAGGGGCTCGGGCCGGTGCGGTCCACGGCCCAGTGGCTGCGGTGGGCGGGAAACAGGAGGCTCGCTTGATCCCGACGCTGGCCGGGCGGCTGCAGACCCGGCTGTTCACGCTGGCCACCGTGGGGGCGGCGCTGACCGCGCTGATCACCCTGGTGCTGCCGATGTCCTTCCGGGACGCCTTCCTCGTGCTGCTGGCCGTCGCCGTCGTGGGCGCCGGGTGGGAGCTGCTGTACCACCTGCTCATGCAGTTCCGCTGGGACAAGGACTGGCCGACGCTGTTCGGGCTGGTCACGGCCGTGCCCGAGGGGCTGCTGATGTGGGTGCTGGTGGACGGCGGGCTCGTCCCCGGCGTCGCCGGCCCGGTCAGGGCGTGGGCGTTCGCGGTGATGTTCGCCTTCGTCTGGCTCGGCCAGTGGTTGTTCGTGAACGGGCCGATGCGGGTGTTGTTCGTCGAATGGCGGCTGCGCGGCGGCCGCCTGCTCTGATCTCGGATCTGCTCACGGTTCTGCTTACGGAGGGGCAATGGGGGGCGTCGAGCTGGCTCGACCGCTGTACTTCTGGCTCGGTTTCCTGGCCACGGTGGCCGGGGTCGTGCTGCATCTGCCGATGTACCTGCACGGCGCCGACATGCACTACCGCCTGGCGGGCATGCCGATGGACCTGCCGATGACCATCGGCATGGCGCTGATCGTGGCGGGGCTGGCGGTCACCGCGTACGGGCTGATCCCGCCCGGCGCGCTGACGGCCAGACCGGCCGCCGAGGTACGCGTCCGCGCGCTGGACGACGCGCGCATGCGGCCGGCGCACATCGGGCTGATCGTGGTCATGTCGGTCGCGGTGATCATCGACGCCATGAAGCCGATCACGCTCGGTTTCGTCGCGCCCGGCATGGCCAAGGAGTACGGCCTGAAGTCCGCGCTCAACCCGGCCGGCGAGCTGCCCGTGGCGCTGCTGCCGCTGGCCGGGCTCACCGGGACGGTGCTCGGCTCGCTGCTGTGGGGCTGGATGGGCGACAAGATCGGGCGCAAGCCGTCGATCCTGTTCGCCGGGGTGCTGTTCATCGGCACCGCGATCTGCGGCGTCATGCCGGACTTCGAGTGGAACCTGGCCATGTGCGTGGCCATGGGGCTGGGCGCGGGCGGCATGTTGCCGATCACGTTCTCACTGCTGGCCGAGACGATCCCGCCGCGGCACAAGGGCTGGGTGATGGTGCTCATCGGCGGCAACCTGGCGGTCGCCTACCTGGCGGCCAGCTGGTTGTCGGCGTCGCTGGCGCCGACGTTCTCCTGGCGGGTGCTGTGGCTGGTCGGGCTGCCGACCGGCGTGTTCCTCATCCTGCTCAACCGCTTCATCCCCGAGTCGCCGCGCTTCCTGCTCGCGCACGGCCGCGACGCCGAGGCCCGCGCCGTCCTGGCCAGGTACGGCGCGGCCGCCACCACCGAGGAGGCCACCGCCGGCGTCGAGCGGGTGGAGGACGAGCACGCGGGCGGCTACTCGCGGCTGTTCCGCCGGCCGTTCACCGGGCTGACGGTGGCCGTCGTGGTGCTCGGGCTGAGCATCGGCCTGGTCACCTACGGCTTCCAGCTGTGGATCCCGTCCAACCTGCAGAAGCTGGGCCTGGACCAGCAGACGGCCGACCGGGCGCTGCGCGACTCGACGCTGCTGGGCCTGCCGCTGATCTTCGTCTCGGCCGCCATGTACGGCCTGTGGAGCGCGAAGAAGACGATCGTCACGCTGTCGGCGCTGGTCGGCGTGGCGCTGGCGGTGCTGGCCTTCTCCGGCGAGACGCTGGCGCACGACCGTACCTGGCTGTACCTGCTGCTGGCCGGGCCGATCGTGGGGACGGCGACGATCGCCGCGGTGCTGGCCGCCTACAGCTCGGAGATCTACCCGACCCGGGTGCGCTCGCGCGGCTCCGGGCTGTCGGCGGGGATGGGCAAGGCCGGCGGCGTGGCCGTGACCGCCGTGCTCGTGGCCGGGGCGGCGGCGCCGTCGATCGGCACGACCGCGCTGCTCGGGGCGGTCCCGCTCATCCTGGCGGTGGTGGCGGTGCTGGCGTTCGGGGTCGAGCCGGCGAAGGGCGCGGCCGGCGACCCGGCCACGCCCGCCGCCGCCTCGACAGGGGCCTGAAGGCGCCCTGGCGTTCACCGGGGCCTGACGCCCAGGGCGCCTGGGAGTTCACGGGACGCGCGCCACGGCGCCGTACGTGCCCGACGAGCTCGGCCGGCCGGAGCAGGCGGCGCCGTGGTCGTCGGGCCGCCACTCCGGGACCCACACCAGCCCAGGATCGACCAGCACCAGCCCGTCGAGCAGCGCCGCCACCTCCTGCCTGCCGCGGATCGCGTGGCCGGGCAGCGTCATCGCCAGCAGGTCCCGGACCGCCGGCAGCAGCTCGCCCGGCACGCCGTCGAAGGTGGTCTGCAGCAGCGACAGGTAGCTGCCGTCGGACGCCGCCAGGCGGACCCGCTCGATCACGTAGTGGACGTACTCGTCGTCGGCCAGGCTGTGGGTGGACAGCAGCAGCACGGCCACGGGACGGTCCCAGTCGAGGAAGGCGCGCACCACCCGGTCGCCGAGGACCGCGTCGATCTCGCGCACGTCGCCCTCGACCACGCGGACCAGATCGGTGCCCGGCTCGATGGTGGCCCGCGCGCCGGCCAGCACCATCGGGTCGTTCTCCACGTAGACCACCCGGGCGGGCACGCCTCCGGAGCCGCCGCGGGCCACGTCGTGCAACCGGCCGCCCGGAGGCAGGCCGCTGGGCACGCCGCTGCCCACGACGACGAACTGGTCCACGCCTTCGGCCGCCAGATGCCGGACCACGCGCACCAGGAACTGCAGCACGGCCCGCGCGGCGGTGGTCGTCACGGACGCGGCCTGGTCATATCGGCGTACCAGATCGCGGTCGGCCGAGAAGTTGTTCTTCCCGCCCGCGGCCGCGTCGAGCACCCGGGTGGTCATGGCTCGGGTCATCTCCAGCTTCGCCAAGTTACGGATGGCACGCTGACGCATTGAGTGTTGCCCCTTTCCCCTCGCCCACTATCTCGGGAGAAGCCGGTCCTTTCGGACCCCACTCGATGACCCAGACCTTATGATCCTCGTTGCGCGCCGGAAGACAACAGGAAAAGCATGAATTCTGCGGAAATATGCCTTACCTGAATGGCGGCGGCCGGAGATCATTTCGCTGTCGAGCGCGACAGGCGTTCGCGGTGGGACTCCAGCACCTCGTACGTCTCCTCGCGGGTGGTGGTCGTCACCGACAGCTTCGTGAACGCCTGGTGGTAGGTCTCGACCGCGGCGGCGTCGGTGATCAGCTCGTCGGCCTCGACGCCGTGGGCGCAGGCGACGTCGGGCTCGAACGCCTCGGCGAAGCGCCACAGCGTGAACGGGCCGGTGCGGGGCACGTACGCCGGGTCGTCGATGGGCACGACGTGCAGCGAGACGTTGGGCCGCTTGGCGTGGTCGAGCAGCAGGTCGAGCTGGCGGAGCTGGGCGTGCGGGCCGACGATCGAGCGCAGCAGCACGGCCTCGTCGATCACCGCCCACAACACCGTGTCACCGGCCCCGGCCAGCGCCTCCTGGCGGGCCATGACCAGCGCCAGGGCCTCCTCCACCGACGACTGCCCGAGCGTGGCCGGCCCGGCCACGGTGATCGCGGCCCGCGCGTAGTCCTCGGTCTGCAACATCGGCGGGACGAACTGGGGATGGTACGTGCGGATCACCGTGGCCCGCTGCTCCAGCGCGTAGGCCGTGGCCAGCCAGACGGGCACCGACTGGGCGTCGTACCAGGCGGCCTCGCGCTCGCCCCTGGCCAGCGAGAGCACGTACTCGCGGACGGGCGGGGCGGTGACGCCGTAGAGGCCGAGCAGGCGCTCGACCGTGATCGGCGTGGGCGCGAGACGGCCCTCCTCGATCGCGGGGATCGCGGCGGCGCCCTTGCCGAGCGAGCCCTCGACCTGCTCGACCGAGAGCCGCACGCCCATGCGCAGGCCGTGCAGCCGCTTGCCGAGCGCGCGGCGCTGTGAGTCGTTGAGCGGCGTGGCGGCCTCGGGGATCTCGGCCGCCGGCTCCGGCTCGCCCGGCAGGCCCTCGGCCCGGCGCGCCAGCTCGACCACGCCGCGCAGGACGGCCAGCGACCCCTCCGACAACCCGGAGGCCGACAGGCCGATCGCGGCCGCCCGCAGCTGCAGGTCCTCGACCGCGCCGGACTCGTAGTGCTCGTCGCCCACCAGCCAGCCCACGCTCACCTGGAGGCAGGCGGCCAGCGCCCGCAGCACCTGGAGGGTGGGGTTGGTCTGCTTGCCGGTGCGCAGCTGGCTGACGTAGGCGCGCGTGATGGGTATGCCCGCCTCGGTGAGGGCGGAGGCGACCTGGGCGCCCGTGAAGCCGCGCTTGGTCAGCGCGAGATCGAGCCGTTCGGCGAAGTTCGCCACGGCGCACCTCCTACCGCCCGTGAACTTTTCCCAGCCTAAGGTACGAGACCCCCACTGTCCCCTGCCACGCGGGCCAGCTCTGCCCGGCGGGTAGGTATCAACTTATTCGCAAAGTGTGAGTTGACATAGCCCCTCTTTCCAGCACAGTATCGGAGCGCGTGGTAACTGTGGCTTAACAGCCCGGACGATTCGCGAGAGTCTCCGGCAAGGAGGTGGCCGGACGTGACCATGGACTCCCTCGACGGCTCACGCTTCCTGGAGGATCCGGTCTCCCGGGGGCAGCAGCAGGTCGTCCGGCGCATCTGCGCGCGGGTCGCCGGCCCGCTGACGAGCCGCGACGTCCAGGTCGCCGAGCTGCCGCTGGGCGGGGTCGAGATCTGGCTGGACAGCCCCCGTCACCGCTGGCGTCTGCACCACCGCATGGCCCGCGAGCTGCGGCTGGCCGGCTGGCACACCGAGCCGGGACCCGACCGGCTGCTGCTGCTCGGCTGGAGCGCGGTCTGCCTGGGCCACCGCGCCAGGATGCTGGGCGCGGCCCTTTCCGGGCGGCTGGCCCACTTCGACCGCACGTCGTTCGCGGCCGTCATGATCGCCACCCGGCTGCGGCACGAAGGGCTGTCCGCCGCCGAGCTGCCCGCCGCGGTGGTCGAGCGCTGCCGCGACGCGCTGCGCTGGCCCGCCCGGCTGGCCGACCTCGACGGGCTCGAACGCCGGTCGTCGCTGGAACCCATCAGGCTCAGGCTGGCCCAGGTGGCCGGGCTGGAGTCGACGGTGAGCCGGCGCTGCGCCGAGCACCTCGCGCTGGCCGCCAGGGTCGCGCGCACGGTGGCCGGCACCGCGCCGCCCGCCCGCTCGCGCGCCTCGGGCCCGCGCGCGGGGCTGACCGAGCGCATGGTCTGCGTCAGCGTGCCCAACAGGGCCGCCGCCGCGCTCGACCCGGAGACGGCGCGATGACGCCGCTCCCCCTCCCCCGCCGGGCCTCGCCGCCCACCGGCCCGCCCGCACCGCCCGCGCCGCGCGCGGCCGTGCCGGCGGCCCTCATGCGGCCGGCTCCGGCGCTACCCCATCCCTCCGGCACCGTGCGTCACGTGCCCGACAAAGTCGGCACGGTGCTGTCGGCCGGCGCGGTAGCGGCTGGCGTGCCGGCCAAACCAAGGGGTAGTGCCTGGGGCCGGCTTTCCTCGCGGCCGTCCGCCCGTGATCGGGCGGCGGCCTCCCCGACCGGGGAGGCGGGCCCGCCCGGCTCCCCGGCCGGCGCCACCGGCACGGCGGCGACGCCGGGCGGGACGATCGGCGTGACGGGCGCCACGGCTCTGATCGACCGCCCCCTCAGGGGGCCGGCGCCCGCGTGGGCCCCCGTGCCGGTGGCCATGACGTCAGCGGGCCGCGCCCGGCCCGCGTCACCCGGATCCGCGACCGACAGGAGTGATCATGCTCACCGACGAGATGTCCAGGCGGCAGCCGCACGAGGTGCACGCCCGGGGCGCACGGCCCCAGCCCGCCGAGCCGAGGGGCGAGGGCCGGGACGAGCCGTCGCGGGCCGAGGCCCCGGCGCGCACCGTCCACCGGCTGCGCCGGATCCGGCAGGTGTCCGTGCAGGCGATCGGCGAGATCGACCAGGCGCTGGCCTGACCGTCATGCGGACGGTCCCCGACCCGGAAGGTGCGAGATGAGCCGCGGCAGGGTGGGCGTGATCGTCGCCCCCGCCAATCCCTCGGCGGAGCCCGAGCTGACCCGCCTGCTCGGCTCGCGCGCCGACATGCACGTCACCCGATTCCCCGTGCACCGGGGAGTGTCGCTCGCCGAACGGCTGGAGAGCTACAACGAGGCCCTGCCCGGCATGGTCTGCGCGTTCGACGGCCTGCCGCTGGACGCCCTGGTCATGGCCTGCAGCGAGTCCCGCTACCTGCTGGGCCCCGACGACGACGCCGACCAGTGCGCGCGGCTGTCGGCCTCGACCGGCGTGCCGTTCGCCTCCTCCACGCAGGCCACCAGGGAGGCGGTGGAACACGTCGGCGTGAGCGACATCGTGCTGGTCTCGCCGTACCAGCCGTGGCTGACCGAGCTGGCCGAGCGCTTCTGGAAGACGGCGGGGCTGAACGTCACGCAGGTCGTGCAGGTGCGGGCGGCCAAGGGCGGCTACTCCTCCTACGCGGTCACCCCGGCCGAGCTGATCACCCAGGTCGAGCGGGCCGAGGTGCCCGGCGACGCGGTGCTGCTGTTCACCGGCACCGGCATGGCCACGCTGCCCGTGCTCGGGCCGCTCAGCGCCGGCAACGACCGCACGCTGCTCACGTCCAACCTCTGCACCGCCTGGTGGGCCCTGTCGCGGGCCATCGGCGAGCACGTCACGCTCAGCCGGGTGCCCTACCGCCGCCACATGGCGGAGCAGGGGAGGCGCCCCGCATGAACGGCGTGATCGTCGTCGGGGCCGGCCCGGCGGGGCTGACCGCGGCGCTCTCGCTGGCCAGGGCCGGGATCCCGGTCACCGTGCTGGAGCGGGAGAACGAGCTCGCCGGGCAGGCGCGGGCCTGCACCTTCCATCCGGCCACGCTCGACCTGCTCGACGAGCTGGGCGTGGCCTCGCAACTCGTCGCCAAGGGCCGCGTGGTCGAGCGGGTGCAGTGGCGCGACCGGTCGGGGATCGTGCTGGCCGAGATGGGCATGAACCGGCTCAACGGCCTGACCAAGCACCCGTTCAGGATCCACGCCGACCAGGCCGCGCTCACCCCGCTGCTGCTCGCGGCCCTGAACGCCTACCCCGACGTCGACGTGCGCTTCGGCACCCGCGTCGACGGGGTCTCCGAGGGCGGCACCGGCATCCGGGTCCGCGTCGGCCAGACCTGGACGCGGGCCCGGTACATGATCGCCGCCGACGGCGGCCACAGCACGGTGCGCGGCTCGCTGGGGCTGCCCTTCCCCAGGTCGGCCTACCCGACGCAGGCGCTGCGGGTGTTCACCGACTCGCCGCTCGACCGGCTGCTGCCGAGCCTGGCGCCGCTCACCTACGTCCGCGACGTGCAGCAGTCGTGCACGCTGCTCGCGCTGCCCGACCACTGGCGGATCATCTTCAGGATCCCCTGCGACGCCACCGAGCCGCTGTCCTCGCCCAACGTCTCGATGCTGGTCCGCCGCGCCCTGCCGGGAGCGAGCGGGCCCATCCACGTGACCGGGGCCGACCGGTTCGGGCTGTCCAGGGGCGTGCTGACCTCCTACCGCTGCGGGCGGGTGCTGTTCGTGGGCGACGCCGCGCACCTGACCTCCACGGTCGGCGGCCTCAACATGAACGCCGGCATCCACGACGCCGTCGAGGTCGGCCAGGTGATCGCGGCCGTGCTCGGCGGGTTCGCGCCGCCCACCGCGCTGGAGGCGTGGGCGTGGCGGCGGCGGGCCGTGCTGCTGCAGCGGGTGATGCCGCGCGGCGAGACGCGGCCGGCCGGCGTGCGCGAGCGCGACAGCGCCCGGCTGGCCGCGGCGATGGCCGGGCTGCGGGCCATCGCCGGCGACCCGGAGGCCACGCGGGCCTATCTCGCGCAGGCCTCGCTGCTCGACACCGTTCCCGGCTCCGCCGGTGGGGCCCGGCCCGTCTGACACCGCTGAGGAGGTGCGACACCGCATGTGGCGAACGCTCTCGGACGAAGCGCGCCAGGCCATCCGCGAGCTGTGCGACACGCACGGCTCCCGCCTCTACGACTACTGCCGCACCGAGCTGGCCGCGGGCGACGCCGAGCAGGCGGCCGCCGGCGCGCTGGTGTCCGCCCACCTCTACGCGGACCGGCTGCGCGACCCCGCCCTGCACCGGCCCTGGCTCTACGCCCTGGCCCGCGCCCACCGCGCGTTCGTGGCCAAGCCGGCCAGCATCGGCTCCTGGTCGCGGCCGGGGCGGATGTCGGAGCTGCTGCCCGAGGCGCTGCTCTCCCTCGACCGCCCGCTGCGCGAGCTGCTCGACCTGTCCCTGCGCCACGGCCTGTCCGACGCCGAGCTGGCCACCGTCTTCAGCCTGAGCCAGGACGAGGTCAGCGCCGTGGTGGCGCGGGCGGCCGACGCGCTGGAGGGCTGGTTCGCCGCGATCATCGCCGCGCGCGGCCGTACGGGATGTCCTGATCTGACCACGCGGGTGGCGGCCTGGGTCACCTCGCCGGGCCGCCGGGCCCGCGCCCGGATCAGCCGGCACATCCAGGGCTGCGCCGCCTGCCGGGCCGCGCCCCGCACCATGTCGGCCGCCACGCTGCTGCGCCGGCTGCCGATCGCGGAGCTGCCCGGCACACTGACCAACCGGCTCGCCTCGGCGCAGCCGCTGCCCGGAGAGGGACCCCTCTGGCGGGCGGACGGCTTCCCCGTGCTGGCACGCACCCTGGTGGAGCCGCTCGCGGCCCCGCCGGGCGTGGGGGCGACGCCGATGCCCCCGGTCGCCGACCCCACGACGGCGACACCGGGAAACCCCTGGTCGGCGGCGGGCGCGGCCGCCGCCGACCAGGAGCCCCCGGGGCGGGCGGCACGCGGGCGGCACCCGTTCACGCCGACGAGCCGCGCCCGGCCCTTCCGCGGCGGCTCCCCGGGCGACAAGCTCGTCTACGACAACCGGGCCGAAGGCGGCCTCAGCGGCACCGTGGTCAACGGGCCGGTCAACGGGCCGGTCAACGGGCCGGGCGGCAGCCCGGTGAACAGCCCCGTGACCGGTCCGTTGAGCGCGCCGGTCGGCGGCGGTGAGGCCGGTGGTGGTGACGGCGCCGCCGCCCCGCCCGGCGCGATGATCATCCGGTACGGCGGCATCGGCTGGAACGGCGAGCCCGGCGGTCTCGACCGGTTCGACGGCGAGGCCCCCTGGCAGGAGTTCTGGCGGGAGCAGCCGGCGGAGCCCGAGGAGGAGACCGAGGCCCCGATCCGCACGGTGGCCAGGCTGGGCCTGCTGCTGGGCGTCGGGCTGCTGGTGGTGGGCCTGGTGTGGGCCGTGCTCAATGCGCGCGCGCATCCGGCGGTGGTCACCAGGGCGGCGGCGCAGGCGGCCGTCCCGGCCGAGACGCCCACGCGCTGGACGGCCGCGATCGGCCCGGCCGCCGGGTCCGCCCTGTCGTCCCTGGACCGGCAGGCCGACCTGCCGAGACCGGCGGCGCCCACGGCCCGGGTGTCGCCCCGGTCGGCGTGGCTGGGGTCCGGGCGGGCCGGGGCGTTCTCGCTGGCGTGCACCGGGACGTGCCGGGTCGTCTCGGCCACCGGCACGCGCGGCATCGTCGTCGACGGCACGACGTTCCGCGTCCTGGACCCGCGTTCGCGGCCCGGCTGCCCGGGCGGGCCCGACGTGCGGCGCGGCCGGATCACCATCGTCTGGACGGG
Organism: Nonomuraea sp. NPDC050227; assembly: GCF_044459705.1. Classification (NCBI taxonomy): domain Bacteria; kingdom Bacillati; phylum Actinomycetota; class Actinomycetes; order Streptosporangiales; family Streptosporangiaceae; genus Nonomuraea; species Nonomuraea sp. NPDC050227. The sequence continues at coordinate 298,043 of NZ_JBITJF010000011.1, read as the reverse complement.
CCGCGCCACCGGCGACGGCCTGCGCACCGGCGGCACGGCGACCGCCGGCGGCACGCTCACCCTGAAGGTGGGCTGGACCATCGCCAGGGACAAGGGCGTGCGGCGGCTCGACGCCGGCGGCGTCCGCTGGAGCAACTGCCGATGAGGCCCCGGACCGGCCGGGGCCCCACGCGCGGTTAGAAGAACCGGAACCCGGGCTCGGGCTCGGGCAGGTCGAGCTGTCGCGGCCCCCTGAACGTCGCGCTGTCCTTGGGCACGTCGGCCAGCGGCGTCCCGAGCACGAACGGCACGGTCACGCTGCTGCGAGTCAGGTCGACGGTGACGGTCGCGCCGGTGCCCTCCTCACTGGTGTAGGTGGTGTCGGTCCCGGCGAGCACCAGGCCGATCCGGTGGCCCTTCCTGAAGGTGTAGTCCTGCGGCAGCGTCTGCCACCTGACCGTCCCGTAGGTGCCGACGGGCAGCGGCTGGGCCTGGCTGAGCGAGTCGCGGTTCTGGACGTCGATCCAGCCGCGGGCGACGATCTCCAGCGGCCGGGTGGCCACGTTCGTGGTGACCTTCTTGTAGCAGGCGTCGTCGGCCGCGGTGCTCTCGCCGTGGCAGTCCTCCTCGGTGAGCGTGGTGACGCCCTGGCCGCGCCGCCAGTCGACGCGGGTGTCCTCGCCGAAGTCGACGAGCAGGGCGGTCAGGTTGGCAGTGGGCTTGTCGAGCCTGACCCGCAGGTCGGCGGTGGGCGTGCCGGACAGGCGCAGGTCCAGCGGGAGCGCGCCGGTGGTGAAGGCGGCGCGGCCCGGCTTGGCCGTGCCGACGTCGGCCACCATCTCGGTCTCGCTCAGCGCGAGGTCGGTGAAGGTGGCGGTGCTGTCGCCGCGGGCCTTGAGCAGGCCGAGCGAGCCGTCGGCGGCGGGCCGCAGCACGGCCTTGAGCGCGTACGGGGCCGGCCAGTCGCGCTGGGTGGTCCACTGCGCCGGGCCGAGCTGCACGTCGGCGCGGGGCTCGTTGGTGATCCCGTTGCGGACGCCGTGCAGCCAGTAGTCGAACCAGCGGTGCAGGGTGTCCACCCACAGGTCCCTGCGGCCCTCGAAGTCGAACGGGTCCACGTGCTGGTACTGGCCGACCCAGATCTTGCGCGGCACGTTCCGCTGGGCCAGGGCCTGCCACCAGGCGGAGAAGTTGTCCGGCCGGACGTTGAGGTCGTTGACCGTGTGCACGACGAAGACGCTGGCCTTGACCTTCGAGGCGTCGCCGAGCAGGCCCTTGAGGTAGTCGCGTTCGTTCCAGAAGGCGTTGTAGTTCCCGGTGTCGTCGCCGTCCTCGGCGTCCATGCGGTCGCGGACGGCCTGGCACTTGGCCTCGGGGTCGGTGTCGACGTAGTTGGTCAGCCAGGAGGCGTAGTCGTAGTTGTAGACCACGCCGTTCGAGCGCTGGTACTTGTACCAGGAGCTGATGGCCGAGATGGGGACGATCGTCTTCAGGCCCTCGACGCCGGTGGCGGCCACGGCGTTGGCCAGCGTGCCGTCGTAGGACTTGCCGATCATGGCGGCGTTGCCGGTGGTCCAGTCGGCCACGGCGGGGGTGCCGTCGGCCCTGACCGCCTTGGCGCGGCCGTTCAGCCAGTCGATGACCGCCTTGCCGCCCAGCACGTCGGCCTTGCCGCCCATGTCCGGGCAGCCGTCGGACCTGGTGGTGCCGAGCATGTCCACGTTGAGCACGGCGTAGCCGCGCGGGACGAAGTAGTTGTCGTAGAACAGGGGGAATTTCGTGACATTGCCGGAGGCGTCGTACGCCTTGCGCTCCCCCTCGTTCCCACGCCCGGAGTTGTCGTAGTACGGACTCTCGTCGATGATCACGGGCACCTTCAGGCCCGGACCGGACTCCTTGGGACGGATGATGTCCACCCTGACCCGGTCGAGCGCGCCGTCGAGGTCGCTGTCCACGGTGGACTCGACGTACACGTGCTCGCGGACGGCGTCGGCGTAGGAGAAGACCGGCTGCGTCCGGCCGTCCTTGACGGTGATCGTGGGTCCGGCAGCGGCTTGTGCCGGGGTCGCGATGGCCAAGGTGAGGGCGACCGCGAAGAGGGCCGGGCGTAATTGTGGCACGCGTGACCTCCGTGACAAGTGTCGTAATTTCCCCCGCAATGTCTCACCCGCCCAGAAAGCTGACAAGATCCCACCTATGGAGGCACAGGACCGGATCCGGGGCTGCCTGCTCGGCGGCGCGATCGGCGACGCCCTCGGGGCGCCCATCGAGTTCGAGTCGTTGCGGGAGATCCGCCGGCAGCACGGCCAGGACGGCGTCACCGGCTATGTCACGACCTGGCGGGGCAGGCGCGCGCTCGTCACCGACGACACCCAGATGACCCTGTTCACCGTCGAGGCGCTGACCCGCGACCGCACGCCCGGCGAGGTGCGGCAGGCGTACCTGCGCTGGCTCGACACCCAGGAGCACCAGGCTCCGCCGCCCGCCGACCGGCCGCACCGGACCGGCGCGCTGCGCGAGGAGGGCTGGCTGTACTCCCGGCGGGCCCCGGGCAACGCCTGCCTGTCCGGGCTGCGGCAACCCTTCCCCGGCCCGTCGCCGTCCGGCGTGCCCGGCCCGGTGAACCCGGACTCCAAGGGCTGCGGCACCGTCATGCGCTCGGCGCCGTTCGGGCTCGTCGCGCCGTACGACGCGGACGCCGCGTTCGAGCTGGCGGCGGTCTGCGCGCAGATCACCCACGGCCATCCGACCGGCTACCTGGCCGCGGGCGCGTTCGCCGCGATCGTCGCCCGCCTGATGGCCGGCGAGCCGCTGGAGGCCGCCGTCGGCCACGCCCTCGGCCTGCTCGCCGGTCGTCCGGGGCACGAGGAGACGTCCGGCGCCCTGCGCGCGGCGCTCGACCTGGCCGCGTCCGGCCCGCACTCCCCCGAACGGGTGGAGACGCTGGGCGGCGCGTGGGTGGCCGAGGAGGCGCTGGCCATCGGCGTCTACTGCGCCCTGGCCGAGCCCTCGCCCGAGCGGGCGCTGCTGCTGTCGGTCAACCACTCCGGCGACAGCGACTCGACCGGCTCGGTCTGCGGCAACCTGGTGGGCGCGCTGCGCGGCGCGGACGCGCTGCCGGCCGCCTGGGTGACACCGCTGGAGGGCCGCGAGACGATCGAGCGCCTGGCCGCCGCGCTCCTCTAGGCTGGAGGCTCACCGGGACGGAAGAGATCGCATGCGAAACGTCGCGCGGACCTCGCTCGTCGATGCCGCCATCGAGGAGCTCCGCGGGGAGATCACCAGTGGGGCTTGGCCGGTCGGGACGAAGATCCCGTCCGAGAGCCGGCTCGCCGAGAGCCTCGGCATGAGCCGGCTGTCGGTGCGCGAGGCGGTGCGGGTGCTGGCCCACGCCGGGCTGCTGCAGACCAGGCAGGGCGACGGCACGTACGTCACCGCCACCGACGAGTCGCAGGTGGCGCTGCGCCGGCGGCTCGACCGGGCGGCCGCGATGGACATCATCGACGTGCGCCGCGGGCTCGACCTGGTGGCCGCCCGGCTGGCGGCGGTCAAGCGCACCGGCGACGACGTGGCCGCGATGCGCGAGGCGCTGGCCCGCCGCGGGTCGGCCGCGCGCGCGGGCGACCTCGACGGGTTCGCCGACGCCGACGCCGACTTCCACCTGCTGGTGGCCGACGCCGCGCACAACCCGCTGCTGGCCGACCTCTACCGCAGCATGCGCGACGCGCTGCGCGACAGCGTCCGGGACCAGGAGCAGGCCGCGCTGGCGCCCGACCCGTCGCACGACGACCTGCTGGCCGCGATCGAGGCGGGCGACGCGGCCAGGGCGGTCGAGGTCTCGGTCGCCATCCTCGACGCCCAGGAACGCGACCTGTGACCCGCGCGCCGGGTCAGCGGGCGATCAGCACGGCGAGCCCGGCGGCCGGGCCGAGCAGGATCGAGGCGGCGGCGCACACCTGCGCGACCGGGCTCGACGCGGCGGGGTGCGCCGGGCCCTCCGCGGCGAAGACCGGGCGGATCCAGCGCAGGTAGTAGAACAGGCTCGCGACGGTGTTGGCGGCGGCGACCACCGCGAGCCAGGCGTACCCGCCGTCCCAGGCGGCCGCGAACATCAGCAGCTTCCCGGCGAAGACCGCGGTCGGCGGCGTCCCGACCAGGCCGAGCAGGCACACCACCAGCGCGAACGCCGTCCAGGGCGAGCGGCGGCCGAGCCCGGCGTAGTCCGCCAGCCGCTCGGCCCCGGTGGCGACCACGACGGCGAACGCGCCCAGGTTCGTGACCGCGTAGGCGGCCAGGTAGACCAGCAGGGCGGGCGCGGCCAGGGCGGTGCGTCCGGCCACCGCGACCGGGACCAGCAGGTAACCGGCCTGGCTGACCGTCGAGTACGCCAGCAACCGCCGTACGTTCTCCTGCTGGAAGGCGGCCAGGTTGCCGAGCGTCATCGTCACGGCGGCCAGGACCGCGAGCAGCGCGGGCTCGTCCAGCACCGTCGTCGCCAGCCGGTACAGCGCCACCAGCGCGCCGATCTTGGGCACCGTGGTCACGAACGCGGCCACCGGCGCCGACGTGCCCTCGGTGACGTCGGGCACCCAGAAGTGCGCGGGCGCTCCCCCGGCCTTGAACAGCGGCCCGGCCAGCAGCAGCACCGCGCCCACCGCCGGGGCGCGCGCGGCGGGGTAGGCGGTGGCGCCGGACCAGCCGTACACGACGGTGGCCCCGGCCAGCATGAGCACGCCGAGGAAGGCGCCCATCAGGTAGTACTTGAGCGCCGCCTCGGTGCCGGACGCGTCCTTGGCGAACCCCGCCAGCGCGTACGCCGGGACGCTCGCCAGCAGGTACGCCGCCACCAGCACGAGCAGGTCGTCCGCCCCCGCCATGAGCACGGCCCCCAGCGCCGCCAGCACCATCAGCGTGTACAGCTCGGCCTCCCTGCCGTCCCCCCTGACCCGGCCGGTCGCCAGCCACACGGCCAGCAGGGTGGCCAGGCAGACGGTCAGCCGGGCGGCTCCGGTCGGCGGATCGACGGCGTAGGCGTCGAAGGCCAGGACGGCGGGGCGCGGCAGGGCGGCGGCGCTCGCCGCGGCGGCCCCGGCGAGCGCCGCCATGCACACCCAGGCGGCGACGCGCTGCCGCCCGCGGGCCACGAACAGCCCCGCGACCAGCGCCGTCACCGCGCCCAGCAGCATCAGGACCTCGGGCAGCATCGCGGTCACCGCCGCGCCGCCGTGAGGTGCGCTCATCGGCCCGCCAGGGCGACGACGGCGCGGGCGGCGGGCTCGATCAGGTCCAGCAGCGGACCCGGCGCCAGGCCGATGAGCAAGGACAGCACGAGCAGCGGGGCGATCGCGCCCAGCTCGCGCGGCCGCACGTCGGTGACCCGCGGCGTCAGCTCGCCCGGCTCGCCGAGGAACGCGCGTTGCAGCGCCCGCAGGAACAGCGCCGCGGTGATCAGGATGCCGGTCACGGAGAGCGCGCCCGCGAGCACGGCCCCCGAGCCGATCACCCCGGTGAAGATCTGGAACTCGGCGATGAACCCCGACAGTCCGGGCAGTCCGAGCGAGGCGAACGCCGCCACCGCCGTGAGCCAGGCCAGCACGGGCGCCCGTCCCGCGATGCCGCCGTAGCGGCCGAGGGCGTAGCCGCCCGCGCGGTCCCACAGCACGCCGGTGATCAGGAACAGCGCGCCGGTGACCAGGCCGTGGCTGACCATCTGGGTGACCGCGCCGCTGACCGCCAGCTCCTTGGCCCGCGCCGGCCCGCCGGCCAGCCCGGCGGCGCCCAGGGCGAGCACGACGTAGCCCATGTGGTTGACCGAGGTGTAGGCGACGAGCCGTTTGAGGTTCTCCTGGGCGAGCGCCACCAGGGCGCCGTACAGGACGCTGACCAGGCCGATCACGATGACCAGCCAGGCGTACGCGCGCCACGGGCCGGGCAGCAGCGGCACGGCGATGCGGGCCAGCCCGTACGCGCCCATCTTGAGCAGCACCCCGGCGAGGATGGCCGATCCGGCGGCCGGGGCGTCGGTGTGCGCGGGCGGCAGCCAGGTGTGCACGGGCACGACCGGCGTCTTGACCCCCAGGCCGATCCCGATGGCGAGCAGCACGGCCGGGCCCGCGTCCGGCGGGCGGCGGGTGAGATCGGCCAGGTCGAAGGTGTGCGGGTCGGCGGCCAGATAGAGGCCGACGAAGCCGAGCAGCAGCGCCAGCGAGCCCAGGAAGGTGTAGAGGAAGAACGTCAGCGCGGACCTGGCCCGGTCGCCGTGCCCCCAGCCGACGATCACGAAGTACATGCCGACGATGGACAGGTCGAAGAAGACGAAGAACAGCAGCAGGTCGAGCGCCGCGAACAGGCCGGTGGAGACGGTCTGCAGGAACAGGAACAGCGCCGCGTGCGCCTTGGGCCTGGCGGGCTCGCCCAGCGAGTGGACGGCGCAGAGCAGGAACAGCACCGCGGTCATGGCGATCAGCGGCAGCGACAGGCCGTCCACGCCGACGTGGTAGCCGGCCCCCGCCGTCGGGATCCAGCGCAGCCTGGTCTCGTACGCCAGGCCGCCTCCGTACCCGGTCCACAGGACGATGACCAGGGCGAGATCGGCGGCGGACGCGGCCACCCGGATCAGGCCGGCCGCGCGCGCCGTGACGCCGGGCAGGACGAACAGGGCGGCGGCGGCCAGCGGCAGGAACACGACGACGTCGAGCACGCCTCACCTCACGATCGCGAACACGACGGCCAGCACGACGAGGGCGACGGCGGCCTGGGCGAAGTAGATGTGGATCTGTCCGGTCTGGGGACGTCTGGCCAGCCCGCCGAGGCGTCGTACCGCGCCGCCGGTCCGTCGGACGAGCCCGTCGAGCCCCGACTCCAGCGGGCTTCCGGCCAGCCGCGCGGCCAGCAGTCCCGCCCGCGCGACCGCCTCGACCGCGCCGTGCACGACCCGCTCGTCGACCCAGGCCGCCCACCGCGCCGCCCGCAGCAGCGGCCGCCACACCACGGCCCGCGCCGCCCGCTCCAGCCCCAGCCAGCGCCCGAACACCCCGCCCACGCGCGAAGGCGCGACCGTTCCGGGCCGCACCCCGATCACGGCCGTCCCTGGCCGCGCCGCGATCACAGCGGTCACCAGGGCGAGCGCCGGGACCCCGGACAGGGCCAGCTCGCCCGCCGTGAGGCCGGGCGCGCCCGGGTCGCCCACCAGCCGGGACCACCAGCCGTGCAGCGCGGGCAGCCCGACGATCCCGAACCCGGCCGCCACCAGGGCGAGCACCGGCAACGGCAGCAGTTCGGGCCAGGCCACCCGGCCCGTGGCCCGCCGCTCGCTCCCGGTGCCGGTCGCCGCGTCGGCGGGCCGCCAGACCACGGCCAGCGCCTTCCCCGCGTACAGAGCGGCCACCAACCCGGCGGCGAAGGCCACCACGCGCGGTCCAGGCTGCGCGACCCCGCCCAGGACGGCGTCCTTGGTCACCCACAACGACAGCGGCGGCAACCCGGCCAGGGCCGCGGCCCCCACCCCGAACGCCACCCCCACCAGCGGGAACCGCCGGGCCGCGCCGTGCAGCCCGGCCAGGTCCTTGGTGCCGAGCGCCGCCAGCCAGGCCCCCGCCGCGAGGAACAGCAGGCTCTTGACGGCGGCGTGCGCGGCCAGGTGGGCCGTCCCGCCGGAGACCGCCGACGCCCCCGCCGCCAGCACCATGAACCCGACCTGCGCGCAGGTCGAGGCGGCCAGAAGCTGTTTGAGGTCCCGCTGCGCCAGCGCCACCAGGCCGAGCAGCAGCGCGGTCAGCGCGCCTGTCCAGGCCGCCACCGCCGCCGCCCAGCCGGTGGCCGCGAGCAGGGCGTGCGCCCGCAGCAGCAGGTACGCCCCCGCCACCACCATGGTCGCCGCGTGCAGGAACGCCGACACCGGGCTCGGGCCCGCCATCGCCCGCGACAGCCAGAACGCGAACGGCCCCTGCGCCGACTTGCCCAGCGCGGCCAGCACGATCCCGCCCGCCACCACGTCCCGCCACGGCGGCGGCAGCCCCGGCAGCCCGGCGAGCGCCAGGCCGCCGCCCGCGGCCAGGGCCGCGCCGCAGGCGACGTACAGGCCCAGGTCGCCGGCCCGGGTGGTGACGAAGGCGACGGCTCCGGACCGTACGCGCTCCCGGTCGCGCCACCGGTAGCCGATCAGCGCGTACGACATCGCCCCCATGACCTCCCAGCCCATCAGCAGCAGGACGAGGTCCGTCGCGGTCACCGTGGCCAGCATCGCGCCGAGGAAGATCAGCATCAGCCCGTGGAAGCGCCCCGACCGCTGCTCCGCCGCCGCGAACACCAGCACGGCCAGCCCGACCGCCGCCACGGTGACCACCATGACCGCCGAGAGCCCGTCCACGGCCAGCCCTTCGCCGAGGATCAGCCGGGCGGTCGCCGAGGGCCTGGTCGCCGCGGCATGCCCGGCCAGCCCGAGGGTGAGCGCGGCCGTGGCGACGGACAGGGCGGGGGCGGCGCGGCGCACGGCGATCAGCAGCGCGCCGGCGGCGGCGGGCAGCGCGGGCAGCAGCCACAGGGACGGGCTCATCCCTTGAGGTCTCCGGCGGCGTCGGTCGTGTCCACGTCGCGGGCGCGGAAGACGGCCGTGGTGACGGCGAAGCCCATCGCCATCTCCAGCGCCATCACGGTGACCGCGACCAGGACGAGGACCTGGCCGTCCGCGGCGGCCGGGGCGACGTGGTACCAGAAGGCGCCGGCGGCCGCGAGCACGCCGTTGATCATGAGTTCGAGGCCCATCATCAGCATGACGATCGACTGCTGGGACAGCACGCCGTACAGGCCGACGGCGAACAGGGCGGCGGCCAGCAGCAGGAAAGCCTGGAGCGTCACCGGTCGTACCGTCCCCGGTGGGTGGCCAGCAGCACGGCCGAGATCATCGTGGCCAGGATCGCCACCCCGGCGACCATCATGACCAGCATCTTCGGTCCCATCAGGGACAGGCCGAGCGCGTGCGTGGGGTCCGCCGGCGGCCGTCCGCGCCGGCTCGGCGGGCGGACGAGCAGCGCCCCGGCGGCCAGCAGGACGAACACCGTTCCGGCGACGGCCGCCGCGCCCCGCTGGTTGTGCACCATCTTCATCGGCACGAGCCCGGCCGGGTTCATCATGTACATGATCATGAAGACGGCCATGACCAGCATCTCCATGACCATCATGAGGACGACCAGCACCCCCAGGTACTCCAGGTCGATCAGCAGCAGCGTCCCGCCCACGGCCAGCAGCGAGACCAGCAGCGCGAACGTCGCCCGCGCCATCGAGTCCACCGCGAACACCGCCACCCCACCCGCCACCGCGACGACCGCCAGCGCCCAGAACGCCACGTTCACGGCAGCACCGCCACCGCGACGACCAGCAGTTGCACGAGCGTGACCGGGATCAGCACCACCCACGCGAACTGCACGAACCGGTCCATCCGCACGACCGGCATGCGATGCCCGGCCAGCACCAGCACGGCCAGCACCGCCGCCGTCTTGACCGGCCCCCACGCCCAGCCGGGCAGCACGGGCCCCGCCGCGCCCCCGAGGAACAGCGGCACCGCCCCGGCCGCCGCCACGACCAGCAGCGCGTGGCGTCCGGCCAGGAAGACCAGCCGGTCGGGGCCGCCCAGCTCGCCCGGCACGCCGCCGCACACGTCCCGCCCGACCGGCTGCCCCATCGGCCCCCAGAACGCCATCGCCACCGCCGAGACGAGATAGACCGCGAACGCGACCGGCATCCACATCACGAACCACAACCCGCGCTGCGCCGCCACGAGGTCGGCGAACCGCAACGACCCCGCCCCCACCCCCGCGGTGATCAGCACGAACATGTGCGGCAGCTCGTACGCCAGGCCCTGGGCCAGGAACCGGTAGCCGCCTACCAGCGGCCACACGGCGTTGACCCCCCACCCGACCAGCCACAGGGCCCCCCAGACGCACACCTCCATGGCGTTGAACCACACCACCCCCGCCCCCAGGTCCAGCACCGGCGCGCCGCCGACCGGCAGGACGACGGCGGCCAGCAGCGCGGCCGCCGGCAACGCCACGACCCCGGCCCGGGTGAGCAGGACGTCGGCCCGGTCCGTCCGCCGCCGCTGCTGCACCACCAGCCGCGCCCCCTCCCTGAACGGCGCCACCGCCGCCGCCCGCCACGAGCTCCGGCCCGCGCCGAGCGCCGCGTCGAAGGCCGCCGCCCCCCACGTCAGCACCGCCATCCCCAGGGCCGTCCCCGCGGCCGTCCCCGCGGCCACCGGTTCACCCGTCCCTGGCTGGCGACGGCAGCCGGCCGAGGTCCGGATCGAGACCGGCCACGATCAGGCGTGCCACGGCGAGCTCGGCCCCGGCCAGCAGGCCCGGCAACAACGCCAGCACCCGGTCCACCGGGACGTCATCGCCGTCCCCGGGTCCGGGGCACTCTTCGGTCAGGGCCTCCACGTCCTCTTCGGTCAGGGCCTCCACGTCGTCGAGCCACCGGCGCGCACGATCCAGGGTGTCCCCACGCAGCCGCTGTGGGGCGTCGGGGCCGAGCTCACCCGCGCCGCGCAACATCCACCGCAGGACCCATGACCTGCGCACCCGCCGCGTGAACCGGACGCATCGGCGTCTTCCCCGCTCGTCCATGGCGTCCGCGAGCAGGCGGTCGCGCAGGCGCCGGGCGTCCGCGGCGGCGGCGGGCCAGCCGGCCACGCCGAGCAGCCTGCCGAGGCCGTCCAGCCGGGCCGCCGCCGTCCGCCGCCGCGCCTCCGCCGGGCTCGCGTCCGGCCCCGGCGTCCAGAACGCGTCCCCCGTGCCGTCGGCCGGCAGGGTTCGCACCCGTGCCTCCTGGATGACGTCCCCTTGCAGGACGGTCTCCACCACCAGCCCCGCGGGCCAGTCCGCGAGCACGGGTCCCAGCGGCACGTGCAGCCGGTCCAGCTTCAGCCCGTCCCGGTCGGCCCCTCGGTCGGCCATGGGAGTGTCGTCCGCGGACGTCCCCGTGGCCAGGACGGCGGCCCGCCGCCACTGGACGGGTTCGTCCCCCAGCGTGCGGACGGCGTCGTCCAGCGCGGCCACGACCCGGTCGGCCGGGACGTCCGGCGGCAGTTCCACCAGCGCCCTCGGCACCGGGACCGCCCTCCAGACCTCCCGTACGGCCGCCGCCAGCTCCGCCCCGGGACGCCCGCACACCACCATCACGCTCGCCTCCGCCGCCGACGCCGCCACCGGCCAGCCACGGCGGTCCGCCTCCGCCTCGGCCAGCAGCCGCGCGCCCGTCCCGTACGGGCAGGCGACGAGGAGCACCCGGGGCCGCAGCGCCGCCTGCCGCAGCAGCCACCCCCTCAGGCCCACCGGAACGCCCCTTCCCGCCACGCGTACAGGACGCCGACCAGCAGCAGCCCCAGGAAGGCGAACATCTCCACCACCGCCGGCAGCCCCACCTCGGCCACCACGAGGGCCCACGGGTACATGAAGACCATCTCCATGTCGAAGGCGAGGAAGACCAGCGTCACGGCGTACCACCGGACGTGGAAGCGGGACATCGCGTGCTCCCGGGGCCGCGCCCCGGACAGGAACGGCCCCACCCGTACGACTCCGCCGGGCGACAGGGCCAGGGAGGCCAGGTACACCGTGGCGACCCCGGCGGCGAGCAGCGCCACGAGCCCCAGCACAGCGCCCACCGCTCTCACCTGCCGCAGAGCCCGAAGATCAGATCACCTGCCCCTCACGGTAGCAACCGGAGTCCGACTTCCCCGCGACCGACATCCCCCCTTACCAGCACGAACGCGGCCGGGCAGGCGACCGGAGGATCAGTGCTTGAGGCCGAGAGAGGTGACCAGGTCGCGCATCTCGTCGTCGTAGACGGCGGCCGGGTCGTGGACGAGGCCGCGCAGGTGGCCGTAGATCTCCAGGGCGACGAGCCCGTGCATGCGGCCCCACACCCGCAGCGTCACCGCGATGGCCGCCGGCGGCAGGCCCGGGAAGTCCTCCCGGACGTGGGCGACCAGGGCGGGGTCGAAGTCGTCCCAGGTGTAGGCGCCGCCCCCGGACGCGCACTCCCGGGCCACCGGCCAGGCCGCGGCGACCAGCCCGACGATGCCGGCGCAGGCGCGCGCTTCGGCCTCCTTGCCCGGACCTTCTTCGGGCGGACGGTAGCCCGGCACGGGGTCACCGTAGACCAGCCGGAAGCCCTCTGGGTTGGCCAGCGCCCACTCGCGCATGGCCCGGGCCCAGGCCAGGATCCGCCCGCCCGGATCGTTCTCCGGGACCGCGTCGCGGGCGGCCTCGGCCGCGTCGACGGCCGAGGTGTAGACGTCGCCGATGAGCGTCGTGACCAGGTCGTCGCGGGTGGGGAAGTAGCTGTAGATCGCACCGGCCGTCATGCCCATCTCGCGGGCGATCGCGCGCAGCGAGATGGCGTCGGGGCCTCCGTCTGCCATGAGCTGCAGGGCGATCGTCTTGATCTCGGCGCTGGTCTGGGCGCGTAGCCGGTCCCGGCGGCTCGTCCTGGGGTCGCTCACGGTCGACAGCTTACACGGCATGCTGTTTACTGAACGGCGTGTAGTAATCGAACGCTGTGTTGGGAGTCAGCAGGTGAGCACCACCGATGTGATCCACGCCTACCTCGACGTCTGGAACGAGCCGGACGCCGCCGCCCGGTCTGCCCTGATGAGGTCCGTCCTCACCGAGGACTCGCTCTACGTCGATCCCGAGAACGCGGGCCTGCGCGGGCACGCCGAGCTGTCCGAGGTGATCGGCCGCGTCCGGAGCGGGCTCGGCGACCTCCGGTTCACCCTCGACGCCGTGGTCGGCGTCCACCATGACCGCGCGTTGTTCCGCTGGCGGCTCGGCCCGGCCGTCACCGGCTACGACGTCGTGGAGTTCGACGGGGGCCGCATCCGCAGCATCGTCGGGTTCTTCGCCTGAACCGTCCCCCGCCGGACCGCAGCCCCGCCATCCATCGCGGCGCAAGCCGCGCGAACCACACAGGAGCCCACATGTCCCTCTCGTCCGCCTCCCGGGCGCCCGTCACCGTCGTCGGCCTCGGGCTGATGGGCCAGGCGCTGGCCACGGCCTTCCTGGCGAACGGTCACCCGACCACCGTCTGGAACCGCTCGGCGGCCAAGGCCGGCGACCTCGTCGCCAAGGGAGCCACCCTGGCCGGCTCCGTCGCAAGCGCGGTCGAGGCGAGCCCGCTCGTCGTCGTCTGCGTCTCGGACCACGACGCCGTGCACGGGTTGCTGGAGCCGGTCGCCTCCTCGCTGGCCGGCCGCACCCTCGTCAACCTGACCACGGCGACCTCCGTCCAGGCCCGCGACACCGCGAGGTGGGCGGGCACGATCGGGAGCGTCTATCTCGACGGGGCGATCCTCGCCCTCCCCCAGGCGATCGGCACCGCCGACGCCACGGTGCTGTGCTCCGGCCCGGAGGCCGCCTTCGAGGAGCACCTGCCCACCTTGCGAGCGCTCTCCGGAGACGGGACCGTCCATCTCGGCGAGGACCACGCCCTGTCCGCCCTGTACGACATGTCCGTCCTGAGCGTCATGTGGGGCGTGCTGAACGGCTTCCTCCAGGGCGCCGCCCTGCTGGGCGCCGCCAACGTCAAGGCGACGACCTTCGCGTCCCTGGCCACCACCGCCATCGGCGTGACGACCGGCTACGTCTCCGCCTACGCCCGGCAGATCGACGAGGGCCGGTACCCGGCCGCCGACGCCACCCTCGCCGTCCACCTGGGCGGGATGGAGCACCTGGCGCAGGAGAGCCGGGCGCTCGGCGTCAACACCGAGCTGCCGGACCTCTTCCTGGACCTGGCCCGGCGCGCGGCGGCCGGCGGCCGTGCCGGCGACGGGTACGCGGCGATGATCGAACAGTTCCGCGAGCCCTCCGCCTGACCTGTCCTGGCGGCGCTAACCGCCGATGACGAGGGTCTCCGTGGAGCCGTCCTCGTCGGGAGGGTCGTCGTCTGCGGCGGCATTCCGGCGCGCGCCGGACGGTCGTCCCGCTCGTCCCGCGGGTCCCGCGGGTCCCGGTCGTCCCGGCGTCCCGCGAAGGCGCGGCAGGCGGGACGCCACGAGCGCCACCAGCGCGCCGGCCACCGCCGCGGGCACCAGCAGGTACGCCGGAACCCCGCCGCCCGGCGCCTCTCCGGCCGGAACCCGCGCAGCCGCACTCCCAGCAGCCCCGACCCCGCCTCCGACCTGCTTCCCGGCCTGCACCCCGGTCGGCTCACCGGCCTGCGTCCCGGTCGGCTCACCGGTCGGCATCGGTGTGCTCTTGCCCGGGGGGAAGCCCGGCGGCCGGATCGCGCCCCAAGGGTCCTTCCCGTCGCCGCCGAACGTGGCCACCTTGTCCGGCGGCACCGGGTCGGCCAGCAGCCGCCCGGGAACCGTGAGCGTCCCCACGGCGTACGGCTCGAACCAGCCCTGGAGGCCCTCCACCCGCCACACCCCGTCCGGCACGGCCACCGACGTGGCGTAGTGTCCGGCCTCCGGCAGCGGGGTGCCGGCGAAGGTGACGGTCCTGCCGTCGGCCCGGGTGAGGCGCAGGCCGACGGGGTCCAGCTCGCCCGCGTAGGGATGCGTGCCGTGCTGCAGCACCCAGAACCCCACCGTGTACGTCTTCCCGCCCGCGAACGCCGCCGGCGGCGGGTCGAGGTAGGTCACCGCCCACCCCCCGCGCGAGGAGGCGGACGCCACCCCCGCCCACCATCCGGACACCACCAGGACGACCAGCACGGCAGCCGCCAGAGCGGCCGTCAGGGCAGCCGGTACGGCCACGTTTCTCTTCATCACGCACCTCCGACCTCCCTACACCGCCCGGCCCCGGCGGGTTCCGCCCGCGAACCGAAGAAGCGGCCGGACGGGTGCGACAATTCCCGGTGCGGCGCGCACAATGGAGTCAGCACGAAGAAATCAGGGCGAGAATTCGGCGAGGAGCGAGGAGGCTTACGCCGTGTCCGCCACCGGAGGCGAATATCTGACCGCGATGCTCGACGTTCTGGTTTACGAGAACGTTTTGGTCGCCTGGCGTCGCACGCCGGGTGGTTATCTGATCGTCACGCACGAGGGCGAGGAGATCCGGCTGACCGCGCAGCAGGCGGGGATGTGGGCGCAGGGGGCGTTCGCGGTTTATCTGGCGTTGGTGGATCAGCGCCGTATCACTCCGCGTATTCCCGGTGACACCACAGCGCAATAAGACGTTTCAGAACAAAAACCCATTTTTCCAGATTTGTCGCCACAGCGGCCGAGAAGAACCGTCTGGGCAGCCGGTCAAACCGGTTTCCTGGCGCGTCCGAGAATGTGCGGCAACCTCGGCGACAACGGCAGCGGCCGGAACGCGAACCGTTCGCGCTCCTCGACCACCAGCCCGCTGTCGATCAGGGCGCGCTCGGTGTCGCGGTTGAGGCGGCACCCGCCGGCCATCCGCCGCCACAACGGCGTCACGAGGTCCTGCACCAGCGCGCCGGCGGCGCGCGAGGAGCGCACGTGCTCGTAGAACCGCACCTCGCCGCCGGGCCTGAGCACCCGGGACACCTCGCCGAGCACCGCGCGCTGGTCGGGCACCGAGCACAACACCAGCGAGAGCACCACGGCGTCGAAGGAGGCGTCGGCGAACCGCAGGTCGGCGGCGTGCCCGGCGACCACGCTCACGGGCACCGGCGCGCCGGCCGCGGCCCGCCCGGCCAGCCGCCGCAGCCGGTCCTCCGGCTCGACGGCGACCACCTCGCGCACCCCCGCCGGGTAGTGCGCGAAGTTCAGCCCGTTGCCCGCGCCGACCTCCAGCACCCGCCCGGCCAGCCCGGCCAGCAGGCGCCGCCGGTGTTCGGCCGCGCCCCGCCGCTCCGACTCGGCGCTCATCCGCTCGTACGCCTCGGCGAAGCGGGGGTTCTGGAACCGCGTCAGGTCCTGCACGTCCTCCACGCTAACCGGCCCGCGCGCGCCCCGCGTGGATCCGTCACGACCGGACGAGCCGGGCGATGGCGTCGGCCGCCTCCTTCACCTTGGCCTCCGCCTCGGCCCCGCCCTTGTGCGCCGCCTCGACCACACAGTGCGCCATGTGCTCCTCCAGCAGCGACAACGCGAACGACTGCAACGCGCTCGTCGTCGCCGAGACCTGCGTCAGGATGTCGATGCAGTACTTGTCGTCCTCGACCATGCGCTGGATGCCCCGCGCCTGGCCCTCGATCCGGCGCAGCCGCCGGAGGTGGTCCTGCTTGCCGTCGGTGTACCCGGCCATCTCCCGGTCCTCTCGCTCGCTACACCGACCGCAACACGGTACCCCCCTACCGTATTCCGAGCGGGGCCGGTCAGCCGCCCTGGTTGTTCATGAAGCGCGAGATCAGCCACTGGCCGCCCTGGTGCGAGAGCATGAAGAGCTCGCGGTAGGTGGTGTCGCCCTGCTTGCTGGTCGAGCGCGCGAAGGCGTCCTGGGTGCCCGCGTTCCGCGTCTCGTCGATGGTGTGCGTGGCCGACTTCAGGTCGGCGCCGTCCTTGAGCAGCTTCTCGTAGAGGCTGCGGACGGCCTGCGAGCCCGTGGCCGTGGCCTGCCCGTCAAAGGCCACCACGGCGTCGCTGGTGAACGTCTTCACGACCGCGTCCACGTTGCCGGACTTCAGGGCGTCGAAGTAGTTCTGGACGGCGGCGCGCGGCTGGGTGGCCGCCGTCATGGTGCCGGTCGGCGTGGCGGTCTCGGTCATGGTCTCGGTGGTGGTCGGCGACTCCATGCCGGTCTCGGTGGGCGTCATCATGGTCTCGGTCGGCGTGGCCGGGCTGGCCTCCCCCTTCATCGCCTGCGGGTTGCTCCCCGCGGAGCAGCCCGCGACCAGGACGACGGGAACGATCGCGGCCAGCAGGAGTGCCCTGCGCTCAGAAATCTTGCTCATGGCCGGGTTGATGCCCTCGCCGGTCGTTCCCGAATGCCCGGTTTAGGCACTCCGCACGACCCCTTTACCTCATGTCGGCATTACTCACGGTAACGCTTCACTGTCATTGGTGAGACCGGTCAGAGCTGTGATCGTTGCCGCCCCGAGACCGGGCGGGTAGGGGCCGCCTATAGCGTCCCTCCAGTGCGGCCAACACAGGCGAATCCGGAACCACTGCCCCAGCGTGAGGACGCCGAGCGCTGTGCCAGCGTCCGGTCCGGGCGGCGGTGCGTCCTTCCCGCGGCCCACCCCACCCCGCACGTCTACCCGCCCGTGGAGGGCCTCTAGCGACGTCCTCGCAGGTGAGAGGGCCGGCCGGCGGGGCAGGTGACGACGATGGACGAGCCGACGACCACCGTCACGCCCTGCGAGGACGGCCCGCTGCTGATCAGAGGCCCCTTCGAGCTGCTGACTCAGGACGGCGAGCCGATCGACCCGGGAAGGGCCACGGTCGCGCTGTGCCGGTGCGGCCGATCATCGGCCAAGCCGTTCTGCGACGGCTCGCACAAGTCGGTCGGTTTCCGGGCGTCGAGCGAGCCCGACCCGCCGGCCGACTCCTGAGCCCGCGCGCGCAGCCACCGCACCGAGTGGGCGGCCAGCGCGAGCCGTCCCCCCGCGTACGGCACGCCGCCCGCGCAGGCCGCCCCCACCGCCAGCCAGGAGCACACCGCCCGCTCCAGCACCCACACCGGCGCGAACAGCGAGGCGCCGGCGGGGAAGACCCGCCGCCCGCCGGCCCGCCGCCGCCCGGCCTCGGCCAGCGCGACGGCCGCCCCGGCGGCGGCCAGCAGCGGCAGCGGACGGCGCACCAGCGCGAGCGCGGGCAGCACCGCCAGGAAGGACGCCAGCCGCACCGGCTGGGCGAGGTCGTCGTAGGCCTGCCGGACCCGCTGCGACCAGAACCGCCGCGCGTCGCACGGCAGCCTCCGGACGTACAGGCCGGGCGGGCGCAGCTCGCGCCCGCCGTGGGCGCGCACGGTGCGGACGAGCTCCAGGTTCTCGAACAGCACGTCGCCGTCGTAGCCGCCCATGGCCAGGAAGAACGACCGCCGGACGCCGAACGTGCCCGGGTAGTCGGCGCCGAACGCGCGGTTGAGCAGGGTGCGGGCGGTGTCCCAGCGGGCGTGCCAGGGGGCGGGGTCGAAGTAGTTCTGCGGCCTGACCAGCTCGGCGCGGGCGAGCAGGGCGTGCATCTCGGCCAGCGCGGGCAGGTCGTAGCGCACGTCGTCGTCGGCGATCACGACCCGGTCGCCCTCGGCCAGCCGCAGCCCGGTCGTCACGCCGTTGACCTTGCCGTTGGCGAAGGACAGGCCGGCCGCCGGGCTGACGTGCCGGACCAGGCAGCGCCAGCGGCGGGCGTGGCGGGCGTACAGCTCGGGCCGGCTGCCGTCGACCACGGTCACGCGTACGTGCGGCGCGAGGGCGCGCAGATACTCGGTCAGCTCGTCGAGGCCGGAGTCGTCCTGCCAGCGCAGCGGGATCACGTAGTCCAGGTCGATCACGCGGGCACCTCCTGGCCGAGCAGCGAGGACGCGCCGCGCTCCCAGCGGCCCATGACGTGCTCGGCCCAGCGGCGTTCGAGGGCCAGGGCGCAGGCGGCGCCGTACAGGACGTCGCCGGTCAGGGCGGGGAAGGCGGCCGCGAACCCGCCGCACAGGTCGGCCGCGGCGATCTGCTCGTGCACGGCGTCGGCCTGCACGTGCTCCTCGTAGAACCGGGCCGCCGCCGCGTCGCCGCCGAGCCGGCGCAGGCCCGCGGCGTAGCGGCGGTTGGGCAGGGACGAGGTCATCTCGATCGCGGCCAGGTGGCCGACCAGCGCGCCGCGCAGCCGCCGGTGCAGCCCGAACAGCGACATGGCGTTGCTGACGGCCAGGGTGACCGCGGGGACCCGCGGCAGGTACGCGCCGTAGGAGTCGTCGAGGCCGAGGCCGCGCATGGTGTGGCCGAACAGCTCGCAGTGCATGCGCTCGGGCCGGCCGCCGCCGTACTCGTCGGCCTGGATCTCCACCAGGGCCGCCTTGGGCCGGCCGCGCAGGCGCGGGATCGCCCAGGTGTGCGGGTCGGCCTCCTTCAGGTGGTAGATCGAGCGGTGGATCACGAACTCGCGGAAGGCGTCGATGCCGGCCTCGCGCTGGAGGTGCAGCGAGACCGACGGGCCGTCCTCGTCCTCGGCGGTCAGCGCGGTGAGCGCGCGCCGCACCTCGCCGGGCGGCACCGGCCCGGGACGCGGCACGGCCCCGGCCAGCTCCCGCTCGAACCGGTCCTCCAGCAGGCCGCGCAGGCGCAGCAGCGACGGCTCCCACTCCCAGCGGTCGTCCACCTCGTCGAAGCCCTGGTAGTGCAGCTCGTAGCAGGCGAACAGGGCGAGCTGGAGATCCTCCTCGCCGTCGGGGCCGGGGGCGTCGGGCAGCGTCGCGGGCGGCCGGGCGAGCCGGTCGAAGAGCAGGTCGGTGAGCGGGCCACGCGCGGGCGGCAGACGCATCAGGCGGCCTTGCGGTAGACGGAGACGTGCGCGCGGCTCTCGTCGGTGAACGGGGTGCCGATCCAGTCGGCCCAGCGGTGTTCCAGGGCCATCCCGGCCAGCCTGGCCATCAGGTCGAGCTCGCCGGGCCAGGCGTAGCGGTGGTTGGCGGGCAGCAGCCGCACGCCCTCGCCGGTCAGCCGTACGCGGGTGGTGCGCATGTGCTGGGTGGCCGGGGCGAGCCTGGCCGCCTCGATGACGACGGCGTCCTCGGCCAGCGACAGCAGCCGCAGCGCCGAGCCGTCGCGGAAGGCGGCCGGGTCGGGCACCCACGCCTCGACCACGAACCGCCCGCCGCCGCGCAGGTGCCGGGCCGCGTTGGCGAAGCAGTTGACCTGCGCCTCCTGGGTGGGCAGAGCGAAGATCGTGTTGATCGCGAGCACCACCAGCGCGTACGAGCCCTCGACCCGCATGGTGGAGAAGTCGCCCACCGTCACGGGGACGGCCGCGCCGCCGGGTTTGGCGCGCAGCTCGCGGGTCATCTCCGGCGAGGCGTCGATCCCGGCGACGGACAGGCCGCGGGCGGCGAGCGGGAGCGCCAGCCGCCCGGTGCCGATGCCGAACTCCAGCACGGGGCCGCCCTCGGCCAGCGTCGCCAGCCGCTCGACGGCCGCGCCGGTCGGCAGCTCCGTCACCGTGGCGTCGTAGATGTCGGCGATCGCGCGCCCGTAGGCGGAGGCGTCGTAGGCCACGCGCACCTCCTGTCCCCCGTGTTTCAGCAGGTCAATGCCCCTGGCCTGATCGGCTAAACGCTGACCTCCACCCGTCCGGCCGCCACCCGCACGGCGTAGACGGGCACCTGGACGGCCGCCTCGTCCAGGCACGCGCCCGACACCAGCGAGAAGACCTGCTTGTGCAGCGGCGAGGCCACGGTGGGCTCGCCCCGCCTGGTGCCGACGATGCCGCGGGAGAGCACGTACGCGCCGCTGAACGGGTCGAGGTTGTCCAGGGCGTGCACGTGCCCCTCGTAGGTGCGGAACAGCGCCACCTGCCGGTCGCCGACCAGCGCGCAGACGCCGCGCTCCGGCGGCAGGGCGGCGTACTCGCAGACCGGGGTCCAGCTCATCGGGCCATCACCGGCCTGATCTGGCCGCGCTCGGAGGCGAACACGATCGACGGGTCGGGCACGCCGGGGGCGTTGACGAAGCTGACGAACCTGCCCAGCTTCTCCGGGTCGTCCAGGGTCGCCGCCCACTCGTCGGCGTAGGTGGCGACGTGCTGTTCCATCTGGGCGTCGAGGTCGGCGCAGATGCCGAGCGAGTCTTCCATGATCACCTTCCGGAGATGGTCGAGGCCGCCGTCCAGCGACTCCAGCCAGGCGGCGGTGCGCTGCAGCCGGTCGGCGGTGCGGACGTAGAACATCAGGAACCGGTCGACGGTCCTGATCAGGTCGCCGGTGCTCAGGTCGGTGGCCAGCAGGTCGGCGTGGCGGGGCCGGAAGCCGCCGTTGCCGCCG
Source organism: Nonomuraea sp. NPDC050227 (assembly GCF_044459705.1). Classification (NCBI taxonomy): domain Bacteria; kingdom Bacillati; phylum Actinomycetota; class Actinomycetes; order Streptosporangiales; family Streptosporangiaceae; genus Nonomuraea; species Nonomuraea sp. NPDC050227. The sequence goes on along the minus strand of NZ_JBITJF010000011.1, from coordinate 277,188 downwards.
ACGTACAGGTTCCAGCCCTGCTCGGTGGCGATGACGCCGAAGTCCTTCGACCTGGCCTCGGCGCACTCACGGGCGCAGCCGGACACGGCCGACTTGAGCTTGTGCGGCGAGCGCAGGCCGCGGTAGCGCAGCTCCAGGGCGATGGCCAGGCCGACGGAGTCCTGGACGCCGTAGCGGCACCAGGTGGAGCCCACGCACGACTTCACCGTGCGCAGCGCCTTGCCGTAGGCGTGGCCGGACTCGAAGCCGGCGTCCACCAGGCGTCGCCAGATCTCCGGGAGCTGCTCGACCCGGGCGCCGAACAGGTCGATGCGCTGGCCGCCGGTGATCTTGGTGTAGAGCCCGAAGTCGCGGGCGACCTCGCCGATCACGATGAGCTTGTCCGGCGTGATCTCGCCGCCCGGGATGCGCGGGACGACCGAGTACGTGCCGTTCTTCTGGATGTTGGCGAGGAAGGCGTCGTTGGTGTCCTGCAACGCGGCCCGCTCGCCGTCGAGCACGTGCCCGTTGTGCAGCGAGGCCAGGATCGAGGCCACCGCGGGCTTGCAGACGTCGCAGCCGCGCCCCTGCCCGTGCTCGGCGATGAGCCGGGAGAACGTCGTGATCTTCCGCACCCGGACGATGTCGAACAGCTCGGCCCGCGAGTACGCGAAGTGCTCGCACAGGGACCTGCCGACCTCGACCCCCGACTCCTCCAGGAGCTGCCGGAGCATCGGCACGCAGCTCCCGCACGTGGTGCCGGCCCGCGTGCACGCCTTGAGGCCGGGCACGTCGGTCACGCCCAGCTCGGCGACGGCGTGCCGGACGTCCCCCGCGCACACGTTGTTGCAGGAGCAGACCTGCGCGTCGCCGGGCAGGTCGAGCGGCGCCCCGGAGCCGCTGAACAGCAGGTCGGAGGGCGGCGCGGGCAACGGCTTGCCGACGAACGGCCGCAGCGCCGCGTACGGCCCGGCGTCCCCCACGCAGATGCCGCCGAGCAGCGTGCGGGCGTCGTCGCTGATGAACAGCTTCTTGTAGATCCCGGCGACCGGGTCCATGTAGGTGACGTCGAGGGCGCCGTCCATCGCGCCGAACTGGGCGACCTCGACGCCGAGCAGCTTCAGCCTCGTGGAGGTGTCCCCGCCCGCGAACGAGGACGTCCCGCCCATGATCCGGTCGGCGGCCACCTCGGCCATCGTGTTGCACGGCCCGACCAGGCCGTGGACCGTGCCGCCGGCCAGCGCGCACTCGCCGATCGCGTAGACCGACGGGTCGGAGGTGCGCATGCCGTCGTCGACCACGACGCCGCCCCGCTCCCCCACCTCCAGCCCGCACGCCCTGGCCAGCTCGTCGCGCGGCCTGACGCCCGCCGAGAACACCACGACCTGGCCCTCGATCAGCGTGCCGGACGGCGTGCGCACCCCGGCGACCCGGCCGTCCGGCCCGGTGACGACCTCCTGGACGCCCGACCCGGCGTGCACGCCGAGCCCGAGGGCCTCGATGTGGCCCTTGAGCACCGCGCCGCCGCCCTCGTCCACCTGGCGGGGCATCAGCCAGGGGCTCATCTCGACGATGTGCGCCCTCAGGCCGAGCGCCCGCAGCGCGTCGGCCGCCTCCAGGCCGAGCAGGCCGCCGCCGACCACGACGCCTTCGTCCGCGTGCCGGGCGGCCGCCCGGATGGCGTCCAGGTCGTCGATCGTGCGGTAGACGTGGGCGTGCTCGCGTCCTGGCACCGGCGGCACGAACGGCGCCGACCCGGTGGCCAGCACGAGCAGGTCGTACGGCTCGGCGGCCCCGCCCTCGACGGTCACCGTCCGCGCCGCCCGGTCGACGGCGACGGCCCGGCTGCCCAGCCGCGTCACGGTCCCGGCGGGCATCGGGTAGGTGAGGTCGGCCAGGGTGGCCCCCGACAGGTACGAGGTCAGCGCCACCCGGTCGTAGGCCGGGCGCGGCTCCTCCCCGATGACGGTGATCCGCCCGTCGAAGCCCCGGCTCGCCAGGGTCTCCACGAAGCGGTGCGCGGCCGGGCCGTACCCGACGACGACGATCCTCCTCATACCGGCACTCCTTCCTGATCGCACAACCAGCCGACGATGCCCTCCACGGCGTCGCGGCAGGTGCCGCAGCCGGTGGTGGCCCTGGTGGCGGCGGCCACCCCGGCCACGTCGCGGGCGCCGGCCTCCCAGCACGCCCGGATCTGTCCCTTGGTCACGTTGTTGCACCGGCAGACCTCGGCCGCGTCCGGCATCAGCACCGGGCTGCCCGCGACCGGCGCCGGCGACAGGCCCGGGAACAGCAGGCCGGCGCGGTCGCCCGGCACCGGTCCGCCGCGGTCGAAGAGCTGGGTGAGCGTGCCGACGGCGTCGCTCTCGCCCAGCAGGATCGCGCCCACCAGCCGCCCGTCGCGGATGACGAGCTTGTGGTAGGTGCCGCGGGCGCGGTGGCTGAAGCGCACCACCTCGGCGTGCTCCTCGCCGAGCTGCGTCTCGCCCATGGCGGCCAGCTCGACGCTCCTGGCCTTGAGCCTGGTGACCAGCCGGGAGCCGCGGTAGCGGGCCTTGCCGCCGGTGATCACCTCGGCCGCCACGGCGGCCTGCTCCCAGGCGGGGGCGACCAGGCCGTACACCGTGCCGTCGTGCTCGGCGCACTCGCCGACGGCGAAGATCGACGGGTCGCCGGTGCGCAGCTCGTCGTCCACGACGACGCCGCGCCGCACCTCCAGCCCCGCCGCGGCGGCGAGCCCGGTGACCGGGCGCACCCCGCAGGCCAGGACGACCAGGTCGGCCTCGACCAGCTCGCCGCCGGCCAGGCGGACGCCGTCCGGCTCGACCGCGGCCGCGCTGACGCCGGTGCGGGCCGCCACGCCGAGCCCGGCCAGGGTCTCGCCGAGCACCTGGCCCGCCTCGGCGTCGAGCTGGCGTTCCATCAGGTGCCCGGCCAGGTGCAGCAGCGTGACCGGCAGGCCGCGCCCGGCCAGGCCGCGGGCGGCCTCGATGCCGAGCAGCCCGCCGCCGACGACGGCCGCGCGGCGCGCCCGTCCGGCGGCCCGCACGATCCGCTCGCAGTCCGCCAGCGTCCGGAACGGTACGGCCCGCCCGACGCCGGGCAGCGGCGGCACGACCGCCTGGCTGCCGGTGGCCAGGACCAGCAGGTCGTACGGCTCGCGCCGCCCGTCCGCGGTCACCACGTGCCTGGCGTCCCGGTCGATGCGGGCGACCTCGGCGCCGGGCACGGCCTCGACGCCGTGCGCGGCGTACCAGGAGGGGTCCACCAGGCGCACCTGGTCGGGACGCGCGCTCCCGGCCAGCACGTCCGACAGCAGCACCCGGTTGTACGGCGGGCCCGCCTCGGCCCCGAACACGGTCACCCGCATCCGCGGGTCGCGCGCCCGCACCTCGCTGACCAGGCGTGACCCGGCCATCCCGTTCCCCACGACGACGAGCCTCATGAGTCCCTCTCCACCCTGACCGCGCAGACCTTGAACTCCGGCATGCCGGACACCGGGTCGAGCGCCGGGTTGGTGAGCCGGTTGGCGCCCTCCCAGTGGAAGGGCATGAACACGGTGTCGCGCCTGATGGCGTCGCTGATCCTGGCCACCGCCCTGCTGCGGCCCCTGCGGCTGCTGACCCGCACCAGGTCGCCCGCGGCGACGCCGAGCTGCGCGGCCAGGTCGGGATGCAGCTCCACGAACGGCTCGGGGGCGGCCCGCACCAGCGACGCGATCCGGCGGGTCTGGGCGCCGCTCTGGTAGTGGGCCAGGACGCGGCCGGTGCTCAGGTACACCGGGTAGTCCGCGTCGGGCTCCTCGGCGGCGGGCCGGTGCTCGACCGGGACGAACCGGGCGCGGCCGTCCGGGTGGGCGAAGCGGTCCAGGAACGGCCGGGGCGTGCCGGGGTGGTCCTGCGACGGGCAGGGCCAGAAGACGCCGGTCTCGGCGGCGATGCGCTCGTAGCTGATGCCGGAGTAGTCCGCGACGCCGCCCGCCGCGGCCCGGCGCAGCTCGTCGAAGACGGCGGCCGGCTCGGTGTCGAAGCGGTGGCCGAGGCGGGCGGCCAGCCCGGCGATGACGTCCAGGTCGCTCCGGACGCCCTCCGGCGGCGCGACGGCCCGGCGGCGGAGCAGGACGCGGCCCTCCAGGTTGGTCATCGTGCCGCTCTCCTCGGCCCACTGGGTGACCGGGAGCACCACGTCGGCCATGGCCGCGGTCTCCGAGCGCACCACGTCGGCCACGACCAGCAGGTCCAGCCCGGCGATCCGGCCGCCGACGTGCCCGGACGCGGGCGCCGACACCACCGGGTTGGACCCGAACAGCAGCAGCGCCCGCGGCCCCCGCGAGGTGCCGAGCGCGTCCAGCAGCTCGTACGCCGTCCGCCCCGGCCCCGGCAGGTCCTCGGCCCGCACGCCCCACACCCCTGCCACGTGCGCGCGGGCCGCCGGGTCGTCGATCCTGCGGTAGCCGGGGAGCTGGTCGGCCTTCTGGCCGTGCTCCCTGCCGCCCTGGCCGTTGCCCTGGCCGGTCAGGCAGCCGTAGCCGGAGCCGTACCGGCCGGGCAGGCCGAGCGCCAGGGCCAGGTTGATGAACGCGGTGACGGTGTCGGTGCCCTTGGCGTGCTGCTCGGCGCCGCGCCCGGTCAGCACGTACGCGTTCCCTGCGGCGGCCAGCGCGCGGACGGCCTGCCGCATCCGGTGCACCGGCACCCCGGTGACGCGCTCGACGCGTTCGGGCCACCAGGCGGCCAGCGAGGTGCGCACGTCGTCGAAGCCGGTGGTCCTGGCGGCCACGTAATCCGCGTCCACGAGGTCGTCGGCGATCGCCAGGTGCAGCAGCCCGAGGGCGAGCGCCAGGTCGGTGCCGGGCGTGGGCTGCAGGTGCAGCCAGGCGAGCCGGGCCGTCGGGGTGCGGCGCGGATCGACGACGATCAGCCGCGGCCCCGACAGGTGCCGGACGAACGGCGGCATGGTCTCGGCCACGTTCGCGCCGGCCAGCAGCACGACGTCGGCGCCGGCCAGGTCGGTGACCGGGAACGGCAGGCCCCGGTCCATGCCGAAGGCCCGGAGGGAGGCGGCGGCGGCCGAGGACATGCAGAAGCGGCCGTTGTAGTCGATCTGGCTGGTGCCGAGCGCGACCCTGGCGAACTTGCCGAGCTGGTAGGCCTTCTCGTTGGTCAGCCCGCCGCCGCCGAACACGGCCACGGCGTCGGGGCCGTGTTCGGCGCGGATCGCGCGCAGCCGGGCGGCGACGTGGTCGAGGGCGGTCTCCCACTCCACCGGCTCGCCGTGCAGGAGCGGCGTGGTCAGGCGCTCGCCGTTGGTGAGCAGCTCGGCCGCCGTCCAGCCCTTCTGGCACAGCGCGCCGGGGGCGTTGGCCGGGACGTCGGCCCTGGGAGTGATCTCCAGTGCCGGGCCGATCTCCATGCCGCACTGGAGGGCGCAGTAGGGGCAGTGTGTCTTCGTCATGTCAGACCCGGGCGTGGGCGAGGCTGGCGACGACCGTGACGCCGACGGTGCGCGTGTAGCACCACCAGGTCAGCGCCAGGCAGCCGGCGTAGAAGACGGCGAAGGCCAGGAAGGCCGGCGCCGGGTTGCCGGCCGCGGCGAACGCCATGCCGAAGGCCCGGTTGACGAGGAACCCGCCGAGCGCGCCGACCGCCGAGATGACGCCGATCGCCGCCGCGGCCTGACGGCGGCCGTGCAGCAGGGCCTCCGGGCACGCGCCGCGCTCGGCGACCGCCTTGGCGTGGAAGATCGCCGGGATCATCCGGTACGTCGAGCCGTTGCCGATGCCCGCGGCAAGGAAGAGCAGCTGGAAGGCCAGGAAGAACAGCCAGAAGCCGCCCGCGACGCCGGCCGCCCAGGCCAGCAGCACCCCGGCGCCCATGGCCGCGAAGTTCCACTGCGTCACCCGCGCGCCGCCCAGCCGGTCGGCCAGCCAGCCGCCCACCGGCCTGACCAGCGAGCCGAGCAGCGGCCCGGCGAAGGCGACCGCCGCGTACGGCGCCTGCGGGAACAGGCTCTTGCTGAGCAGCGGGAACGCCGTCGAATAGCCGATGAACGACCCGAACGTGCCGACGTACAGGACCGACATGATCCACGTCTGCGCCCGTCCGGCCACCGCGAGCTGCTCGCGCGGCTCGGCCCTGGCGCCGGCCAGGTTGTCCATGAAGAACCACGCGCAGGCCGCGGCCACCACGATGAACGGGATCCAGAACCAGCCGGCGGCGGCCGTCCCGAGCGAGCCGATCACCAACGGCACGACGAGCTGCACCGAGCTGACCCCGACGTTGCCGCCCGCCGCGTTCAGCCCGAGCGCCAGCCCCTGCCTGTCGCGCGGGTAGAAGTAGGTGATGTTGGCCATGCTGGAGGCGAAGTTCCCGCCGCCCACCCCGGCCAGCGCCGCGATCACCAGGAACAGCCAGTACGGCGTGCCGGGATCGTTCACCGCCACCCCGAGCAGCACAGCCGGGACCAGCAGCAGCGCCGCGCCGGCCACGGTGAAGTCGCGCCCGCCGAAGCGGCCCGGCCCGAACGTGTAGGGCACCCGCAGCACGGCCCCGATCAGGTTCGGCAGCGCGACCAGCCAGAAGAGCTGGTCGGTGGAGAAGTCGTAGGCCCCCATCCTGGTGGCCACGACGCTCCACAGGGTCCAGACGGTGAACCCGAGATGCTCGGCCACGATGGAGAAGACCAGGTTGCGCCGGGCGACGTGCCTGCCGGTCCGCTGCCAGAAGGCCGGGTCGTCGGGGTGCCACTCGGTGATCCAGCGCGCCATCGATCTCTCCTCCGCTCGGCGTCGGGAGCACCACGGTAGGAGTGCCGCGTTACGCGTTCCGGCAGCCGGCGGAGGTACGGCGGTTACGGGTGATTCACCGCGGTAACAACGCGCGCACAACCGTCACCGGCGAAACACGCCGGTAATGATCGGAGTTCTGGCTGGTTACGTGGTCTTCCCCGGGGTAACAGCACTCATGGCAAGGGGGGAATAATGATCAAAAAGCTGCACCAGATGGGCATCAAGTCAGGCCACATGTACGCCGCGGGGCTGGCGTCCATCGGCCTGTCCTTCTGTTCCTGGATGATCTCCAAGAACAAGGAGGGCGCGGGCCTCGACCGGGCCGACCGGTGGGGGATCTTCATCGGCGAGTGGGCGCCCACGTTCTTCGCGATCGGCGTCGCGCTGCGGATCGAGGAGACCCATAAGGACCTCGAAGAGCACGGCACCGAGATGTTCGACAGCACGCAGGGCCAGCGGTCCCGCTCGCACGTCGGAGTGTGACCAGGAGGCCGCGCAGGTCACGCCGGGGGGCCGGCCTGCGCGGCACACCTCTTCGCCGGCGTCCTCAGCGGGACAGCCGCTCCAGCGGCTCGTCGGTCAGCCGGTACTTCAGCCACTCGTCCTGCCGCACGGCGCCGAGCTTGTCGTAGAAGGCGATGGACGGCTCGTTCCAGTCGAGCACCGACCACTCCAGGCGCTGGTAGCCGCGTTCGGCGCAGATCCTCGCCAGTTCCGCCATCAGCGCGCGGCCGTGGCCGCCGCCCCGGTGCTCGGGGCGCACGTACAGGTCCTCCATGTAGATGCCGTGCACGCCGCGCCAGGTGGAGTAGGTCAGGAACCAGATCGTGCAGCCGACGGGCTCGCCGTCCTGCTCGGCGATGTGCGCGAACACGGCGGGCCGCTCGCCGAAGAGCGAGGTCCGCAGCATCTCCTCGGTCACGCGCACCTCGTGCGCGGCGTTCTCGTACGTGGCCAGCTCAAGGATCATGCGCACGATGGCGGGGACGTCTGCTGGGGTGGCGGGGCGAATCATGCGCACAGGGTAGCCAGCGCATTTGGTTGAACCGTCCACCGCCCCCGTACGTCGTTACGGCAGAACGGTATTCGGGGGACCGTCTGGAAGCTCAGCCCGGATGACCGAATGGGGACGGAAACCGTGGGCGTTTTAGAGGAGCTGGGGGTTCGCCTGCCCCCGTATCCGGACATCAGGCTCGCGCTCGTGCTCGGTGAGCGCGCTTTGTACGTGAACGGGGATCTGCAGACCGCCAGACGCTGGTTCGACTCGGCCTACCGGCAGGCCGAGGCGTGCGGCGACGTGCCCGCCCTGGCCAGGGCGGCGCTCGGCCTGGGCGGGGTGTGGGTGCAGGAGCACCGCACCTGCGCGGAGTCGGAGATGGTGCGCGCGCGTCAGCGGCACGCGTTGTCGCTGATCGATCCGCACTCGTCGCTGGCGCTGCGACTGCGGATCAGGATGACCGGGGAGGAGGACTACAGCGCGGGCGGGCACGGGGAGATCCTCCGGCTCGTCGCGCGGGCCAGGAGCGCGGGCGATCCGGCGGCGCTGGCCGAGGCGCTGAGCCTGGCCCACCACTGCCTGCTCGGGCCGGAGCACGGGCCGGCCCGCTTGGAGCTGGCCAGGGAGCTGATCGGCCAGGCGGCGGTCACCCGGCGCAGGGGCGACCTGCTGATGGGCCTGCTGTGGCGGACGGTCGACCTCTACCTGGCGGCCGACCCGCACGCCGGACGCTGCCTGGAGGAGCTGGGGGGCCTGCTGGCCGAGCACGACCACCTGGCCGTCGGGTTCGTGACCGACGTGATCAGGGTGATGCTGGCCATCCGGGCGGGCCGGTTCGAGCAGGCGGAGAAGATGGCCGGCGACTGCTTCGAGCGCGGCGTCCAGGCCGGCGACATGGACGCCACCGGCTGGTACGGCGGCCAGATCGCCGCCATCCGCTGGTACCAGGGCCGCATCGCCGAGCTGCTGCCGACGGTGGCCGACCTGGTCAGCTCGCCCACGCTCAGCCCGGTCGACAACTCCTACCTGGCGGGCCTCGCGCTGGCCGCGGCCACCTCGGGCGACCGCAGGGCGGCGGCCGGTCACCTGGCCCGGCTGCGCGGCCGGGACCTGGCCGACCTGCCGAGGTCGAGCACGTGGCTGTTCTCGATGTACTGCGTCGTCGAGACCGCCCACCTGCTCCAGGACGCCGGCGCCGCCGCCGAGGCGTACGCGCTGCTGCTGCCGTTCGCGGCTCTGCCGGTGGTGGCCAGCTTGGGCGTGCTCTGCCTGGGCTCGGTGCAGCACAGCCTGGGCATGGCCGCGCTCACAACCGGCGACGTGGACCGCGCCGCCGGGCACCTGGCGGAGGCCGTCCGGGCCAGTCTCGCGCTCGGCCACTGGCCCGCCGCGACGCTGTCGCGCTGGCGGCTCGGCCAGACGCTCGCGCTGCGCGACGGGCCGCACGACAAGGCGGCGCGGGCCGCCCAGAACGCCGCCGCGCAGGAGGCCAGGGAGCTCGGCATGGTGCTGCCCGCCGTGGTCGGCAGGGCGGGCGCGGCGCACGGGGCGTTCCTGCTGCGCAGGCACGGACGGCACTGGCAGGTCGAGCACGGCGGGCGGCTGGTGGTCGTCGAGCACAGCGTCGGCATGCAGCACCTGGCGACCCTGATCGCCAACCCGGGGCGCGAGATCCTGGCCGCCGACCTGGCCGCAGGCGCGCCGGCGCAGGACAGCGAGCCGGCCTCGGCGCAGCCGGTGCTGGACGACCTGGCCAGGGAGACCTACCGGCAGCGGCTGACCCAGTTGCAGGCCGACATCGACGAGCTGGAGGCGATGAACGACCTCGAACGGGCCGCCGCGCTGCGCCTGGAGCGCGAGTGGCTGGTGGCCGAGCTGTCGGCGGCGACCGGGATCGGCGGGCGGGCGCGGCCGTTCACCGGCACGGAGGAACGCGCGCGGATCGCGGTGGGCAAGGCGATCCGGCGGGCGATCTCCCGCGTCTCGTCGGCCGACCAGGCGCTGGGGGACGAGCTGCGGGCCACCGTGCACACGGGCGTGCGGTGCAGCTACCGGCCCCGATGACGGCGGTACGGCCGTGCCCCCGCGGCGCGCCCGTACCTTTCGTCCGGGACACTGGTCGCAGGAACCAGACGAACGGACAAACAGCATGGAACACCGCACACTCGGACGTACGGGACGCCAGGTCGGCGTCGTGGGCCTCGGCGCCTGGCAGCTCGGCGCCGACTGGGGCGAGGTCAGCGAGGACGAGGCGTTCGCCACCCTGGAGGCGGCCGTGGCGGCAGGCGTCACGTTCGTCGACACCGCCGACGTCTACGGCGACGGCCGCAGCGAGCAGATCGTCGGCCGCTTCGCCAAGGCGCATCCCGGGCTCACCGTGGCCACCAAGATGGGCCGCCGGATGGCGCAGGTGCCGGCCAACTACGTGATGGACAACTTCCGCGCCTGGAACGAGCGCTCCCGGCACAACCTCGGCATGGACACCCTCGACCTGGTCCAGCTCCACTGCCCGCCCACCCCGGTGTACTCCTCCGACGCGGTCTTCGACGCCCTGGACACGCTGGTCGCCGAGCAGAAGATCGCGGCGTACGGCGTCAGCGTGGAGACCTGCGAGGAGGCGCTGACCGCCATCGCCAGGCCCGGCGTGGCGACCGTGCAGATCATCCTCAACGCGTTCCGGCTCAAGCCGCTGGAGCGGGTGCTGCCCGCCGCCCGCGCGGCCGGGGTGGGCGTCATCGCCCGCGTCCCGCTGGCCAGCGGCCTGCTGTCGGGCCGCTACGACGAGCACACCGTGTTCGCCCCCGACGACCATCGCACCTACAACCGGCACGGCGAGTCGTTCGACGTCGGCGAGACCTTCTCCGGCGTGGAGTTCGCCACCGGCCTGGAGGCGGTGCGGCGGCTGGCCGGGCTGGTGCCCGAGGGGGCGTCCATGGCCCAGTTCGCGCTGCGCTGGATCCTCGACCAGCCCGGCGTCTCGGTCGTCATCCCCGGCGCGCGCAACCCCGGCCAGGCACGGTCCAACGCGGCCGCTGCCGACCTGGAGCCGCTTCCGGAGGAGACGCTGGAGGCCGTGCGGGCCGTCTACGACGAGCTGATCCGGCCGCAGGTTCACGACCGGTGGTGAACCGTTGACGGTACGGCCTTCCGGGCTCTAATGTTTAGGAAACTTTCCTAAGCAATTCTCGCCGCGCGCACACCTTCGAGGAGCCCCGCATGAACGCGAGAAGACGGACCGCCGGCTGCGCCGTCCTGGCCACGGCCCTGGTCCTGCTGGGCGCCCCGGCCGCCTCCGCCGCGCCCACCGGCTGCACGTACCAGCTCAACCAGGCCGAACGCTGGGCCACCAGCTACTGCCCGAGCGGCACCGGCGAGCACCGCATCCACGTGATCCAGCGCCACTTCCTGCCCGAGGTCGGCCTGATCCCGATCGAGGGCCCGTGGGTGCCGGCCGGACAGACCTCCTACACCGGGATCACCCCGCACACCACGGTGAGCGTCTGGGTGGACACCCGCGGATGAACACCAACGGATACGGCGGCTTCTGTCCGCACGCGACCATGAACCCCAACGGCTACGGCGGCTTCACCACCCGCTGACGCGCGGCCTCACCCCCTGCTTACGCGCGGCTTCCCCCGCGTACGCGCGGCTTCACCGCCCGGCGGCACGGGAGCTTCGACGCCCGCGTCAGGGGTGGCTCGCTTCAGCGCCTGCGGCCCCTTCGCCTGCCGTACGCCAGGTAGGCGATGGGTCCGAACGGCTGCACGAAGATGCCCAGCCACCAGACGCCCTTCCAGCCGTGGATCTCCCGCTGCGGCCGGCGCCACAGATCCACGGCGGCGGCCCCGGTGAGCACCAGCTCCGCCGAACCGAGCCCGAGCAGCACCGCCCGCCGCCGGCTCGACATGTCACTCCATCGCACGGCCGAACACCCCGATCGACCTCTCTGACGCATGGTCGAGCACTCCGATCGACCTCTCCATCGCATGGCCGAACACTCGGATCGACCTCTCTGTCGCATGGGGCCGAGCGCCCCGAACGACCTCTTTGAGGACAATCCCGTCCTTCCGTCGTCTACCCCACCCGTCGCCTCCCGGCAAGCCCCCTTCGCCCCGGCAGGCCCTCACCGCCGGATCGCGATCTCATAGGAGTAGCGGTCGCCCCGGTAGATCGACTTGGCCGCCTCGACCGCCCGTCCCCGCTGGTCGTAGGCCACCCGTTCGACCAGCAACGCCGGCGCCAGCGGCGCCGCCTCCAGCAGCTCCGCCTCCTCCGGCTCCAGCACCGTGGCCCTGATCGACTGCTCGGCCCGCTCCAGCCTGATCCGGTACGCCCCCGCCAGCACCTCGTACAGCGACCCGCCGAGCGGCCGGTCGAGCAGTCCGGGCACGAACGCGGCCGGCACATGGGCACGCTCCAGGCACATCGGCGAACCGTTGGCCGTACGGACCCGGCACAGCCGCACGACCGCGTCCGCCGGGCTGATGCCGAGCGCCTGCCCTACCCGCGCCCCGGCGGGCACCTCGGCCGCCTCCAGCAATCGCGACCCCGGCTCCAGCCCCCGCCCCCGCATGTCCTCGCTGAACGACGTCAGCTCGATCGTCTTGGCGATGCTCCGGTGCGCGACGAACGTCCCCGCCCCCTGGACGCGGTAGACCCTCTGGTCCGTCTCCAGTCGGTCGACCGCCCGCCGCACGGTCAGCCTGCTCACCCCGAACTCCTCGGCGAGGTCGCGCTCGGCGGGCAGCCGTTCGCCCGGCTTCAGCTCGGTCTCGATGAGCGTGAGCAGATGGTCTGTGAGCCGGCCGATCTTCGTCACGGGTGGTCGTCCTCGGTCAGGGGGTGCTCTTGACGCTCCGATCGTAATTGGGCTATACCAATCGGGCAAGTGAGGCGGGCACTTCTGCCTCTATGCCGGAAGATTGGGCTGTACCAAATGGATGTGGTGACCGCGATCGAAGGCGGCCTGGTCGTGAGCTGCCAGGCCCCCGAGGGCCACCCCCTGCGCGACCCGCGCACCATCGCGCTCCTCGCCCGCTGCGCCGAACTCGGCGGCGCGGCCGGACTGCGCGTGAACGGCCCCGAGGACGTCCGCGCGGTGAAGGCCGTCACCGGCCTGCCCCTGATCGGCCTGGCCAAGGTCCCCCGCCCCCACTCTCGCCCCCTGATCACCCCCACCTTCGCCCTGTGCGAATCCCTGGTGCGAGCCGGCGCCGACATGGTGGCCCTGGAGGTCACGGCTGAGGCCGAACCGGAGGCGGGCGATCTGCCGTCCCTGGTCGAACGGGTATGGAAGGAGCTGGGCGTGCCCGTCATGGCCGACGTCTCGACAGCGGAAGAGGGACTGCTGGCCTGGAACCGAGGCGCAGCCCTGATCTCCACCACCCTCGCCGGCTACACCCCCTACACCGTCCCCGCCCCGCCCGCCGACCCCACCCTCCACGGCGCCCACGCCCTCGCGGGCGCCCCCTCCGCCCTCGACAGTGCCCTCGCCCTCGCGGGCGACCCCGCCGTCACCTGGAGTTCCACCACCACTGATCCCGCCGTGCCTCTGAGGGCCGCCGCCGCTGACTTCACCTCCCGCCCTGGGACCGGGGCCGCCCCTCGGCCGGGGCTCCCCCATGAGCCCGACCTCGACCTGGTCGGAGAACTCGCCGCCCTCGGGGTCCGTACGGTCGCCGAGGGCCGGCTCCGCACCGACGCCCACGTGGCGGAGGCGTTCGCCCGCGGCGCCTGGTCGGTCGTGATCGGCGCCGCCATCACCGACCCCCTCGCCCTCACCCGCCACCTCACCGCGGCCACCCCCAGGGCGAGCCGGTGACCCCCACCCCACCCCACGCCCACCCTCACCACACCGGCGCCCCCATGCCCCCCTCACAACGCCGCCCAGCCGCCACCCGCACCGCCTCGCCGAACAGCACCACGCAAGTCCGTCCAACCGAACACCCCCATCCGAACAGCACCGCACAGCTCCCCACAGACAGCACCCCAGCCGAACGTCCCCGCCCGAACAGCGCCGTGAGACCCCTCCCAGACAGCACCCCGGCGGTACACACCCAGCTGAACAGCACCCCCACCGTGCGACGCCCCGCCACCAGCACCCCCACCGTGCGACACCGCACGAACTCCATCCCCGCCGTGCTCGGCATCGACATCGGCGGCACCAAGACCGCCGCCGCCCTGATCCCGGCCTCGGCCACCGGGGGCGAGACGGAGATCCACCTCCCCGCCCGCGTCCCCACACCCGCCGAAGGTGGCGCCGCAGCGGTGCTGGCCGCCGCGCTGGAGCTGGCCGAAGACCGCCTCACGCAGGCACGCGCCGCCGGAATGGACGTCATCGCCTCCGGAGTCGGCAGCGCCGGGACGATCGACGGCAACGGCGTGGTCACGCACGCCACCGACGCCCTGCCAGGCTGGCGGGGCACCGACCTGGCGACCGCCTTCACCCAACGGCTCGGCCTGCCCGTCACCGTGCTCAACGACGTCCACGCCTGGGCGCTCGGCGAGGCTCGGCACGGCGCGGCCCGGGACAGCCGCCTGGCCCTGGTCCTCACGATCGGCACCGGCGTCGGCGGCGCCCTCGTGCGGGACGGCGAACTCCTGCGTGGCCGCAACGGCATGGCGGGCTCCCTCGGCCACACCCCGGTCGTCCTGCCCCCGAACGCCGACGCCGACCGCCCGTGCCCCTGCGGCGCGACGGGCCACCTGGAGGCGTACGCGTCAGGCCCGGCGATCCTGTCGGCCTACCACGCCCGCGGCGGCACCGCCCCCGCCCTCAATTCCTTCCCCCCAGCCCGGCACAACACCGAGCCCCCCGCCCTACGACACCCGGCCGACACCCCCGACCCGCGGAACCCCCTAGGGGCCACCGGACAGCAGGCTGGGCCGGAAACCGCCGACCCCTTGGCCCGCGAGGTGATCCACGAGGCCGCCGTCATCCTCGGCCGTTCGATCGCCTCCGCCGCCACCCTCCTGGACCCGGACGTGATCGTCCTGGGCGGCGGCGTCACCGGCCTCGGCGAGCTCCTGACCGTCCCCCTGTTCGAGACGATCCGCCGGTACGCGCCCCGCGGCCTGGACTCCGTCCCCGTCCGGCTCTCGACCCTGGGCGCACACGGAGCCGTGCTGGGCGCGGCCTCGGCCGCCATGCCCTGACTCCGGAGCAGCACCTACCGGCCGACCGGCGTCAGCCGCGAGGCGGGAGGTGCAGCCAGATGTCGGGCGGCCCCAGGACGGGCCGGGCGTCGGTGAGCCGCAGCCCCGTGTACGCGCAGCAGTACGCCACCCCCTCCCCCTGGTAGAGGAAGGCGTTCAGCACCTCGTCCGCCGAGCTGTCCGGCGACACCCAGCCGCCGCCCGGATACGCGTCCCACTCCTCGACGACACCGTCCCGCGAGCTGTAGCCCTGGTTGCCGCCCTTCGGATCGGCGTACATCGCGTAACAGACGGTCCCGGCCGAGAGGCGGTTGATGACGTCGGCGCTGGTCACCTCGGAACCCCGGCGCCGGCTGATCACGCATCCGCCCGGCACGTCGGTGGCTCCCACCAGGCCGTTCCGCTCGCCCGGGTACGGCTCGTCGAGGACCCCGTCGATCCCGGCTCCCTCGGCCACCGTCGCCCCGAGCCGCCGCGCGGCCTCCGCCGCGGTGACGCCCGCGACGCACACCAGCCCCAGCCCGTCGTACTCGAAGTCGCCCAGGGCCTCGATCAGCCGCTCGGCCTCCACGACGGCGGCGTTCTCCGCCTCCGAGAGCGTGGGCTTGTCGCGCGGGAAGGGGAAGAACAGGCCCGGGTTGGGACCGGCCAGGCTGAGCCGCCCGGGCGACCAGCCGCCCGTCATCGGCCGCCACGGATCGGCCCCGGCGGCGACCAGGGCGAGCGCGTTGTCCCTCTGGTGGGCGAACACGGCCCGCCAGAGGGCGCTGTGCCCTTCGTACGCGGCATCGACGTCGCCGACCCGGCGGGCCAGCTCGGCGACCACCTCGGGCGAGCCGTACTCAGCCGCGAGGTGGAGGGGCGGCCCCTCGTGCCACAGGTCGGCATGCGGATCGGCGCCGGAGTCGAGGCGGGCACGGATCTCGCTCAGATCGGACCAGTCATCCCAGCTCAAGCCCACCCATCCGGCTTCCTTGGTGACAACCACGACACTCCCCCAGAGGCAGGCAGCTTATCGAACACCAGTACGAGCATATCGCGGCTCCGGCGCCGGACCGTCCCTGACGACCCGCCCGGCCCCGCACGCGCAACCGTCCGCGCGGGGCAGGCCGGAGAGGGCCGCACAAGCCTCTGACCTTGGACGTCGGCCACCCCGAGGGGGCCGGCGATCAGTCAAACCCTAAGCGCAGCGTCGCCGCACCTCGACCAGGAGTGACATAACCGTGCCCTTCCGGCGGTACACCCCTGTCTCCGTCGGCGCGTCTCCTCACGTCCGGACCATCCGTCCCTGGAGTCACGCCATGCCTACGAACGCGAGCACGGCCAGGATCGTCACCGCCACGGCCGCTCTACTGCCCCTCACCCTCGCCCTGAGCACGCCGGCCGACGCGGCCGCCGTCCCCAGGGGCACGGTCGCGGCCCGGGTCGTCAAGATCGTGGACGGCGACACCGTCGACGTCGTGCGCGGCACCACGAAGATCCGCGTGCAGCTGCTCGGCGTGGACACCCCCGAGCGCGGGCGGTGCTGGTCCAGGGCTGCCACCGCCCGTACGGCGGCACTCCTGCCACCCGGGACGACGGCCCACCTGCTCACCGCCAGGACGCCGGGCGTCCCGCCCTCGCACGTGTGGAACGCCAAGGGCGTGCACGTCAACCGCAACCTGATCCGCTACGGCTACGGCAAGGCCGTCCCGTTCAAGCCGGACGACGGATACAAGAGCCTCTTCCGCGCGGAGCAGGCGAAGGCCAAGGCGGAGAAGTTGCGGATCTGGTCCGGCAGGTGCGACACGTCCACCTCCACGCCGACCCCGTCCCCGACTCCGACCCCGTCCCCCACGCCGCCCCCGCCCGCCGGCACGGACCCGCGCTTCCGCACCTGCGCCGAGGCGAACGCCGCCGGCTACGGCCCGTACCGCCGCGGCATCGACCCCGAGTACGCCTGGTACCAGGACCGCGACGGCGACGGCGTCGTCTGCGAACGCTGACCCGCGCGAGCCCGCCGAACGTCCCGCCTGAACGTCCCGGCCGACCGGCCGGGACACAAGCCGGTTGGCAGAAGCGCCGGGTCAGCGAGCGGAACGCGCCAGGATCGCCGCCTCGACCCGCAGGCCGACCCCGACCAGCGCGACGACGAGCAGGAACGCCAGCCAGGGCAGCGGCGGGCTCGACCACCGCAGCAACATGAAGGCAGCCGAGGCCAGCCCCGCCGCGACGCCGGTCGTCCCGAGCACTCGAAGGATCACGACGGTCTCGCGCTCGTCGGCGGCGGGGCGGCCCCGCGACCCTGGTGCACTCACGAAAGCGAGCCTCCCAGATCCCACCCCGCCCCGAAAGACCCGACAGAAGTCCGACGAACACGTCCAGACAGACACCGGAAGGCGAGAGACCGACCTCCAGGCGGACACCACCACCCTCGCCATAGATGCCAAATCCGGGCTAACATCGCCACATGGCGATTGATTCTGAAGGTGGCCGTTGTGTCAGTGCGGACATCGCCGCCGGCATCTCCCCCGCGGCCGCGCTGTTCCACTCCCTGGCCGACGAGACCCGGCTGCGCATCGTCCAGCGCCTGGCCCGCGGCGAGGCCCGCGTGGTCGACCTGACCACCCAGCTCGGCCTGGCCCAGTCCACGGTGTCCAAGCATCTGGCCTGTCTGCGCGACTGCGGCCTGATCGACTATCGCGCCGAGGGCCGCCAGTCGTTCTACTCCCTGACCCGGCCCGAGCTGATGGACCTGCTCGCCTCCGCCGAACAACTGCTGGCCGCCGCCGGCCACGCCGTGACGCTGCGTCCCGGCCCCGTGGAGGTCACGCAGGAGCCGGTGTCGTGACCGCCGCGCACCTCACCACCCCGGCGCGCCGGACGGCCCTGCGGCGCCGCATCCGCCTGCTGGTCGCGGCCACCATCACCTACAACGTGATCGAGGCGGTGGTGGCCATCACCGCCGGCACCCTCGCCTCCTCCGCCGCGCTGGTCGGGTTCGGGCTGGACTCGGTGGTGGAGGTCGCCTCGGCCGCCGCGGTGGCCTGGCAGTTCTCCGCGGCCGACCATGAAAGGCGGGAGAGGACGGCGCTGCGCGTCATCGCGATCTCCTTCTTCGCGCTGGCCGCCTACGTCACCCTCGACGCCGTCCGTACGCTGCTGGGGGTGGGCGAGGCCGAGCATTCGACGCCCGGCCTGATCCTGGCCGCGTCGTCGCTGGTGGTCATGCCGTTCCTGTCCCATGCGCAGCGCCGCGCCGGACGCGAGCTCGGCTCCGCCTCCGCGGTGGCCGACTCCAAGCAGACCCTGCTGTGCACCTACCTGTCCGGCGTGCTGCTGGTGGGACTGGCGCTCAACAGCCTGTTCGGCTGGTCCTGGGCGGACCCGGTCGCCGCGCTGGTGATCGCGGCGGTCGCGGTCAAGGAAGGCCGCGAAGCCTGGCGCGGCGACGCCTGCTGCGCCGTCCCGGCCGGCCTTGAGGAGCAGGCGGACGGACGTGCCCCCGGCTGCTCCTGCTGCTCCGCTCCCGGAGAATGACAGGCCGCGCATCCCTGGGGAGAGGTGAAGAGCGTGAACACCGTCCTGGTCGTGGTCGTCATGGTGGTGGCGACGTTCGCCACGGCGACGCTGTCGGCGGTGGCCGGGTTCGGCGGCGGGGTGCTGCTGCTGCCGGTGTTCGTCGCGGTCCTGGGCACCCGGGACGCCGTCGCGGTGCTGACCGTCGCGCAGCTCGCCGGCAACGGCAGCCGGGTGTGGTTCAACCGGGACGAGGTCGACCGCCGTCTGGTGGGCGTCTTCGCGGCCGGGGCGGTTCCCGCCGCCGCGGCCGGCGCGCTGGTGTTCGCCGCCGCCCCGCTGGCCGCGCTGACCCGGGTCATCGGGGTGTTCCTGCTGGTCATGGTGGCCTGGCGACGCAGGCGGCCGCATGGCGTCCGGCTGGACGACGCGGCGTTCGCGGCCGTCGGAGCCGTGTCCGGGTTCGGCTCGGCGCTGGTCGGCTCCATGGGGCCGATGGTCGCGCCGTTCTTCCTGGCCCGTGGCCTGCTGCGGGGCGCCTACATCGGCACGGAGGCCGCGGCGGCGGTGGTGATGCACCTGACCAAGCTGGTCGTCTTCGGCGCGGCCGCCGTGCTCACCACGTCCGGCGTCGCCACCGGGCTGGCGCTGGCGCCGGCGAGCGCGGCCGGGGCCTGGGCGGGCAAGAAGATCGTCGACCGGCTGCCCAGCGGCGCATTCGTGGTGGTGGTCGAGATGGGGCTGGTCGCGTCGGGGCTGGTGCTCGTCGTCACCGGAGGCTGATGATCCGGCCGCCCGAAGCCGGACGACGTCAGGCCCGGACCTTCACGCCCCGCGCAGCCGGACGACGTCAGCCCCGAACCTTCACGCCCCGCCCAGCCGGACCGCCTGGCGGGTGAGGTGGTCGCGTTCGGGGAGGGTGGGGGCCGATCGGGCGGCCTCGGCGTAGAGCCGGGCCGCGGTGGCCGGGTCGCCGGCGCGTTCGTGCAGGTAGGCCGCGACGGCGGCGTGGCGGGGCAGGTCCGGGTCGAGCTCGGCCAGGGCGGCCAGACCGGCCCGCGGGCCGTCGGCCTCGCCGACGGCGACGGCCCGGTTGAGGCGGGCCACCGGGCTGCCGGTGAGGCGCACCAGCTCGTCGTACCACTCGACGATCTGCGGCCAGTCGGTCTCCCCGGCCGTCGGGGCGTCGGCGTGCAGCGCGGCGATGGCGGCCTGGGCCTGGAACTCGCCCAGCCGGTCGCGGGCGAGGGCCGCCTGGAGCACGTCGACGCCCTCGGCGATCAGACGGGTGTCCCACAGGCCGCGGTCCTGCTCGGCGAGGGGCACGAGGCTCCCGTCGGGAGCGGTGCGTGCCGGTCGCCGGGCGTGGTGCAGCAGCATGAGCGCGAGCAGGCCCGCGACCTCCTCGTGCCTGATCTTCGCCGCGAGCAGCCGGGTGAGCCGGATCGCCTCGGCGGCGAGGTCGACGTCACCGGAGTAGCCCTCGTTGAAGACCAGGTACAGCACGCGCAGCACGGTGGCGACGTCGCCGGGCTGGTTGAACCGCACGCCGGAGACGGTGCGCTTGGCCCGGCTGATCCGCTGGGCCATGGTCGCCTCCGGCACCAGGTACGCCTGCGCGATCTGGCGCGTGGTCAGCCCACCGACCGCGCGCAGCGTGAGCGCGACGGCCGAGGCCGGCGTCAGGGACGGGTGCGCGCACAGGAAGTACAGCTGGAGCGTGTCGTCCACCGCCTCCCCGGGGGCCGGCGGGGGCTCGCTGTCGACGCGGGTCTCGCGGTGCCGCCGGGAGGCGTCGGCGCGGGCGGCGTCGAGGAACTTGCGCCAGGCCACGGTGACCAGCCAGGCCTTGGGGTCGCGGGGCGGGTCGTCCGGCCATACGCGCACGGCCTCGGTCAGGGCGTCCTGGACGGCGTCCTCGGCCGCCGCGAAGTCCGCGCCGCGCCGGACGACGATGCCGATCACGGCGGGCACCAGCTCCCGCAGCAGCGACTCGTTCACCGGGCCACCAGGTGCGGCCTGGTCAGGAAACGACTCGTTCACCGGGCCACCAGGTGCGTCCCGGTCAGGAAACGACTCGTTCACCGGGCCACCAGGTGCGTCCCGGTCAGGAAGGGCCGCACCTCCAGCCACTCGTGGATCGGCTCGCCACCCGCGCCGGGGGCCGCGGACAGCTCGCCGGCCAGCTGCAGCGCCCGTTCGTAGCTCGCGACGTCGATCACCATCCAGCCGGCGATCAGGTCCTTGGTCTCGGCGAACGGCCCGTCGGTGACCGGCGGCCGCCCCTCGCCGTCGTAGCGGACGAACGTGCCCTCGGGCGAGAGCCCCTGACTGTCGACGAACTCACCGCTCTCCTGCAGCCGGGCGGCGAAGTCCCGCATGTACTGGACGTGGGCCGCGACCTCCTCCGGCGTCCACTGGCCCATCGGCACGTCGTTGACCGCCGCCGGCGCGCCCCGGTAGTGCTTGAGCAGCAGGTATTTGGCCATCAGGTTCTCCTTCGAACTGTCCGGCCCAGTCTGGCCGGGTTCCGCCCTGGGACAAAACCCGGTTTGACGTTGACGTTGTGGCGCGGGAAGAGGGTCTGACATGGTCTGAAGGAGTCGAACGGAGAGCCTTCCACCTGCCTCATCGTCACTGCCGGTCTCGTGATGTCGGTCTTCGTCGGCGGGCTTCGGCTCCCTCCCCTGGCTCCCGAACCGCTGTCCGTTGCCCGTCCCCAGCATGTCCGAGGACCTGAACGAGCTGGCGATTCGTCCGCCACCGCTCTGCGGCCGATTCGTTGACTGGAGCATGCAAAGGGCAGCCATGATGCGAGCGCCTCAGAACTTTCCCTTGCCTGCCCCCCGCGCCTCGGAGCCATCCCCGCGCGTGCGGTGCCTCCTCCTGCTCCTGGTGGGCCTGGATCGAGGGGAAGGCGCCCATCAGGTACGCCTCTAGCGGGGGCGCTCGCCCCCGCCGAGGGGTGCACTTAGCCGGAGTTCTCCCTGATGGCATAGCGGGTGTGCGTGCCGTCGAGCCACGCGTCGTCGATCTCCCTGCCGGTGATCCGGCCGATGAGGCGCAGGGCCGAGGTGACCTCCGCGTACGCGGTGTCGCCGAAGAAGGACAGGCCGTCGAGGTAGTCGTCGAGCGCGTCGGGATCGCTACCGTCCCGCTCCTCGGGATCGCCGACGACCAGGGAGGTGACTAGTTCCCCGCCGACAAGGTACTGGAGGTCTTCCACACCATCGAGGTCGTGCAGTGGCCAGCCGAGGCTGAGCAGTCTGCCCTTCTCGCCGGAGAGCCGCGCCCAGGCGTCCCACTCCCAGAGCCGGTTCCCGTCGAGCTGGATCGCCAGGATCCAGCCGGGGGCGTAATCGCCGATCCAGACGACTCCGCCCTCTTGCCCGCGATACTCGCCCGTCACGATCTCCCGGATGACGCCGGGCCGGGCGGTGTCCGGGTCGGCGCCCAGCCGGTGCGCCGCCTGCTCGACGGTGAGCCCCTCGCACCAGACGCCGCGGAAGGGGGTCTCGAAGTCGATGCCGTGCGCGGCGAGCCGATTCCACAGATCGGTGTCGTGATCCATGCGTTCCTCCTTCGAGGTGGAGGCCGGGGGCGCGACGAATTCGCCTCCGCGCCCCCGGCCGGTGTCAGTTGGCGATTCTGACCCAGAACTGGTTCTCATTCCCGACGTGGTAGCGGGAGTAGAAAGCCGCCAGGTACTGACCGTGCAGGTGGTTCCCGTCGCGACTCACGGAAGAGCAGAAGAGCTCTCGCCCCGAACGCTACGTCTGACCCGTCAGATCGCTAGATGGGCGATCCGTCACGCCCAGAAAGGAGACAAGGTTCAGCGGAACGTCGCCAGCCTCGTCGATGTCTCAGGCCGCACCCACAAGCCCGATCAAGGCTTACGTAATCCTGTGCCTGCTCTGCGGGATACGCACGGAAGAAGCTCGCGCTCTTAGATGGACGGAGGTAGACATAAAAGCAGGAACAATTGTGGTTTTCCGCGCTGAACGAGTGAACGGAGACACCAAGGCGCCAAAATCCCGTCGTATCCTCAAAGCCCCTATGTGGGGTGTCCAAATTCTGGGCGAACTGCACAACGCGAGGGCAGCGGAACGTCTCGAATCAGGAGAACGAGGAGAAGACACCGCACACGTGTTCCGTCGAGAAGATGGAACACCGATGAGCCGCGGTTACATCTGGTTTGACGTTGACGTTGCGTCAACTTCTAGCATCGGGGCCATGTCGATCACCGTTCTTGACACCTGCTCCGCCATGCGGCGGATCCTGCTGGCCCCGATGGCGGACCGCGCCGGCCTGCTGCGTTCGATGCTGGAGCCCAACGCCGGGATGTACCGCTACTACCCGGGCGAGGTCGATCTGGTGTCCGTGCATCTCCAGACCTCCGGGTTCCCCATCGACCGTGACGAGGAGCGTTGCCTCGACGCGCTGGACACCCTGGAGGCGGCCGGAGCCTGGGAGCGCATGCGGCGCGCGCTCGACGACGCTCTCGCCGTGCTGCTGGAGGCGACGCCGGGGCTGGCGGTGCCGGACATCACCGTGCTGTTCGTGCTCGGCGACCCGGCTGACGAGCATTTCATGGGGCCCTGCAAGGGGCTGACCGGGTTCGGCGGTATCTCGGGCAACATCGCCATCACGTTGTGGCCCTTCCCCGAGAACGTGGAGCGGCTGGAGGCCACCGCCGTGCACGAGCTCCACCACAACCTGCGATGGAGCCCGGGCGGAGTGGTGTGGGACCCGATGACCGTCACGGTCGGCGAGCACATCGTCGGCGAGGGCCTGGCCGACGCCTTCGCCCGCCAGCTCTACGGCGACGAGCTCGGCTACGCCCGCATCGGCGTGCCCCACCTGCACGACGACGCGGTCTTCGACAAGGTGCTCACCGGCCTCGACGTGACGGGCATGGAGAACTTCACCGCCTGGGTGCACGGCGACCCCGGGGCCGAGCACCTCGGTGTCACCCCGGTGGGCCTGCCGATGGGCGCCGGGTACGCCGCGGGCAACCGGCTGGTCGACGCCTACCTGGCGGCGACCGGCCGGACGGCGGCGCAGGCCCTGCACGCCGACAGCGCGGAGATCATCGCGACCACGCTCCGCCGCGGGTGACACTGGGACGATGGAGTGGACGATCCAGGAGCTGGCGGCCAGGGCCGGCGTCAGCAGCCGCACCCTGCGGCACTACGACAGCGTCGGGCTCCTGATGCCTTCCCGGGTGGGCGCGAACGGCCACCGCCATTACGACTCCGCCGCGGTCCTGCGTCTGCAGCGGATCCTGCTGCTGCGCCGGCTCGGCATGGGCCTGCCGGCCATCGCCGAGGTCCTGGCCGACGAGGTGGACGCGTGCGACGGGCTGCGGGCCCACATCGCCGCGCTGGAGGACGAGCGCGACCGCATCGACCGGCAGATCAGGTCGGTCCGTCACACGCTGGACGCCCTGCTGGCGGGGGCGGAACCGCGGATGGACGTCATGCTGGCCGGCTTCAACGACCACTACAAGGACGACGTGATCGCACGCTGGGGCGAGCGCGCGTTCCAGGTGAGCAACGACTGGTGGCACGGCAAGACGCTCGACCAGCAGCGGGCCTGGAAGCGGGCGGCCGAGGACCTGGTCGCCGCGTGGGTCGCCGCGGTGCAGGCCGGGGTGTCGCCGACCTCCGACCGCGCCCAGTCGCTGGCCGCCCGGCACGTGCGGTGGCTGAGCCAGATCCCGGGCACGCCCACGGCCGAGGGCGACCGGGAGCGCTCGATCGAGATGGTGAGCTGCCTCGGCGACATGTACGTCGACGACCCCCGCTTCGCCGCCATGTACGGCGACGCCACCGGGGCGAGGTTCGTCCGCGACGCGCTTCAGGCGTACGCGCGTACCCGGATGTAGGACGCGCTTCAGGCGTACGCGCGTACCGGGAATGCGCGTACCCGGATGTAGCGGTCATCCCTCGCGTCTCGGGACGGACGGAGGGATGATCGAGGGCATGCGGGTCTTGTCCCTGTGGCTGTTCGCGGCGTTCCTCATGGTCACGGCGTGCGGTGACGACGCCCCCAGGAACCCCGCGCTGCGGGCCGAACTGTTGAAGATGCTCAAGACGGACCAGGAGCAGCGCACCCTGGAGGCCAGCCAGGAGGACTGGGACCGGACCGAGAAGGCCAACACCGAGCGCATGCGGCAGATCCTCGACGCCTACGGCTGGCCGGGGTACGAGCTGGTCGGAAAGGACGGCGCGCAGGCGGCCTGGGCCCTCGTCCAGCACGCCGACCGCGACCTGGCCTTCCAGCGCCGGGGCCTGGAGATGATGCGGCGGGCGGTGGACGACGGCGACGCCGACCCGTCCGACCTGGCCTACCTGGTGGACCGGGTGCGCGTGGCGGAGAAGAAGCCCCAGGTGTACGGGACGCAGTGGGAGACCACCCCAGAGGGCGAATGGCGGCCCCGCACCCCCATCGAGGACGGGGCGCGGGTCGACGAACGGCGCGCGGAGGTGGGTCTCAAGCCGCTGAAGGACTACCTCAAGGAGCTCCAGTCGGTGAAATGACAGCTCGCGGCGCCCTCAGAAGTAGCGGGACGTCAGGTCCGTCGTGGGCCAGGAGGAGACGGTGACCTTGTTCATGTCGTCGTCGAGCGTGTCGAAGTCGAGCGACCCGGTCTCCTCCCTGCGGTTGAACACGACCGCGTAGCTGAAGCCGTTCTGCAGCCGGGCCAGGTAGGAGTACGTGCCGGGCATCGAGCCGTCGTGCCAGGTGTTGAGGTGGCCGGTGACCTGGCGCACCCACCAGCCGCCGCCGTACCAGGATCCGTACTGGTTGACGCCGATCTCCGGCTTGGCGACCAGCTTGGCGATCGAGGCCGAGCTCAGCACCGTGCCGGGCTTGTCGAAGGCGAGGGTCCAGCGGACCAGGTCGACGGCGGAGGCGAGCCAGCCGCCGTTGGCGTCCTGGTTGGGCATGTTGAAGCCGCCGTACTGGTAGGGGACGACGGTGCCGGAGGCGTCCACCACCGACTTGTTGGTGTACCGCGACTCGTAGGCGACCTCGCCGGGCGCCGCCTCGCTCCGCAGGCTGCCGCCGAGCCGCATGCGGGTGATGCCGAGCGGCTGGAGCAGCTTGGTCGTGACGTACGACTCGTACGACATGCCGGAGACCTTCTCGATCACCCGGCCCAGCAGCAGGTAGCCGTAGTTGCTGTAGACCATCTTGCTGCCGGGGTCGAAGTCGAGCCGCCGGGCGGTGGCGTACTTGACGATGTCGGCGTGGCTGATCGGCAGCGGCACGTCCAGCGCGGCGGAGATGGTGTGGTCCAGCCAGAGCTGGTCCTTGGAGACGCCGCGGTCCCAGCCGCCGAGGTGCTGCATGAGGCGCAGCACGGTGACCTGGCCCATGCGCTCGTCGAGGGGGGTGAGCCCGAGGAGCTGGGTGACCTTGGCCGACAGGCTGAGCTTGCCGTCCTGCACCAGCCGCATGATCGCGGCGGAGGTGATGTTCTTGCTCAGGCTGGCGATCCGGAACAACGACGTCGGCGAGACCGCGGGCAGCGCCCTGGAGAAGTCGTTGTAGCGGTAGCCCCTGGCCAGCACGATCTTGCCGCTCTTCATGATGGCGAGCTGCGCGGCGGTGATCTTCCGGTCCAGCACGAACTTCTTCACCAGGTTGTCGAAACCGGCCAGCGAGGCGGGCGCGACGCCCGACATCTCGACCCCGGGCAGCTCCGGCCGCGCGGCCCGGGCCGCCGTCGCGGGTGCGAGGATCGCGGCCGGAACCGCGATGGCGCCGGTTTTGAGAAGATTTCGCCGGGACAGCAGCGTCACGTCAGGGCCCCCAAGTCACATCCGTACCATTAGGGCCCGTATCTTACGGATTTTTCGGTCATCCTTGACAAGGATCTGCCAAATCACGCCCGGCCGCAGCCCGGCGACCTCGCCGCCGGGCCGGAGCGCCGAGCGGGGCTAGACCCGGGTCATCGTGGACTGGTAGCCGCCGCCGGGCCACTCCCAGGCGCCGGAGTTGGTGTCGCCGTCCTCGCTGAACTTGCCGACGAAGCGGGCGGGCGAGCCCTGGTCGCCGTACCAGATGGTCAGCGTGTCGCCGCTGACCTCCCAGGTGTACTTGAGGATCTCGGCGGACTGGCCGAACAGGTGCGACTTGAGGGTCTTGCTCTCCTCGTCGTAGCCGATGTACTCCACGGCCTTGGTGTCGGCCAGGTCGACGTGCTGGACCAGGAAGTTGCCGCCCTCCAGCCATTCGAAGCGCACGGTGCCGGCGTCGGTCGCCTTGCCGTCCTCGACGTTGCTGACCCGCCAGGTGCCGATGAGGACGTCGAGCTGCCGGAGCGCGGGATTGGGGGATTTATCGGTCATGGTGGTTTCCCTCCGTTTCAGGGTGACAGTGCACGGCTTGGCGCGGCGGGACCAACGGCCCGATGCCGTCCGGCGAGGGCCGGTGATTTCGCGGCTGACCTGCGAGGACACCGATCGGCGGCACTCCGGTCGCGCGTCCAGCATCCCTTGGCGTCGAGCTGATTGTCCACTGAAAGAGCACGTTGAAAGAAGCCGCGACACGGGCGCCGTGCGATTCTCGGGAAGAATTGCTTTCGTGCGGGAATTGTCGCGCGGCAGCGAATAGGCTGGAGGATTTTCATGGATTCGCCGTCGGTCTTCCGCAGGCCGCCGGCCCGCATCCCCGGCGCCGCTCCCGCCCCTCCGGCTGCTCCCCCGCCCTCCGCCTGAGCAGACCGTCCATGAGCAGACATTTCATGAGCAGGCCGTCCATCTCGACCCCAAGGAGACGCATGTGAGCCGCCGTGGCTGGGTGCTGTTCGCCCTGATGTCCGTGATCTGGGGCATCCCCTACCTCCTCATCAAGGTCGCGGTCGGCGGCGTGCCGGTGCCCGTGCTGGTCTTCGCGCGCACCGCGATCGGCGCCGCGCTGCTGCTGCCGCTGGCGATCCGCGGCGGGCAGCTGGCGATGGTCCGTCGGTACTGGCGGCCGGTCTTCGCGTTCGCCTGCCTGGAGATCCTGGCGCCCTGGTGGCTGCTGTCGGACGCCGAACGGCGGCTGACCAGCTCGACCAGCGGCCTGCTGATCGCCGCGGCGCCCATCCTCGGCGTGGCGCTGGCCCGCCTGAGCGGCGGCAGCGAACGGCTCGGCAGGGCCCGCTGGATCGGGCTGGTGATCGGGCTGGCCGGCGTCGCCGTGCTGGCCGGGCCGCACCTGGGCGGCGGGGACGCCTGGGCGATGGGCGAGGTGCTGCTGACCGCGCTCTGCTACTCGATCGCCCCGCTCGTCGCCGACCGGCACCTGCGGGACCTGCCCACCATCCCGCTGACGGCCGCCTGCCTCACCCTGGCCGCGCTGGTCTACACGCCCGCCGCGATCTGGACCTGGCCGTCCGCCATGCCGAGCTGGCAGGTGCTGGCGGCGCTGGGCGGCCTCGGCGTCGTCTGCACCGGGCTGGCGTTCGTGGTGTTCGTGGAGCTCATCAAGGAGGCCGGGCCGTCGCGGGCGCTGGTGTCGACGTACATGAACCCGGCGGTGGCGATCGTCGCCGGGGTGCTGATCCTGGACGAGCCGCTGACCGCCCTGATCGTCGTCTCGTTCGCGCTGATCCTGGGCGGCTGCGTGCTGGCCACCCGCGCCGAGGAGGAGCGGCCCGCCCCGGCGGCCGGCCCGCCGGAGCGGGCCGAAGAACTGGAAGTACGGTCCTGACCCGTTCTCGTGGTCGAGGCGTTGCAGGAAGCTGCCGGACGCGGGCAATTAGCTGAAGCCCGCATCTCCGATTTCGCGGTCGCACATCGAACAAAATCATTGGTATCCGGCAACCAAGAAATCGATGGGTGACCTTCCGATGACCACAGAACTGCTCCGCGATTTCATCGCGCACGCCGAGAGAGAACCGTCCGCACCAGCCTTGCGAACCAGGACGGAAAAAGTCAGCTACGCCGAACTGGCCGCCATGGCAGGACGGGCCCAGAAAGAACTCGACGCTTTTGCGCCGGGCCCGGTCGCGGTGCTCGCCCGTAAGTCGCCGCAGGCGGTCGCGCTGGTGCTCGGCTGCCTGGCGGCCGGGCGTCCGCTGCTGCTGCCGCCGATCGACCTCGGCGCGGTCGCGCTCGGCGAGCTGTGCGCGCGGGCGGGCTGCGTCGAGGTGCTGGCCGCCACCCCCGAGGACGCCGCCGAACACCCCGACGTGGTTACCGCCGTGATCGGCGGGCGCGACAACAAGCCCAGCGGCGGGCCCGCGGTTCCCCACCCCGTGGCCGTCACCGAGCAGGACACCGCGTTCATGCTGACCACGTCCGGCTCGACCGGCACCCCGAAGATCGTCCCGCTGTCGGCGGGCGCGGTGGCGCGGTTCACCGGCTGGGCCGGCGACGCGTTCGGCCTCGGCCCCGGCGAGGTGGTGTTCAACTACGCGCCGCTCAACTTCGACCTGTGCCTGCTGGACGTGTGGGCCACGCTGCGGCACGGCGGCTGCGTCGCCCTGGTCGACCCCGCGCTGGCCGCCAACCCGCGCTACGTCTGCGACTTCTTCGCCGCCTGCGGGGTCACCGTCGTCCAGGGCGTGCCCATGCTGTACCAGCTGCTGGAGGAGGGCGTCTTCCCCGGCGTGCGGCACGTCATCGTCACCGGCGACCACGCGCCGGTCCCGCTGCGCGCCGGCCTGCCGCGCCGGTTCCCGCGCGCCCGGCTGCACAACGTCTACGGCTGCACCGAGACCAACGACAGCTTCTGGCACGAGTTCGACGCCGCCGAGGCGGCCGGGCCCGCCCCCCTGCCGATCGGCCGCCCGCTGCCCGGCGTCGTCGTGGCCTTCGGCCCCGACCTGGCCCCCGTCCCGCCGGACGACGGCGGCACCGAGCTCCTGGTCTGGACGCCCTTCCAGACCGAGGGGTACGTGACCCCGGACCCGGCCGCGGCGACCGGCAGGTTCGTGACCGGGCCGGACGGCCGCCGCTTCTTCCGCACCGGCGACCTGGTCCGCCGGGACGCCGCCGGCCGGCTGTTCCTCGTCGGCCGGGACGACTTCCAGCTCAAGGTACGCGGCATCCGGGTGAACCTGGAGCAGATCGAGCGGGTGCTGCTGGAGCACGACGACGTCCTGGAGGCCGCCGTCGTCCCGGCCGTGGACGGCGCCGAGACCCGGCTCACCGCGTTCGTCCGCGGGACGGGGCCGGGGCGGCTGTCGGGGCTGCGCCTGCGGACGCACTGCGCGATGCGGCTGCCGCGGGCCGCGATCCCGTCCGCCATCAGGCTGGTCGAGCAGCCGTTCCCGCGCACCTCGACCGGAAAGGTGGACCGAAAGCGCATCGGCTGACACGCAAAAGCCTATTGCGGGCACGCGCATTCTCGGAGATGCGGCCGCGTGCGCGCGCGTGTGATGCTGCCTTTCGTGGACATCGCACACCGGATTAAAGAATTCGTGGTGACCGAGTATCTCCCCGATACTCCGCCCGACGAACTCGAGGCCGACTACGACCTTTTCCGCAACGGGGTCATCAGCAGTCTGGGCCTGTTGAAGCTCATCGGCTGGATCAAGGACGAGTTCGACGTCCCGGTCGACGAGCTGGACATCGCCCCGGAGAACTTCCGGACCGTGGCCGCCATTGACGAATTCGTCGGAAAAGCATTATCAGCACCAGCAGAACGGACACTGCAATGATCATCCGCAAGATTTCTGACGTGACGCCGGTCGAGTGGGGGAACGGCCTGAGCCACCGCTTCCTGGTCGAGCGCGACGGCATGGGCTACTCCCTCACCGACACGATCGTCTGGGCCGGCACCAGCTCCCCCCTCCAGTACCGCAAGCACCTGGAGGCGTGCTACTGCATCAGCGGCCGGGGCGCCGTGATCGACGCCGACGGCCGCCAGCACGTCCTGGAGCCGGGCACCATGTACGCGCTCGACCAGAACGACCCGCACCACCTGATCGCCGACCCCGGCGAGGACCTGCGGCTGATCTGCGTCTTCTCCCCCGCGCTGCAGGGCGACGAGCGCCACCAGCTCGCTGAGGCTGAGTTCTCCCACTACTGACGGATCTGGTCACCCATGGACGAGTGGAGCGACACACACCGCGAGCTCAGGGCCGAGTTCGCGGACTGGTACGAGGTGCTGGGCGAAGGCCACCTGGACGCCGACCGCGACGCCGACCGGACCGCCGGCCTGCCGGCGCACAAGTGGGAGCAGGTGCGCGCCTCCGGGCTGCTGCGCCTGCCGTTCTCGCCGGAATGGGGCGGCCGCGGCCTGGACCTGCTCAGCACCATGTACGTCCTGGAGGGCCTCGGCGAGGGCTGCCGGGACGGCGGGCTGTGCTTCTCGCTCTGCACGCAGATCGTGAGCGCCGGGATCCCGCTGCAACGCTTCGGCAGCCCCGAGCTGAAGGCCCGCCACCTGCCGGGCATCTGCGACGGCACGACGATCACCGCGCACGCGATCACCGACCCCGGGGGCGGCTCCGACGTGCTGGGCATGGGCATGACCGCCAAACCGGACGGCGACGACTGGATCCTCGACGGCGACAAGGTGTTCGTGACCAACGGCCCGGTCGCCGACCTGATCGTGGTCTACGCGGTGACCGACCGCGACCTGGGCCCGTTCGGCCTGACCGCCTTCCTGGTCGAACGGGACACCCCGGGCCTGCTGACCGGCCCGGACGTGCCCAAGATGGGGTTGCGCACGTCCCCGCTCGGCGAGCTGACGCTGCGCGACTGCCGGGTCCCGGCCGCCAACGTGGTGGGCCGGCCCGGCATGGGCTTCACCGTGCTGGAGCACGTGATGCGGTGGGAGATCCTGTGCTCCTTCATCGTCCAGGCCGGCGCGATGCGGCACCGGCTGGACCGCTGCGTCGAGCACGCCTCCCGGCGCCGCCAGTTCGGCCGGCCGATCGGCTCGTTCCAGATGGTCGCCGGCCAGATCGTGGACATGAAGATCGGCGTGGAGACCGCCCGGCGCTGGTTGTACGACGCCGCGCGCGGCTTCGCCGCCGGCCGGGACGTCGCCACCGACATCGCGATCGCCAAGGTGGTCACCAGCGAGGCGAACGTCAGGTCGGCGCTGGCCGCGATCCAGATCTTCGGCGGCAGCGGCTACCTGACCGGGACCGGGCTGGAGAAGGAGCTCCGGGACGCGGTCGGCGGCACCATCTACTCCGGCACCTCGGAGATGCAACGGATCCGCATCGCCCGGATGCTCGGCCTCAAGGAGTCACACACATGAGCGCTGACCTGGCCGCCACGAAGTTCCTGGACGCCGGCCACCCCGTGGTGCGCGAGTTCGCCGAACGGGCCGTCGAGGGCGCCACCACGCCCACCGAGCAGGCCGTACGCCTCTACTACAAGGTGCGCGACACCATCCTGTACGACGTCTACGACATCGACATGTCCCGCGACGGCCTGCGGGCCAGCACGATCATCGCCCGGGGCAGCGGCTTCTGCCTGCACAAGTCGGTGGTGTACGCCGCCGCCGCCCGTGCGCTCGGCATCCCGTCCCGGCTGGTGTTCGCCGACGTGCGCAACCACCTGGCCTCCGGACGGCTCAAGGAGCTCGTCGGCGGCGACGTGTTCCGCTTCCACGGCCTGGTCTCCGTCCAGCTCGAAGGCCGCTGGGTGAAGGCCACCCCCGTGTTCAACAAGATGTTGTGCCGGCTGTACCGCCTGAAGCCCCTGGAGTTCGACGGCACCGCCGACAGCGTCTACCACCCGCACGACGAGGCAGGCCGGCGGCACATGGAGTTCCTGCACTGGCACGGCGAGTTCGACGACTTCCCCTACGAGCTGGTCCTGGAGGGCTTCAGGACGTCCCACCCCGCGCTGCTGGGCGGCGGGGACCAGACCGTGAAGGGCTCGCTGACCGCGGAAGCGGGCGTCTGACATCCATCGACGAAGTCCTTATGAGAGGTATCCGTTGAACGACAGCGTCAAATACACCCTGAACGAGGACGACATCCCGTACACGTGGCTGAACATCGCCGCGGACTTCGGCGAGCCGGCCCCGATCCTCGACCCGGCCACCGGCGCGGCGATCACCCGGGCCGAGCTGTGCAGGACGATCGCCGAGCCCCTGGTGGACCAGGAGCTCAGCACCGAGCCGGAGTTCGAGATCCCCGGCCCGGTCCGCGACATCTACCGCCAGTGGCGGCCCACCCCGCTCTACCGGGCGCGCCGCCTCGAACGCGCCCTGGACACCCCCGCCCGCATCTACTACAAGTACGAGGGCGTCTCGCCGGTCGGCAGCCTCAAGCCCAACTCGGCGGTGCCGCAGGCGTACTACAACAAGCAGATCGGCAAGACGGGCCTGGTCACCGAGACCGGCGCGGGCCAGTGGGGCAGCTCGATCGCCTCGGCCGCGGCCATGTTCGGGCTGAGCGCGCAGGTGTTCATGGTGGGCGTCAGCTACCGGCAGAAGCCGTACCGCCGGGCTCTCATGGAGGCGTACGGCGCGATCTGCAACTCCAGCCCCAGCCCGCTGACCGCGGCCGGACGGGCCGTGCTGGCCGAGGACCCCGACCACCCCGGCAGCCTCGGCATCGCCAAGTCCGAGGCCCTGGAGGTCGCCTACGCCAACCCCGACCTGGGCTACACCCGCGGCAGCTCGCTCAACCACGTCTGCGCCCACCAGACCGTCATCGGCCAGGAGGCGATGCTCCAGATGGAGCTCGCCGAGGACTACCCGGACATCGTGGTCGGCCCCTGCGGCGGCGGCAGCACCCTGGCCGGGATGTGCTTCCCGTTCCTGCGCGACAAGCTGCGCCGCGGGCGCGAGATCCGGCTCGTCGCCGCCGAACCGGTCGCCTGCCCCACGCTGACCCGTGGCCGCATCGCCTACGACCACTCCGACGCGGCCCGGCTCACCCCGCTGTCGCGGATGCACACGCTGGGCCACAAGTTCGTGCCGCCGCCCGTGCACGCCGGCGGGCTGCGCGCCCACGACATCTCGCCGCTGATCAGCCGGGCCGTCGAGAACGGGCTGATGGAGGCCGTCGCGGTACGGCAGACCGCCTGCTTCGAGGCCGGCGTGCTGTTCGCCCGCGAGGAGGGCATCGTGCCCGCCCCCGAGTCGGCGCACGCGGTGCGGGCCGCCATCGACGAGGCGCTGCGCTGCCGTGAGCAGGGCCAGTCGAAGGCGATCCTCATCGCGCTGTCCGGGCACGGCCACTTCGACCTGGCCGCGTACGAGATGTTCCAGGCCGGGCTGCTGCCCGACGACGAGCCGACGGACGACGACCTCGCCCACGGCCTGTCCAGCATCCCCGACCTGGCACGCGCCTGACCGGGCGGTGACGCGCGGCCTGCCCACCGGCGGGCCGCGCCGTCATGTCCGGAACGCGGCGACTAGCGCTGCTTGAGCCGGAGGGCTTCCTTGCGGGCCTCCGCCTGGACGGTGCGCTCGCGCTCCAGCCAGTCGGGGTTCTCCGCCTTCAGCGCGTCGATCTCGGCGGTCGTGAGCGGCTCGGTGATCCCGGCCCGCAGCAGCCCCGAGATGGAGACGCCCAGCTTGGCGGCCACGACCTGCTTGGGGTGCGGCCCGTTACGACGCAGGTCGGCGAGCCACGCGGGCGGCTTGGCCTGCAGCTCGTTCAGCTCGTCCCTGGAGACGACGCCCGCCTGGAACTCCGCGGGCGTGGCCGAGAGGAGGACACCCAGCTTCTTGGCCGCCGTCTCGGGCTTCATCGTCTGGATGCTCTTCGGTTTGGACGAGGTCATGCCCCCAAGCCTAGCCAGTCGGGACAGCGTCCCCGACATCGATACCCTGAGGACGTGACTGACGAGAGCGGCGAAGACTTCCGGCTGGCGTACGCGCCCGGCGTGACCCCCGCCAAGTGGGCCGGCGTCTGGGCCGAGAGGCTGCCCGACGTGCCGCTCACGCTGGTCACGGCCCCCACCCCCGAGGCGCTGGCCCTCCTGCGGGGCGGCGGGGCCGACGCCGCGTTCGTCCGGCTCCCGATCGACCGCGAGGGCCTGAGCGCGATCCCCCTCTACGTCGAGACCACGGTGGTCATGGTGCCGAAGGACCACGCCGTGGCCGCCGCCGACGAGGTGACCCTCGCCGACCTGGCCGACGAGGAGATCTTCCATCCCCTCGACGACGCCATCGAGTGGGCGTCGCGGCCCGGGCAACCGGCCTTCACCCGTCCCGCCACCACGGCCGAGGCGGTCGAGATGGTGGCCGCCGGCACCGGCCTGCTCCTGGTCCCCCAGTCGCTGGCCCGCCTCCACCACCGCAAAGACCTCACCTACCGCCCGGTCACGGACGCGCCCCAGTCCCAGGTCGCCCTGGCCTGGCCCACCGACGCGACCACCGACCTGGTGGAGGACTTCATCGGCATCGTGCGCGGCCGCACGGTCAACAGCTCCCGCGGCCGCGCTCCCGCCGCCCCTCAGGAGAAGCAGGCACGACGCCAGCCTCCCAAGCCCGCCGCCCAGAACCGCGCCGGTCGCCGCGCCGCGCCGACGAGCCGCAAGAAGAAGGGCCCGCGTCCCCGCTGACGGCGGCGTCCCGGCGACCGGACAGGGGCTTGACGGCGGCGACGGTGCGGCTACTTTCTCTTAAGAAGCTTTCCTAAGAGTGCACTGCCTGACGACCCACTGGAGGTCAGCACATGCGCGCGAGAAAGCACTTGACCCTCCCCCTCGCGACCGTCCTCACCAGCGTCGCCCTCTTCGGCGCCGCCTCCCCCGCGCACGCCTCCCCCACCGGCTGCACCACCGGCCGGGACGGCAAGACCGCCTGGGCGTACTGCGGCGGCGGTTCCGGCAACTACGCCGTAGTCATCCGCGTCACCCATCCGGATCCCACGGTGGGCTCGTGGCCGGAGGTCGGCCCCTGCGTCTCCCCCGGCCAGCGGTCGGAGTACACGCCGTACCACAACATCCCGTTCACCGTCACGGGCATCACCTACTGCTGAACCCGCACGGGCCGGGCGGCCGGTCTCCTTCGCCTACGTGACGATGAGACCGGCGTCCGCCAGCACGGACATGAACAGTCCCCCGCACAACAGCGCGACGGGCCACACCCTCTGGGTGAGGGCGACCAGGATTCCGGCGAGGAGTGCCAGCAGAGCGACGATGGTGAGGGCGTCCATGTGCGTGTTCCTGCCCGTAGGGGGTGGTCTCAGGCGCCGGGGGTCAGAGCTGGCCGAGCTTGGGGATGATCTCGCTGAGCACCCAGAGCGCCAGACCGAGTGCGAGCAGGTTGACGCGCGCGCCGCCGATGTTGAAGGCGGACAGGACGAAGCAGGCCAGGGCGAGGATGAGCAGAATGAGAGTGATCATGCCGTGTTCCACTTCTGTAGCCGGGGTGGTCGCACAGCGCTACCCGTGATCATCCGATGTAGGCATGACCGGCGAGTCGGAGGAAGTGGATCGCGGTGTTGGCACGGCAGCCGATGCGTTCGTAGACCGGCTGCCCGGCCGGCGTGGCGTGCAGCACCAGCCGCCGGTGCCCGCTCCGCCTGCCGCCTTCGTGGATCGCCTTGCGGGTGACGGCCTCGCCGTACCCCTTGCGCATCTCCTCCGGCAGGGTGGCGACCAGCGCCAGGAAGATGGAATGCGGCCCGGCGACGGTGGCGGCGCAGGTCACCGGCCGTCCGTCGCGGTATCCGAGGTAGGCGTGCACGTCGCCGCGCCACAGTTGCGAGCCGGCCAGGGCGAGCCTGCCCGCCTCGGGCGGCATGCCGTAGGCGCGTGCGTTGATGTCGCCGTACGCGGCGAGGTGCTCCTCGTTCTCCACCCGCCGGAACTCCAGGTCCGGATGATCCGGCTCGGGCACGGCCAGGTCGCCCGCCATGCCCCGGCCCGAGAACGCCGGCTCCAGCCCGGCCTCGGCCGCGCGCCGGAACAGGCTCTGGCGCGCCTGGGGGCTCAGCAGATCCTCGAAGACCCACAGATATCCGCTTTCGGACCTGCCCCTCATGAAGGACGCCGCCCGCGCGAGCCGCTCGCCGAGCGCGTCCGCGGGGATGCCCGTACCGGCCAGGGTCACGGTGTTCCAGAAGCCGAAGGGGCTGTCGGCCCACATGTGCACGACGCCGTCGTCCGTACCGATCCGGCCGCCTCTGTCCCGTACCAGCTCGCTCCAGACGGCGACGAGATGATCCCTGGACTCCACGGCCTCTTCGAGCGACGACACAACCGGCCCCTTCCCCGAGGAGACACCACGAGCGACCCAAGCGGATCGTACGACGCGGAACCCCCGGCCGAGCCACTATCCATGATGACCTTCCCTGCGGTACCCGGCTGTGCTTCCCTTAGGGGTGGCGACCGAAGGGTGGTATCTCGAAGAGATGAAGCGCGATGACTCCCGCTCCATCAACGCCTTGCGCGCCACGTCCCAATTCGCCGCCTTGGAACCGATCTGGGCCGGCATCAGCTCCACCATGCAGCTCCGGGCCCTGCTGGTGTTCGGGGCGCTCTTCAACGAGCGGGTCTACGTGCATGACACGCAGCTCGTGGACAACCCCCGGGTCGTGGGCGACTTCAGCAGGTCGGACCTGCGGGAGAACAACTTCTACCGCCTGCTCAGAGATCTCGTCGCGGGAGGCGTCGTCGCGGTCGGGCTCCGCGCCCACAACTACCTCTACCAGGAGGACCGGCTCGACCCCTGCGACTCTCTGGCGGACGTCCTGGACAGCTGGAAGCGGAACAGCCCCGACGGGAAGGGATGGGTCGTCTCGCCGGTCTCGGCCGCCCGCGACCGCATGATCAGGGAACTCGACGGCGTTCTCGCCGGAGACGGTTCCGTCGTCGTCCGCTACGACTATGTCACCGCCAAGGACGACTTCATGCGGCAGGTCCGCGAGGCCGCCAACTCGCCTGACTCCGTCCTGACCGGCCTGCTGTCGGCGCAGCCGATCGAACTGAGAAGACGGTACGACGACATCCTGTCGAGGCCGCGGTTCTCCCACACTCCCATCTTCGCGCTGCTCCACGACTCCGGACTGCCGGTGAGCAGCGAGCTGATCCAGATCCACGGCCTCTTCGACGAGACCGCGCACGCCCGCGCGTTCAACGCGAGGATCATGGGCTCGGACTGGAACTCCGGGGACGCCACCGGCCTCGCCGAGGCCGTCCTCACCGGTGCGCAGCGTGCGCCCAGCCGGCCGGATCCTCAGTTCGACGTGCGGGAGCTCGTCGAGACGGCCTATCGGATGGTCGAAGGTCCGCCGCCCGACCTGCTGGCCATGCTGCGTTTCGAGGAGATCGTCGAACTGCGCCAACAGGCCAGGGAGCTGTTCGAGATCCAGTCCTACCTCGAAGTCTCGAACGCCCATGACGCGGACGACGTGCTGGCCGCGGCCCTGGCCGACTGCGCCGCCGACTACTGGCAGCGCATCTGCGACCACATCCGGGCGACGCGTCCTCATCTGGCGGTCAAACCCACGAAGCTCGGCATCTTCCTGCGCAGGAAGATGCCCGGACTGGCGAAGGTCGCCGAACGGTTCGCGATGACCGGCCTGTCGACGCTCACCGAAGTGGCGGTCAACGCGGTCCCGCTGGTCGGGGGCCTGCTGGGCGAGGAGGCGAAACACAGCATGCTGCGGCGGGCCAACCTGGAGTTCGTCTTCTTCACGGACTCCTCGCGCATGCGGGAACTCAGGAGCTACTACCCGCACCGAAGCTGGATCTCCTCCGACGCGAGAACGATCACACGTGGGTGAGCGCGGAACACCTCCCCGGGAGTCCTGATGTCGACGACGCCTTCCCTCTCGCAGCGCGACGGACTGACCTGGGCCCTCCGGCCCGCCAGCGGTGACCGCGTCGGTCCGGGACCGCACGAGCAGGACATCTGGCGCCTCCTGCAGTCCTTCGCCGAGCCGGGCTCGGCCTTCCTCGACGTCGGCGCCCACGTCGGCCACTACGCCTTACGGATGGCCAGGGCCTTCACGAAGGTCATCGCCGTCGAGCCGAACCCGGTCGCACTGCGCGCGCTGCACCACAATCTGCAGCTCAACGAGATCGGCAATGTCGACGTCCACCCGGTGGCCGCGCACGACTCCGGAGCACGACTGCGACTCTGGGACCCCTACGACGTCACCGCCGGCCCCTGCACCCGTACGCTCGCCGCCGGCGAGCCGGCGACCATCCCCGCCGACTGCGTCACTTCCACCCTCCACCACGGCGAGGAGGGGTACGGCGCGTTCCTCGGTGAGGCCGACGGCCTGCCGATCGACGTCATGGCCTCCCGGTCCCGGGAGAGGATCCGGCTGGTCAAGATGGACATCGAGGGTCATGAGGGGAGGGCGCTGGCGGGCGCGGCGGAGACGATCGCCCACCACCAGCCGGCGCTGCTGATCGAGATGCACGACTCCATGTACGGCGCACACATCAGGGAGGAGGTGATCGAGCAGCTCACCCGGCACGACTACGCCTGGTGTGACTTCTCGCTCTACCAGCGATCGAAGATGACGCGGTCGGACATGTGCCCCTACATCTACGCCGAGCCGGTCAGCACGCGGCGGATGCGGGACGTCCGCGACTTCGCCGTCCGGGCGAACGAGGGCGCGGCGTCACGCTGGGTGACGACTCCGTGAGACGGTCAGGATCACCAGGCTCATCTCCTCGTGCCGCACCCAGCACAGGGCCTCGAAGTCGCCTATCTCCGCCTTGAGCAGCCCCGCTTCCTTGTCGATCGTGCGCAGCAGACCCGAGTCGAGGTCGGTGGAGAGATACTCCAGGCCGTCGAGGACGAACGTGGCGGCCATCGGCTCCGCGGCGTGCACGGCACGGATCTGCCGCACCGCCGATGACGAGAGCTGGATCTCGTAGTAGCCCTTCATGAGGCAAGCTCACGGCGCAGGTCGCTGAGCCGCATCGTCTCCATGCCGGCTTCGAGCTCCGCGATCAGCCTGAGCCCCGACAGCCGGTCAGCGGCGTCCTGGGCCTCGTTGAGCAGGTCGACGCCGGCGGCGGCCACCTCGTAGGGCACCACCGCGGCCACGAGGCGACCGTCCTGCTCCAGCAGGACGACCTCTCCCGCCGCCGCCTGGTCAATGGCTTCCTGGACGGCGGCCGCGGTGGCGGGGATCCGCAACGTGCGATTTCGCATGGCAGGTGGCTCTCCGTTCACGGACTGCGCAGCCCCTTCGGCTTAAGAGCCCTTACCCCGGGGACCTCCACCACAATACTTCGCCGCCGCTACGGAGAAGTCGCAGTCAGTGCACATCGACGTGCCGATCGGAGAGCGTTCCCGCCCGGCCCGTGCCGCATCCGCTCCTTGCCGCTGACCAGCCCCGGCTCGCCCGGCCTCGGATCAGGACTTCAGCTTCAGCCTCTTCCTCGACGCGCCCGGGAACACGACGACCAGGTGCTCCTCCCCCGCCTCACCGATCCGCACGTGGACACGGAGCCGGTAGCGGCCCTTCCCGGCGATCGCCAGGTTCGGCATCGGGGCGCCCGCGCCCACGTCACCGCCGTCGCCCATCTCGGGCACCGCGAGCCGGCCGCCGCGGCTGACGACCGGCACCTCGTGGACCTGGTCCCACCCGGCCGTGCGCAGTGGCGGCGCGGCGCGGAGGGCCTTCACCGTGAGGCACAGATCGACGACGTCCTCGACGTGCCCGATGAGCGCCGTGCCGCCGGCCACCCCGACGAGGGCGCCGTCTTCGTAGGACCGGGCCGTGGCCAGCTCCGGTACGCGAGGACCGCCTGGTCCGACGTGGTGTCGGGGAACATGGGCGGAGTTGCGCCGTCTGTGCTCCGCGCCCGGCACAGGAACACGGCGTCACGTTCCGCGGGCTTCACGTCACCGAAGCTGGGCCGGTCGTAGCATTCCGCCGACCCGGCGGTGTAGGTCAGGCGCGCGTCCTGCTCCGGATTGATCAGTACGACGGGCGACAGCACGGCCACGGCCGCCACCGCGACGCGGAACCCGCGCCGCCGGACGGACGGAAGCCCCGCCGGGCGGCCCTCGGCGGGCAGCTCACGAGCGGTGGCCGCGATCCACACGGTGGTGACGAGCCCTGTCGCGTCCATCGCGATCACCATCGCCAGACCGCCACCGAAGGGTCCTCCGACGAGGAGATTGAACGGGATCGCCAGCGCGTAACCGCCCACCGACGCCACCCCGGCGATCAGCGTGCCGCGGCTCCAGCGGCCGTCGCGCCACTGCCCGAGGACGGTGACGAGGGTCGCCAGCACTCCGCCCCCGATCAGGACCGCCTGGATGACGCCGCCCGGTCCGAGCTCCGGGAGGTCGAGGTCGTCGAGCAGGTCGTCGGCCGCCCCGGCCAGCTCGACCGCGAACAGCACTCCGGCCGCCCCGCGCAACAGGCGGGACCGCCACCGGATGACGAGCAGGTAGAGGACGTCGATCGCGGCCCACAGAACGAGCGTGAACGCCGCGTCGACCGCGTCCGGGAGCAGCGCCACCGGGTACCACAGCACGAGCGCGTGGGCCACCGCCAGGTACAACAGCCGGCGCAGCGCCCTCTCCCCGCGGTCCAGCGGCCCCCGTTCCGGGGTGCGCAGAATCAGCCACAGGAGCGCCGCCTTCACCAGGGCGGCCCCGAACAGCGCCAGACCGGCCGAGCCGTCGGACCCGTCGCCCGTGGAGAACTCGTCGAACGTCGGCGGCGACCACTCGGCGGCCACCCAGAGCCAGGCGTCGCCGAGCACCAGCCCCGCGACCGCCGCCAGAAGAATCAGACTTACTAATCCGATCCTGATAAACCGCCATAAATGTTCCGAAGACACGGGACGCGATCTTAGTGCGATCTTGGTACGGCACTGCTACACCGGCCGGCACGGCGGAACAAACGATGCCGTACCGGTGTCGGCCAGGCGCCCCTATTCACCGGCGATCTGATTTGATCATCACTGTTCGACCGGCATCGGCACGCACGGGAGACCGCCTTGACCGCAGACAGCCGCACCAGGAATTCACGCAGAACCGGGTACGTCATCGTCGTCATACTCGTTCTGCTCGCCTGTCTGGCCGAAGTCGTGCACCTGTTCGGCGGGCGCGCTGAACGCATGCGCGAGGTCTATGGCGGCGCCTTTCAGGTGGCGCATCCGGAGTACGACGTCATCGTAGGCCACGAGGTGGGTGTGGGCCCTCTGTTGATGGGCGTGACGGTCAGCACTTTCGAGATGCATCCGAGTCTGCGAGGTCGTCCAGCACACGAAGAGATAGTGACCGACGTGCTGGGCACGACCTCCGCTCCGGCCATGCCGGAGGCGATGATGAGCCCGTTGCTGCGCTCGTTCCACGGCGGCGAGGGAGTGGACGAGCCGGCCAAAAGCAAGGCCCGCCAGGCGATTGCGGCCCTGGGCAGGAATGACTTCTCCACCGCCGTCGTGGAACTGACCGCCCCCATGACCGAGAACGAGCTGACCACCATCTTGGACGTGCGAGGAATCCGATCGGACGCCGTGTTCCTGTTCCTCTCCCGATCGCGCGGGGACGCCGACAAACCGGTCTACTGGCGGTCGTGCGCGGTCTATGAAACCGAATGCGAGAACACTTCACCGATCGAG
Organism: Nonomuraea sp. NPDC050227; assembly: GCF_044459705.1. Classification (NCBI taxonomy): domain Bacteria; kingdom Bacillati; phylum Actinomycetota; class Actinomycetes; order Streptosporangiales; family Streptosporangiaceae; genus Nonomuraea; species Nonomuraea sp. NPDC050227. Next base: position 235,298 of record NZ_JBITJF010000011.1, on the reverse strand, counting down.
CTGTACAGACGTTGGGCGGCCAAGTTGCAGTGGACCGACGCACTGAACCTGAAGTCATTCGGGCTCGATCTCCGCCGTTTACGTCAGGCGGCACATGAAGGCAGGATCTATGGATTGGTCGTCTACGGACACTCGAAACCGGCACTCGCCGAGCTGATCGGAAAACCCGGAGTACGCACGATCAAAATCGTTGGCTCATCTCGCAGAGGGCCATGACCACCCCGCTCGGCGCCCCGCCTCAGAACGACAGCTTGAACCCGTCGTGACTGCGGACGAAGCCGAGAGAGTCGTAGAAACGATGGGCGTCGGTGCGTCGCTTGTTGCTGGTGAGCTGGACCAGGGTGCAGCCGCGGGCGCGTGCCCGCTCGATCGCCCAGGTGAGCAGTTCGCGCCCGAGCCCCGCCCCACGTCGATCGGCACGCACCCGGACCGCCTCGATCAGCGCCCGCTCCTGCCCGTGTCGTCCCAGGCCAGGGATGTACGTCAGCTGGAGGCAGCCGACGACCGTACCGTCTGCCCCGTCCATGACGATCATCTCGTTGCGCTCGTCGGTGTCGACGGCCTTGAAGGCTCGCTCGTACGCCTCGTCGACCTCAACGGTCCGGGGATCGACCACGGTGTCCTCATCAGCCAGGAGCGCGATGATCGCGGACAGATCCCGGCGCGTCGCAGTACGAATTGTCACGCCACAGAGCATGCCAGGCACCTGAGCCCCGTCGAGCACCACGCCGCCGCCGTTGACGCAGAGATCGGGAAGAGCTCCCGCACCGGCTGATGCCCCGTTGACGGCACGAAGCTCCGTTGCCGCAAATGGAAACGGGGCTGCCCCCTGACGTTTGTCGTCCCGCTGGCTGAGCCAGACGTCTTCCCGGCTCAAGCCTCGCCATGAAATGATCCACTGCGGTTGGATCCACGTAAGGACTGGCATGTCTCCCAGAGCGATGGCGTTTGTCGCCTTCCTGTTAATCGGCTCGGGCATTCTCACCGGCCTGATGTCCGTCACGTCAGGCGGTGAATCCTGCGGCTCGGCATTTGTCGGAGTCACCTGGGCGCAACTCGATCCGTCCTCCGCCTTGGCCGACAGGCTGCACCATTTGGACAACTGCACAGACCTGCGGAGCCTCGTCAGGATTCCCGCGACCGTACTGATCGCTGCGGGTGGGGCCACGTTGTTCGCCGCCTTCCTTTCACGGCGACGCGTATCCCTTTCACGCGGATAGAGTGGCCAACCGCCAGAAGGGCACCTTCCAGTGTGCGCAGATGCCACGGATGTTCTACGCGATCACGAGGACGGCCTTGCGATCACACAACCAACCACACCGTCGCAGACGCGCTGAATTGCCGGCTGACCAACGGGCGCCCATGTTGGCCCGGGCGGAACCCGTCCCGAAGGCGGCCGCGAGCGGTCGGGATCACAGAAATCCGCCGAACCTACCAGTCGTACATCGTGGAGTTCTACAAGCGATACGACTTCGGAAACAGCCGCGAGAATCGCGGCCCGGACCCCGAGTTCGAGACCCCCAGCGTGCGATCTCGAATCTGCACACAGTCGGGCCGGCTCGGGGTTTCAATCTCTACGGGTCGATACGGTCGACCCGGGCCACGCCTGACATAAACCGACAGGATGCGCGGTGCGGTGTCATGTCGGAGTCGCCTCCGCCCTGGAGCCTGAAATTACGCGATTGCAGGACTTGAACGGTCCTGTCGTGTAACGGTGCAAACCGCACACGCTGTCGACGCGTCTTACGCACGCACCCCTACTCCCTCAGGAGCCCCGCATGGCGTATCCCGGCCCGCAGGACCAGGACGGCCAGCCGTATCTCCACCAGCCGTCACAGCCGTACGGGCAGTACCCTCAGCAGCCGCCTATGCCAGCACCGGCAACGCACAACTGGATAGGCGTCGTCGGCCTTTGCCTCGGCATCCTCGCCCTCCTGCTCGACGTGACCATGGTGTTGGCCCGCGTCGGGATCTGGGTGTCGTTAGTCGCCATCTTCATGTCGGGGTTGGGCATGTCCCACGCTCGCGCCGGGACAGCCACCAATCGAACCTTGTCGATCGTCGCGATGATCCTCAGCTGGACGGCGTTGGAGCTGTCCATCGCCGTCCAGTCCGTCTGGCACTCTTTCTAAGCACCGACGGGACCTCCAGGTAGACGCGGAACAGCAGCCCCGTAGAGCTCGCTGTGCAGGCGTGGCACCGCCTCGGGGGTGGAAGCCTCATACCTGCCCCCGCTTTTCGGGTCGACCGTCTCGGAGAGGGCCAGCCCACAGCCAGGGCACGCGAAGATCGCAAAGAGTCCACGCACCGGCCGATCGCACGCTAATGGCACGAAGCCCCGTTTCCGCGATGGGAAACGGGGCTGTTCTACGAGGTGGGCGGTACTGGGTTCGAACCAGTGACCCCTCGCTTGTAAGGCGAGTGCTCTACCGCTGAGCTAACCGCCCCCTGATCGGCACTAACCTTACGACACCAGAGGGGCCGATCGCACATTCACCGTCCAGCCGGGGCCCAGTTCGGGGCGGCCGGCGGCTCGCCAGCCCAGCAGGGCGGCGCCCAGCATGCCGGCGTCGACGCCCAGCGCGGCCGGGACGAGCGGGGGCGCGTCGCGGAAGGCCAGGCGCTTGACCAGGCGGGTGCGTACGGGATCGAAGAGGGCGGGACCGGCCTCGGCCAGACCGCCGCCGAGGACGATCACCGAGGGGTCCAGCAGCAGCGTGTACGTCGCCAGGGCGAGCGACAGGGCCTCCACGGCCTCGTCCCACACCTCGATGGCGATGGGGTCGTCGGAGGCGACCACCTGCTCGGCGCGTACGCCCTCCACGCCCGCGCGCTGGCTGTAGCGGCGGCCGACCGAGGCCGCCGAGGCGTACGTCTCCAGGCAGCCGAACTGGCCGCACGCGCACTGTTCGCCGTCGGGGAAGACGGGGGTGTGGCCGATCTCGCCGGCCCAGCCGGAGGAGCCGCCGTACGGGTCGCCGTTGATGATCGAGGCTCCGGCGATTCCGGTGCCGATGGGGAGGAAGAGGAAGTCGGAGACGCCTCTTCCTGCGCCGAGGATGCTCTCGGCCAGGCCGCCCGTGCGGACGTCGTGGCCCAGCATGACGGGGATGTCCAGGGTGGTGAAGTTCGAGGCGGGGACGTCACGCCAGCCCAGGTTCGCCGCATAGAGGGCCGCGCTCTCGGACACCAGCCCCGGGACGGCCAGGCCGACGCCTGCCGGTTCGCCGTCGCCGGAGGAGGCCAGGTGGCCGATGAAGTCTGAAATGGCGGACACGACCGCCTCAGGGCCCTCCTCGCGAGGAGTGTGGCGCCGCTCGCTCAGCAGCACCTCACCGGACTCGCTGACCAGGCCGCCCTTCATGGACGTGCCACCGACGTCGAGCGCGACGACGAACGAACTCATAGCGGACACGAAAGGAGACGATAGCGCAGGTCAGCAAATGTCTGAAAAGGCGCTTGAGAATCTCTCAGCTGGAAGGAGGGCGCCGCGCCGCGATCCAGGCCGGCGACACCAGGGCCCTGAACTGGCGATCAACCACACGACGCCTGGGCCTCGAACTCAAGATCACCCAGGCGGTCAGGCCCTGCCCAGCACCCGGTTGAGCGCCGCCTCGACCTCCGCCGACAGCCCGGGCGGAGCCCCCGACCCCACGTACGCCCCCTGCTCCTCGAACCCCTTCGGCGCCCGGGCCTGCCGGACGGCGCCGCAACCGCGGCACTCGATCTCCCCCAGCCGGCAGATGAGCGCGGTGGACCCGCAGGTGGCGCAGGAGTCGAGATCGAGGTCGTGCAGCCGTTGACAGTCCGGGCAGATCAGCACCTGGGACTCGTTGCGCACCCCGCGCTGCCACGGGCTGGCGCCACGGACCGGGTCGGTCTGCCGGGCCCCGCATCGGTAGCAGGGCATCGTTCCCTCCGAAGTCAGGAAATGTCGGCGAGTGCCTTGACGTAGTCGGCGACGTCACGTGCCGAGGAGATCGGACTGATCACCGACCACCGGATCACGCCCTCGCCGTCGATGACGAAGGTCCCCCGACGTGCGAGCCCCTTCGCCTCATCGAACACACCGTACGCCTGGGCGACCTGTCCATGTGGCCAGAAATCGGAGAGTAGGGCGAATCCGTAACCTTCCCGATCGGACCAGGCACGCAAGGCGAACACGGAGTCGACCGACACGGCGAGCACCCGCGCGTCGAGAGGCTGGTCGCGCAGCGCGGTGAGCTCGCCCTCACAGATCCCGCTGAAGGCAAGCGGATAGAAGACCAGCACGACCTTCTCGCCCCGGAACATGGACAGTCTCACCGGGGCGCCGTGCTGGTCCTGCAGCTCGAAATCCGGAGCCAGTGCGCCGACCTCGGCAGGATGTGCGTTCACAGCCCACCATCCTGCCGTATCGGCCGGCCTCGGAGTTTCCTAACGTCGGCCCTTCGGGGCGACGAGCCTGGTCCCGGACCAGTCGGGTGCGGCTGAGATGCTGCTGGTCTGCGAGAGACCCGCGGTAGCGGCATCCTCCCCGATGTCGCTCGGCTCCACGTGGCCATCGCGCCCGGCCTTGGGAGTCAGCAGCCAGATCTGGCCGGCTTCGGCGAGTGCTCGCATGGCGTCGCTGAGGGCGTCGAAGAGGTCCCCGTCGCCGTCGCGCCACCACAGCAGCACCACGTCGACGACGTCGTCACTCTCCTCGTCCAGCAGCTCGTTGCCGGTCAGGTCCTCGATGGAGTCGCGAAGCTCGTCGTCGACGTCCTCGTCCCAACCGATCTCCTGCACCACCTGACCCGGCTTGAGGCCGAGTCGTTCGGCCAGGCCGCGCTCGCCCTGCGCCTGACCCGCGGTCGCGCTCACGTTTATCCCTCCTGCTTGAGTGGCCCCGCTCTATGCGGTTTATCGCTTCGGCACAGTCCACACGCTGTGACCCTCAGTCGTCAACGGTCGCCACGGGTACGGCCGTAGTCGGCCAGAATCAATCTGACAAAAACGACAGGCGAACCTGGCGTTGCGTGTTGTCGACATTGAGGTCGACCAGCGCGACGGACTGCCATGTGCCCAACGCCATTCTCCCGCCCAGCACGGGGATCGTGGCGTACGGCGGGATCAGCGCGGGCATGACGTGTGACCTGCCATGACCGCGCGAACCGTGGGCATGACGCCAGCGGTCGTCGGCCGGGAGCAGGTCACGCAGCGCGGCGAGCAGGTCGTCGTCGCTGCCGGAGCCGAGCTCCAGCAGCGCCACGCCCGCGGTCGCGTGCGGCACGAAAACGTGCAACAGGCCGTCTTCTCCCTGCGCGCGCACGAATTCAGCGCATTCAGCGGTGATGTCGTGCACGGTCTCGCGTGAACCCGTGGCCACGGAGATGATTTCTGATCTCACAGGGAAATCCTACTGAGGCACAACGACCGCATCAGGGCCGGGAAAGACCAGCCCGGTGTGGCCGTCGTCGAACCGCACCATGTACGGAGGCTCGCCGTCCGTGCCGTGGACCTCGGTGATGACGCCGCTTCGCTCCCTTTCGCCGACGGTGTTGCCGTGCATCAGGAGCCGGTCTCCTGCCGTCGCATTCATACCTTCCACATTGGTACGACGAACGGCCCGAGAAAAGAGCGGATGCCGGAGACGGCGATTTTTTGCCCGGTCTTCATAGGGGCCGAAAATGATGACCGCAACGTTACGCGGCACGGGCGCGGCGTTTCGGCCGCCACGGCCGGGCCGTGGTCGTCGGATCACCTGACCACCACGGCGTTACGGCTGGTCAAGGCCAGAACGGCAGGGTCGCGTCCGGCTCTGTCGCCTGATGGTTCCGATATGGCCTCATTTCGGCAGCGGCCCGGCCGAGGGCCGTTTGTGCACCCGCGCGGAGGCAGCGGCGGGATGCGCGACAGAGGGTCGGCTCGACAAGAGAGACAAGGAGAGAGGCATCCAGGGACCCGGCCACACAGCTTCAGGCGAGCCGTCAGGATGCGGGCCCGACTTCGCGACGGCCCGACAGGATGCAGAGCCCGACTTCGGGCGGTCCGACAGGATGCAGAGCCCGGCTTCGCGACGGCCTGACGCGCCCTGAGTTCCCAGGAGGCCATCCTCCGCGTTCTCCAACGGGATACACCCGAGACAAGGCCGCACGCCCCGCGGCCCGCCCGAGACCGCCGTCCGCCGCGACGGCGATGGCTCCGAGAGGGGCTCCGAGAGGCGGGCCCGAAGCGCGTACAGAAGCAAGGAGAAGAGGTGTGCGCCTCGGCCCTCCCGGCGGACGCCGCCCCGCCCGCCCCCGCCACGAAGACGGTGGCTAGACTCGCGCGGCGCGGCGCGGCCGCCCCCTCCGGGTGAGGACCGCCCGGTTCGGGGGAGGGTTGAGGGCGGAGGCCGACCCACCGGGCCAGCCCCCTAGGATTGGGGGGAAATTTCGTCCGTTTTCTAGTCTTGTTAAATTGCTCCACCGATGTAACCTTTGGTGGCGATTCGTCCTACCATCGGTGGTCTAGGCCACCAACATGGCCCTGCCAGCAGGGACGCTCTGGTTACCCGTCAGTAGAGATGCGTTTTCTACGACTAGCGACCAGGATGGAAGGCGACCCAGACCAGACTTCAGTCATTCTCGGAAGGCGAGACCCAGTGGCTTCCGGACGCCAGCGATTCTCGATCATCAGCGACGGCCTACCCAGCCAGCTGCCTGATGTCGACCCCAGTGAGACCAACGAGTGGCTCGAGTCCCTCGACAATGTCGTCAAGACCGAAGGCCGCACCAGAGCCCGCTACCTCATGCTCCGCATGCTGGAACGGGCCCGCGAGCACCAGGTCGGCGTGCCGGGCCTGCGCAGCACCGACTACATCAACACGATCCCGCCGGAGCGCGAGCCCTGGTTCCCGGGCGACGAGCACGTCGAGCGGCGCATCCGCGCCTACATCCGGTGGAACGCCGCGGTCATGGTGTCGCGGGCCAACGCCCGTACGAACGTGGGCGGCCACATCGCCACCTACGCCTCGGCGGCCTCGCTCTACGAGGTGGGCTTCAACCACTTCTTCCGTGGCAAGGACCACGGCGAGTCGGGCGACCAGGTGTTCTTCCAGGGCCACGCCGCGCCGGGCATCTACGCCCGCGCCTTCCTGGAGGGCCGCCTCAACGAGGCCCAGCTCGACGCGTTCCGGCAGGAGCTGTCGCACGGCTTCCGCGGCCTGCCCTCCTACCCGCACCCGCGGCTCATGCCCGACTTCTGGGAGTTCCCGACGGTCTCCATGGGCCTCGGCCCGATCGGCGCGATCTACCAGGCGCGGTTCAACCGCTACCTGCTCAACCGCGAGCTCAAGGACACCTCGCGCAGCCACGTGTGGGCCTTCCTCGGCGACGGCGAGATGGACGAGCCCGAGTCGCTCGGCGCGATCGGCCTGGCCGCCCGCGAGGAGCTGGACAACCTCACGTTCGTCATCAACTGCAACCTGCAGCGGCTCGACGGCCCGGTACGCGGCAACGGCAAGATCATCCAGGAGCTGGAGTCGTACTTCCGCGGCGCCGGCTGGAACGTGATCAAGGTCGTGTGGGGCCGCGACTGGGACCCGCTGCTCGCGGCCGACGTCGACGGCGTGCTGGTCAACCAGATGAACACCACGCCCGACGGCCAGTTCCAGACCTACTCGGTCGAGACCGGCGGCTACATCCGCGACCACTTCTTCGGCGGCGACCCGCGCCTGCGCAAGATGGTCGAGCACCTGTCCGACGACGACATCCGCAAGCTGTCGCGCGGCGGCCACGACTACCGCAAGGTCTACGCGGCCTTCAAGGCGGCCCGTGAGCACGTCGGCCAGCCGACGGTGATCCTCGCCCAGACCATCAAGGGCTGGACGCTGGGCAAGGACTTCGAGGCGCGCAACGCCACCCACCAGATGAAGAAGCTCACCAAGGCCGAGCTGAAGGAGTTCCGCGACCGGCTCTACCTGCCGATCCCGGACTCGGCCCTGGAGGGCGAGCTGCCCCCGTACTTCCACCCGGGCGAGAACGACCCCGAGATCCAGTACATGAAGGAGCGCCGCGCGGCGCTCGGCGGTGTGCTGCCCAAGCGGGTCATGCGCGCCAAGCCGGTCAAGCTGCCCGGCGACGACGTCTACAGCCAGTTCCGCAAGGGCTCGGGCAAGCAGCAGGTCGCCACCACCATGGCGTTCGTGCGCCTGCTGAAGGACCTCATGCGCGACAAGGAGATCGGCCACCGGTTCGTGCCGATCATCCCCGACGAGGCCCGCACGTTCGGTCTCGACGCCATGTTCCCGACGGCCAAGATCTACTCGCCCCACGGGCAGACGTACGAGGCGGTCGACAGGGAGCTGCTGCTGTCGTACAAGGAGGCCGTGCAGGGGCAGATCCTGCACGAGGGCATCAGCGAGTCGGGCTCGATGGCCTCGACCATCGCGGCCGGCACCTCCTACGCCACGCACGGCGAGCACATGATCCCGGTCTACATCTTCTACTCGATGTTCGGGTGGCAGCGCACCGGCGACCAGATGTGGCAGATGGGCGACCAGATGGGCCGCGGCTTCCTGCTCGGCGCCACCGCCGGCCGCACCACGCTCAACGGCGAGGGCCTGCAGCACGAAGACGGCCACACGCCGCTCATCGCCTCGACGAACCCGGCCGCGGTCTCCTACGACCCGTCCTGGGCCTTCGAGGTCGCCCACATCGTCAAGGACGGCCTGCGCCGCATGTACGGCGAGCAGCCCGAGGACGTCTTCTACTACCTGACCGTCTACAACGAGCCCTACCTGCAGCCCGCGCAGCCGGCCGACCTCGACGTCGAGGGCCTGCTCAAGGGCCTGTACAAGTTCGCCGAGGGCCCGCAGACGCAGGGGCCGAAGGCCAACATCCTGGCCTCGGGCGTGGCGGGTCCGTGGGCCATGGAGGCCCAGCGCCTGCTGGCCGAGGAGTGGGGCGTGTCCGCCGACGTGTGGTCGGCGACGTCGTGGTCGGAGCTGCGGCGCGACGCGCTGGCGTGCGAGGAGCACAACCTGCTCAACCCCGACGCCGAGCAGCGCGTCCCGTACGTGACGCAGGCGCTCTCGCAGGCCAGCGGCCCGTTCGTGGGCGTCAGCGACTACATGAAGGCGGTCCAGGACCAGATCGCGCAGTGGGTGCCGGGTGACTGGTCCTCGCTGGGCACCGACGGGTTCGGCCTGTCCGACACCCGCTCGGCGCTGCGTCGCCACTTCCACGTGGACGCCGCCTCGATCACGCTGGCCGTGCTCACCCGGCTGGTCAAGCGGGGCGAGCTCGACGGCGAGGTGCTGCGCGAGGCCATCGCCCGCTACCACCTGAAGAACGGCGTCACCGAGGCCGGCGGTGCGGAGAGCAACGACACCCAGTCGATGGGCGTCTGAGTCATCCGGAAGGCGCGCTCCCGCGAACTGTCTCTCGCGGGAGCGCCGTCATGTCCGGGCCTGCGCTCCGTCCGACGGATGAGGCGGCACGTCCAGGAGGGGTACGTGCCGCCTCACCCAGGTTCGACGCGAGGTCCCGTATCGTGGGCACTGCTTCCCCCGAAGACACGAAGGGGAATGTTCGTATGCGACGCGTCCTAGCCGCCGCCCTGCTCGTAACGGCCGCGGGCTGCGCGAGTGCACCCGCAGAGCCCGCCACCGACGGGCCCGCCGCCGACACCGACAAGATCGCGTGGGGGCCGTGCACCGACATCAAGCGCCCGGACGGCGAGCCACCGGCACAGCAGGACGCCTCGGTGCGCTGCGGGAAGCTGGCGGTGCCCCTCGACTACTCCCGCCCCGACGGCGACAAGCTGGAGCTGGCGCTCATCAAGCTGTCGGCCACCGATCCGAAGAAGCGGCTCGGCTCGATGGTGTTCAACTTCGGCGGGCCGGGCGCCTCCGGCGTGGACACCCTCGACCAGGCCGCCAAGGTGCTCACCACCCTGCGCGCCCACTACGACCTGGTCAGCTTCGACCCGCGCGGCGTCGAGCGCAGCGCGGGCGTGCGCTGCGGCGACAGCGCGCAGATGGACCGGTTCGTCTCCCTGGACACGCTGCCGGTCAACGCGCAGACCCACCAGGAGAGCCTGGACGCCAACAAGGAGTTCGCCCAGCTCTGCCAGCAGCACTCCGGCAAGGTCCTCCCCTACGTCGGCACCGTCAACGCCGCCCGTGACATGGACCGCATCCGCGCCGCCGTCGGCGACCCCAAGCTCAACTACGTCGGCATGTCGTACGGCACCCAGCTCGGCGCCGTCTACGCCACCCAGTTCCCCAAGAACGTGGGCCGGATGCTGCTCGACGCGCCGCTCGACCCGACGGTCACCTTCGAGCAGCGCACGCTGACCCAGACCCGCGGCTTCCAGCAGGCGTACGAGAGCTTCCTGCGCAGCTGCGTCAAGGGCGGCTGCGAGGTCGGCAAGGACGTGACCGCCGCGAACGCCAACGTCGAGAACCTGATGAACCAGCTCACCACCAAGCCGCTGAAGGTGGACGGCCGCCAGCTCACCCAGGGCCTGGCCTCCACCGGCGTGGCCGCCGCCCTGTACTCCGAGCTGACCTGGCCGTTCCTGGAGAAGGCGCTCGGCGAGGCGCTGAAGGGCCACGGCGAGGCGCTGATGTACCTGGCCGACTCCTACACCGGACGTTCGGAGGACGGCACCTACTCCACGCAGATGACCAGCTTCCCGGCCATCACCTGCGTGGACACCGCCGAACGGCCCAGCGAGGCCGAGCTGCGGCGCACCGAGGCGGCGGCGCTGCGGATCTCGCCGCTGTTCGGCAGCGAGGGCTCGGGCGGCCTGTGCCGGGTGTGGCCGGCCAAGGGCAGCAACGAGGCGCGGCACGTCAACGCCACCGGGTCGGCGCCGATCCTGGTCGTGGGCGGCAAGGGCGACCCCGCCACGCCGTACCAGTGGGCGCCGCGGCTGACGGCCCAGCTCAGGACCGCGCGGCTGGTGACGTACGAGGGCGAGGGGCACGGGGCGTACCTGTCGGGCAGCAAGTGCGTGCAGGGGCTGGTGGACGCGTACCTGGTGGAGGGCAAGCTGCCCGCCAAGGGCGCGACCTGCCCGGCGGCCTAGTGTGTGACGGGTGACCGACAACGACACCTTCATCGCCCGGATCGAGGGCGAAGCCGCGCGGCTGGCGGCGCTGGCGAGCGATCTGTCCGTCCCGGTGCCGACGTGCCCGGGATGGACGATCGGCGATCTCGTCACGCATGTCGGCCGGACCCATCGCTGGGCGACGTACGTGCTGCGCAACCGGGTCCAGGAGCGCGTCTGGTCGCGCGAGGTGCCCAGCGGCCTGGCCGAGGGCGCGCACGGCGACGCCGCCTGGCTCATGGAGGGCGCCGCCGCCCTCCTGGACGTGCTGCGCACCACCGACCCGGACCTCGCGGTGTGGACGTGGGGCCCGGACCGGCGGGCCGGATGGTGGGCGCCCAGGATGCTCTTCGAGCTGGTGATCCATCGGGCCGACGCCGAACTCGCACTCGGCCTCGACCCGGAGATCCCGGCGGCGACCGCCGTGGACGGCGTCGAGGAGTTCCTGCACAACCTGCCGTACGCGACCTGGGTGACCGGGTCGCTGGCCGGGCTCGACGCGGAAGGGGCCACGATCCACCTCCACGCGAGCGACCTCGACGGCGAGTGGACCATCACGCAGGGCGCCGACGGGGCGGTCAGCTGCGAACGCGGCCACACCAAGGGCGACGCCGCCGTACGCGGCCCGGCGAGCGAGCTGCTCCTGGTGCTCTACGGTCGGCGGCCCCCGCGGTCGCCGGCCGTCTTCGGCGACCACGACCTGCTGACCCGCTGGCTGGCGGCCGCCGCCTTCTGACGCTTCTGACGCGAACCCCCTGCCGGGGGAAGGGGCCCTGGACGCGCCGCCGCTCGGCGATCGGCGGCGTGTCCAGGGCGGGTGAACCGCTTCCAGGCGGGACGGCCCGCGTCGCGCGGCCCCGGTTCGGCGGGGAAGGTGCTTCCCCGGAGGCGCGATCGCGGCGAGGTCCCGCGAGCTCCGGCGGCGTCCGCCGCCGAAGGGCTCACCTGCGGTGGAAGACTCCGAACAGGCTCCCCGACACGTCTCGCAGATAGGCGAAGTCGGTGCCGGCGCCGTCGTCGATCACCTTCATCTCGACCTTGCCGCCGAGCGCCTCGCTCTTGGCGCACGCGGCCTCGACGTCGGCGACCTGCACGTGGAACACCGCGTGGGCGGGGAAGTCGCCCTTGTTGTTGAACAGCCCGCCGCCGGGCCGCTCGCCGCCCGGGTAGCCGATCATGCGGTAGTCGAGCGGGCCGTCGTCGTCGCGGCTGAACGACCAGCCGAACAGCTCGCCGTAGAAACGTTCGGCGCCTTCGGGGTCGTCGGTCGCGATCTCGAACCAGGTCACCGTGTTGTCCATCATCGTCTCCTCGTCTTTCGAACAAGACAACGATGTATCGCTATGGCGACAACCCTATGTCGGTGTTTTCGCATGATTAATCGAGCATGGTTCCGCGGACCACCATCTCCGGGACGTCGGGGGCGAACCCTTCGAGCGGCCGTTCGGGGCAGCGCTCGACGGTGACGACGGCCGCGGCGATGCGGTCGAGCCGGAAGACGCGGACATCCTCCCGCAACCGGCACCACGCCACGAGGTACCAGAAACCGCCGCGCCCGCCCAGGAACACCCCCGGCTCGACGTCGCGCGAGGTGAGCGCGCCCTTGGCGTCGGCGTAGTCGAGCCTGAGCACGCGCCGCCGCAGCAGCGCCTCCTCGATGGCCCTGGAGATGCCCTCGGCGCCGAGCGGCCGGCTCGGGGAGCCGGGCTCGGGCGGCTCGCTGACGAGTTGCACCCGCCGCGCCAGCTCCCTGGCCAGATCGCCCTCGGGCCCCGGCATGGCCGAGACCACCTTGCGTAACGCGCTGCGGGCCTGGCGGCCGAACGGCTGGTCGCCGGCCTGGCTGAGGGCCACCGCGATGGCCACCGCCTCGGCCGGGGTGAAGTTGAGCGGGGGCAGCGACATCTTCTTGTCGAGTGCGTAGCCGCCCCTGCGACCGGGCTCGGCGTAGATCGGCACCCCGGACCCCTGCAACGCGGTGATGTCGCGCTCGATGGTGCGCACGCTGACCTCGAACCGCTCGGCGAGCTCACGGGCGGAGCGGCAGCGTGGCGCGATGGCGCGCAGGTCCTCGACGAGCGCATAGAGCCGGTCGGTACGGTTCACAGCCGGAACGCTACGCGCCGCCACCGACAATCACCGGCCCCGCGCGGCCCCCGCGACAACGACCTGGCTCCACCGCCACCCAGGGCTCACCCCGCCGTCCACTCCAGCAGCCGGTCCAGGGACCAGGTGTTGACGATCCGCGCGGCCTCGATCCCGCACCGGGCCGCCCGCTCGCAGCCGAAGCGCTGCCAGTCGAGCTGCCCTGGCGCGTGCGCGTCGGAGTCGATCGAGAACACGCACCCCGTTTCGTACGCCAGCCGCATGAGCCGCTTGGGCGGGTCGAGCCGGTCGGGCCTGGAGTTGATCTCCACGGCGACCCCGAACCGCCGGCACGCCTCGAAGACCAGCTCGGCGTCGAACTCCGACTCCGGCCTCTTGACCCCGCGCTCGCCGCCCGCCCGCACGACCCGCCCCGTGCAGTGGCCGAGGACGTCGACCAGGGGGTTCGCGACGGCGGTGACCATGCGGCGGGTCATCTCCTCACGGTCCATGCGCAGCTTGGAGTGGACGCTGGCCACGACCACGTCGAGCCGTCCGAGCAGCGCCGGGTCCTGGTCGAGCGAGCCGTCGAGGTGGACGTCGACCTCGATGCCGGTCAGGATCCGGAAGGGCGCCAGCCGCTCGTTGAGCCCGGCCACCACGTCGAGCTGCCGCTCCAGCCGCTCGGCCGACAGTCCCTTGGCCACGGTCAGGCGCGGCGAGTGGTCGGTCAGCGCCCAGTACTCGTGCCCGAGCCCCCTGGCGGCCTCGGCCATCTCCTCGATCGGCGAGCCGCCGTCGGACCAGTCGGAGTGGCTGTGCAGGTCGCCCTTCAGCGCTTCGCGCAGGGCCGCGGTCTCGGCGTCCAGCTCGACGCCCTCGGTGGCCCGCAACCTACGCAAATACGTCGGAACCTGACCGTCGAGCGCTTCGTTGATCACGAGGGCGGTGACCTTGCCGATGCCGGGGAGGTCGCCCAGCCCGCCGGCTCCGGCCAGCCGCGCGAGCTCCCCTTCCGGCAGGTCGTCCACGACCGCGGCCGCGCGACGGAACGCGCGGACCCGATAGGTGGGCTCACCTGCGCGTTCGAGCAGGAAGGCGATCTCGCGCAGGGCCTGGACCGGTTCCATGAGTCATTCATACCCGAGCGGACGACGACCGGCATTGAACAGGGGCGAAGCGCACCGATAGGCTGATTCGCCCAGGAAAGCAGGAACCACATGGCACAACCGCCGCGCATGCCGGCTCCCCCACCCCCACGCAAGTCGTCCAAGGCCGTCCCACTGACCATTCTCGGGGTCCTGTCGGTGATGCTGGTGGGCTACTGCGCGGCGACCCAGGACGACGACGACGTCACCGCCGACTGCGTGGTGCAGCTGGAGGACGGCACGTACGAGGTCGTCGACGACGACTACTGCGACGACGACGGCGGCAGCGGCGGCGGGTCCCACTACTACGCCGGTTCGCGCGGCGCGTACATGTGGTACTACGGCGGCCGCCGGGTCGGCAACCGCATGCAGGGCGGCACCACGTACCGGCCCTCCGACGTGAACATCTCCAGCCGCAGCGGCAAGTCGATCCAGCGCGGCGGCTTCGGCAACAGCTGGGGCGGCGGGAGCTGACGTGCGCCGCGAGCATGGCATCGCCCGTCCCGGCTGGGAGAAGACGATCGAGAGCCAGGGCCTGGCCTACCACCGGGTGGCCCACCCCGAGGGCCTGAGCAGGCCCTACTGGGACGAGTCGGTGCACTACGTCCTGTCCCTGGAGGAGGTGGAGTCGCTGGAGGAGCAGGTCGAGGAGCTGCACGGCATGTGCCTGCGGGCCGTCGAGCACGTCGTCTCCACCGGCCGCTACGCCGACTTCGCCGTCCCCGAGTGGGCCAGGGACGCCGTGGCCCGCTCCTGGGAGCGCCGCGACCCCCACCTGTACGGCCGCTTCGACCTGCGCTACGACGGCACCGGCCCGGCCCGGCTGCTGGAGTACAACGCCGACACGCCGACGTCGCTGGTGGAGTCGTCGGTGATCCAGTGGTTCTGGCTGCAGGACGTCCACCCCGGCGACGACCAGTGGAACTCCCTGCACGAGCGGCTCATCGAGCGCTGGCGCGAGCTGCCGCTGCCGCCCGGCCCCACGCACTTCGCCTTCACCAACGCCGACGAGACGGGCGAGGAGGCCATGACGGTCGCCTACCTGCAGGAGACCGCCGAGCAGGCGGGCCGGCGGACGGTCGCCGTCGCCATGGAGGACATCGGCTGGGACGAGCTCAACCGCCGTTTCGTGGACGCCGGCGAGGAGATCATCCGCTCGGCGTTCAAGCTCTACCCCTGGGAGTGGATGCTCGCCGACGACTTCGGCCGGCACGCGGTGCGCCACTCCACCTGGATCGAGCCGCTGTGGAAGGCGCTGCTGTCGAACAAGGCGCTGCTCGCCGTGTTGTGGGAGCTCTACCCCGGCCATCCCAACCTGCTGCCCGCCTACCTCGACGGGCCGCGCGAGCTGACCTCCTACATCGCCAAGCCGCTGCTGGGCAGGGAAGGCGCCTCGATGCGCATCGTCACCCCCGAGGGCGCCCAGGAGACCCCGGGCCGTTACGGCCGGGAAGGCTACGTCTTCCAGGGGTTCGAGGCCCTGCCGGCGTTCGAGGGCCAGCGGCCGGTCCTCGGCGCCTGGGTGGTCGCCGACGAGGCCGCCGGGCTCGGCATCAGGGAGACCACCGGCCTGATCACCGACGACACCTCCTCCTTCGTCCCTCATCGCATCGCGAACTGAAGCACCCCCGTGATTGGAAATGACGTGACCCTTCTCGAAGTCCTGGCCCGCGGCGCCGGCGCGATCGCCGCGTACGCGGCCGTCGGCGTGATCCTGCTGATCGTCGGCTTCTACGTGATCGACTGGGCCACGCCCGGCAAGCTGAGCGAGATCATCCGCACCCAGCGCAACGCGAACGCGACGCTGCTCACCACGTCCGCGCTGGCGGCGATCGGGCTCATCGTGGCCGCGTCCATCTGGTCCTCCGGCGGCCGGCTGGCCGAGGGGCTCGCGGGCACGGCCGTGTTCGGGCTGGTCGGCATCGTGGTGCAGACGGTGGCGATGCTGGTGTTCGACAAGGTCGTCGGGATCTCCGTACGCGAGCTGGTGAAGGAGCCGGAGCTGCAGCCCGGCGCGCGCCTGCTGGCGGTCACCCACGTGGCGATCGGCCTGATCACGGCGGTTGCGGTCATCTGAAACACCACCGTTCCGGTCATCGGAAGCGACCTGGCACTCTAGGAGGCGTGACAGACCGGACCCGGGAGGACACCACGCGAAGGCTCGAGCGCGCCATGGGCGCGCTCGGCACGGCGGCGATGGCCCGCATGGACGACCAGCTCCCCTGGTTCCGGGCGCTCAGCGCCGAGGACCGCTCGTGGGTGGGCCTGGTGGCCCAGGCCGGCATCGCCGCGTTCGTGGAGTGGTTCCAGCACGCCGGCGAGAACCGGCCGACGCCCAGCATCGAGTTCTTCGGCACGGCCCCGCGCGAGCTCAAGCGCTCGATCTCGCTCCAGCAGACGGTCGACATCGTCCGGATCGTGGTCGAGGTGGTCGAGGCCCAGACCGACGAGCTGGCCGCGCCGGGCGGCGAGGACCAGCTCCAGCAGGCCATGCTGCGCTACACCCGCGACGTGGCCTTCGCCGCCGCGCACGTCTACGCCCGCGAGGCGGAGGCCCGCGGCTCCTGGGATGCCAGGCTGGAGGCGCTGATCGTCGACGCGCTGGTGCGCGGCGAGGTCGACGACGGCCTCCACTCCTGGGCCGCCGCTCTCGGCTGGACCTCCTCCCCCGTCGTCGTGATCGCCGGGCACGCCCCCGACGACGACCCGCGCGCGGTCATCGACGGCCTGCGCGACAAGGGCCGCCGCATCGGCATGGACCTGCTGGCCGGCGTGCAGGCCGACCGGCTGATCGTGATCGTGGGCGGCGCCGACAGCGTCCACGACGCGGCCCGGCAGGTCGTGGCGCGCTTCGGCGTGGGCCCGATCGTCATCGGTCCCGAGGTTCCCGACCTGCACGCCGCCGCGCGGTCGGCGCGGGCCGCGCTGGCCGGGCTGAAGGCGTCCGCGGGCTGGCCGGACGCCCCCAGGCCGGTGCACGCCGAGGACCTGCTGGCCGAACGCGCCCTCGACGGCGACGCCGACGCCAGGGAGCAGCTCATCGAGAACGTCTACCTGCCGTTGGCCGGCACACCCCTGCTCGATACGCTGGCCACCTACCTCGAACAGGGCACCTCCCTGGAGGCGACGGCGCGGCTGCTGTTCGTGCACCCGAACACGGTCCGCTACCGTCTGAAGAAGATCACCGAGCTCACGGGCTACCAGCCCACCGAGGGCAGGTCGGCCTTCACGCTGCAGGTCGGTCTCATCCTGGGCCGGCTTTCCGAAGGCGCCGCGGCATGGCGGGCCCTAACGTAACATTCCCGAAATCTTCACTGTAGGGTTCCTACAAAGCACCCGGGACAAAGTTCGTACGGATCTCCATCCGCGTGTCGAAGTTCTACAGGGCATGGTGGTTTTTGTGCTTGTACTCGTCGCTCCGGGCCAAGGCGCCCAAACCCCAGGCTTCCTGACCCCCTGGCTTGAGTTGCCCGGTCTGGCCGACAGACTCGGCGCCTGGTCGGAGGTCGCCGGGATCGACCTGGTGGCCTACGGCACCACCGCCGACGCCGACGAGATCCGCGACACCGCCGTGGCCCAGCCGCTGCTGGTGGCCGCCGCGCTGGCCGCCGCCGAGGCGCTGGGGGCCTCCCCCGACGTGCTGGCCGGCCACAGCGTGGGCGAGTTCGCCGCGGCCGCGCTGGCCGGGGTGCTCACCTCCGAGCAGGCCCTGGGCCTGGTCCGCGAGCGCGCCCAGGCCATGGCCAAGGCCGCCGCCGTCACCGGGACCGGCATGACCGCCGTGCTCGGCGGCGTGGAGGCCGACGTGCTGGCCGCGATCGAGCGTCACGGGCTGACCCCGGCCAACATCAACGGCGCAGGCCAGATCGTGGCGGGCGGCACGCTGGAGCAGCTCGCCGCCTTCAAGGACGACGCGCCCGCCCGTGCCAGGCTCATCCCGCTCAAGGTGGCCGGCGCGTTCCACACCGAGCACATGGCCCCCGCCGTCGACGCCCTGCGCGAGGCGGCCTGGAACGTCGTGCCCGGCGACCCGCAGGTCACGCTGCTGTCCAACGCCGACGGCCGGCCCGCCGCCGGCGGCGCCGAGTTCGTCCAGCGGCTCATCTCGCAGATCAGCAGCCCCGTCCGCTGGGACCTGTGCATGGCGACGATGGCCGAGCTGGGCGTGACCAAGATGATCGAGCTGCTGCCCGGCGGCACGCTGACGGGGCTCGCCAAGCGCGGCCTGCGCGGCGTCGAGACCGTGGCGCTGAAGACACCCGACGACCTCGACGCGGCCAGGGAGCTGATCAAGTGAGGATCCCCGACATCGCCCCCGGCGCCCGGATTCTGGCCCTCGGCCATTACCAGCCGGACAACGTCGTCACCAACGACGACCTGGCCAAGACCATGGACACCAACGACGAGTGGATCCAGTCCCGCGTCGGGATCAAGGAGCGCCGGGTCGCCTCGGCCACCGAGTCCGTCGAGGACATGGCGGTCCAGGCCGGCGGCAAGGCGCTGGCCGCCAGCGGCCTGACCCCCGACGAGGTCGACCTGGTGATCGTGGCCACCTGCACGCTGGAGACCCAGATCCCCAACGCCGCGGCGGTCGTGGCCCACCGGCTGGGCATCAAGTCCCCGGGCGCCTTCGACGTCAACGCCGCCTGCGCCGGCTTCTGCTACGCGCTGGCCACCGCCAGCGCCGCCGTCCGCGGCGGCGCGGCCAGGAACGTGCTGGTCGTCGGCTCGGAGAAGCTGTCGCAGTGGGTCGACTGGACCGACCGGTCCACGGCCGTGATCTTCGCCGACGGCGCCGGCGCCGCGGTGGTCGGCCCGACCGACACGCCCGGCATCGGCCCGGTCGTCTGGGGCAGCGCCGGCGACAAGTCCGAGGCCATCTCCATCGCCGACCGGACGAAGTTCCTCGCCCAGGAGGGCCAGACGGTCTTCCGCTGGGCCACCGCGCTGCACCCGGTGGCCCTGGAGGCGTGCGCCCGCGCCGGGGTCGACCCCTCGGAGCTGGCGGCGTTCGTCCCCCACCAGGCCAACCTGCGCATCATCGAGGCCATCGCACGCAAGCTCGGTGCCGACAAGGCCG
Organism: Nonomuraea sp. NPDC050227; assembly: GCF_044459705.1. NCBI lineage: Bacteria > Bacillati > Actinomycetota > Actinomycetes > Streptosporangiales > Streptosporangiaceae > Nonomuraea > Nonomuraea sp. NPDC050227. The sequence continues at coordinate 215,924 of NZ_JBITJF010000011.1, read as the reverse complement.
TCATCGGCCGTGACATCGTCACCGCGGGCAACACGTCGGCGGCCTCCATCCCGCTCGCGCTCTCGCGCATGCTGGAGCGCGGCGAGGTCCGCTCAGGCGACCTCGCGCTCATCCTCGGCTTCGGCGCCGGTCTGACCTATGCGGGCCAAGTGATCGAGATTCCGTAGGATCCGGTACGGCTCCCGCCGTACCTCAGCTCGTACGGCGGAAGCCGTACAGAAACCAGAAAATGAAGGAGAAGTAGCGACATGGCTGCCACCGAGCAGGAGATCCTCGCGGGCCTCGGCAAGATCATCAACGAGATCACCGGCATTCCGGCCGGCGAGGTGACCCCCGAGAAGAGCTTCGTCGACGACCTCGACATCGACTCCCTGTCCATGGTCGAGATCGCCGTGGCCGCTCAGGACGAGTTCGGCGTCGAGATCCCCGACGACCAGCTGAAGAACCTGAAGACGGTCAAGGACGTCCTCAACTTCATCCAGGCCTGACACCCAGCAGTTCTGACCAGTAAGGAGCGCGAAAACGTGAGTGCGAACCGGGTACGTGTCGTCGTCACCGGGCTCGGCGCGACGACGCCCGTCGGTGGAGACGTCACCTCGACCTGGACGGCGCTCCTCGCCGGTCAGTCGGGTGTGGAGACCCTCACCACGGAGTGGATCGACTCCGTCCCCGTGCGGTTCGCGGGGACGGCGGCGGTCGACCCCACCGAGGTGCTGCCCCGCCCCGAGTCCCGCCGTCTCGACCGCAGCGAGCAGTTCGCCCTGGTCGCCGCCAGGGAGGCCTGGCAGGACGCCGGCGCCCCCGAGGTGGCCCCCGAGCGGCTGGGCGTCGTGGTCTCCAGCGGCATCGGCGGCATCAGCACCACCCTGACCGCCTACGACACATGGAAGGAGCGCGGCTGGAACCGGCTGTCGCCCTTCACCGTGCCGATGCTCATGCCCAACGGCCCGGCCGCCTGGATCGGCATCGACCTGGGCGCCCAGGCGGGCGTGCACGCCACCGTCTCCGCCTGCGCCTCCGGCGCCGAGGCGATCGGCTACGCCATGGACATGATCCGGCTCGGCCGCGCCGACGTGGTGGTCGCCGGCGGCACCGAGGCCGCCATCCACGGCCTCAACATCGCCGCCTTCGCCGCCGCGCGGGCGATGTCCACCCGCAACGACGACCCGCAGGGCGCCTCCCGGCCGTGGGACCGCGACCGTGACGGGTTCGTGCTCGGCGAGGGCGCCGGCATCGTGGTGCTGGAGTCCGAGGAGCACGCCAAGGCGCGCGGCGCGCGCATCTACGCCTACGCCTCCGGCGTCGGCTACTCGGCCGACGCCCACCACATCACCCAGCCCGAGCCCGAGGGCCGCGGCATCATCATGGCGATGACGCAGGCGCTGACCGACGCCGAGATCACCGGCCTCGACGTCAAGCACGTCAACGCGCACGCCACCTCCACCCCGGCGGGCGACGTCGGCGAGGTGCAGGCCGTGGCCAAGGCCATCGGCACCCACCCGCTGGTCACCTCGACCAAGTCCATGACCGGTCACCTGCTCGGCGGCGCCGGCGGCATCGAGTCCGTCTTCACGATCAAGGCGCTGCAGGAGCGGATCGTCCCGGCCACCATCAACCTCGACAACCTCGACGACGGCATCGAGGTCGACATCGTCCACGGCGCGAACCGCTCGCTGCCGCAGGGCGACATCGCCGCGGTCAACAACTCCTTCGGGTTCGGCGGGCACAACGTGACCGTCGTCTTCAAGGGGGCTTGATGACCGTACTGGACAGCCGGGTGGTGGGTGAAGGCTCCGGCCAGGAGCCCGCCGACCCCCGCGATCCAGTCGTCCGCCTGGCAGCGCTGCTCGACGAGGGCTCGCTGCGGCTCATCACCCCGCAGGACAACAGCGGCGTCCTGGCCGCCATGGGCAGGATCGAGGGCGTGCCCGTCGCCGCCTTCTGCAGCGACGCGCGCTTCCAGGGCGGCGCGATGGGCAGCGAGGGCTGCGAGCACATCGTGCACGCCTACGACGTGGCCGTCCGCGAGCGGGTGCCGGTCATCGGCATCTGGCACTCCGGCGGCGCCCGGCTCGCCGAAGGCGTCGAGTCGCTGCACGCCGTCGGCCGGGTGTTCGCGGCCATGACCAAGGCGTCGGGCGTCGTGCCGCAGATCTCGGTGGTCGTCGGCCCGGCGGCCGGCGGCGCCGCCTACGGCCCCGCGCTCACCGACCTGGTGATCCTGGCCGACACCGGCCGCATCTTCGTGACCGGCCCCGACGTCGTGCGCAGCGTCACCGGCGAGAACGTCGACAGCGAGGCGCTGGGCGGCCCCGAGCCGCACAGCAGGCGCAGCGGCGTCGTGCACGTCGTCACCAGGACCGAGGCCGAGGCCTACCTCCAGGCGCGCCGGCTCGCCACGCTGCTCGGCCACCAGGGCCGGGTGCGGCCCGGCGCGGTCGAGGAGGTCGACTTCTCCTCGCTGCTGCCTGAGTCCGCGCGCCGGGCCTACGACGTCAAGCCGCTGGTCAACGGCCTGCTCGACGAGGCCGGGGTCGAACTGCACGCCAAATGGGCGCCCAACGTCGTCACGTCCCTGGGCCGTCTCGGCGGCCGGACGGTCGGCGTCGTCGCCAACAACCCGTTGCGGCTGGGCGGCTGCCTCGACGCCACGTCCGCCGAGAAAGCCGCTCGCTTCGTACGTATGTGTGACGCCTTCGGAGTGCCGTTGGTTGTCCTCGTGGACGTACCGGGTTACCTGCCGGGCGTCGGGCAGGAGCACGACGGCGTGGTGCGGCGCGGCGCCAAGCTGCTGCACGCCTTCGCCGAGGCGTCGGTGCCCCGGGTCACCGTGGTCACGCGCAAGGCGTACGGCGGGGCGTACATCGCGATGAACTCGCGGGCGCTGGGCGCCACCAAGGTGTTCGCCTGGCCGACCACCCAGGTGGCGGTCATGGGGGCGGTGGCGGCGGTGCGCGTGCTCAAGCGGCGCGAGCTCGCCGCCGCGTCCGAGGAGGAGCGGCCTGCGCTGGAGCAGCGGCTCGCCGAGGAGCACGAGCAGCTCGCCGGCGGCCTGGCCCGCGCCCAGGAGCTGGGCGTCATCGACGAGGTGATCAAGCCCGCCGAGACGCGCGGCGCCATCGCCAAGGTGCTCGCCCAGGCCACCCCGGCCAGGGGCGCCCACGGCAACATCCCGCTGTAGAGGACGGTTCCACGCGAAAGGCCCCGCACCGCGACCCGGTGCGGGGCCTTTCCGTTGTTCGGGAAGCCGGACGGCTCCAGGGCATGACGTGCTTGCCGCGGGCCGCCCCCGGCAGGCGCTCGGCGGGAGGCGGGACGGGTCAGACGGCGGCGTGCAGCCAGCGGACGGGAGCGCCGTCGCCGGCGTACCTGAACGGCTCCAGCTCTTCGTCCCACGGCCGGCCGAGCAGCTTGTCGAGCTCGTCCTCCAGCACGCACCGGCCCTGGGCGGCCATCATCATGGCGGCACGCAGGCGGTCTTCGGGGATCATGATGTCCCCGGCCGCGCCGATGACCGCCGTGAAGGCGCCGAGCGTCGGCGTGTAGGCGTGTCTGGAGCCGTCGACGCCGGGCGAGGGATCCTCGGTGATCTCGAATCTCAGGCGCTGCCAGCCCATGAGGGAAGAGGCGATGGCCGCCGCGATGCCGGCGCGGCCCTCCCACTCCGCCTGCGCGCGCACGACGTTCGGCGCGGCTGGTTGCGGTGTCCACGTCAGATCAACGGGCACGCCGAGGACACCCGCGACTGCCCATTCGATGTGAGGGCACAGCGCGGGCTGAGCCGAGTGGACGTAAAGCACGCCACGAGCAGACACCGGACCTCCCGTTTCGGTACGAGGTGCGCCTTCCCCAACGGCCTCGCCCCGGGATGATCACAAGTGACTAGGGGAAGACTACCGTCGGTCGCCATCGGACACCAGAGGGGGGCCATACCAAGTTGGTGCGGGCGTGTCACGTGACAGTTGTGGCGGGCGGGGAAACAACCGGCTCATGGACATGCAATCTGTCGGCGAGGCGTTCATCCGGCCAGGTCAGGTGCTGGTCGACCGGGGCGCGGTGTCGGCCGCCGCACGCTGGACGCAGGCGGTCTCCGAGGCCGACGGGGTCACCGTCCTGCATCTGTCGGCCGGGGTGGACCCGTGCGAGATCACCGCCGAGCTTCGTGACCGGGGCTTCCGGGCCTCACCCAACCACGTGCTCACCGGCCAGCCGTTGTTCTTCGGCGGACCGGCGTCCCGGCCGTTCCCCACGCCGCCCGTATCCTTCAGGCCGGCCAGGTCACGTTCGGACGTGGTCGTGGCCCTGCTCGACACCGGCGTGGCCAAGCACCCGTGGTGGTCGGGCAGCGACTGGTACACCAGGCTGGGCCCGGAGAGCGCCGACGCGGCCCAGGGGGCGCAGGCCGGGCACGGCACGTTCGTCGCCGGCCTGCTGGCCCGCCGGGCACCGGGCGCCAGGCTGCGGGTCCGCCGGGTGCTCGACGGCGACGGCCTGGGCGACGAGGCGACCGTGGTGCGCACCCTCCACCGCATGCGCGAGGACCCGCCCCAGGTGCTCAACCTCTCCTTCGGCTGCCACTCCTTCGACGACCGGCCGCCGCCCCTGCTGGCCGACGCCATCGGCGCGCTGAAGGACACGGTGACGGTGGCCTGCGCCGGCAACACCGCCTCCGACCGGCCGTTCTGGCCCGCCGCCCTGCCGTGCGCGGTGGGCGTGGCGGCCCTCGACGCCGCCCAGGAGCGCCGCGCGCCCTTCTCCGGGTACGGCACCTGGGTCGACGCCTGCGCCCGCGGCGACTGGCTGACCAGCAGTTTCCTGGACACCGGCGAGTTCGCCGGCTACGCGGCCTGGAGCGGCACGTCGTTCGCCACCGCGCTGGTGTCGGGGGCCGTGGCCGACGCCGCCCGGCGCGAACCGGCCAAGGAAGCCGTCGAACGACTGCTCGACCCCCGGCAGTCCCGGCAAATTCCCGATCTGGGAGTTCTCGTACCCACGAGTCTGTAGAGTTTACGCTCAGTCCTCGGCCAATCACGGTGAGGCAGGATGACCTCCCCGTGCGGGACGAAAGGAGGCCGCATGAGCGACTTGCGCGATCCGGCGGAGCTGCTCCGCGACGCGGCCGACGGCGACCGATCCGCCTGGGACGAGATGGAGTCCCGGTTCGGCCCGCGCATGTGGGCGCTGGCCCGCTCGTGCGGGCTGGGCGAGGCCGACGCCGCCGACGCGGTCCAGGGCGCCTGGCTGCGGCTGCTCCAGCACATGCACGACATCCGCGACCCCTCGCGGGTGGGCGGCTGGCTGATGACCACCACCCGCCGCGAGGCGCTCCTCCTGCTCCGGAAGGAGCCGTCGGGCCTGCTGGTCGCCGATCCGGAGGGCAGGCCCACCTTCGGCGCCGTCGAGGAGCCCGATCCGGCGTCCGCCGTGCTGGAGGCCGACGGCAGGCGGCTGCTGTGGAAGTCGGTCTCCGCCCTGCAGGAACCCTGCCGCACCCTGCTGCAGCTGGTCGCGACCGATCTGGGAAACCAGCAGATGGCGATGCGGCTCGGGTTGCCCGTGGGCAGCGTGGGGCCGACCAGGGCCCGCTGCCTGGAGAAACTGCGCACTCTGCTCTCACTACAGGAGACAGCGCAATGATCAACGACGAGTACTTCCTGGCAGCGCTCCGGCTGGCCGCCGGCATGGATCCGATGCCCGGGCACGTGTCGGCCGCCGCGCGTGACATCTACGGGCTGCGCGTCCCCCAGGCGGTGACCGCCAACCCCGCCGACCACGGCGGTGGCCGGGCGGCGCGGTCCGGCGCGCCCGACCGCGACGACGGCTCGCATCTGGTGCGGTTCGTCACCGACGGTCTCACCTTCGACCTGGAGGTGACCGTGGGCGACGGGCTGATCGACGTCGCCGGGCAGATCTTTCCCGATCCCGGGGAGGGCGCCGCCATCGACGTGCGCACCCCCCACCTGACGCTCACCCGGCAGGTCGCCCAGGACGGCCGGTTCGCCGCCACCGGGCTGCCGCCCGGATGGCTGAGCATCGTGTGCCACCGTCCCGGTCATGCCCCCGTCCAGACCAGGTGGGTGCGCATCCGGCCGTGACGCCGCCGCCCACGCAGTACGCCCCCACCCCTCCTCCCCGCCGGTCAGCCCCCTATGAGCGTCACTTCTCCCCCACCAGGATCAGCACCCGACCACGGCCCGCTCGTCGAGGCGGCCGAGGCCGCCGTGCTGCGCGCGCACGTCGATCCCGAGCAGGCCCTTTACGCCGGCCGCACCGTCCTGGCCGCCGCCCGCCGCGCCGAGGCGCCCGAAGCCGAGGCGATCGCGCTGCGCGCCATGGCTCTGGCCGCCCGCGAGCTGGGCGACCTCCTCAGCGCCGAACACTGCCTGCGGCAGGCCATCGCCACTCCGGGCGCCCCGGCCGAGCGCCAGGCCCAGGCGCGGCTGTCGCTGGTCACCGTGCGCACCGAGCGCGGGCACCCGCTCCAGGCCCTGCGCGTGGCCGCCCTGGCCTGGGCCTACCTGTCGCCCCTCGACCGCGCCAAGCTCGACACGCAGCGCGCGGTCGCCCTGGCCCACCTGGGCCGCCACCAGGAGGCCATCGCCGCCTGCGACCGGTCGCTGCGGGCCCTGGTGGCCGCGCCCGGCACGGTCGACGACCGGCGCTTCCTGGCCGGCGGCCTGCTCAACCGCGGCCTGATCCACGCCTACCGCGGCGACTGGGACGCCGCCATGCGCGACATCGCGGCCTGCCTGCAGATCGCCCAGTACGCCGGCCTGCGCCACCTGGCCCGGCTGTCGGCCGCCAACCTGCCGTTCCTGGCCGTGCGGCGGGGGGACATCGCGGGCGCGTTCGAGCACTACCGGGAGGCCGAGGACACCCTGTTCGGCTTCCCCGAGCGGCTGGCCACGATGCGGGCCGACTTCGCCGGCGCGCTGCTGGCGGCGCACCTGCCCGGCGAGGCCAGGGCGATGCTGAGCCTGGCCGTGCCCGATCTGGAGTCCTCCGGCGCGCAGGTGGCGCTGGCCGAGGCGCGGCTCAAGCTGGCCCAGGTCGAGCTGCTCACCGGCGACCCCCACCGGGCCCGGCAGGTGGCCGAGCAGGCGGCGCGCGAGCTGGCCGAGCAGGAGCGGCTGTCGTGGCTGCCGCTGGCCGGCGAGGTCGTCCTGCGCGCCAGGCTGGCGATGGGGCCGGTCACGTCCGAGCTGGTCACCGATCTGATCAAGTGCGCCGACGAGCTGGAGGACGTCTCCTCGCACGTGGCCGCCGCCGCGGCGCTGCGGCTGAGCGCGGCCGAGGCGGCCCTGGCCGTCGACGACCATCCGGTGGCCTCGGCGCAGCTGCGCAGGCTCACCCGGCACGCCGAGCGCGCCGAGCGCTGGATGCCGGCCGGCACCCGCCTGACCTCGCTGGCCCCCGAGCCGCAGACCACGCAGCTCGCGCAGATCCCGGCGACCGTCCGCCAGCACGCCCTGGCTCTGGAGGCGGCGCTGCGGGAGGACGTCACGGGGGCGCTGCGGGCGGTCCGCGACGGGCTGGCCGAGGTGAGCGGGCAGGTGGAGACGTTCGAGGATCCGGCGCTGCGGGCGCACGCGGCCCGGTCCGGTGAGCGGCTGGCCGCCTTCGGGCTGGGCCTGGCGGTGCGCGACGGGTGCGCGGGCGAGGTGCTCGAGTGGGCCGAGCGGTGGCGTGCGGTCGCGGCGCCGGAACACGCGTGCGGCCTGGTGGAGATCGACCGGGTCCGGGCGGCGCTCGACGGCGCGGCGCTGGTGGAGTTCGTGGCCGAGGAGGAGACGCTGCTGGTGGTGCTGATCACCGCCGACCGGCTGGTCCTGCGGCGGCTGGGCGGCGTGCGGCAGGCGCGCGAGGCGATCATGCGGCTGCGCCACGCCCTGCGTCAGTGGGGTGCGGGGCTCGACGTGGCCGGTCCCGCGCAGGCGCTCACCGAGCTGACCGGCGCCGGCGCGGAGCTGGAGCGGCTGCTGCTGGGGCCGCTCGCGGCCGAGCTGGGTGACCGGCCGCTGGTGGTGGTGCCGGTGGGGCCGTTGCACACCCTGCCCTGGGGCGCGCTGCCGGGGCTGCGCGAGCGTCCTGTGAGCGTGGCGGCGAGCGCGGCGGCGTGGGTGGGCGCGCGGCGGCGGGCCCGCGTGCGGGAGGGGGCGCCGGTGGTGCTGGCGGCGGCCGGGCCCGAGCTGGCCCACGCGGAGGAGGAGGTGGCCCGCGTGCTGGCCTGCCATCCGGGCGCGCGGGCGGTGCCCGGCCGCCGCGACGCCGTGCTGGCGGCGCTCGGCGAGGCCGACGTCCTCCATCTGGCCGCGCACGGCGCCTTCCACGCCCGCAGCCCGCTGCTGTCCGGCATCACCCTCGGCGACGGGCAGCTCATGGCCTACGACCTGCTGGGCCTGCACCGCGCGCCGGAGCTGGTCGTGTTGTCGGCGTGCAACTCGGGCATGGCCCGCACGCCGGCGGAGGGGGCGCCGCTGGGGCTGCCGGGCACGTTCCTGGCGCGCGGGAGCTCGTGCGTGGTGGCGGGGATGGTGCCCATCGGGGACGAGGCCGCGATGGCCATGATGGGCGCCTTCCACGAGCTGCTGGCCGATGGGCAGGCGCCGGACGCGGCCCTGGCCTGCGCGTCGGCCAAGACCGGCCTGCTGGGGTTCGTCTGTTTCGGGGCGGGCGACCGGCCGGTCCGGCCGGCCGGCTGACCGCGTTCGGGCGTCAGCCGGTGGCCACCGGGCGGGCGGGGTCGGCGACCCAGTTCGACCAGGAGCCGACGTAGAGGGCCGCGGGCACGCCGGCCAGCTCCAGGGCCAGCACCTCGTGGGCGGCGGTGACCCCCGACCCGCAGTAGGCGCCCACCGGGACGCCCTCGCGCACACCCAGCGCGGCGAAGCGGTCGCGCAGGACGGCGGGGGCGAGGAACCTGCCGCCCTGGTCGACGTTGCCGGTCGTGGGCGCGCTCACCGCGCCGGGCACGTGCCCGGCCACCGGATCGACGGGCTCGACCTCGCCCCGGTACCGCTCGGCGGCGCGGGCGTCGAGCAGCACGCCCTCGGCGGCCACCGCGGCGGCCTCGTCGGCGGTCAGCGTCGGCATGCCGCCGGGCCTGGCGGTGAAGTCGCCCGGCGCGACCTCGGGCTCGTCCTTCGTGATCGGCAGGCCGGCCTCGGCCCAGGCCGCCAGGCCGCCGTCGAGCACGCGTACGGACCGGTGGCCGAAGTAGCGCAGGGCCCACCAGGCGCGGGCGGCGGTCGTGGAGCCGGCGTCGTCGTAGACCACCACCGGGCGCGCGTCGGACACGCCCAGCGCGCGCATGGCCCGCTGGAACTCGTCGGCGCCGGGCAGCGGGTGGCGGCCGGCGGGACCGGGCGGCGCGGCGAGGTCGGCGTCGACGTCGCAGAAGACGGCGCCCGCGAGGTGCCCCTCGCGATAGAGCTGCACGCCGGGCGGGCCGCCGAGCCGCCAGCGCACGTCGAGCACGGACACGTCGGGCAGCGCGGCGAGCTCGGCGGGCGTGATCAGCGCACTCATCGGGTGGATACCTCCAGCAGCGGGACGTTGAGCTCGGCGGCGGTCAGCGAGCCGTGGTAGCCGGTGAACAGCGCCTCGATCGGATGACGGGTGGGGGCGGTGAGGGCCAGACCGGCGCGGGGCACGGCCACGACGTCGCCGATGCGGCCCAGCCACGCCTCGCGCACCCGGGGCCCGAACCAGCCGGACTCGACCGCCTCCTGCCTGGACACTACCCAGGCGCGGTCGCCGAGCGTCGCGCGCCACGCCTCCAGGACGTGCCCGGCGGCTCCGGGCTCGGCGTAGACGTGCCTGGCCCGGGCCTCGCCGCCGAGCAGCGCCACGCCCTCGGTCAGCGCGGGCACCCGCTCGGCGTCAAGCTTCTCGGTGGCGTTGACCATGCCGTGGTCGGCGGTGACGTAGAGGGCCGAACCGGGCGGCAGTGACTCGGCCAGCCGCCGGGCCAGGCCATCGACGACGGCCAGCTCGCCCAGCCACTCCTCGCCACCCCATCCGGACATGTGGCCGACGGCGTCGAGCTTGCCGTAGTAGGCGGTGACGTGGGCGCGGGGCGCGGCGCGCAGCGCCTCGCCGACGCGGGCGACGATGTCGTCGACGCCGTCGGCGGGCACGTAACGCACGCCGCGGTAGACGGCCCTGGTCAAGCCGGAGCGCTCGAACTCGGCGGGGGCGACGTAGACGGCGTCGACGCCCTGGGCCGCGGCTCGCTGGTAGACGGTGGGGGCGGGCTGCCACTCGTCGGGGTCCATCGTCCGGCCGCCGGGGAGGGTCCAGCGCAGGCAGTTGAACAGGTGGCCGGTGCCGGGGACGGCCAGCGTCAGGCCGACCATGCCGTGCTCGCCCGGGGTCAGGCCGGTGCCGAGCGAGCACAGGCTGGTGACGGTGGTGGCGGGGAAACCGGCGGTGAGGGTGCGGGCGGGCAGGGCGGACAGGAAGGGGGCGGTCTCGGGGTGGGCGCGGAGCAGCTCGGCCCCCAGGCCGTCGACCAGGAGCAGGCAGACGCGCGCCGCGGGGTCGAGGGCCAGCGGGTTGGGCTCGGTCAGGCCGAGGGCGGCCAGCAGCGAACCGGGGAGGTCCGCCAGCGACCCGGCGCCGTAGTCCGGCAGCATCCCCACATCCTAGTGGCCGGGGATGGTCAGGCGGCGGCTCTTGCGGTGGCCTCGGACAGGGCCTTGGCGAAGGCCAGCACGTGGGTGACCGCCTCGGGGCCGTCGGCCGCCTCGCTGACCCGCAGCGACAGGTCGTCGGCCGTGATCGCGCCGGTGTAGCCGTGGTCGGCGTCGCAGTTCTCGTCGCCGCAGGTGGCCGGCTCCAGGTCGACGTGGGAGATCGCGCCCCAGCCGATGGTGAGGGTGACCTCCGTGGGCGGGACGCCCGGCACGTAGGAGGCCGGGTCGGGCACCACGCGGGTGACGGCCACCGACTGCACGCGGCTCAGCCGGACCGCCTCGGTGGTCGTGGACGCGTGGGAGGCCGAGACGCCCTCGACCGCCGGGTGCTCGTCGGTGTGGCAGACCAGCAGCCTCGTCGTCGACAGCACCAGGACGGTGACGTGCCTGCGGACCTCCATCGCGGGATCGAAGGTGGCCTCGTGGTGGACCACGAACGCGGTCACGGCCTCCTTGCCCAGCGCGGATTCGACCGCATCGGTGACGAGGTCGGGGTAGTAGCCGCTGCGCTCGATCGCTTCACGCAGGCCCGCGGCTGAGACTCGGGTTTCCCTCATGCCTCCATCCTGCCAGGGCCGCGCAGTGCACTCACCCGCCAGACATAACGCTCTATGAACGTCTTTGTCCAGACATGAACGACATTGTGCGCGCGGTCAGGAGAGCCTTCTCGGGCCGCCGTCCAGGCGTGGTCCGGCCGGGGTGCGCAGGGTGGCGCGGGCGCCCAGGATCAGCACCTCCGACTCGCCCACCAGCACCTGGTCGAGGTCGAGCCGGGCCACCTGCGGCAGGTCGTTGGCCAGGCGGCCCACGCGGACGAGCAGCTCCTCCAGAGCGGGGACGGCGACGGGCGGGTAGCCGTACTCGCCGAACAGCAGCGGGGCCGCGCGTACGGAGCGCACCAGGGCGGCGGCGTCCTCGCCGGTCAGCGGCGCCAGCCGGAAGCCCTGGTCGAGCAGCAGCCGGGCGGTCACCTCACCGAGCCCGAACGAGACCACCGGCCCGAACGCGCGGTCCTCGACGACCCCCACGACGGTGGGCACGGCCGGCTGCGGCGCCATGCGCTGCACGGCCAGCTCGACCCGCTCGCCGAGCTGGTCGGCGAACTCGGCGTAGGCGTGGCGCACCATCTCGGGACCGGTGAGCCCCAGGCGTACGGTGCCCGCGCGGCGCGAGGCCCCCGGGTCGGCCACCTTGAGCACCACGGGCCAGCCGAGCCGTTCGGCGGCGGCCACGGCCTCCTCCGGCGAGCGGACGACCTCGGCGGGCCAGACGGTCAGCCCGTAGGACGACAGCAGCTCGGTGGCGTCGATCTCGACCGGCGGGCCCGGCTCGGCGAACCCGCCCGGCTCCTCACCCGCCGGGGCCGGGGCGCCGGACAGCGCGGCCAGCACCAGCTCGCGGGCGCGGGCGGTGTCGAGGCCGTCGAGCTCGGGCGGCGGCACGGCCGGATGCGCCCGCCAGGTGGCGTACCGCACGACGTGGGCCAGGGCCCTGACCGCCTCCTCCGGAGCCGCGTACGACGGGATGGAGCCCCGCGCGGGCGTGCCGCCGGAGCCGCTGGGCACGCGCAGCGACGGATGCATGCCGAGATGCCCGCGGAACGTGGCCAGCACCGGCTTGGCGGACCCCTGCGAGACGCGCAGCAGCTCGGCCGCCACCTCGTCCGACTCGCCGGGGATCGGCGGCATGTAGATCACGACGGCCGCGTCGACCTCGTCGGCGGCCAGCTCGCCGGCGAGCGCCGCGCCGAACTCGGCCGGCCCGGCCGCGGCGCCCAGGTTGACCGGCGGGCGCGGTTCGAGGCCGGCCGCCAGGCAGGAGTCGGCGGCCAGCAGGCCGAGGGCGTCGGAGTTGGTCACGAGCGCGACCCTGGGCCCGGCGGGCAGCGGCTGGTAGGCCAGCAGCTGGCCCACGTCGAAGAGCTGGATGAGGTCGTCGACCCTGATCAGGCCGGCCTGGGCGAACAGGGAGCTGATCGCGGAGTCGGGCAGCCCGAGCTCCTCGGCCGAGTGGCCGGCCGGGGTGCCGCCGCTCTTGACCACCACGATCGGCTTGTTGCGCGCGATGCGCCTGGCCAGCCGGGTGAACTTGCGCGGGTTCCCCAGCGACTCCAGGTAGAGCAGGATGACCTCGGTCGCCGCGTCCTCCTCCCAGTACTGCAGGAGGTCGTTGCCCGAGACGTCGGCGCGGTTGCCGGCCGAGACGAACGACGAGATGCCCATGCCGCGCTGGGCCACGCGCTGGAGCAGCGCGGTGCCGAGGGCGCCCGACTGGCTGAAGAAGCCCACCCGGCCGCGGCCCGGCACGGTGGCGGCCAGCGTGGCGTTGAGCTTGACGGCCGGGTCGGTGTTGGCGATGCCCAGGCAGTTGGGGCCGACCACGCGCAGGCCGTAGGAGCGGGCGATGCGGGCCAGCTCGTCCTGCCGGGCGCGGCCGGACGCGCCGGTCTCGCCGAACCCGGAGGAGACCACGACCAGCCCGTGGACGCCCTTCTCGGCGCACTCCTTGACCACGTCGAGGACGCCCTCGGCGGGCACGGCCACGACCGCCAGGTCGACCTCGCCGTCGATCTCGGTCACGCTGGGGTAGGCCCGCACGCCCGCGACGGCCCGCACCTGGCGGTGCACGGGGTAGACCGGGCCGGTGAAGTCGGCCGCCAGCAGGTTGCGCAGGACGGTCTGGCCGACGCCGCCGGGCTCGCGCGAGGCGCCGATGACCGCGACCGAGCCGGGGGCCAGCAGGCGCGCGATCGAGCGCGACTCGGCCCGGTGCTCGCGCGAGGTCGTCACCTCCGCCGAGGTCTCGGTCGGGGTCAGGTCGAGGGTCATGCGGACGACGCCGTCGGCGAACTGGCTCTGCGCGGTGTAGCCGGCCTGCCGCAGGACGCCCATCATCTTCATGTTGGCGGGCAGCACGTCGGCGACGAACCGCTCGATGCCGCGCTCGCGGGCCGTGGCCGCCAGGTGCTCCAGCAGGACGGAGGCCACGCCCCTGCCCTGGTGGGCGTCCTCGACCAGGAAGGCGACCTCGGCCTCGCCCGGCTCGGTGCGGTCGTAGCGGATGACCGCGACCATCTCGGCGCCGATGGTGGCGATGAGGGCCACGCGGTTGACGTAGTCGACGTTGGTGAAGCGCTCGACGTCGCGGTCGGACAGCCGGGGCCGAGGGCCGAAGAACCGGAAATAGATCGACTCGGCCGACAGACGGGAGTAGAAAGCACGCAGACGGTCGGCGTCGGCGGGCCTGATGGGGCGCACGTGCGCGGTGCCCCCGTCGGCCAGGACGACGTCGGCCTCCCAGTGAGCCGGATACTGTGCCTCCACGCCACGAGCGTAAACCCGCATCCCACATGCCAAGACCGGCGGGCCTCTTGGGCAACGCTTGTGCATCGACTGCTGCCCGGTGTCCGGGGTCAGCCCCACGAACAGCCCGGAAGCTGTTAGTTTTGCCGTGGCCAGGGTCGTTCTGAAGGCAGCAAGGTGGTGGCATCATGACGCGGGTCGTCGTGGTGGGCGATCTCATGACCGACGCGGTCGCGCGCGCCCGTTACGCGCTCGCCAGGGCGAGTGACACGCCCGCGATCGTGACGATGCACGGCGGCGGCTCCGGCGCCAACATCGCCTCGTGGCTCGCCGTCGAGGGCGCGGAGGTGGCCTTCATCGGCCGCCGGGGCGCCGACATCACCGGCCGCAACCGCGACATGGAGCTGATGGGCTACGGCGTCGACGCCCGGCTCGTCATGGATCCCGAGCGGCCCACCGGCACCTGCGTGGTGCTCGTCACGCACAAGGGCGAGCGCACGATGCTCTCCGACCCGGGCGCCAACGCCGCCCTGTCCCCCGAAGACCTGCCGCGCGACCTGTTCGCCTCGGGCGCCCATCTGCACCTTTCGGGCTACACGCTGGTCAACGAGGGCTCGCGCGACGCCGGTCTGGCGGCGCTCGACATGGCGCGCCGCACGGGCATGTCGATCTCGGTCGACTGCGCCTCCTCGGCGCCGCTGGAGCGCACGGGCGCCGAGCCGTTCCTCGAATGGACCAACGGCGCGAAGCTGCTGTTCGCCAACATCGACCAGGCCAAGGTGCTGACCGGCCGCGACGACGCCGAGGCCGCCGCCAAGGTGCTCACCGCGTGGTTCCCGCAGGTCGTCATCAAGATGAACGCCGAGGGCGCGCTGTGGTTCAGCAACGGCCGCCCCGACCCGGTCCGGGTGGCCGCCGAGCCCGTCGACAAGATCGTCGACGGCACGGGCGCGGGTGACGCGTTCTCGGCCGGGTTCCTGCCGCCGTGGCTGGCCGGCAAGCCGCCGGCCGAGTCGCTGGCCGCCGGGTGCCGGCTCGCCGCCAAGGCCATCATGCACCTGGGCGCGCGCCCGCCGTTCTGACCCGCTCCCCGGCCGGGCGTTCCTGCCCCGGCCGGGCTTCCTTCCGCCGGTCAGGACGTGGTGGCCAGCGCGAGCGGCAGCACCGCCGGCGCGCCCGCGTGCCGGATCAGGGCCGCCGCCAGGGTCATCGTCCAGCCCGTGTCCACGCGGTCGTCGATCAGCAGCACCGGGCCGCCGCACTGGGCGATCGCGGCACCGAGGTCCTTCGGCATCGCCAGCGTGCCCCTGATCGCCTGGACGCGCTTGGCGCTGTTGAACTGCCGGCCGGGCGACCCCGCCCGGTAGCCCAGCTCGCCCAGGTAGGTCAGCCGGCCCACCTGCGCCAGCCGTTCGGCGAAGCCGCGCACGAGCTGCGGGCGCGTGGCCGACGGCACGTTGACCACGGCCACCGGCCGCTCCTTCCAGTCCCACGCCGACAACACCTGGACGACGGCCTTGAACATGTCGTCGGCCATCGGCCCGTCGGCTCCGGCGAGCAGCTCGCGCAGCCGGTTGCCCCAGCCGATGTCGGTCAGCCGGCCGAGCGCGCGGCCCGGCTCGGCGCCGAGCTCGGGCTTGATCCTGCCGGACAGGTCGGCCAGGCCGGTGGGCCACTGCCGGCGCGCCTCGATCTCGACGCCGGGCCTGCTCAGGCGCTCGCGGGCGGTCTCGACGGCCTGGGCGGCGATCTCCGGCGAGCGGTGGCGGCCGGTGCAGTTGTCGCAACGGCCGCAGGGCGTGGCGGTGTCGTCGTCGAGGTGCCTGCGCAGGTACTGCTCGCGGCACTCCTCGGTGGTCAGGTAGCGCAGCATGGCGTCCTGCTCGGCCTTGCGCTCGGCGGCGATGCGGGCGTAGCGCTCGGCGTCGTAGGCCCAGGGCTCGCCGGTGGACTCCCAGCCGCCCTTGACCCGGCGCACGGCTCCGTCGACGTCGAGGACCTTGAGCATCATCTCCAGGCGGCTGCGGCTCAGGTCGACCGCGGTCTCCAGCGCCTGGGTGGACATCACGCCGCCCTGTTCGAGCGCCTGGAGCGTGGCGCGCACGACGGGCTCGGGCGGGAAGGCCAGGGAGGTGAAGTAGGCCCAGATCTCGCGGTCTTCCGTGCCGGGCAGCAGGATGACCTCGGCCCGCTCGACGCCGCGCCCGGCCCGGCCGACCTGCTGGTAGTAGGCGACGGGCGACTGCGGCGCGCCGACGTGCACGACGAAGCCCAGGTCGGGCTTGTCGAACCCCATGCCGAGCGCGCTCGTGGCGACCAGCGCCTTGATCTTGTTGTTGAGCAGCGCCTCCTCCGCGGCCAGCCGCTCGGCCGGGTCGGTCTGGCCGGAGTAGGCGGCCACCTCGTGGCCCTGCTCGCGCAGGTAGCCGGCGATCTCGTGGGCGGCGGCGACGGTGAGCGTGTAGACGATGCCGGAGCCCGGCAGCTCGCGCAGGGTCTGGGCCAGCCAGGCCAGGCGCTGCTCGGCCGAGGGCAGCTTGACGACGCTCAGGTGGAGGCTCTCGCGCTCCAGCGGGCCGCGCAGCACGAACGTGCCCTCGCCCATCTGCTCGGCGACGTCGCGGGTGACGCGGGCGTTGGCCGTGGCGGTGGTGGCCAGCACCGGGATGCCGGGCGGCAGCTCGTCGAACAGCGTGGCGAGCCGGCGGTAGTCGGGCCGGAAGTCGTGGCCCCAGTCGGAGATGCAGTGGGCCTCGTCGACGACCACGAGCCCGGCGCTCTCGGCCAGCTCGGGCAGCACGTTGTCGCGGAAGTCGGGGTTGTTGAGCCGCTCGGGGCTGACCAGCAGCACGTCGACCATGCCCTCGGCGACCTGGCCGTAGATCTCCTCCCACGCCTCGGGGTTGGCGGAGTTGATGGTGACGGCCCTGATGCCGGCGCGCTCGGCGGCGGCGATCTGGTTGCGCATGAGGGCGAGCAGCGGCGAGACGATGACCGTGGGGCCCTCGCCGAGCTCGCGCAGCAGGGCGGTGGCCACGAAGTAGACGGCGGACTTGCCCCAGCCGGTGCGCTGCACGACGAGCACCCTGCGCCGGTCGAGCACGAGCGCCTCGATGGCGGACCACTGGTCGTCTCGCAGCCGGGCGTGGTCGCCGGCCAGGGCCCGCAGCCGCTCCTCGGCCTCTTCGCGCAGCATCGCCGCGTCGGGGGCTTCAATCATGCCCCCTTATTACCAGCTTCCACCGACGGAACAGGCCCACCGCGCGTCCCCGCCCGGACGAAGGTGCGGGGTCCGCCGTGCGGACAGGTGCGGGGTCCGCCGTGCGGAACCGGGGGGCGGGACGGAACGTTGAGCAGTCGTCAAGCGCTTTCGCCCCCCAGGAGGGCTGATGACGGGGCTTGTCCACACCCCGGTCGCACCGGCGGCGACGCGTCGCCGGAGGAACACGAAAGATCACTTCGAGATGATGGCCCGGGTGGTGCTGGCCGTCATGATCCTCACCACGGCGGGCTGCGCCGGGACCGACGTGAAGGCGTCCTACCACCCCGCCTTCCTGCCGGTGAAGCTGGAATGGGGAAGCGACGGCAAGGTGCAGGTCTCGGGGGAGACCTCGCTGGTCACGCCGGTCGGCATCTTCTCGATCGGCGCCGAGTACAACCTGCCCGAGGCCGACGACGACGCCTTCTACGTGGTCGTCCGCGACGCCCGCAGAAGCCCGGACAAGCCGGACGTGGCGGGCTTCGATCACATCTACAAGGTCAACAGCGGTTCCGGCGAGTTCATGGCCGTGGTGAACGGCACGGCCGTGATCCAGGTCGTCCGCCGGCAGGTGCTCATCGACGTGACGAACGGCGCCGTGCGGACCATCGAGTTCAAGAACGCCCAGGCCACCGTCAAGGAGCGGTCGGCGGGCATCGGGGAGCGCTGGCAGGAGTACTGGGACACCTCCTTCTACTCCCCCATGGCGCTGTCCAGGTGGGCCTACGACGACTCCACGATGTCGAGCTGGTTCGGCCTGGGCTTCCTGTGGTTCCTGGTGCGCCTCGCGCTGGCGATCGTGCTCGGGGTGGTGGACGTGCTCCTCGTGGTCGGGTGCACGCTCGCCGCCGTGGCGTACGTGCTGTTCGGCCCGACCGGACGCAACATCGTCTACGGCGTGGAGACGCTGCTGTTCCTGTTCTTCGCCCTGTCGGGCTGGGCCTCGCTCAAGCTGTGAGGCGCTCCTCGTCCGCGTGCTCGGGGAAGGCGTTGATCGTGACGCGGTGCATGCGGCGGCGTTCGGTGTAGTCGGCGACCGCGTAGTGCTGGGTGGGGCGGTTGTCCCAGAAGGCCAGCGTGCCGGGACGCCAGTTCAGCCTGCACTGGTACTCGGGCGAGCGGATGTGGTCGATGAGCAGCGGCAGCAGGGCCTCGTTCTCCCGGTCGCTCAGCCCCACCAGGCGGGTGGTGGAGGCCCGGTTGACGAACAGGGCCTTGCGCCCGGTCTCGGCGTGCACGCGGACCACCGGGCGCTCCACCGGCGGCCACTTGGCCTGGATCTCGGCCAGGTCGAACGGGTGCCCCTTGGAGATCGCCTTCTTCATCGACATCGTGATGTCGTGCACGGCGGTCAGCTCGTCGCACAGCCGCTGGATCGACGGCGACAGCGTCTCGTAGGCCAGGTAGGTGTTGGCCCAGCAGGTGTCGCCGCCCACGCTCGGCAGTTGCATGCAGCGCAGCAGCGAGCCCATCGGCGGCGTGGGCTCGAAGGTGTTGTCGCTGTGCCATTCGTCCCCGCCCTCGCCCTTCGGGGAGGTCTGGTCGAGGATGTGGATCGGGCTGCCGGAGTCCTTCTTGAACGCCGGGTGGTTGATCGTGCCGAAGTTGAGGGCGAACTGCAGGTGCTGCTCGTCGTCGATGTGCTGGTCGCGGAAGAACAGCACCAGGTGCCGCAGCCACCCCTCGCGCAGGGTCGCGACGTCTTCCGGGGAGAGGGGTTTGCGCAGATCGACCCCGGTGACCTCGGCGCCGATGTGCTTGGTCACGGGATGGAACTCGATCATGGCGAAGCCTCCGGAGGCGGATGGACGGGGTCCTCGCCTCCGACGGTAAGACCCAAGCAATTGCTTGGTCAAGAGCAGGGCGGCGCGCCGACGAGTCGCGGGCACCCGAGTCTCTTCGGCACAATGTTCGACATGGCCCGACGTACGACTGCACCCCCGCCTGAGGACTTCGAGGAGCGGATCGTCGACATCGACGTCTCCTCCGAGATGCGCAAGAGCTATCTCGAGTACGCGTACTCGGTGATCTACCAGCGGGCTCTGCCCGACGCTCGCGACGGCCTCAAACCGGTGCAGCGGCGCATCCTCTACTCCATGAGCGAGATGGGCCTGCGTCCAGAGCGCGGCCACGTCAAGTCCTCCC
The DNA here is from genome assembly GCF_044459705.1 of Nonomuraea sp. NPDC050227. NCBI lineage: Bacteria > Bacillati > Actinomycetota > Actinomycetes > Streptosporangiales > Streptosporangiaceae > Nonomuraea > Nonomuraea sp. NPDC050227. The sequence goes on along the minus strand of NZ_JBITJF010000011.1, from coordinate 196,521 downwards.
GCGTCGTCGGCGACGTCATGGGCAAGCTCCACCCCCATGGCGACAGCGCCATCTACGACGCCCTCGTGCGCCTGGCGCAGCCGTTCTCGATGCGGCTGCCGCTGGTCGACGGCCACGGCAACTTCGGCTCCCCCGACGACCTGCCGGCCGCCATGCGGTACACCGAGGCCAGGCTGGCCCCGGCGGCGATGCTCATGGTGGAGTCACTCGACGAGGACACCGTCAACTTCAAGCCCAACTACGACGGCCAGGAGACCGAGCCCACGGTCATGCCGTCGGCGTTCCCCAACCTGCTGGTCAACGGCACCACCGGCATCGCGGTCGGCATGGCGACCAACATGGCGCCGCACAACCTCGCCGAGGTCGTGGCCGCCGCCCGCCACCTGATCAAGAAGCCCGACGCCACGCTCGACGAGCTGATGAAGTTCGTGCCCGGCCCCGACCTGCCGACCGGCGGCTCGATCATCGGGCTGCAGGGCGTGCGCGACGCCTACGAGACCGGGCGCGGCACGTTCCGCATGCGGGCCAGGTGCGCGGTCGAGCAGATCACGCCGCGGCGCAAGGGCATCATCGTCACCGAGCTGCCCTACAACGTCGGCCCCGAGCGGGTGGTCACCAAGATCAAGGAGCTGGTGACCAGCAAGAAGCTCCAGGGCATCGCCGACCTGAAGGACCTCACCGACCGGCACAAGGGCCTGCGCCTGGTCATCGAGATCAAGAACGGCTTCATCCCCGAGGCCGTCCTGGAGGAGCTCTACCGGCTCACGCCGATGGAGGAGACCTTCGGCATCAACAACGTCGCCCTGGTCGACGGCGAGCCGCGCACGCTCGGCCTGCGCGAGCTGCTGCAGGTCTACGTCGACCACCGGCTGGAGGTCGTGCGGCGCAGGTCCGAGTACCGCCGGCGCAAGCGCGAGGAGCGCCTGCACCTGGTCGACGGCCTGATCATCGCGCTGCTCAACATCGACGAGGTCATCCAGGTCATCCGTTCCTCCGACGACTCGGCGCAGGCCCGCGCCCGGTTGATGGAGGTCTTCGACCTGACCGAGATCCAGGCCGCCTACATCCTCGACACGCCGCTGCGCCGGCTGACCCGGTTCGACAAGCTGGAGCTCGACCAGGAGAAGCAGACGCTGAGCGAGGAGATCGCGGCGCTCACCGAGATCCTGTCCTCGGAGGCGAAGCTGCGGCAGGTGGTCTCGGGCGAGCTGGCCGAGGTGGCCAAGAAGTACGCCACGCCGCGCCGTACCGTGCTGCTGGAGGCGCCGGGCGTGGCCCGCACGCCGGTGGCCTCGCTCCAGGTGGCCGACGACCCGTGCTGGGCGCTGCTGTCCTCCACGGGGCTGCTGGCCCGCACCTCCGACGCGGCTCCGCTGGCGGGGGAGGGCGACCGTTCGGCGCACGACGTGCTGGTGTCGGTGGCGCGCACGTCCGTACGCGGCGAGGTGGGCGTGGTGACGTCGTTGGGCCGGTTGATCCGGGTCCAGGTGGTCGACCTGCCGACGCTGCCGCCCTCGGCCAACCCGCCGACGCTGTCGGGCGGCCATCCGGTCTCCGAGTTCGTCTCGCTGCAGCCCGACGAGAAGGTCGTGGGCCTCGGCTCGCTCGACCCCGACAGCCCCGGGCTGGCGCTCGGCACGGCCCAGGGCGTGGTCAAGCGGGTGGTGCCCGACTACCCGGCCAACCGCGACGACTTCGAAGTGATCACCCTCAAGGACGGCGACACCGTGGTGGGCGCCGCCGAGCTCGACTCCGAGGACCACGACCTGGTCTTCATCTCCTCCGACGCCCAGCTCCTGCGTTACCCGGCCTCGCTGGTGCGTCCCCAGGGGCGTCCGGCCGGCGGCATGGCCGGCATCCGGCTCGACGGCGGCGCCCGGGTGATCTGGTTCGGCGTGGTCGACCCCTCGCGTCCGGCACAGGTCGTCACCGTGGCCGGGTCCTCGACGGCGCTGCCGGGCACGCAGGTCGGGGGCGGCAAGGTCTCCGACTACGCCGAGTTCCCGGCCAAGGGCCGGGCCACCGGCGGCGTGCGGGCCCAGCGCTTCCTGAAGGGCGAGGACGAGCTGCTGCTCGCCTGGGCCGGCCCCGCGCCCGCCAAGGCCGTGTCGGCGGTGGGCAAGCCGGTGCCGCTGCCGGAGGAGATCGGCCGCCGCGACGGCTCCGGCGTGCGGCTGACCCACACCATCGGCGCCGTCGGCGGCGCCCTGGCCGCGGGGCCGCAGGCCGACGCGCCGGCGCCCCCGGCGCCCCCGGCGTCCGAGGAGGAGTGATCCCCGGCTGACCGGCGTCACGGAGGCCCGCCCCGCCTGCGCGGGGCGGGTGCCCGGTCAGTCGCGGCAGAGGCAGAACGTGTGGCCGGCGGGGTCGAGGAAGACCCGGAAGCTGTCGTCCTCGCTCGGCTGCCGCTCGTGCTTGGTCGCGCCGATCTCCAGCACCTGCCGCTCGGCCTTGTCCATGTCGGTGACGGTGACGTCGATGTGGAGCTGCTGCGGCCGATCGCCCTCCGGCCAGGTCGGCGGCCGGTGGCCGGGCACGCGCTGGAAGGCCAGGCGTTTGGGCGAGCCGCCGTCCTCGACGACCACCCAGGTGTCGTCCTCGTACGTGACGGGCCAGCCGAGCAGGCGCGAGTAGAACTCGGCGAGCGCCCGCGGCTCCGGGCAGTCGAGGACCGTCGTGCGGAACTCCGCGATGCCGGCCATCATTCACCTCCTGGACTTGTTTCGCCGGCGTCCCGGCCGACGAGAATGAGGGTCATGGCTGCCAATTCGTTCATGGTTCCCCTGGGCACTCCCGCGCCCGCCTTCGACCTCACCGCCATCGACGGCGGCAGCGTCTCGCTCGCGGACCTCAAGGGCTCTCCCGCCACGCTCGTGGTCTTCCTGTCCAACCACTGCCCCTACGTACGGCACATCGAGACGGGCCTCGGCACGCTGGCCGCGGGCTACGGCTCCAGGCTGTCGGTGGTGGGCATCTGCAGCAACGACAGCGTGAACTACCCCGACGATGATCCCACACACCTGGCCGGACAGGCCCGGCGCGCGGGGTTCCCGTTCCCGTACCTGCTGGACGACACCCAGGACGTCGCCAAGGCCTACCGCGCGGCCTGCACGCCCGACTTCTTCCTCTACGACGGCGACCTGCGGCTCGTCTACCGGGGAGAGTTCGACGGGTCGCGCCCGGGCAACTCGATCCCGGTGACGGGCTCCTCGCTGCGCGCGGCGGTCGACGCGCTGCTGGCGGGCGATCCCGTCCCGGCCGAGCAGCGCGCCTCGATCGGCTGCGGCATCAAGTGGCGGCCGGGGAACGAGCCCACGGCCTGAACAGGGCCTGAACGCGGCCTGAACGCGGCCTGAACGCGGCTCAGGCGGAGGCGGCGGCCTCGATGGCGGCGGGCAGGGCGAGCAGGAGTTCGTGGGGCTCGCCGCCGGTCCACGACCGGATCAGCCGGACGCCGGCCTCCCCCGGGTCGAACTCCTCGCAGCCGAGCGGCCCGTAGCAGCCCGCCTGGTCGAGCATGAGGATGATCGGGTCGTCCTCGGGCAGGCCGGCGGCGTACGCGGCGGTGTCGAGCAGGGCCAGCGCGCATCTGGCGTTGCGCCCGTCGTCGTTGGACTCCACACGGTCGAGGCGGCGCCGGGCCTGAGCGCGGAGATACGCGGCGAGCGATTCGGACCTACTCACGACTGACCTTCTTCGACGACGTACAGATGGTGACGACATCATCACTCAAGGTGAGTGATTTTCGTGGGACCTTCGGGAACTCGCGCCAGTCGCCACCCCGGAAAGCATCATCTTTGGGACGTAAGGGAAGATCTGAGGCATGACTGCGTTCGACGACCTGTATGCCGCCAACGCGAAGTACGCCAAGGACTTCGGCGACTCCGGGCTCACCGGCCGGGCAGCCCGCGGGCTTGCCGTGGTGACCTGCATGGACTCCCGCATCGACCCGCTGGGCCTGCTGGGCCTGCAACCCGGCGACGCCAAGATCCTGCGTAACGCCGGCGCGCGGGTCACCGACGACGTACTGCGCACGCTGGTCCTCGCCGTGTACCTGCTGGGCGTCGAGCGCGTCCTGGTCATGCCGCACACCGACTGCGGGATGACCAAGGTGACGGACGCCGACGTGCACGACCTGACCAGCGCCCGGGGGGTGGACACCCGCAGCCTGGAGTTCCACACCGTCCCCGACCAGGGCGAGGCGCTGCGCCACGACCTCACCCGCATCCGCACGACCCCGTTCCTGCCCGCCGACATGCCGGTGACGGGCGCGATCTACGACGTGCGCACGGGCCTGCTCACGCCGGTCGGCGACTGATCTCGCCGCGCTCGCGCTGGAAGGTGGCGTACAACCACCACAACGACGGGACCAGCAGGACCGCGCCGACGGCCAGCGAGCCCAGGCTGGCCCCCAGCACCGCGTCGGTGGCCGCGGCCTGGTCGAGGGTGAGGCCGGGGAGCAGCACGGGGTACTGCCCCACGCCCCAGCCCCACAGCAGCCCGGTCACGGCCAGCGCGGCGCTGAGGCGTACCGCCAGATAGGCCCGCCGCCACAGCAGCACCAGCGAGGCCAGCCCGGCCAGCACCGACAGCGCCAGCAGCGGCAGGGCGCGGCCGGTGGTCAGCTCGGCGAACAGGGCGGGCGCGTCGGCGCGCAGCACGAGCAGGCTCACCGCCGCCAGCACGCCGACCACCGCCCCGCAGCCCAGCGCCCGCCGCCGGAACTCCTCGGCCAGGTCCTCCTGGCCGCCGCGCTGGGCGTCGCGGGTCAGGTAGACGGCGGCCAGGTACGCGGCCGTGCCGACGCCCAGCGCGCCGACCGCCATCGACGTGGGGTTGACCCAGCTCCCGACCAGGTCGCCCTTGGCGACGCCGGGCGGCACCCGGCCGGAGGCGATGCCGCCCGCCGCGGCGCCGAGGAAGAACGGGGTCACCACCGAGGAGAAGGCGAAGGTGGCGCCGAAGAGCCGCCGCTGCCAGAGCCGCGAGGAGACCTTGCGGAACGCGAACGCCGCGCCGCGCCCGATCACGCCCAGCGCCACCAGGGTGAGCGGGATGTAGAGGGTGGAGGCGACCGAGGCGAACACCGACGGCACGCCGGTCCAGGCCAGCACGATCACGAAGATCAACCAGACGTGGTTGGCCTCCCAGACCGGGCCGATGGAGTGCTCCACCAGGTCCCTCCGCCGCCGGCCGCGCTCGGCGCCGCCCGCCAGCAGGTCCCAGACGCCGCCGCCGAAGTCGGCGCCGCCGAACAGGACGTACGCCGTCAGCCCGATCCACAGGACGGCCAGCATGATCTGCGGCAGCGGCATCGTCACACGACCTTGTAGCCGGTGACGTCGGGCTCCTGCGGCGCCAGCGGCACCGGCACGTCGCGGGACAGCCGGCGCATCACGTACACGGTGGCCACGGTCAGGACCACGTAGACGGCCGTGACCAGCGCGAACCCGTACACCAGGCCCGGCGCGGGATTGACCGCCTCCGCCGTGCGCATCACCCGGAACACGATCCACGGCTGGCGTCCGACCTCGGTGACCACCCAGCCGCTCTCCAGCGCCAGCACGGCGGCCACGCCCGACAGCGCGGCGGCGCGCAGGAACCACGGGGACTCCGGCAGGTCACGCCGTCGTTTCCAGGACAGCGCGAGGCAGGCCCCGAGCAGCAGCAGTCCGAAGCCCACCAGCACCATGATCTGGAACGCCCAGTGCACCATGTTGACCGGCGGCCGGTCGGCGAGCGGCACCTGCTCCAGGCCGGCGATCTCCGCGTGCGGGTTCCAGTGGGCCAGCAGGGACAGGCCGTAGGGGATCTCCAGGGCGTACTTCAGCTCGCCGTCCACCGCGATCCCGCCCAGGTGCAGCGGCACGCCGCGGCCCGTACGGAACACGCCCTCCATGGCGGCCAGCTTGACCGGCTGGTACTCGGCCACGAAGTGCGCGGCCCAGTCGCCGACGCCGATCTGCACGGGCGTGACGGCCGCCGCGACCGTGAGCGGCAGCAGCAGGCCGAGCCGGTGGTAGCGGTCGCGCCGGCCGCGCAGCATGGCGGCCGCGTACACGCCGGCCATCAGGAATCCGGCCACCATGAACGCCGCCAGGATCATGTGCACGGTCTGGGGCGGCGTGGCCCGGTTGAACATCGCCGCCCATGGATCGACGGCCACGATCCGGCCGCCCGCGACCTCGTACCCGGTGGGCTGCTGCATCCAGGCGTTGGCGGCGACCACGAAGAACGCGCTGGCCACCCCCGCCAGCACGATCGGGATCCCGGTCAGCAGGTGCGGGACGGGACGCAGGCGGTCCCAGGCGTACAGGTAGATGCCGAGGAAGATGGCCTCGACGAAGAACGCGATGCCCTCCAGCGAGAACGGCAGGCCGATGACCTCGCCGTACACGCCCATCATGCCCGGCCACAGGAGGCCCATCTCGAACGACAGGATCGTCCCCGAAACTGCGCCGACCGCGAACAGCACCCCGAGCGCCCTGGCCCAGCGTCGCGCCAGCAGCCGGTAGTTGTTGTCCCCGGTGCGATGCCCGCGCCACTCGGCCAGCAGGGTGATGGCGGGCATGCCGACGCCGAGACAGGCGATGATGATGTGCCAGCCGAGGGACAACGCCATCTGCATGCGCGCCGCCCCCAGATCCACCACCGCCCCCGCGGTCACCCCCATCGCCGTTCCTCTCCCCCCGCCCATCGGGGCCGTGGACTTCGTTGGGGGATCTGGCAGGCTCGTCCCAGGAGGTGATCCGCGAAACGGCTGCGTCCCGCCCGTACCCCGCCGACTCGTGGATGACACTACGTAACTGGCGCTTACCGTCCGCAAGGACACGGAAGCACGAAGCAGGCCGGAAACCCCCACCCACCAAGAGCCCAGAACCGAGCCCGGGACCGGGGAATTGCCAGTCCCCAGAAGCAGCCATCCCCACCAGCAGGGCCCTATGCGCCATGAGCACTCAAGCCACCACATGCAATCCCGATGCTGGGCACCAGGCCCAGGCCCCTACCGCGCTCCCCGACTTGCCACCCTCCCCCTCAGGCCTCCGCGGGCCCCTCATGCGGGCGGCCCACCGTGCACCTCGCTGCACCGCAACACCAAGAGGCCCGCCAGCGCGCCCACCCACGCCACCACGAGGCCCAGGAGCCTCCAGAACGCCCTACTAGCACTCGGACCCCAGCCGCTGACCTCAGAAGCCCTACGTGAGGCTCTGAGAGCCTTGGGGCCGGTGCCGGTGCGACGCCGGTCGACGAAGCTGGTCCAAGGCCCTCGATGCCCCAAGCGCGACATGCTCTTACCAGCGGCCACCGTGATGACCGGCTCCCACGTCCTGCGCGGGCACACCGATGCGGCGCAGGTCCGGGTGACGCCCCAAGCCGACACGCCCACAGCCCCGGTCGGGGCCCTAGGCGTAGCCATGAACGGGCCCGAGCGGCCCCCCCGCGCTGCGCATCTCTGCAGCGGACACAGAACCTAAGGCGCGCTGCGCTGCAAACGAAGCCCATCCCAGCCGGCCGAACCGTCGGTGACAGGCGAGACCGAGTTGCCTGCGAAAGACCGCGTGCGACAGAGAGCGCATCACCGCAGCGCCTTCTGAACGCCCTGTGACCGGCGTGCCGCCAGGGCGGGCCGTCTGGCGGCGGGAGCGACGGGCCCTCTCCGACGACCTGGGCAGAACCCTTCGAGACCGGGTCGCCGGGGTTGCCAAGCAGCCCCGCGCCCTGCCAAACGTGCAGCGGCCGGGAGCTCCGCTCCGACCGCCCATGAGGACTTCCTCAAGCCAGCCCGCGCGCCATCCGCCGGCAACGCCACCCCTCCTTGGGCCAGAAACCCTGCTGCCGGAGGGCGTTCCGAGGCCCTGAATGCCCGCCCTGAGCCCGATGCCGCCCCAATCCGGCGTCGTCCTGAGCCCGGCGTCGCCCTGGCCCGATGACACCCGGAATCCAGCGTCCTCCCGTACCCAACGTCGCCTGGCCCGAGGATGCCGCCATCACCTTGAGCCCAGGGGCCAGATTGAGGCGCGGTGACGTGACATTCGGCGGCCCCAGAAGCCCGGCCAGGGCGCAGCCTGACGACACGGGGTCCGTCTTTCGATCGAGGAAACGCGAGAGGCCGTTGTGGAAGCACAAGGTCGCGTTGAGACCCGGTGGCGTTCTGCCGGCGAGGTTGCAGCACGGTAGCGCCGCGGACATGGGCGCGAGGTCCCTGAAATCTGGGCCCTTGCTTGAGCCGGTGTCAGCGAAACCCGGGGTCAGATACGTGACCCCGGGTGAGAGCCTCCAGGCTCAGGCGTCGATGTGGTCGCGGTCGACCTCGGCCGCGCTGCTGACGATGAACTCCCGTCGCGGCGCCACGTCGCTCCCCATGAGCAGGCTGAAGATGGCCTCGGCCCCCTCGGCGTCCTCGATGCGCACCCGGCGCAGCACCCGGTGCCGCGGGTCCATCGTGGTCTCGGCGAGCTGGTCGGCGTCCATCTCCCCAAGGCCCTTGTACCGCTGCACCGGGTCCTTCCAGCGCTTGCCCCGCCGTTCCAGGTCGCGCAGGACCTTCTGCAGCTCGGCGTCGGAGTAGCAGTAGATGTACTTCTCCTTGCCGCGCCCGGGGTTGGTGAGCTCGATGCGGTGCAGCGGCGGCACGGCCGCGAACACCCGGCCGGCCTCCACCATCGGCCGCATGTAGCGGTGGAACAGGGTGAGCAGCAGGCAGCGGATGTGCGCGCCGTCGACGTCGGCGTCGGCCATGAGGATGACCTTGCCGTAGCGGGCCGCCTCGATGTCGAACGAACGCCCCGACCCGGCCCCCACCACCTGGATGATCGCGGCGCACTCGGCGTTCTTGAGCATGTCGCTCACGGACGCCTTCTGCACGTTGAGGATCTTGCCGCGGATCGGCAGCAGCGCCTGGAACTCGGAGTCGCGGGCCAGCTTGGCCGTGCCGAGCGCGGAGTCGCCCTCGACGATGAACAGCTCGCTGCGGTCGACGGCGTCGCTGCGGCAGTCGACCAGCTTGGCGGGCAGCGCGGAGTTCTCCAGGGCGCTCTTGCGCCGCTGGTTGTCGCGGTGCTCGCGGGCCGCGATGCGGGCCTTGGCGGCGGCGACGATCTTCTCCAGCACGGCCCGCAGCGGCTGCTTGAACCCGCGCGGCGGGTTGGCGAACAGCTCCTTGAGCTCGCGCGAGACCACGTGGGAGACGATGCGGGTGGCCGCGGAGGTGCCGAGCACCTCCTTGGTCTGCCCCTCGAACTGCGGCTCGGGCACCCGGACGGTGACCACGCCGGTCAGCCCCTCGGAGATGTCCTCCTTGTTGACCGGGTCGTCGCCGCTCTTCAGCAGCCGGGTCTCGCGCAGCAGCTCATTGATCGTGCGGACCAGGCCGCGCTCGAAACCGGTCAGGTGGGTGCCGCCCTTGGGCGTGGCGATCACGTTGACGAACGAGCGCACGGTCGACTCGTAACCCTTGCCCCACCGGACCGCCACGTCGACGGTGAGCTCGCGCTGCACCTCGGTGGGCGTCATGTGGCCCTGGTCGTCGAGGACCGGCACGGTCTCGTGGAAGTGGCCCACGCCCTGCAGCCGCAGCACCTCGCAGACGGGCTCGTCGCGGGCCAGGAACTCGGTGAACTCGGAGATGCCGCCGTCGAAGCGGAACTCCTCGCCGGTACGCTCCTCGCCCCTGCTGTCGAAGACCGCCAGGGTCAGGCCCGGCACCAGGAACGCGGTCTGCCGCAGGCGCACGTGGATCTCGTCGAGCGAGACCTCGGCGTCGGGCAGGAAGATCTGCTTGTCGGCCCAGAAGCGCACACGGGTGCCCGTGACGTTCTTGGGCAGGTTGCCGCCGATCCGCAGCCCGGACTTCTTCTTGAACTTGGCCGTGGGCCCGTCGCCGTCGAAGACGCCGGGCACGCCGCGCCTGAAGCTGATCTCGTGGACCCGCCCGTCGAGGTCGACCTCGACGTCGAGCCGGGAGGACAGGGCGTTGACCACGGAGGCGCCCACGCCGTGGAGGCCGCCGGAGGCGCCGTAGGAGCCGCTGCCGAACTTGCCGCCGGCATGAAGCTTGGTGTAGACGAGCTCGACGCCGGCCAGGCCGGTCTTGGGGTGGATGTCAACGGGGATGCCGCGGCCGTTGTCCCGCACCTCGATGGAGCCGTCGGCGTAGAGCTCGACCTCGATGCGGTCGCAGTGGCCGGCCAGGGCCTCGTCGACCCCGTTGTCCACGATCTCCCAGAGGCAGTGCATGAGCCCGCGGCTGTCGGTGGACCCGATGTACATGCCCGGCCGCTTGCGTACGGCCTCGAGGCCCTCAAGCACCGACAGGTGACGAGCTGTGTAACCCGCCTCCACTACCGTCACTCTTGCTCCCCTGGTCTAAGCATCGAACACGTGTGCGTAGCCTACCGTTCTTCCCTCAGGCGCGCGTACAAGCTTGCCATGGCGACACGTTTGCCGTTACCAACCGGCTGATCACCATTACTTTCGGACACATTCTGCTCTGGGCGTAGCGAGGCGGAGGTTGGGAACGTCCACGTCCGGTTAGATGTTGTCTCAAGTGACTGACGCCAGATCCTCGCTTCGGCGGGGGTGACCCGAAAGGCGATACGTGACTGGAGCTCTCGCCCCCGTTAAGCCGCTGACGGCCCTCGACCGCTGCGACCGCTGCGGCGCCCAGGCCTACATTCGCGCGACCCTGCCTGTTGGTGGGGAGCTGCTGTTCTGCGCCCACCATGGGCGTCAGCACGTCGCAGCGCTGCGCGAAAAGGGCGCCGACATCCTGGACGAGTCGGCTCGCCTCAGCGAAACCCCGTCAATGAACCCCAACGACGACCGCTGACGCGTTCGTTGTGATCACATAACCACATATTGCACGACCAGTTCGGCGATCCCGGCACACCACGCCGGGATCGCCGTTCTGCGTTCAACCCCGTCCAGGCGGTGGCCAGAGCACCCGCAAGCGATGGTTCAGGTCACACGACGTAGTGGCCAGACCGCGTACAGGCAGGGCTGGGTGCGCGAAGGCGGTCGCCGGGTTGCGCGAAGACGGTGGTCCAGCGCACACGCACGCAGTGAATCAGGCCACCCGCAGGGGATGTCCGGGCGCACGCAGACTGTGGCCCTGGACACACGTACACGCGGATCCAGAGCGCGGGCGGAGGCGTGGCCCAGGCCGTGCCTGCCGTGTACCAGGCCTCCGCCCGGTGGTCAGAGGGCCGCACGGGCGCCGGCGTCTCAAGCGTCCGCACGCGGCGTGGTTGGGGCCGTGCACACCTCTTTGGTGCAGGCCGGTCGTACGGCTCAGGTCACGGTGTTCGTACGCGGTAGTGGTATCGGCCGATGGTCTGGAAACCCTCGCTGCGGTACAAAGCCTGAGCCCCGTGGTTGGGCTCGGTGGTGACCAGGTACGCGCTCTTCGCCCCGGCATGCCTGGTCAGGGCGCGCAGCACCGTACGGGCCAGCCCGCGCCGCCGGGCCCGCGGCAACGTCGCCATGCAGAAGATCCCCGCCGTGTCCCCCTGCGGCACCACCCGGCCGACCGCGACCGGCACGCCGTCCTCCTCGACGGCCCCGTACCAGGCGGGCACGCCGGTGCAGATGCGGGCGGCCTCCTCCAGGCCGGCGCCGTACCGGCCGTCCACGGACCACCAGGTCTCCAGCCATTCCGGCCACGGATGGTCCTCGATCCGCACCGGGCCGCGCGGCTCTGCCGACGGCGATCCGGCCATGACGACCGTCGGATCGACCAGCTCGTACCCTCTGCGGGCCAGCTCGGCGTCCAGGCCGGACCAGGTGCCGGGGCCGACGGAGAAGGCGCAGCTCTGTCCCCGCTCGCCGTAGAACGCCTCGGCGGCGCCGATCGCGGCGTCCAGGTCGGCGGGGGCGTTCAGGGCGAGCACCGAGTTCGCCCGTTTGGTCACGCCTCCGGCGGAACGCAGCACCCAGCCGTCGTGGACACGCTGCTCGTAGGCCGGCCACGCCTGGTGCACCAGCAGGTCGACGTTCATCCGCGCAGCCTAGCCGACCAGCGCGAACACCCTCTGACCGGCCCGTTAGGGTGTGGGGTTGTGCTGATTCTGCTGCCGCCGTCCGAAGGAAAGGCCGCCGAGGGGAGCGGCCCGCCGCTCGGCGAGCTGTCCTTCCCCAAGCTCGACCGTGCCCGCAAGCGGGTCGTGACCGCGCTCATCCGGGCCTCCAAGCGCCGCGACGCCGCGCAGGTGCTCGGGCTGACGCCCGGTCTGGCGGGCGAGGCGGCCAAGAACACGGCGCTGAAGACCGCGCCCACCCTTCCCGCCGCCGACCTCTACACCGGCGTCCTGTACGACAACCTCGGCCTGAACACCCTGGACGACGCCGCCAGGGCCAGGGCGGAGGAGTCCGTGCTGATCTTCTCCGGCCTGTGGGGCGTGTTGCGCGTCTGCGACCGGGTGCCGCCGTACCGCCTGTCGATGGGCGTCAGCCTGCCGCCGCTGGGCGGCCTGGCCGCCTACTGGCGCACGCACCTGGCCAAGGAACTGGACCGGATGCCGGGGCTGGTGGTGGACCTGCGCTCGGCCACGTACGCGGGGGCCTGGCAGCCCGGCGACCGGTCGGTGTCGGTACGCGTCTTCCGCGACGGCAAGGTCGTCAGCCACATGGCCAAGGCCACCCGGGGCGAGATCGCCCGCGTCCTGCTCCAGCAGGAGGAGGCCCCCGGCACGCCCGGCGAGCTGGCCAAGACCCTCGGCAACCTGGGCTGGACGGTCGACCTCGCCGAGCCCGCGAGGCCGAACCGCCCCTGGCTGCTCGACGTGCACGTCACCGACCCGGCCTGACGCCCCCGGAAACGTCGATCGCCCCGCCCGGAGGGTTCCGGACGGGGCGATCGACGAGGTGGCTCCTAGTCCAGGTAGTCGCGCAGAACCTGGGACCGGGACGGGTGACGCAGCTTGGACATGGTCTTCGACTCGATCTGGCGGATGCGCTCACGGGTGACCCCGTAAACCTTGCCGATCTCGTCGAGCGTCTTCGGCTGCCCGTCGGTGAGGCCGAACCGCATCGACACGACGCCCGCCTCCCGCTCCGACAACGTGTCGAGAACGGAGTGCAGCTGCTCCTGCAGCAGCGTGAAGCTGACGGCGTCGGCCGGCACGATGGCCTCGGAGTCCTCGATGAGGTCACCGAACTCGCTGTCGCCCTCCTCACCCAGCGGGGTGTGGAGGGAGATGGGCTCGCGGCCGTACTTCTGGACCTCGACGACCTTCTCGGGCGTCATGTCCAGCTCGCGGGCCAGCTCTTCCGGCGTGGGCTCGCGGCCGAGGTCCTGCAGCATCTGCCGCTGGACCCGGGCCAGCTTGTTGATCACTTCGACCATGTGGACCGGGATGCGGATGGTCCGCGCCTGGTCGGCCATGGCACGCGTGATCGCCTGCCGGATCCACCACGTGGCGTAGGTGGAGAACTTGTAGCCCTTGGTGTAGTCGAACTTCTCCACGGCCCTGATCAGACCGAGGTTGCCCTCCTGGATCAGGTCGAGGAACAGCATGCCGCGCCCGGTGTAGCGCTTGGCCAGCGAGACCACGAGCCGGAGGTTGGCCTCCAGCAGGTGGTTCTTGGCCCGGCGGCCGTCTTCGGCGATCCATTCGAGCTCGGCCCGGACGTCGACCGGCAGGCTGTCGGTCTCGCCGCCGCCGAGCTGCTCCTCGGCGAACAGACCGGCCTCGATGCGCTTGGCCAGCTCGACCTCCTGCTCAGCGTTGAGCAGGGGGACCTTGCCGATCTGCTTGAGGTAGTCCTTCACCGGGTCGGCGGTGGCGCCGGCGGCGGCCACCTGGGCGACCGGGGCGTCGTCGTCGTCGTCGGACAGGATGAGGACCTCGTCCTCGGTCTTGTCCGCGGTGGCGGCGGCGACGTCGGCGGCCTTGGGCTCGTCGTCGGAGTCGTCGTCGGAGTCGGAGTCACCCTCGGCGTCGGAGTCGTCCTCGGCCACGATGTCGTCGACCTCGATGTCCTCGAGGTCCTCCAGCTCCACGTCGCCGTCGAGCTCGAGATCGTCGTCGTCGGAGTCGGTCGCCTTGAGGCCCTCGGGTGCCTTCGGCTTGGTCTCGGCAGGCCCAGCGCTGACTTCTGGCTTGGCCTTCTTGGCGGCGGCCGGAGCCGCCTTCTTCGGAGCGGGAGCGGCCTTCTTGGCCGGAGCCGGCTTCTTGGCGGCCGGCTCGGCCTCAGCGGCGCCCACGACCGCGGTCACGGTCTCGGGCTGCTGCTCTTTGGCGGCCGCTGCCGTCTTGGTCTTGACGGGGGCAGCGGTGCGGCGCTTTGCTGGACCACGAGACTTCTTCGGCGCAGCCGAATCCGCGGCGGTCACCACCACGGTCACGCCCTCTTTGCTGAGGTTCCGCAAGAACGCGGCGGCGTGCGACATGGGGATGTCCGCCTCCTCGAAGGCCTGACGGACATCCTCAGACTCGAGGAAACCCTGCGAGCGCCCACGCTCGAGCAGTCGCTGAATGACGGGCTCGTTCAGCTCTTGTGGCTTCGAGCGAGTCGAACTTGCAGGCGACACGAACACCTCTCGAACGAACGCGTGGCGACAATGGACCCAGATGCCCGCTGGGGGCTGTTGCCTCTCTCGGAGATCGGTGAGGCCGTGCGAAGCGCGACGGACCTGACACAGCATTGTGGCACGACCCCGCACTCCATACGGCCACCTCCCGGCGGTTGTCCTCCACCCTAGGCCGACCAAGACAGTAGTGCGTACGTAAGCGGGGCACTGATACCCGAAAGCAACCGTTATGACTGTTTCATTCAGTCACTCTTCGTGGCCGGCGGGACGTGAATTGCGAGCGCGGTAACGTCATCATCCTGTTCATATCCAGACAACATCCGGTCAACCAGGAAGTCCAGCAACATGTGCGGACTGCTGACCACCTCAGGCGGCGCTTCGGTCACAACACTGCAAATCTCTGCGAGACCGGCGTCAAGCCCTCGCTTCCTGTTCTCCACGAGACCGTCTGAGTAGAGCACCGCGGTGTGTCCCGGCGGCACCACGAACCGGAACTGCCGGCGGCTGGTCGGCCAGCCCAGCGGCGTGCCGGGCTCGGCGTCGCACAGGATCGCCGTGCCCTGGGGCGAGACCAGGACGGGCGGCGGGTGGCCCGCCATGGCCAGCGTGCCCTCGCCGGTGACCGGCTCGACGACCATGTAGGCCAGGGTGGTGACCTGCTCCTCCTCTTCCGTGGCCTCGAAGACCCGGTCGAGGCCCGTGAGCACGGCGGCGGGCGGCGGGTTGGTGAGCGCGAGCGCCCGCATCGCGTTGCGGATGCGGCCCATGCCCGCCGCGGCCTTGACGCCCTTGCCCATGACGTCGCCGACGACCGCCGCGACACGCCCGTCCTGCAGGACGAACGCGTCGTACCAGTCGCCGCCGACCTGGACGTGGCGGCTGCCCGAACGGAAGCGCTGGGCCAGCACCAGGCCCTTGACCACGGGCAGGCGGTCGGGCAGCAGGCTGCGCTGGAGCGTCTCGGCGGTGCGGTGCTCGCGCTCGAAGAGCGTGGCCCGCTCGACGGCCAGGGCGCACTGCCCGGCCAGCGCCTCCAGGAAGACGCCGTCCTCCTGGGAGATCTTCTGCGGGCGCGTGAACGAGAAGCGCAGCGCGCCGAGCGCCCGGCCGGCGGCCAGCAGCGGCAGGCCGACCCAGGCGCGCTCGTCGCCCTGGCTGATGAACCCGGCCAGCGCCTCCTCGTCGTCGCCGGCCTCCAGCAGCTGCGCCTTCAGCGACTCGGGCGACTCGGCGAAGACCGGACGGCGGCTGTTGACGGCCATCGTCATCACGTTGGAGTGGGACAGCGGGATCTCGTCGCCCGAGCCCTGGACCTCGGGGATGCCCTCGCCGTTGACCAGCTTGAGCGCGGCGCGGTCGGTGTCGAGCAGCGCCACGGCCGAGCGGTCGGCGGCCAGGGCGGTGCGGCCGACGTCGATGATGACCTGGACGACCTGCTCGACCGTCAGGGCCTCGGCGAGCTGGGCCGTGGCGCCCTGGAGCCGGGCGGTGCGCAGGGCGGCGGCGCCGAGCTGGTCGGTCAGCCTGCCGCGCATCTCCTCGGCCTCGCGCTGCGGGGTGACGTCGGTGTTGGCGCCGACCCACTCCACGACCCTGCCGTGCCTGATGATCGGCACCGCGCGCACCTCGAAGTGGCGGTAGCCGCTGGCCCGGGTGCGGACCCGGTAGTTCCACTCGAACATCGTGCGGCCGCGCAGCGCCTCGCGCCAGGCCTCCTCGGTCTGCTGGCGCTCCTCGGGGTGGACGACCTCCAGCCAGCCGTTGGCGAGGTACTCCTCCAGCCCCTGGCCGGTGATGGCGCGCCACTGGGGCGCGTCCTCGACGACGGCGCCCGTGGGCGAGGTGATCCAGACGAGCTGGGACTGCGCCTCCACCAGCGAGCGGTAACGCTCCTCGCTGCGGCGCAGCGCCTCCTCGGTCTGCCGGCTCTCGGTCACGTCGAGGCCCACCAGCGCGATGGCGCGCAGCTCGCCCGCCTCGTCGTGGACCGGCGAGAACGACAGCGACCAGTGGCGGGTGTCGCCCTCGGCGGACCGCACGCGCACGCGGCCCTCGGTGACCGGCGCGTCGCTCTCGATGACGGCCTGGACGGCGTGGGTGATGATCTGGCTCAGGTCGGCCGCCAGCACCTCGACCGGCAGGCGGCCCACCAGGCGCTCGGCGGGCACGCTGACGACGTCGCTGAACACGTCGTTGACCCGCTGGACGCGGCCATCGCCGTCGAAGAACGCGAAGGCGAACTCGGCCTCCGACAGCATGCCCTTGAACAGGGCGGAGTCTGAGATGTCCACATCCGACTCCCGGGGACGGGGAACGGAGGTCTCGGCGCTCATGGTCGGCACCTCCGTCGCGTGCCAGGGTCTCCCACGCGGCACATCTCCATAACTGTGTATCGGCGTAGCGCAGCTCCGGGCGACCGGATTCTGCAGTACATCATCGGCGATGGGCATGCGCCGACGGAAGCCCCCGCCGCCGCCCGGTCGCCATAAGGGTCAACGCATCCTGTCAAAGTCGCTCCACATTGCGCAGCAAGATCAGGTTACTCGCCCTTGGCCGCGCGCTTGGCCTCCTGCTTGGCGGCGCGCACCCGGCCCAGGCTGTCGGTGTCGACCACGTCGGCGACCGAACGGTATGACCCCTCCTCGCCGTAGAGTCCGGCTGCCTCACGCCAGCCTGACGGCTGGACCCCCAGCTGCTTGCCCAGCAATGCCAAAAAGATCTGGGCCTTCTGCTTGCCGTATCCCGGAAGGGCCTGCAGTCGTTTCAACAAGTCTTTCCCGTCGGCCGCGTCGCTCCAGATGAGCTCGGGCCGCCCGTCGTAGTGTTCGACGAGGTAGGCCGCGAGCTGCTGGACGCGGGCGGCCATCGACTTGGGGTATCGGTGCACGGCCGGCTTCTGCGCCAGGAGCGCGGCGAACGCCTCGGGGTCGCAGGCGGCGATCTCCTCGGCGGTCAGGTCGTGCCCCAGGCGCTCCGAGATGGTGTACGGCCCAGTGAACGCCCATTCCATGGGAATCTGCTGGTCGAGCAGCATGCCGACGAGCAGGGCGAGCGGGCTGCGGCCGAGGAGCTCGTCTGCCTCGTCCCGCTGGGCGAGCTGGATGCGCATGGAAACAGCTTTGCACGAGAAGCGAACACAGGCGCCTCAGAGCCTTGACACAAGGCCGAGAAAAGATGAAATGGGAGCGCAAGTCACCCTGCATACGTTCCTGGGGGTTTGCTCCCGGGTCTCCAGAGGAATCTCACATCTATGCTCGCTCTGGCCACACGCTTCCTCAGGGAGCCGGTCAGTCTCCGGCTGGCCGAAGAGTTCCTGACCGTACCCGTGGACACGATCGACCGGTGCGTGGCCGACGTGTGCGCGTGCGCCGAGCATCTCGGCGTCCCGCCCACACCGGAGGTCGTGGAGCGCATCGCGCGCGAGCATCTGCTCGCCATCGTGAACTCCGCCCCGCCGCCCCGAAGTCCCCGCTGATCGCGGCTCCACCGATAACATCGGGGTCACCAGGCCGAGTTCTCTTCACCGTTTGCGCCTGGAATACGAGAGAGTGAGGGCGTGCGCCGACACCGACGAGATCCCCGGGAGAGCAGCCCGCCCGACGACGTGTTCCAGGAGATGGTGCAGGCGGCCCGCGAGCTGCTCGCGGTGCGCAGCCCTCTCGACGCGGAGCTGATGGTCTCAGACATGATCGGGGCCTGGTGGGGCAGGCGGGTCAGGGGCGGTGACGTGGAGCAGGTCCTCGGGGAGGGCCTGGTCGACTACGCGGCCAAGGCCGGCACCCCGGCCTCCCTGACGCTGCTGGTGTGCCTGGCCTACCTGGGCACCGCCCGCCAGGGCGCCAAGGCCGAGGGCGCGGCGCTGGCGATGATGGAGTCGGGCGTGGCCAGGCCGGGCTGGGCCGACAAGGTCGGCGCGGTCAAGCCCACCGGCTGCTACGTCTCCCGCGACGCCTACGGCGACCAGGACACGGTGATCTGCACGTTCGCCTACCGATGGAACGAGGCATCGGTGCCCAGCGACCGGCACGCGCTGGTCGTGGTCGTCGACCACAACATGAACGGCATGGCCCGCGACGCGTGGGTCTCCTCGCACGTCGACAAGCTGCTGGAGCAGGCCAGGGCCGAGGCGGCGGGCAACCCGATGCTGCTGTTCGAGGAGATCCAGCCCGAGCAGGCCAGGGCGCTCCTGGACTCGGCCATGAAGGCCACCAGGGAGCCCAAGACGCCGCCGCCGGTGAGCGAGAGCTACAGCGCCTACCACGCCTTCGCCCGCGCCCGGCTCAAGGCGCTGCCGCCGGGCCGCAAACGTCCGGCGCCGCTGCACATCGAGGCGCCCTACAGCCGCGAGCGGCGGGCCATGCTGGCCGCCGAGTTCCTGGCCTCCGACGCCGCCGAGCACCTGTCCGACCCGTCGGCGGCCTCGCGCTGCGCCGACCACATCATCGACTACGGCTGCGAGCGCGACTTCAACCGGCCGCTGCGGGTCAGCCCGACCAAGTGCGAGACGTTCCTGCTCGACTGGCTGCCGCGCAAGGTGATGCTGAGCGCGGCCGAGCAGGAGGCGATGCCGCACGTGCTGTCGGCGTGGGTGCGCTTCGCCGCGCGCCGCACCGGCCTGCCCGAGCAGGGGCTCAAGGCCACCCTCGACGCGGTGTGGGAGGCCACGGGCAAGTTCCCCGAGGCCTACCGCGACCCGACGTCGTTCGGGCTCGACCGGCCGCTGCTGGAGCGGCTGCTGCCCGACGGCGACCTGTCGGCGCTGGCCAGACGGGTGTTCGCGTTCCCCTACCTGCAGGGCGTGCACAACGGCATCGACCTCGACCGGCTCAACCCGGCCGACGAGGCCGACCGGCGCACGTTACTGGAGATCGACCACGGCGGCGTGATCGACCAGGAGCACCTGGCCTGGCACGAGGAGATCGCGACCCGGCTGTGGGACGGCGACCCGCCCCAGCTGTGGGAGGCCGCCCAGCGCCTGCTCGACCTCGGCCACGACCGCCACGACGTGCTCCACGTGCTGATCGAGATCGCCGAGCGCATCGGCGGCGACCCCGACGAGCTGGCCGCCGCCCTCGACGACATCGCCGACATCCCCGACGAGATCTAGAGTCCGTCCCATGTCGATGTACCGCCGGCTGGCCATGGGCCGCTACCTCGCCTCCGAGCACACCCAGGGGCCGTGGGACCCGGGCTCCCAGCACATGGGCCCGGTGACCGCCCTGATGGCGCACGAGCTCGACCGCACCGCGCCGCTGCCCGGCCTGGCGCTGTCCAGGCTGGCGGTCGACGTGTTCGCCCCGGTGCCCGTGGCCGAGCTGGAGGTCGTCACCGACGTCGTCCGCGACGGCAAGCGGGTGCAGTGCCTGTCGGCGGCCGTGCTGTCCGGCGGGCGCGAGTACGCCAGGGCCACCGCGTGGCGCATCCGCGAGGCCGACACGCCCGCCACGCCGGCCGCCGGGCCGCCCGCGCCCGTGCCGCCGCCCTCGCCCGAGCACGCGGCGTCCTACCTGGTGTCGGGCTTCGGCTACGGCAGGGCGTTCGACTGGCGGTTCGCCCGCGGCGGCCCGATGCTGCCCGGCCCGGCCACGGTGTGGGGCAGGCTGACCGTGCCGCTGGTGGAGGGCGAGGAGATCACCCCGTTCGAACGGCTGGCCGCGTTCGCCGACAGCGGCAACGGCGTGAGCCCGGCCGTCGACTTCGCCACCCACGTCTTCGTCAACGTCGACCTGACGATCTCGCTGTTCCGCACCCCGGTGGGCGAGTGGACCTGCATGGACGCGGCCACCGCGATCGGCCCCTCCGGCCGCGGCCTGACCCGCACCACCCTGTACGACGAGCGCGGCGAAGTCGGCACGGCGACTCAGACGTTGTTCGTCGCGCCGAGGTAGCGCTGCGTCATGATGGTGGGATGGTGATCGACCTCAACGCCGACCTCGGTGAGGGTTTCGGCATCTGGCGGCTCGGCGACGACCTCGCGCTGCTCGACATCGTCACCAGCGCCAACGTCGCCTGCGGCTTCCACGCGGGCGACCCGGTGACGATCAGGCGCACGTGCGCCGCGGCCGTCGACCGCGGCGTGTCGATCGGCGCCCAGGTGTCCTACCGCGACCTGGCCCACTTCGGCCGCAGGGAGATGGAGGTCGAGCCCGAGGAGCTGTGCGCCGAGGTGCTCTACCAGCTCGCGGCCGTCGACGGCATCGCCAGGGCGATGGGCGGCCGGGTCTCCTACGTCAAGCCGCACGGCGCCCTGTACAACCGGGTCTGCCGCGACGAGGTGCAGGCGGCGGCGGTGATCGACGCGGTCGCCGACTACGACCCGACGCTGCCGGTGCTGACGCTGCCGGTCTCGGTCGTGCACGAGGTGGCCGCGGCGGCGGGCGTCCCGACGGTGAGCGAGGCGTTCGCCGACCGGGCGTACACGGCGGCGGGGGCGCTGGTGCCGCGGCGCGAGGCGGGGGCGGTGATCCACGACGCGGCGGCGGTGACCGCGCGGGCCCGCCGGATGGCCCTGGAGGGCTCTGTGACGGCCGTGGACGGCAGCCCGGTGTCCGTCTCCGCCCGGTCGCTGTGCGTCCACGGAGACACCCCTGACGCCGTCGGGCTGGCCCGTGCCGTGCGCAACGACCTGCTGGCGGCCGGAGTGGTCCTGCAGGCGTTCGCGTGATCCGTCCGGCGGGAGAGCACGCGCTGCTCGTCGAGACCGGGTCGCTGGCGGCCTCCCACCGGCTCGACGCGGCGCTGCGGGCCGAGCGGCCCGAGGGGGTCGTGGAGGTCGTGCCGGGGCCGGAGACCGTGCTGGTGGTGGCGCCGGGCGCCGACCGGGAGCGGTTGCGGGCCAGGCTGACGGCCTTGACGGGATCGGCGCGCGAGGCAGCGGCCGGGGCGGACGCGCCGGCCGGGCCGATGGTGACGATTCCCGTCGTCTATGACGGGGCCGATCTCGATTCCGTCGCGGCGCTGGCCGGGATCTCGGCCGAGGAGGTGGTCGCCCGGCACACCGGGCGCGAGCTGGTGGTCGGGTGGCTGGGGTTCGCCCCGGGGTTCGCCTATCTGACCGGGCTCGACCCCGTGCTGGAGCTGCCCCGGCTGGACACGCCGCGCACGTCGGTGCCGGCCGGCTCGGTGGCGGTCGCGGGGCCGTACTCGGCGGTCTACCCGACGGCCTCGCCCGGCGGGTGGCGGCTGCTGGGGCGCACGGCGACCCGGGTGTGGGACGTGACGGCCGAGCCGCCGTCGTTGTTCCGGCCGGGGATGCGCGTGCGGTTCGAGCGCGCATGATCGAGGTGATCGCGCCCGGCCCTTACGCGACCGTCCAGGATCTGGGGCGGCCGGGCCTGGCCCATCTGGGCGTCCCGCGCTCGGGGGCGGCCGACGCGCCGAGCCTGCGGCTGGCCAACCGGCTCGTGGGCAACCGCGAGGACGCGGCGGGCGTCGAGGTGACGTTCGGGCTGGCGCGGCTGCGGTTCCACGAGGGCGCTTGGGCGGCGCTGACCGGCGCGCCGGCGGAGGCGCGGATGGGGGCGCCGTTCTGGGTGCCGCCGGGGGGCGAGCTGCGGCTGGGTGCGCCGGAGTGGGGGCTGCGCACGTACGTGGCGGTGCGCGGCGGGATCGCGGTCGAGCCGGTGCTGGGCAGCCGGTCCACCGACTCGCTGTCGGGGCTCGGCCCCGAGCCGTTGCGGGCCGGGACGCTGCTGCCGGTGGGCGGGTCCGCCGCCGGGGAGATCTCGGTGGACCTGGCGCCGCCGCCGGGGCCCGCACCCGCCGTGCTGCGGGTGCTCGCCGGGCCGCGGGACGACTGGTTCGTCCCTGGGGCGCTGGAGGCGCTGTGCGGGGGGCCGTACGAGGTGAGCCAGGACAGCAACCGCGTCGGGGTGCGGCTGCGCGGGCCCGGGCTGACGCGGGCCAGGCAGGGCGAGCTGCCGAGCGAGGGCATGGTCACCGGCGCGGTGCAGGTGCCGCCGAGCGGGCAGCCGATCGTGTTCCTCGCCGACCACCCGCCCACGGGCGGCTACCCGGTGATCGCGGTGGTGCGGCAGGCCGACCTGCCGGTCGCCGCGCAGCTGCGGCCCGGCGACGAGGTGCGCTTCACAACGCGACCTGGCCGCTGACGCAGGTGACGACCGACCCGCCGACCCACACGTCACGATCGTCGGCGGTGATCCGCACACGCCCGGCGCGGCCGAGCACGGTCCCCTGCCCCGCCGTGTACGGCGCCTTCGCCCGCCCCGTGCGCAGCAGGAACTGCGCCAGGGACGCGTGCAGGCTGCCGGTCACCGGATCCTCGACGTCGGGGGCGAAGACGCGCACCTCGTAGGCGTACGGCGAGCCCTCCGGGCAGGGCCCCGCCACGCCGACCATGTGCTCGATCGCGCCCGGCCGCAGCTCCAGCACCTCCTCGGCGGCGGCGAGCAGGACGACCACCCAGCCGGGCCCGTTGTCGGCCCATTCGACGGCCAGCATGCGCTCGCGTCCGATGCGCAGGGTCTCGGCCAGCCGCTCGGCCAGCTCCTCCTCGACCGGCCCGGACCGCAGCAGCTCGGGCGCGGCGAAGGCGAGCCCGTCCGCGGTCCTGCGCACCCGGATCAGCCCGGCGTCGCACTCCTGGACGATCTCCGCCGCGTCCCGCGGCCGGCCGCCGCTCTCCAGCCAGGCGTGGCAGGTGCCGAGCGTGGGATGCCCGGCGAAGGGCAGCTCGCCGCCCCCGGTGAAGATCCGGACCCGGTAGTCGGCCCCGGGCACGGTCGGGGGCAGCACGAACGTCGTCTCGGACAGGTTCGTCCAGGCGGCGAAGCGCCGCATCTCCTCGGTGTCCAGCCCTTGGCCGTCGAGCACGACCGCGAGCGGGTTGCCGCGATAAGGGACGGAGGTGAACACGTCGACCTGACGGAATGCACGTTGCATACGCGCAGTCTGGCCGACGGGTCTTCCGCCGGTAACCCCGCGCGCTCACACTGGGCGATGTGGCGGACTACGACGTGCTGGTGCTCGGCTCCGGTCCCGGCGGGCAGAAGGCCGCCATCGCGGCGGCGAAGCTGGGCCGGCGCGTCGCCATGGTCGAGAAACGGAACATGATCGGCGGCGTCTGCATCAACACCGGCACGATCCCGTCCAAGACGCTGCGCGAGGCGGTCCTCTACCTCACCGGCCTCAACCAGCGGGAGCTGTACGGCGCCAGCTACCGCGTCAAGGACGAGATCACGGTCGCCGACCTCGGGATGCGCACCCAGCACGTGATCGGCCGCGAGATCCAGGTGATCCGCAGCCAGCTCGGCCGCAACCACGTCACGGTCCTGCCCGGCACCGGACGGTTCCTCGACCCGCACACCATCGGGATCAGCGGCGACGAGGAGCGCAAGGTCACCGCCGACCGGATCGTGATCGCCACCGGCACCTCCCCCGCCCGCCCGGACAGCGTGCAGTTCGACGAGCGCACGGTCATCGACTCCGACGCGATCCTGCACCTGGACCGGGTGCCCGAGACCATGGTCGTGGTCGGCGCCGGGGTCATCGGCATCGAGTACGCCTCCATGTTCGCCGCCCTCGGCACCAAGGTGACCGTGGTCGAACGGCGCGAGCGCATGCTGGAGTTCTGCGACCTGGAGATCGTCGAGGCGCTCAAGTACCACCTGCGCGACCTGGCGGTGACCTTCCGCTTCGGCGAGCACGTCGCCGCCGTCGAACGCCGCCCGCGCGGCGCGCTGACCCTGCTGGAGAGCGGCAAGCGCATCCCCGCCGACTGCGTCATGTACTCGGCCGGACGCCAGGGCAGGACGGCCGAGCTGAACCTGGAGGCCGCCGGGCTGGCCGCCGACGACCGCGGCCGGATCCGGGTGGACGAGCACTACGCCACGGCCGTGCCGCACATCTACGCGGTCGGCGACGTGATCGGCTTCCCGGCGCTGGCCGCCACCTCGATGGAGCAGGGCCGGGTGGCCGCCCAGCACGCCTGCGGCGAACCCGTGGCGGAGCTGCGGGAGCTGCCGCCCATCGGCATCTACACGATCCCCGAGATCAGCTTCGTCGGGAGGTCGGAGGACGAGCTGACCCGCGACCGGATCCCGTTCGAGGTGGGCATCTCGCGCTACCGGGAGCTGGCCAGGGGGCAGATCATCGGCGACTCGTACGGGATGCTCAAGCTGCTGGTCTCCTCGGAGGACCGGCGGCTGCTCGGCGTGCACGTGTTCGGCACGGGGGCCACCGAGCTGGTGCACATCGGCCAGACCGTGATGGGCTGCGGCGGGACCGTCGACTACCTGGTCAACGCGGTGTTCAACTATCCGACGCTGGCGGAGTCGTACAAGGTGGCGGCGCTGGACGCGATGAACAAGATGCGGGTGGTGGCCCGGCTCACCGCCGACATGTGACTTCTCCCAATTGTCGGTTGTGACCGCTACGCTCCTCGATGGTTCATCTACAGGAGGCGTACGTGCGCAGCGAGGCCACGGGGAGGTGGCTGCCCGCGTTCCTGCTGCTGGCCGCCATCTGGGGCAACAGTTTCTTCTTCATCAAGATCGCCGTCGGCGCGCTGCACCCGCTGCAGGTGTCGTTCGGCCGCATGGCGGTCGGCGCGGCGACCCTGCTGGTCGCGCTCGCGGTGACCAGGCGGCCGCTCCCCCGCGACCCGCGGCTGTGGGGGCACTTCCAGATCGCCTCCGTCGTGCTCACCACGCTGCCCTTCACCCTGTTCGCCTACGGCGAGCAGTACGTCTCCTCCGTCGTCGCCGCGATCTGGAACGCCACCACGCCGCTGTGCACCCTGGCCTTCACGCTGGTGCTGCGCGCCGAGCGGGCGACCGCCGCGCGGGCGGCCGGGCTCGGTCTCGGGTTCGCCGGCGTCATGGTGGTGCTCGGGGTGTGGCAGCCCATGGCGGGCGGGCAGCTCGGCGGCAGCCTGGCCTGCTTCGGGGCGGCGCTGTGCTACGGGGTCGGCGGGGCGTACATGGGGCGCTTCATCACCGGGCGGCGGTCCGAGCCGCCGGTGGTGCTGGCCGCGGGGCAGCTTCTGACCGGCGCGGCCCAGCTCGCGGTGATCACGCTGGTGGCGGGCGTGCCGCTGGTGGACACCGCGGCGCCCGCCGAGGTCTGGTGGAGCCTGCTGGGCCTCGGCGGCCTCGGCACGGGCGTGGCCTACCTGCTGCTGTACCGGGTCCAGGCCCAGGCGGGCGTGACGACGACCTCGACGGTGACGTACCTGCTGCCGGTGTTCGCGGTGGCCTCCGGCGTGCTGCTGCTCGACGAGACGATCACCTGGAACCAGCCGGTGGGCGCGCTGGTCATCCTGCTGGCCATCGCGCTCACCCAGGGCGCGCTGCGCGTGCCCGCGCGCTCAGCCGTCCGCTGAGGGACGGCGTCCGCGGGGCGCGGGCTTCTTGCGGCCCGCCACCAGCGTGTCGCCGGGCACGGGGGCCGGCGCGGGTTCCTCGGTGGCCGGCGGGCCGGCGGGGCGCGTGCGGGTCCGGGGGTGCGGCATGGTGTCGGTCATGGGCGAGGGCGCGTCCCCGGCCTGCTGACCGGCCTCCTCGGGGACGGCGTCCTCGGCCGGTCTCGACCGGCGGGCGGGCGGGACGGCGTCCTCGGCCGGCTTCGACTGACGGGCGGGCGGATCGGCATCCTCGGCCGGTCTCGACTGGCGGGCCGGTGCGTCGGCGTCGCGCAGGGAGGCGATGACCCGGTCGGCCTCGGCGTCGGCGGCGAACTCGTTGGCCGCCTCCGTCTCCCGCCTGCGGATCACCACCATGTGGTCGACCGACAGCCGTCCGGCGCCCACGACGGCGAGCAGGATGGCGGCCGCCCCGAGCAGGATCAGCTCGTTCATGCTGATGGGGTTGAGCGGCGGGGCCACCAGGAAGACGCCCAGCGCCTCGGCGAACAGGATCAGCCCGGTGACGGCGACCCCCAGCCCGGCGATCAGCAGCGCTCCGCCGATCAGCTCGGTGAGCATGGTGACCGTGGCCCACGCGCCAGGAGCGGGCGCGCCCTGCTGGAGGAACTTCGCGCCGGTGGCGGTGAGCCCGTCCTCCAGCTTGGTCCAGCCGTTGGCGAAGAAGATGCCGCCCACGCCGACGCGGGCGACTAAGGCGGCGACATCACGCAGGGCCTGTTTCACGATATTTGTCTGCCCTGTCCGGGGCACGGCACACCTCAATCACGGCTGAGCAGCATGGCCACCGCGACGGCGGTCAGGCCGAGCAGGACGACGCTGACCACCACGGTCGTGTGCAGGGCGTTGACGAAGGCCCAGCGTGCGGCGTCGAGCAGCGCGTCGCCGGTGCTGCCGCCGATCTCGCGGGCGACGTGGGCGGCGCCGGCCAGCGACTGCCTGGCCTGGTCCATGCCGCCCGCCGACACGCCGGGCACGGCGGGCAGGGCGGGCGCGTAGGCGAGCGTGGTGATCGTGCCCAGCACGGCGACGCCGAGGCCCGCGCCCAGCTCGTACGCGGTCTCCTCGATGGCCGCGGCCCCGCCGGCCCGGGACTCGGGCACCGAGGACATGATCGTGTCGGAGGCGGCCAGCAGCGCCACCTGCACGCCGAACCCGATGCCCACGAAGCAGACCGCCAGCATCACCGGATGGCCCTCGACGCCCCAGCCCAGCGTGGGCGTCAGGGCCAGCGCGACGAGCCCGAGCCCGCCGCTCATCGTGGCGCGCATGCCGATCCTGGGCAGGATGTGGGCCGCCGCGAGCCCGCCGGTGACGGCCGACAGCACCAGCGGCAACATCCTGACCGCCGCGCGCACCGGGCTGTCGCCCAGCACGAGCTGCAGGTACTGGGCCAGCATGAGCTGGAGCCCGACCAGCGCGAACACGCCCAGCAGCACGCCGGCCACGCCGGTGGTGAACTCCCGCCGCCGGAACAGGGCCAGCTCCAGCAGCGGCGCCGGCAGACGGGACTGGCGGCGGACGAACGCGACCAGCAGCCCCGCGCCGCCGAGGAAGACCAGCACCGAGGCCCAGAACGGCAGCAGGGTCCCCGACCCGGCCTCCTTCAGCCCGAAGGCCAGGGCGAGCAGGCCGAGCACCGACAACACGGCGCTCGTCGCGTCCCAAGGACGTTCCCTGCGCAGCGGCGACTCCGGCAGCAGCCGGACGGCCAGCGGCAGCAGCACCAGCAGGATCGGCACGTTGATCAGGAAGACCGCGCCCCACCAGAGGCCGACCAGCACGCCGCCGATCAGCGGGCCCACCGCCGCCCCTGCCGCGGCGACCGCGCTCCAGACGCCGAGCGCGACGGCCCGCTCGCGCCGGTCGGTGAACACCTGGCGGATCAGCGAGAGCGTGGCCGGCATGATCATGGCGCCGCCGACGCCGAGCAGCGCCCTGGCCAGGATCAGGGTCAGCGGCGTGGGCGCGAACGCCGCTCCCGCCGAGGCCACGCCGAACAGCACGAAACCGCCCAGGACCAGCCGCTTGCGGCCGTAGCGGTCGCCGAGCGTGCCGAACACGATGAGCAGCGGCGCGACGACGAGCGAGTAGCTGTCGATGATCCACAGCAGCTCGACGGAGGACGGTTCGAGCGCGGCCGTGAGCGCGGGCACCGCGATGTGCAGGACGGTGGCGTCGACCGTGATCAGCAGCAGGCTCAGGCAGAGCAGCACGAGGACGGCCCAGCGGTTGTCCCGTCGCGGGCGATCGGCACGCCGTACGAGGGGTGCGGCCTGGGTGACGGTCATGGGCCTCCTTGCAGGCCGATCCGGTCACCAGGGCCTGCACGTGCAGAACGGTCGAAAGCGGGGGAACTCACGGGGGGCGGTCTCGCGCCCTCTCCTGCCGCGGCTCTCCACTCCGGCTTGCGTGGCAGCTTAGGCCATGCCAGGCGCTCGGCATAGCGGTATGGGCCGATCCGCGAGGCCCCCCACCTCTCTAGTGAGATACAGCCATATGTCCGGATCTACCCAACCTCCATCCGTCACCCGATCATGGGAGCCGTGGGGAACGCTGGAAGTGCCGGTAAAGATGATATTTCCGATAAGTCCTCACGCGAGTGGTGCACCGAGGCCCTGACCAGGCTGAACGCGGGCCGTCCCGAATCGGCGCTGGAGGCCGCGCGCCGGGCGGCCGACCTCGACCCCGGCGACGAATGGGCCTGCCGCCTCATCAGCCTGGCCCACGAGCGCCAGGGCCGCGACGCCGACGCCCTCCCCCCGGCAGAACGCGCGGTGGACCTCGCGCCCGGCTCCTGGTCGGCCCGCCTGCGCCTGGCCGCGATCTCCCGCCGGATCCCCGGCCGCTGGCCCGCGGCGGTCGCCGACGCCGTGCTGGCCGCGCGGTTCGCCCCCGAGGAGGCCGACCCCGAGGTCCTGCTCGGCGACCTGGCGCTGCTGCGCGGCGACCATCCGCGGGCCGGGCGGGCCTACCGCGCCGCGCTCGCCACGGCTCCGGCCCATCCGCAGGCCCGCGTGAACCTGGCCCTGTGCCTGCTGCGCTGGGACCGTCCGCGCCCGCACCACGATCCCGCCTGGCCGGTCGACCCGCGCCAGACGGGACGGGCCAGGCGGGCGCTGGAGGTGTGGGCGCGCCAGGCCCGGCTGCTGCTCACCCTGGCCACGATCGCCGTCACGGCGGCCGCGCTGGCCCTCGACTCCGCGGGATGGGCCCGGTGGTGCGGGTTCGCCGCGCTGGCCGCGCTGGTGCCGCTGACGGTCCGGCAGGCGCGGCGGGTGGGGGTCTGGGCGTACGTGCCGGCCATGGCCGGGCGCGATCCCTGGCTGGGCGCGGCCGTGGTGTCGGCCGGGTTGTCGGTGCCGGCGTTCGCGGGGTGGCTGCTGCTGGGCGCGGCGCACGCGGCGCCGTCCTGGCGGGATCCGGTCTGGGCGGGGCTGGCCGGGATCGTGGTGCTGATGTGGCCGGCGCTGACGGTCGTCCGGGTGCTGGCGGAGTCGTGGCGGGGGCGGCCGATGCCCGCGCTGGCCGAGCTGGCCCGCGTCACGGGCGAGCGCACGGCGGCCAGGAACGCCGGCGTGACGTTGTGGATCGTCCTCATCAGGACCTGGTCGGTGCTGGTGCCGCTGGTCGGCGGGGCGCTGGCGGTCGAGCCGCGGGCCGCGGTGGCGGCGGTGGCGGTGCCGTTCCCGATGGTGCGGGCCTGGCTGCGGGCCCGCCGCGGGGGCGACGGCTGGCTGCTGGCGGCGGGCGGGCTGGTGGCGCTCGCCGCCCTGGGCTGCGCCGTCGGCGGCGCGCTGGGGTCGGCCTGGGGCTGGCGGGCGGGGGTGGGCGCGCTCGCCGCGGCGATGACGGTGTTCGCGGCCCGCGCCCTGCGCGCGTGGTGGCGCGGCGCGCCGGGGCCCTGGCGGGCCTCGCTCGTCATGTGCGACCTGCCCATGGGCGGCGCGCCCTCGGTGGTCCTGACCTCGGAGGCACGCCAGGCGTTCTCCTACGCCAGGAGCCTCGTCCTGTCCTACGGCGACCCCGCGGGCCCCCGGGTCGTGGGCGCGGCCGGGTCCGTCACCTCCTCCGGCGAGCTGCGGCTGATCGCCGGGCCCGAGGCGTGGGAGGGCGTGGCGGCCGACCCGCGCGTCGCGGTGTTCGCGGCCGACCCGTTGCAGCGGCGGTTCTGGGTGGAGGTGCGCGGCATCGCCCTGGCCGGTCCGGACGTGCTGCGCGTCACCCCCAAGCAGGTGCTCGTCGGCGAGTTCCCCGGCAGGCACCAGCGACGGTGAATAGAGTTTTGTTCTATGCGGATCCTGCGCACCCCCGAAGAGCGTTTCGCGAACCTGCCCGACTTCCCCTACGAGCCCCGCCACGCCGACCTGCCGGACGGCCCGCGCATGGCCTACGTCGAGGCCGGCCCCGCGGACGGCGAGCCGGTCGTCCTGCTGCACGGCGAGCCGAGCTGGTCCTTCCTCTACCGCCACGTCATGCGCGAGCTGGCCGCGGCCGGGCTGCGCGCGATCGCCCCCGACCTGATCGGCTTCGGCCGCTCGGACAAACCCGTGGACCCCGCCGACCACACCTACGCCAGGCACGTCGAGTGGACCCGCGCGCTGCTGTTCGACGCGCTGGCCCTGGACCGCGTCACCGTCGTCGGCCAGGACTGGGGCGGCCTGATCGGGCTTCGGATCGCCGCCGAGCACCCCGAGCGCGTGGCCAGGATCGTGGCCGCCAACACGGGGTTGCCCTCGGGTGACATTCCCATGCCCGACGTCTGGCACCGCTTCAGGGACACCGTCGCCGGCGCCCCCACGCTGGACATCGCCCGGCTGGTCCAGGCGGGCTGCCGGACGCGCCTCAGCGACGAGGTGCGGGCGGCCTACGACGCGCCGTTCCCGGACGAGTCGTACAAAGCGGGCCCGCGTGCCCTGCCCGGGCTCGTGCCGATCACGCCCGACGACCCCGCCGCGCCCGCCAACCGCGCTGCCTGGCAGATCCTCACCACGCTCGACCGCCCGTTCCTGGTGGCCTTCTCCGACGGCGACCCCATCACCGGCGGCATGGCGCCCATCATGCTCAAGGCCGTCGCGGGCACGGCCGGGCTGTCCCATCCGGTGATCGCCGGCGCCGGCCACTTCCTCCAGGAGGACGCCGGCACCGAACTCGGACGGCGGATCGCCCTTTTCGTGACCTCCACCTAGCGTGTCAGGCCCGCCCAATCGTCGGTCGGGTGCGGTATAACCGGGGGCGGACCGGGGAGGCGTGATGCGTGAGTCCGACAGGGCCCAGGCCGCGGGGCGGGCCGCGGCGCGGGATCTGTTCGAGCAGGTGAGACTGCGTTATTTCCAGATTCCCCCCGCCGTGCGCCGGGTGCTCTACGCCGTCCTGCTCATCGTCGTCATGGGCGTGGGCGCGGCGCTCGGCTGGGATCTGCTGAAGACGTTCCCCCTCGTCCTGATGGCGCTCGCCTTCGTGGCGCTGACCATGCGCTTCCCGCGGGCCGCCGCGACCGCGCTGGTCGTGGCCGGCTGGGTGGTGCTGGCGCTGCCGCTGTTCTCCTGGCGCTTCCCCCCGGGCTCCATGGCGCTGCACGCGATGGTCGCGCTGGCCCTGCCCGTGGCCGCCGCCGCCCACCTCATCCGCTGGGTCACGCCGTGGGTGACCACGCTGGCCGCGCTCGTGCCGGCCGGGGTGCTGGCCTTCGGGCTCTCCTTCGTGTCGGCCGCCGTCGCGCTCTGGGGCGCCTGCCTGGCGGCCGTCGTCGTGCTGGTCCACCGGTTCCTCCAG
This sequence comes from Nonomuraea sp. NPDC050227, assembly GCF_044459705.1. NCBI lineage: Bacteria > Bacillati > Actinomycetota > Actinomycetes > Streptosporangiales > Streptosporangiaceae > Nonomuraea > Nonomuraea sp. NPDC050227. The sequence continues at coordinate 164,836 of NZ_JBITJF010000011.1, read as the reverse complement.
GCGCGGCGGGCCAAGGCCGAGCTGTCCGCCGAGGAGCAGCAGGTGCGCGTGCGCGCCCGCGAGGGCCGGCCCGAGCCGCAGGCCGACAAGGCGGGCGCGCCGCCGCAGATCTCCGTCGAGGAGGCGCTGGCCGAGCTGGAGGGCATGATCGGGCTGGCGCCGGTCAAGGAGCAGGTCCGCTCGATCGCCGCCTCCATCGAGGCCACCCGGCTGCGGGCCGAGGCCGGCTACACCGCCGAACGCCCGACCAGGCACTTCGTCTTCGTCGGCCCGCCGGGCACCGGCAAGACCAGCGTGGCCCGCGCGCTGGCCAAGATCTTCTACGCGTTCGGCCTGCTGGAGACCCCTTACGTGGTCGAGGCGCAGCGGGCCGACCTGGTGGGCGAGTTCCTCGGCGCGACCGCGATCAAGACCAACGAGCTGGTCGACCGGGCGCTCGGCGGCGTGCTGTTCGTCGACGAGGCCTACAGCCTGGTCAACTCCTCCGACGGCCAGCCCGACAGGTTCGGCGCCGAGGCCGTCCAGACCCTGCTCAAACGGGCCGAGGACGACCGCGAGCGCCTGATCATCATCCTGGCCGGCTACGAGCAGGAGATGGCCTCGTTCCTGTCCAGCAACCCGGGCCTGGCCAGCAGGTTCGCCACCCGGGTGCGCTTCCCCAGCTACTCCGCCCCCGAGCTGGCCGAGATCACCGAGGTGCTCCAGCGGCGCAGGGGCGACACGATGGCCCCCGACGCCAGGCGCGCCCTGCTCGGCCTCTACGAGGACGTCCAGCGGCGCGGCCTGGTCGACGAGCTGGGCAACGCCCGCTTCGTGCGCAGCCTGGTCGAGGCCGCCGCGCAGGCCAGAGACGTGCGCGTGGTGGGCGCCGGCGGCACCCCGACCACCCACGACCTGGTGACCACCACCACGCCCGACGTGACCAAGGCGTTCGAGGAGCTGACCGCCCGCTTCCGCGGCTACGTGGCCACGCCCACGCTGGAGGAGGCGCTGGCCGACCTCGACGCGATGGCCGGTCTTGAGCCGGTCAAGCGGCAGGTGCACGCCATCGCCGCCCAGCTCCAGGTGGCCCGCATGCGGCAGGAGCGCGGGCTGCCCACGCCGCCCCAGATGCGGCACTTCGTCTTCGCCGGGCCGCCCGGCACCGGCAAGACCACCGTCGCGCGGGTGCTCGGCCGCGTCTTCGCCGCGCTCGGCCTGCTGGCCAGGCCCGACGTCGTCGAGGCCCACCGGGCCGACCTGGTCGGCCAGCACCTCGGCGCGACCGCGATCAAGACCAACGAGCTGGTCGACCGGGCGCTCGGCGGCGTGCTGTTCATCGACGAGGCCTACAGCCTGGTCAACCCCGGTTACGCGGGCGGCGACGCCTTCGGCTCCGAGGCCGTCCAGACGCTGCTCAAACGGGCCGAGGACGACCGCGACCGGCTGGTCATCGTGCTGGCCGGCTACTCGCGCGAGATGGACTCCTTCCTGGCCACCAACCCGGGCCTGGCCAGCCGGTTCAACCAGCGCGTGGCCTTCCCCAGCTACTCGCCGCGCGAGCTGTCGCAGATCGCGGTGCTGCTGGCCGGCAAGGCCGGCGACAGCTTCGACGAGCAGGCCCTGCGCGACCTCGACGAGGTGTTCGCCTGGGTGTGCGAGGAACGGCTGATCGACGGCCTGGGCAACGGCCGCTTCGCCCGCTCGTTGTTCGAACGGGCCGCGATGCGCCGTGACGTGCGCCTGGCCGCCCACGCGTCGGGCGGCGGGTCGGCCAGCGCCGCCGACCTCACGACGATCACCAGCGACGACGTGCGCACCGCCGTGGACGAACTTTCCGGACGTTAACCCCTCTTTGGCATTTCCCCGCGCCACGATGCTGCTGCGTGTAGCAGTATGACTACCTATCGTGCGCGTCCGGGAGGGGGACGATGGCGGGGTTCCTGGCCCGCAGGCTGCTCAACTACGTGGTGCTGGTCGGCGTGGCCGCGAGTCTGGCGTACCTGCTGGCCGCCGGGGCGCTCGACCCGCGTTCCAACTACGCCGACCGCACCCCGAAACCGCCGCCCGCCGTCGTCGACGCCCAGCTCACCGCGCTCAACCTCAACGACAAGACCCCGCTGCTGCAGCGCTACGCCACCTGGGCCGCGGGCGTGCTGCACGGCGACTTCGGCAAGACCGTCACCGGCTCGCCCGTGAACGAGGACCTTCGGCGGCGGATGGGGGTCACGTTCCGGCTGGTCATCCTGGGGCTGCTGTTCGGGAGCCTGCTGGGGGTGCTGGTGGGCGCGTACGCGGCGGTGCGGCAGTACGGCTGGTTCGACCGGCTCTCCACGGGCCTGTCGTTCGTCGTGCTCGCGGTGCCGGTCGTGGTGCTGGCCAACATGCTGATCCTGGCCGGCGCCTGGGCCAACGACAACCTCTTCGGCCGCCAGGTGCTGCTGGTCAGCGGCGAGTACAGCGCCGGCCTGCAGACCGGGTTCTGGGGCTACGTGCTCGACCGGGTGCAACACCTGATCCTGCCGACGATCTCGCTGTCCGTCGGCCTGGTCGCGGTCTTCAGCCGCTACCAGCGCAACATGATGCTCGACGTGCTCGGCGCCGACTTCGTCCGCACGGCCAGGGCCAAGGGGCTGAGCAGGGGCCGGGCGCTGACCCGCCACGCGCTGCGCACCGCGCTGATCCCGGTGGCCACCTACTTCGCCTTCACGTTCGGCACCCTGCTGACCGGGGCCACCTTCACCGAGAAGATCTTCGGCTGGCACGGGCTGGGCGAGCAGCTGATCAACTCGATCTTCACCAACGACGTCAACACCGTGGCGGCGATCTCCTTCCTGGCCGCGGTGGCCGTGTTGTGCGCCGCGCTCGCCTCCGACCTGCTGCACGCCGCGCTCGACCCCAGGGTGCGGGCGTGATGACGCTCTCCGACGAGGAGCTGGCGGAGGAGCTGACCGGCGACCTGGGCCGGGCGCCGTCGCGGCTGCGGGTGGTGGCCGGGCGGTTCTTCCGCTCACCGCAGGGGCTGATCGGGTTCGCGGTGCTGGCGCTGATGTTCCTGCTGGCGTTCGCCGGGCCGCTGTTCAGCCCGTGGTCCTACGCCGACAAGGACTTCACGGCGTTCCTGCAGCCGCCCTCGCCGCGGCACTGGTTCGGAACGCTCCAGACGGGCGCCGACGTCTACGCGGTGACGCTGCGCGGCATGCAGAAGTCGCTGATCGTGGGCCTGCTGGCGGCGCTGGTGTCCACGGCGGTGGCGGCCGTGGTGGGCGCCTTCTCCGGCTACTTCCTGGGCTGGACCGACCGGGCGCTGAGCTGGGTGACCGACCTGCTGCTCGTGCTGCCCGCGTTCCTCATCCTGGCGATCATGTCGCCGCTGTTCGGGGCCGGGCAGTGGGTGCTGTTCGTGGTCATGCTGGCGCTGTTCCTGTGGATGGTGACGTCGAAGATCGTCCGGGGGATGACGATCTCGCTGAAGGAGCGCGAGTACATCCAGGCCGCCCGTTTCATGGGGGTGCCGCCGGTGCGGATCATCTTCCGGCACGTGATCCCCAACCTGTCCTCGCTGCTCATCGTCGACGCCACGCTCAACGTCAGCGCGGCCATCCTGACCGAGACCTCGCTGTCGTACTTCGGGTTCGGCATCCAGCCGCCCGACGTGTCCTTCGGCACGCTGATCGCCGACGGCTCGCGCACGGCGGTCTACGCGCCCTGGACGTTCTGGTTCGTGGCCGGGCTGCTGGTGGTCACCGTGCTGGCGGTCAACCTCATGGGCGACGCGCTGCGCGACGCCTTCGACCCGGCGGCGCGGCGATGAGGCCGGCGGCGAACCCCGTCCTGGAGGTCAGCGACCTGCACGTGTCCTTCGGCGACGTGCGCGCGGTGCGCGGGGTCACCTACTCGGTGAGCCCGGGCGAGGTGCTGGGCATCGTGGGCGAGTCCGGGTCGGGCAAGTCGGTCACCTCGGCCGCGGTCATGGGCCTGCTGCCGCCGAGCGCCCGGGTCACCGGGTCGGTGCGGCTGCACGGCAAGGAGCTGATCGGCGCCTCCGAGCGGGAGCTGACCCGCTTCCGCGGCAAGACCGTGTCGATGGTGTTCCAGGACCCGCTGTCGGCGCTCACGCCCGTCTACCGGGTGGGCGACCAGATCGCCGAGGCCGTCCGCGTCCACCAGCGGGTGAGCAAGGAGAACGCCGCGGTCAAGGCCGTCGAGCTGCTGGAGCTGGTCGGCATCCCGTCGCCGAGCGAGCGGGCGCTCGCCTTCCCGCACGAGTTCTCCGGCGGCATGCGGCAGCGCGTGATGATCGCGATGGCCATCGCCAACGACCCCGACGTGATCATCTGCGACGAGCCCACCACCGCGCTCGACGTGACCATCCAGGCGCAGGTGCTGGAGGTGCTGAAGAAGGCCCAGCGGAAGACCGGCGCGGCGATCATCATGATCACGCACGACCTTGGCGTGGTGGCCGGCTTCGCCGACCGGGTCCTGGTCATGTACGCCGGGCGCCCGGTCGAGGTGGGCGACGTCGACGACATCTACTACCGGATGCGCATGCCGTACACGGCGGGGTTGCTGGCCTCGATCCCGCGGGTCGACCGCGGCGGCCGTCAGCCGCTGCTGCCGATCGCCGGGAATCCGCCCTCCCCCGCAGCGCTGCCGCCGGGCTGCCCGTTCGCGCCGCGCTGCCCACTGAAGATCCACGAGTGCGACGAGGCCGAGCCGCCGCTGTTCGAGGTGGCGACGGGCCACCGGGCGGCGTGCATCCGCTGGGAGATCGTCCGCCCTCAGGGCCCGGGCCGCCACGCGGCCGGGGAGCCCGTCGCCCCCGCGGTCCGCGCCGAGCAGCCGGTGCTGGAGGTCGACGGCCTGGTCAAGGACTACCCGCTGCTCAAGGGGGCGCTGTTCAAGCGCAGGGTCGGCACGGTGCACGCGGTGGCGGGCGTCAGCTTCGACATCCGCCGGGGCGAGACGCTGGGCCTGGTCGGCGAGTCGGGCAGCGGCAAGACCACCACGCTCACCCAGATCCTGGAGCTGGTCCCGCCGCAGGAGGGGCGCGTGGTCGTGCTCGGCCGCGACACCGCCCGGCTGGACGGCGCCGGGCGCACCGCGATCCGGCGGGACATGCAGGTCGTCTTCCAGGACCCGATGGCCTCGCTCGACCCGCGCATGACGGTCTACGACATCCTGGCCGAGCCGCTGCGCACCCACGGCGAGCGCCGGCCGGGCCGGCGGGTGGGCGAGCTGCTCGCGCTGGTGGGCCTCGACCGGGCGCACGCCGCCCGCTACCCCCAGGACTTCTCCGGCGGCCAGCGCCAGCGCATCGGCATCGCCAGGGCGCTGGCGCTGGAGCCCAGGCTGCTGGTGCTGGACGAGCCGGTCTCCGCGCTCGACGTGTCGATCCAGGCCGGGATCATCAACCTGCTCGGCTCGCTGCGGTCCAGGCTCGGGCTGTCGTACCTGTTCGTCGCGCACGACCTGGCGGTGGTGCGGTACATCGCCGACCGGGTGGCGGTCATGTATTTGGGCAGGATCGCCGAGATCGGGCAGGTAGACGCGGTCTACGGGGCTCCGGCGCATCCGTACACGCAGGCTCTGCTGTCGGCGATCCCGCTGCCCGACCCGGCGCGTGAGCGCGTACGCGAGCGCATCCTGCTCGAAGGCGACCTGCCCAGCCCGGCCCACCCTCCGACCGGCTGCCGCTTCCGCACCCGCTGCCCGAAGTTCCGCTCGGTGCTCACCCACGACGAGCGCGCGCTCTGCGTGGACGTCGAGCCCGAGGTGCTGCCGGTGGGCGACGACCAGGGCGCGGCCTGCCATTACGCCGAGAGGCTCGACGTCGTCTAGATCAGGAGGAATGCGCTCGATGAAAGCTTCACGTCTTGTCGTGGCCGTCGCCGTGACCGGCTCGCTGTCGCTGGTGAGCTGTGGCGGCGGCGGCTCGGGGGGCGGCTCGGCGAGCGGCACGGAAGGCGCGCACAAGACCATCAAGGCCTTCGACATCAACCCGCAGCCGCGCGACAAGGTCAAGGACGGCGGCACGCTGCGCTGGGGCATCAACGAGTTCCCCAGCCAGTGGAACCGGAACCACGTCGACGGCAACCTGGCGGTGGCGGCCGTGATCAGCAACGCGTTGCTGCCCTCGCCGTTCGTCTCCGACGAGAAGGCGGAGATCACCGTCGATCCCGACTACGTACTCGACGCCAAGGTCACCGACCAGAGCCCGAAGCAGGTGGTCACCTACACGCTCAACCCCAAGGCCAAGTGGTCGGACGGGCAGCCGATCACCTGGGCCGACTACCAGGCCCAGTGGCAGGCGCTCAACGGCCGCAACCCCGAGTTCCACATCGTCTCGGCCACCGGCTACCAGGACATCGAGAAGGTCGAGCGGGGCAAGGACGACCACGAGGTGAAGGTCACCTTCGCCAAGCCGTTCGGCGACTGGCAGTCGCTGTTCGGGCCGCTGCTGCCGGCCGCCACGAACCGGACGCCGCAGGCCTTCAACACCGCGTGGCTGAACAAGATCCCGGTGACCGCCGGGCCGTTCAAGTTCAAGGGCTTCGACCAGACGGCCAAGACGATCACGATCGTCCGCGACGACGCCTGGTGGGGCAACCGGGCCAAGCTCGACCAGATCATCTACCGGGCCTCGGAGCAGGACTCACTGATCGGCGCGTTCAGCAACGGGGAGCTCGACCTCATCGACGTCGGGCCGTCGGCGCCCGACTACGCGCGGGCCAGGGCCACGCAGGGCGCCCAGGTGCGCCAGGCCGCCGGGCCCGACTTCCGGCACTTCACCTTCAACGGGTCGAGCGAGCCGCTCAAGGACGTGAACGTGCGCCAGGCCATCCAGCTCGGCATCAACCGGCAGGCCATCGCGCAGTCCGACCTGCAGGGGCTCGACTGGCCGATCGCGCTGCTGAACAACCACTTCTTCATGAACACCCAGGAGGGCTACCTGGACAACGCCGGAAGTCTCGGCGTCTACAACCCCGAACGCGCCAAGCAAATGCTCGACGCGGCCGGCTGGAAGCTGAACGGGGCCGTCAGGCAGAAGAACGGGCAGCCGCTCGACCTGCGGTTCGTGGTGCCGTCCGGGGTGCAGCTCAGCAAGTCCGAGGGTGAGCTGGCCCAGAACATGCTGGCCCAGATCGGGGTCAAGCTCACCATCAAGGCGGTGCCGAGCGACGACTTCTTCACCAAGTACGTCATCCCCGGCAACTTCGACATCACGCCCTTCGCCTACATCGGGACGCCTTATCCGATTTCGAGCAGCTACGGGATCTACGCGAACTCGGCGAACGGCAAGACGTGGAACGCCAACTTCGGCCGTACCGGCTCGCCGGAGATCGACCAGGCCATGGACAAGGCGGCCCAGAACCTCGACCCGGCCGGCGCCCGCACCCAGACGAACGAGGCCGACGGGCTGATCTGGAAGCTGGTCAACGTCCTGCCGCTCTACCAGCGTCCGCAGAACGTGGCGGCCAAGCAGACGCTGGCCAACGTCGGCGCGCGCGGCTTCTACGACCTGCGCTACGAGGACATCGGCTTCACCGGCTGACCGGCGTTCAACGCTCCACGGCGAGCTTCACGCCGAGCCCGACGAAGATGCCGCCCGTCGCCGTGTTCACCCGGCGGCGGGCGACGGCGCTGCGGCGCAGCCATCCGCCGATGCGCCCGGCCAGCACGCCCACCGCGCCGTCCACGACGAACTCGAAGGCGATCAGGACGGCGCCGAGCACGGCGAACTGCAGCCACATCCGCCCCAGCCCCGGATCGACGAACTGCGGGAGGAAGGCGACGGTGAAGGTGACCATCTTGGGGTTGAGCAGGTTCGTCAGCAGGCCGCTCAGGTAGGCCCGGCGGCCGGACATCCCGGTGCCCGGCTCGGGCATGTCGCTCACCCCGCCCTTGCGGTCCCGCAACATCCGCACGCCCAGGTAGATCAGGTACGCTGCGCCGCCGATCCGTACGACGGTGAAGGCGACCGGCACGGCCGCGAAGAGCGCGGCCAGCCCCGCGGCGGCCACGGCGACGTGGATCGCCTCGCTGGTCGCCACCCCGGCCGTGGCCAGCAGCCCGGCCCTGGGGCCGCCCCGCATCCCGCAGCCCAGGACGAACAGCATGTCGGGGCCGGGCGTGATCATCGCCACGATGGTGGTGACCGCGAACAGCGCGAGAAGATGACCGTCGAGAGGCACGCTTGATCCTCTCATATCCCCTTTTTTCGCCCAATGTGCGGAACGTCGGTGGGAGGCGGTAGAAGTGACGCATGACGATGGAGCTCACCTGGCCGCAGATCCTCTCCTGGCGGCTGCGCAGGCAGTTCGTGGCGGCGGCCGACGGGCCGGACGCGGTGTCGGTGGCCCGCCGGCTGTGCGGGGTGCAGGCGCAGGTCGCCTCCTCGGCCCAGCTCGCGGTGGCGGTCAGGAGCTCCCGGCCCGACCCCGGTGAGATCGACCGGGCCCTGTGGAGCGATCGGACCCTGGTCAAGACCTGGCTCATGCGCGGCACCCTCCACCTGGTGCCCGCCGACGAGCTGGCCGGCCTGTGCGCGGCGCTGAGCACGTTGCGCTTCTGGGAGAAGGGCTCCTGGCAGCGCGGGCACGGCGTGACCGCCGCGGAGATCGAGGCCGTCATCGAGGCCGTTCCCGAGGCGCTGAAGGGTGCGCCGCTGACCCGCGAGGAGCTGGTCGACGCGATCGTGGCGCTGACCGGCGACGCCCATCTCCGCGAGGCGCTGACGTCCGGATGGGGAGCGCTGCTCAAGCCGCTGAGCCGTCTGGGCGAGCTGTGCTACGGGCCGCCCCGCGAGGGCAAGGTGACCTTCACCGCGCCGCGGTCGTGGGTGCCGGGCTGGCCTGGGGAGCTGCCCGGCCAGGAGGAGTCGGGCGTGCGGGTGCTGCGGGCGTTCCTGGGGGCCCACGGGCCGGCCACGCCGGAGATGTTCGACACCTGGCTGTTCGGCGGCGTGGCCAGGAAGGCGGTGCTCAAGGCGTGGGTCAAGGGCCTGGCCCCGGAGCTGGTGGAGGTCAGGGCCGACGACGGCACGACCCTGTACGCGCTGGCCGAGCACGCCGACGACCTGGCCGCCAGCCGGCCCTCGCAGGAGGTCCACCTGCTGCCGGGCTTCGACCAGTTCATCCTGGGGGCGCCGCGGACGCTCGCCCCGCTCGTCCCGCCGTCGCTCAAGCCCAAGGTCAGCCGCCAGGCGGGCTGGATCTCGCCCGTCGTGGTGCACGAGGGCCGGGTGGCCGGTGTGTGGGAGGCGAAGAACGGCGCCATCACCCTCGACCTGGCCGCGCCGGTGCCTCAGGACGCGCTCGACCGCGCCCTGAGCCGCGTGCGATCGCTGCTGGGCCCGGCCTGACGCCGTCCGGTCAGGCGGACGAGCTCGCCATCACCCGGTCGACGATGCCCTTGTTGCCCTCCTCGCGGGCGCAGTGGGCGCAGCAGTACCAGTGCTCGCCCGACTGGACGCCGTGCCCGATGACCTTGGTGCCGCAGTGCTCGCAGATCGGCGCCATGGCCTCGATCGCGCACTGGAAGCAGTCGAAGGTGTGCACGGCCCCCTGCGCGTGCACCTCGAAGGCCATGTCGTAGTCGTTGCCGCAGTTGTCGCAGACGGCCATGGTGATCCCCTCTTCACGTCCGAATCACCTGGGGCAATACCCCGAACCGCGGTGCGCTTTCCCCAACGAAACACCATATTCACGCCGAGTCCCCATCGATGATGACGAACCGTACGATCAGCGGCAGCCCCAGGAGGCCCAGCGCGGCGAGCGCGACGGGCAGCCCGAACGGTCCGGTCAGCCCCGCCACCAGCAGCGGGCTGACGACGAACCCGGCGTAGGAGACCATCGACACGCCCCACACCAGCGTCCCGGTCGGGTCGTCGGCGGCCGAGCGGCTGAGCAGCGCGGGCACCAGCGGCCCGAGCGCCAGCCCGGTCAGGGCGAAGCCCGCCATCGACAGCGGCACGCCGTCACCGAGGCCGGCCAGGCCGATCCCGGCCGCGCCGCCCACCCCGGCGACCAGGTACAGCGCGCGCAGGGGCACCGGAGGCAGGGTCTGCGCGGCGATCCGGCCGGCCGTGAGCGCGGCCATGTAGACCGAGGGAGCCAGGCTCGCCATGAGCGGCGTGGCGGCCCGGTGCTCCTCCAGCAGGAGCACCGACCACTGCTCGACGGCGTTCTCGATCACCAGCACGCATCCGGCCAGCGTCCCGAGCAGCAGCGCGACGCCCCACAGCCGGCGCCCCGCGTGATGGTCGCCGGAGGGGGCGGCCCGGCCGCCGCCCACGGGCAGGGCGGGCAGCGACAGGGACGTCGCCGCCACCAGCACCGCGATCACCAGCAGCACGGCCCGGACGTCCAGGCCGAGCGACCGGGCCAGGCCGGTGAGCGGGGCGGCCACGATGACCGCGAGCGGGAAGGCCGCGTGCACCGCCTGGAAGAGCCGCCGGCCGCTCTCGCGCTCGACGCGTCCCGTGGTCAGGTTGAGCGCCACGTCGAGCGCCCCGCTGGCCGCGCCGAGCAGCAGCAGCCCGGCCACGAGCGGCCAGTACGCGGTGACCGCGGCCAGGCCCGCCACGGCCAGCCCGAACAGGACGGTCGTCGCCATGAGGGCATGGCGCTCGCGCCCGCGGGCCAGCCGACCGGTCAGCGCCATCGCGGGCAGGGCCCCGACGGGCACCGCGCTCAGCGCCGTGCCGAGCTGCGCCGCCGAGACGCTGAGCTCCTGCTTCACGGCAGGCAGCAGAGCCGCCCAGGACCCCCAGAACACCGCCCAGACGGCGGACACCGCGATGAGCGGCATTCACCAACCCCCTTGAATTGCGGTCAAGTCTCGGTAAAGATCGACGACGTCCTTAATATCCCCCGCCGAAGGGAATATCGTGCTGACGCGAACGGTCATCGCGGCCGGCCTGGTCGCCGCCGGTCTCGCCGCCACCCCCTCCGCCGCCTCCGCGGCCACCGCCCCCGAGACGCCCGAGCGCGTCTGCGGCGCGGGCTACCACCGGGTGCAGGACGGCCACCGCGCGATGAAGACGCGCGACGGGAAGGTGTTCGGGCACGTCTACCTCATGTACAACAAGAGCGCCGGGAAGAACTGCGTGGCGGCGATCAAGACCGCCTTCCGCGGCACCCCTACGGTCACCGGCGCCTCCATCGAGGTCCGCGGCGGCGGCCGCAGCGAGGACGTGCAGCGTTACCGCTTCTACGCCGAGACCGGCCACATCGACGGTAGCTGGAAGTGCGTGAAGTACGCGGGCTGGACGCGCACCCCGGACAACCGTGTCGAGGCGTGGGGCGGCCGCGGCTCGTGGGGCAACTGCCGGGGCTGACACGACCGGCCCGGAGCTGTCACATCGCGCCGGGCCACCTCGTCCTGTGTCATGGAAGTGACGACACAGGGAGGATCACCATGACCCAGCGCATCGACATCGCCAAGCTCGCCCCGGAGGCGTACCGGGGGTTCCTGGCGGTGGAGGCGTACATGCACGGCAGCGACCTGCCCGCGGCCACGATCGAGCTGGTCAAGCTGCGGGCCAGCCAGATCAACGGCTGCGGCTACTGCGTGCACATGCACAGCGCGGACATGAAGAAGGCCGGGGAGAGCGACGAGCGGCTGTGGTCGGTCGCCGCCTGGCGGGAGGCCACGGTCTTCACCCCGGCCGAGCGGGCCGCGCTGGCGCTGACCGAGGAGGCGACCCGCCTGGCCGACCGCGGCGAGGCCGTGCCGGACGAGGTGTGGCAGCAGGCGGCCGAGCACTATGACGACAAGCAGCTCGCCGCCCTCGTCGTCGCCATCGCGATGATCAACGCCTGGAACCGGATCGGCGTGACCGCCCGCCTGGTTCCGGGGACGTGACGCGGGCGCACCCGCACGCGAGGCCGTAGACATGCGTTGAGCGGTCCCGGGAGCCCCGGTTAGGTTGGCGCGCAAGGCGGGTGGCGGCACCCGCCGAGCCGCCGTCAGCCGGCGGCGGCCCGGAAGGGGGAAGACCGTGAAACGTGTCAGAGTCCCGAAATCGACGGCCATCAGGCGTCCGCATCCGTCGGCCGAGCCCGATCTGCGCACCCCCTCAGGGCGAAAGTTGCCCTATTAGCTACCCTTTACAGCGAACTTACGGCTGTATCGGTAGATAACAGAGGTAACAGAAACATCACGGGGGGCTCACATGAAGAGGCTTGCGGTGGTGCCGCCGCACATCGCCAGGCACAAGATCCGCGACATCCGGGCGGCGGTCCGCCGCCGAAGGACCGAGGCCACCGACCCCAAGGTGGTCGACCTGAGGGCCTACAGCGGCCGGAACGTGATCCGCTTCCCCGGCGGACCGACGCCGGCCGCCTGAACCGCACGGATTCACCGCACCGCTGAGGCCCGACACGACCGGCTCCCCCCGCCGGCCGTCCGGTCTCAGCCGTAGAGCCTCTTGGCGTAGCCCTCGCCGTAGTACGACTCCAACTGCTCCAGCGTCTCCTCGACCACCTGAACCTCCTTGATCAGAGTGGCGTGCGAGGGCAGGACGGACGGGTTCCAGGAGTCGGGCGTCCAGAGCTGCGAGCGCAGGAACGCCTTGGCGCAGTGGAAGAAGATCTGCTCGATCTCCACCACCAGGGCCAGCCGCGGCCGGTGGCCCTTGACGACCATCTCGTCGAAGAACGGCGCCTCGCGCACGAGCCGGGCGCGGCCGTTCACGCGCAGGGTCTCGTTGCGGCCGGGGATCAGGAAGATCAGGCCCACGTGCGGGTTCTTCAGCACGTTGAGGAACCCGTCGGCGCGGCGGTTGCCCGGACGGTCGGGGATGGCGATCGTGGTGTCGTCGATGACGTGGACGAACCCGGCCGGGTCGCCCTTGGGCGAGACGTCGCAGTTGCCCTCGGCATCGGACGTGGCGATCAGGCAGAACGGGGAGGCCGCCAGCCAGTCGCGATCACGCGCGTGCAGCCGGACCCGCTCCTTGGTCACGGCCCTCGGCATCACCTCGCCCAGCAGTTCCCGCAACTCCTCCTCGGACCCGATCTCCGCCCAGCTCATCTGATCTCCTTTCGAGGGGTACCGCCCGATTTTGTCAGGAGATCGGAGCAAGCATCCTGTGGGGTGCCCTGAGCAGAACGCTGACCGGATCATCACGGTTGTCCGTCAGGCCGGGGCCGGGGCGCACCTCGATGTCCTCCAGCCCGACGGCCGTGCCGCACGACGGGCACCGGGACACGGGGTCGAGCCGGGCGCCGCAGGCGGCGTGGTGGAACAGGCGGCGCGGGCCGTCCCCGCCGAGGTTGCGCTCGCCCCACTGGGACAGGGCCAGCATGGGGACCCACAACTCGCGGCCCGTGGCGGTCAGGACGTACTCGTCGCGGGGCGGGTTGTCCTGGTAGCGGCTCCTGGCCAGCACGCCGGCCTCGACCAGCGCCCCGAGCCGCTGGGACAGGACCGCCCTCGGGATGTCGAGGTGGGCGAGGAAGTCGCCGTAGCGGCGCACGCCGTACATGGCGTCGCGGACGACCAGCAGCGTCCACCGTTCGCCGATCACTTCCAGGGCCCTGGCCAGCGAGCAGTCCTGGCCTTCGTAGTTCTTGCCGAGCGCCATGGGAGCCATGTTAGTTCATTCACCGAACCGTGATACGTTGCGCCGCATGAGTTCAATGACCGAACTGACCCGGGTCCGGCCGGGCACGCTGGCCGTGGCGTCCTCGGCGCCCCTGCTCGTGCTGACGAACTACACGGTGCCGATGGTGACGTTGCCGCAGACGGCCGCGTCCCTGGGCGCCGGGCCGACGGGGCCGGTGTGGATGCTGGGCGGCATCTCGCTCGGGCTGTCGGCGCTGCTGCTGGTCTCCGGCGGGCTGGCCGACGACCACGGGCGCAGGCGGGTGCTGGTGTGGGGGTCGGCCGTGCTGGCCGCCGCCGGGGTGGCGGCCGCGCTGAGCACGTCGGTGCCGGTGTTCGTGCTGGGCAGGCTGGCGCAGGGCGGGGCGAGCGCGGCGATGCTGGCCGCCAGCCTGGGCATCGTCGGCCACGCCTTCCCCTCGGGCGCCGCGCGGGTGCGGGCCACCGGGCTGTACGGCGCCATGATCGGGCTGGGCACCGCGCTCGGCCCGCTGGCCTCCGGCGTGCTGGCCACGGCGGTGAGCTGGCGGGCGGTCTACTGGGTGTTGTCGGCCGCCGCGCTCGCCCTGGCGGTGGCCTCGGCGCGGCTGCTGGCCGAGTCGCGCTCCCCCGCCCCGCGCCGGTTCGACGTGCCCGGCGTGGTGCTGCTCAGCCTGGGCGTGGGGGCGCTGGTCGCGGGGGTCACCGAAGGGCGTGCCGGGTGGGGGCGTCCGGTGGTGATCGGGGCGTTCGCGCTGGCGGCGGTACTGGTGGCGGCGTTCGTGTCGGTGGAGCGCCGGCGTCCGGAGCCGCTGCTCGACCTGGAGCTGTTCGGACGGCCGGTGTTCCTGGTCGCCACCGGCGGCGCGCTGGTCGTGGGGGCGGCGGTGGTGGGTCTGCTCAGCTACCTGCCGACCGTGCTCCAGACCGCGCACGCGCTGACGCCGCTGCAGACCGGCCTGCTGTTCTGCCTCTGGTCGGGCACGTCGTTCGCGGTGTCGCTGGCGTCCCGGCTGGTACGCCTGCGCACCGCCGCCCGGCTGGCCCTCGGCCTCGGCCTGACCGCGCTCGGGTTCGCCGGCCTGCTGGGCGTGGGCGGCTCGCTGGACCTGCCGCTGGTCATCGCCGGGCTGGTGGTGAGCGGCGCCGGGTCCGGGCTGATCAACTCCTCGATCACCCACCTGGCGATCGAGAGCGTGCCGGCCCACCGGGTCAGCATGGGGTCGGGCGCCAACAACACCGCCCGCTACGTCGGCTCCTCCCTGGGCGCGGCCGGCGTGGCCGCAGTCGTCGGCGCGTTCGGCGTGGACCGGGGGGCGACGGTCGCGGTGGCGGCCTGCATCGTGCTGGCGGCGGTGACGGCCCTGGCCGCCGTGCTCACCCGCCCCTGAGCCCGCCGCTGGGTCCGGCCCTGAGCCCGGTCCCGGCTACCAGCGGCGGGCGTGGGCCATCGAGGTGAGCAGGGCGTCGCGTTCCATGGCGAACCTGGCCGGGTCCATGCCCTGCCGTTCGGCCCGCAGGTGCAGCACGGTCAGCTCGGTCGCCGCCTGCTGGTAGTCGCTCATCGCGCGGCCGAGCCCGGCGCCCCTGGCCCACCTGCGGGCCGCCTTGCGGGCCTTGAGCGTGCTGAGCATCTTCAGGTCCGCCGCCGTGACCAGGCCGGTCTGGCCGTAGCCGGGCAGGTAGACGCCCATCTTCGAGACGAGCTGGCGGCGTTCGACGACGGTGACCACGATGAGCAGGACCAGCGCCACCATGATCACCAGGTACGCCGTGCCCAGCCAGGCCAGCGACTGGGTGGAGGCGGCGCCGTTCCACAGCCCGTGCAGGACGACCGCGCCCAGGTAGCCGAGCGGGATCGCGGCGAACCTGGCGGGCGTGCGGCGGGTGAGCGCGTAGGCGACGCCGAGCCCGATCATCGAGGTGTAGATGGGGTGGCCGAGCGGGTCGATCAGCCCTCTGAGCACGAACAGCCGGACCGCGGCGCCGGTGCCGTCCTGGCCGAACGCGATCAGGTAGTAGCCGATGTTCTCCACGGCGGCGAAGCCGAGCCCCGCCATGGAGGCGTAGACGATGCCGTCGGTCAGGCCGTCGATCTCCTGCTTCCTGCGCAGGAGCAGCAGCAGCGCCGACCCCTTCAGCGCCTCCTCGATCACCGGGGCCAGGAACACGGTGCCGACGTCGTTGACGAGCTGGGCGCCGTAACCGGCCCGCAGGAACAGCGCCTGTCCGGCCAGCGTCAGCCCGACGCCGAGCACGATCGCCAGGCCCGCGCCCCACGCGAAGGCGAAGGCCAGGTGCAGCTTCGGCTCCGGCTCCAGCCGGTCGAGCGAGAGCACCGCGGCCAGCAGCACCGGCAGCGGCGCTAGCCCGAGCACCGCCGACAGCCCGAACCCGACCGGCCCGCCTTTGTGCAGCATGAGACCGAGGACGATCAGCGCGAGGACGCCTGAGACGACCAGTCCGATCAGGAGCGCCTTGCTGGGTCTCCTGGCGGGGTGCGGAGCTGTCATGGGGGGCGCCTTTCTCCGACTCAGTGCACCTACTATGAGCGTTCCCGGCCGTCGCGCACTTGACAGTCGCCTACATCACCGTGACTCGCGGTAATAGGGATCGGCCACGACGGATTCCCCGTCCACGTAGGAGTACACCTCACGCCCGGTGATGAACACCCTCAGCGCCCGGCTCATCACGTCGAGCGGGTCGCCCGACCAGATCACCACGTCGCCGTCGAGGCCGGGGCGCAGCGAGCCCACCCGGTCGTCAAGGCCCATGATGCGGGCGGGGTTGACGGTGATCGAGCGCAGCGCGGTGTCCCGGTCGAGCCCTTCCTTGACGGCGAGGGTGGCCTGGTGGACGAGGAAGTGGATGGGCACCACCGGATGGTCGGTGGTGATCGCCAGCTCGACCCCGGCCCGCGCGAGGATGCCCGGGTTGCGCAGGGCGCGCTGCCGCAGCTCGACCTTCGACCGGCTGGTGAACAGCGGGCCGATGATGACCGGCACGTTCCGCTCGGCCAGCGTGTCGGCCAGCAGGTGGCCCTCGGTGCCGTGGTTGAGGATCAGCCGGTGGCCGAACTCGTCGGCCAGGCGCAACGCGGTGGCGATGTCGTCGGCCCGGTGCGCGTGCTGGCACCACGGCAGCTCGCCGTCGAGCACCCGGACCAGGATCTCCAGCGTGCCGTCGCGGTCGAACGGCTTGTCCTCGCGCTCGGCCGCGGCCTTCCTCGCCTTGTAGTCCTGCGCCTTCATGAGGGCGTCGCGGATCACCGCGGCCACGCCCTGCCGGGTGGAGGGCAGCTTCTTCTGGTCGCCGTAGACGCGCTTGGGGTTCTCCCCCAGCGCGCTCTTGACGCTCACCGGCTCTCTGACCAGCATCTCGTCGACCGACCTGCCCCAGCACTTGACCGCGACCGTCTGGCCGCCGATCGGGTTGCCGGAGCCCGGCTTGATCACGACCGTGGTGACGCCGCCGGACAGCGCGTCGGCGAAGCCCTGGTCGGCCGGGTTGATGGCGTCGAGGGCGCGCAGCCGGGCCCCGTTGGGGTCGGTCATCTCGTTGGTGTCGTTGCCCGCCCAGCCCTCGGCCTCCTCGTACACGCCGAGATGACCGTGCGCCTCGACGAAACCGGGCAGCACCCAGCCGCCGTCCGCGTCCACGACGGTGGCGGAGTCGGGGATGGTCACGTCCCGCCCCACGGCGAGGATCTTCCCGTCGCCGACCAGAACCGTGCCGCCCTCGATGGGATCTCCGTCAACCGGCACGACATATCCGTTGATGATGGCGAGAGTCATAGCGGCAACTTACCGTTGCCATGCTTTCCCCCGTAAAGCCTGGACCGATAACCAGATTTCGGGCATGCTTGTCGAGATCTTCAGTCAAGGCCAATTGAAAGGGACGTACTGGTGCGCATGCCCGCAAAGGCAATCCTTCTGACGGCGGCGATCGGTCTCAGCGGCGTTCTCGCGACCCCGGCGAACGCCACGGCCGCGAGCACCCCGCAGGGCGTCTGCGGATCGGGCTTCGGGCTCGTCTCCGGCGGCGCGAAGCCCGTCAAGACCCAGGGCGGCAAGCGCTACGGCACGGTCTACCTCCTGTACAACCGCGGCACCGGCCAGAACTGCGTGGTCACCATCAAGTCCAGCTTCATCGGCTCGAAGACGCAGATGAGCGCCAGGCTCACCGTCATGCCCAAGCCGGTCAAGGACGAGAAGCAGGACCCGATCATGCGCATCGACGCCGGCAAGTTCGGGCAGTACGCCGGGCCGGTCAAGTACTGGGCCAAGGGCGCCTGCGTGAAGTTCTGGGGCACGATCCAGGGGACCGACGGGTCCATCGCCGGCGGCGGCCGTACCAGCTGGGGCAACTGCGGCTAGGGGCCTCCCGCGCGGGTAGTCGTGCCGCCATGCTGACCGAACTGTACGAGCGCTGGCTGCTCGAACTGTGGAACGGCGACTTCCCCCTCGCGCACGACCTGGTGACCCCCGAGTTCGTCGGCCACTGGCCCGGCGCGGACGTGCACGGCCCCGACGGGCTGATCGAGGCGATCCGGCAGGGCCACGAACCGTTCGACGACGTCCGGGTCACGCTCGACGTGGGCCCGGCCGTCGACGGCGACCTGGTCGCCGCCCGGTGGACGTTCACCGGCGCCTACCGGGGCGGCCTGCCCGGCGCGAGCGCCCCGGCGGGCACCCCCGTCTCCTTCTCGGGGCACGACCTCCTGCGTGCCACGGACGGACGATTCTCCGAATACTGGGTGATCTCCGACGTCCAGTCGTTCTCCCGGCAACTCGGGATAGGCTGACATATTCGCATCACGACGGGGGTCGAAGGATGTCACAGGAGGCAATGGGGGCGATGGGCTCGATGGGCGCACAGCCGCTGGAGCTGCCCGAGGAGGACCTGTCGGCGCTGCTCGCCGGCCAGCGCTTCGGCGCGCTCGCCACGAACGGCGGCGGCGGCCGTCCGCAGTTGTCCACGGTGGTCTACACCTGGGACCCGCCGCGGCGGGTGGTGCGGATCTCGACCGTCGCCGACCGGCTGACGGTGCGCCGCCTGCACCAGGACCCCCGCTGCGCGCTCTACGTCGCCAGCGACGACTTCGGCTCCTACGCCGTCGCCGAGGGCGAGGCCGAGCTGTCCCCCGTGAGCGACCGGCCGGGTGACGAGGTGGGCCTGGAGCTGCTGGCCATGCAGCCGTCCTTCGGTGACGCCGCGGGCGAGCTGGCGTTCCTGCACCGGATGGTCGCCGACCGCCGGCTGGTGGTCAGGATCCAGGCGAGACGGCTCTACGGGGCCCTGCTGCCGACGCCCTGACCGCGCGCCGCCGGTTGTAGGCCACCATCGCCACCACCAGCAGGATCAGCGCCAGGTCGATGGCCGCCGACCAGCGCATGGCCCGCGCGTGGTGGCCGCCCTCGGCGACCGCGAAGTAGACCGCCCCGATCACCGCCACGCCGCCCGCGCCGGCGAACTGCTGCGCCGTGCTGAGCACGCCCGACCCGATGCCGGCCTGGTGCGGCGCGACCTCCACCAGCGCCGCGCCGATGAGCCGCGGCAGGACCAGGCCGTTGCCCGAGCCCACGAGCATGAGCGCGACCATGACGTACGGCAGCCCCCACCCGGCCCCGGCCACCAGCAGCGCCAGCCCCAGGGCGGTGACCAGGCCGCCGATCATGACGACGACCAGCCCGTACCGGCCGACCAGGCGGGTGCCGAGCAGCGAGGTCACGGTGAACAGCACGCCCATCGGCGCGAAGGCCAGGCCCGCCTGGAACGCGGTGAGCCCGAGCCCGCTCTGCAGCAGCAGCGTCAGCGTGAACATGAACGAGGCGAAGTACGCCATGAACGCGACGATCGCCCCGACGCCCGCCAGGTAGGAGTGGACCTTGAGCAGGCCGAGGTCGAGCACCGGCTGCCCGCCCCGGGCGGCCAGCGTCCGCTGCCACCACCAGGTCAGCGCGAACACCGGCGCGCTCGCCGCCATGGCGGCCCACGTCCAGGCGGGCCAGCCCAGGCTGTTGCCGAGGCCGAGCGGCACCAGCAGCAGCGCCAGCCCGGCGGCCAGACCCGCCGCGCCCGGCAGGTCGAACGCGACGGGCTTGTGCGGATCGGCCTCGGGCAGCAGCCACCGGGCCAGCGGCACGACGACCAGCCCGACCGGCAGGTTGATCAGGAAGATCACCCGCCAGCCCAGGCCGAACACGTCGGCGGTGAGCAGCAGGCCACCGAGCACCTGGCCGGCGATGGAGCCGAGGCCGCCGGCGGCGCCGTACCAGCCGAGGGCGCGGCCGCGGCGCTCCGGCGGGTAGACGGCCGAGATCATGGCCAGCACCTGGGGCACCATGACGGCGCCGGCCAGGCCCTGGAGCAGCCGGGCGGCGACCAGCCAGGCGGCGCCGGGCGCGAGGCCGCACAACACCGAGGCGACGGTGAACCCGGCCACGCCGAGGACGAACAGCCGCCGGTAGCCGTGGCGGTCGCCGAGCCGGCCGCCGGTGATCATGCCGGCCGCGTACGTGAAGGCGTACCCGGCCACGATCAGCTCCAGGGCGGCCGGACCGGCGCTCAGGTCGTGCTCGATGGCCGGCGCGGCCACGTTGACCACGAAGAAGTCGAACTGGGCCATGAACCACGCCGACAGCAGGACCGGCAGCACCCCTCGCATCTTGTCAGGCTAGATCAGACAGGCTCTTGCAAGTTGAGTGGGAGGGGCTTACGATCCGCGTAATTGTTAGGAAACTTTCTTTAAAGAAAGGTCCTTGACGTGCGCCGATTAGTCACCCCCCTGATCGCCGTCCTCGTGATCATCGGCATGTGCACCCTTCCCGCACAGGCCGCGAGCCGCCTCATCGCCACGTTCTCCCTCTCCGGGAACACCGGCACCTTCCTGGTGAGCAACCCGGGCACGACCGCCGTCAGCGGCTGGTCGATCGTCTTCGAGCTGCCGTCCGGGGTCACCGCGAGCAACCCCCAGAACGCCACCATCCGCCAGAACGGCACCAAGGTGACGCTCACCCCCGCTTTCTACATCAACACCGTGCAGGCGGGGAAGAACACCGAACCCTACAGCCCCAAGGTGACGCTGAGCTCGGCCGTCCAGCCGACGAGCTGCCTGATCAACGGCGCCAACTGCGACGGCACCGGCGGTGACCCGCCCGCCAAGCCGCCGGTCAGCGCCACGTACGACGTCAACGGCACCTCGGCCAAGTTCATCGTCGCCAACAACAGCACCACCGCGCTGAACGGCTGGTCGATCGTGTTCGAGCTGCCCGCGGGCGTCACCGCGAGCAACGCCCAGAACGGCTCACTCACCCAGAGCGGGCGGACCGTCACCCTGACCCCCGTCCACTACAACACCACCGTGAACGCCGGCGCGACCACCGAGCCCTACAGCCCGAGCTTCACCGTGAGCACGGCCAACGCCGAGCCGACGAGCTGCCGGATCAACGACGTCAACTGCGACGGCACCCCCGACGCGCCGCCCGGCGCCCCCGGGAACCTGCGCTCGCCGGTCAAGACCACCAAGACGGTCTCCCTCGCCTGGGACGCCGCCACCCAGGGCAGCCTGCCCATCGTCGGGTACGAGATCTACAACGGCTCCGCCCTGGCCGCCTCGGTCACCGAGACCTCCGGCACGGTCTCCGGCCTGACGCCGAACACCGAGTACACGTTCACCGTCAAGGCCAAGGACCGCAAGGGCACCCTGTCGGCCGCCTCCGCGCCGCTGAAGGTGACCACCCGCAACCCGGCCGACGACTCGCAGGCGCCGTCGGTGCCGTCGGGACTGCGCAGCACGGCCAAGACCTCCAGCAGCGTCACGCTGGCCTGGACGGCCTCCACCGACAACACCGGCGTGGCCAACTACGACGTCTTCGCCGGCTCGACCCTGGCCACGACCGTCACGGGCACGACGGCGGTCGTCTCCGGCCTGTCCCCCTCGACCGAGTACTCCTTCACGGTCAAGGCCCGCGACCTGTACGACAACCTCTCGGCCGCCTCCACCCCCGTGAAGGTGACGACGTCGGACATCGTCGAGACCGGGTACGCCCGCGTCGGCTACTTCGTCCAGTGGGGCATCTACGGCCGGCAGTACTTCGTCCGCAACCTGGACACCACCGGGGCCGCGGCGAAGCTGACCCACATCAACTACGCCTTCGCCAACATCGACCCCAAGAACCTGACCTGCCTGCAGGGCGTCACCAAGGGCACCACGTCCGACCCGCAGGACCCGAACCAGGGCGACGGCGCCGGTGACGCCGAGGCCGACTACGGCAGGCCGTTCAGCTCCGCCCAGTCGGTCGACGGGGTCGCCGACACCGGCTGGGAGAAGCTGCAGGGCAACTTCAACCAGCTCAAGAAGCTCAAGGCGAAGTACCCGAACCTCAAGGTGCTGATCTCGCTCGGCGGCTGGACGTACTCCAAGTACTTCTCCGACGTGGCGGCGACCGACGCCTCCCGCAAGAAGTTCGTCTCCTCCTGCATCGACACCTACATCAAGGGCAACCTGCCCGACTACAACGGCAAGGGCGGTCCGGGCACGGCCGCGGGCATCTTCGACGGCATCGACCTCGACTGGGAGTGGCCGGGCGCCGAGGGGCACGCGGGCAACCACATCGGCCAGAACGACAAGGCCAACAACACGCTGCTGATCGCCGAGTTCCGCCGCCAGCTCGACGCGCTGACGACGACGACCGGCAAGCGGTACCAGCTCACGGCGTTCACCCCGGCCGACCCGGCCAAGATCGCCGCCGGCTGGGACCTGCCCGAGGTCGCCAAGTCGCTGGACATCTTCAACATCCAGGGCTACGACTTCCACGGCGCGGGCAGCGACAACTCCTGGGAGCCGAACCGCACCGGCCACCAGGGCAACCTGTACCTCGACGCGGACAGCCCGTACAACCCGGACTTCAGCGTCGAGAAGGCCGTGGACGTCTACCTCCAGGCCGGCGTCAACCCGCGCAAGCTGACCATCGGCCTGGCCTACTACGGCCGCGGCTGGCAGCAGGTGACCGACGGCGGCAAGGCGGGCGAGTGGCAGGACGCGCACGGCGCCGCTCCCGGCCAGTTCCAGGAGGAGGCGGGCACGCGCGGCTACAGCAACCTGCTCGCCATGGTGCCCGGCTGCACGATCCGCCACGACGAGGTCGCCGTCGCCACCTACTGCTACACCGGCAACAACGGGCAGTGGTGGACGTTCGACGACGCCTGGTCGATCGGCAAGAAGACGGCCTGGCTGAAGAGCAAGGGCCTGCTGGGCGCGATGATCTGGGAGATGTCCGGCGATCCGGGCGTCCTCACCACCGCGCTGGACGCCGGCCTGAAGTAACCCAGGTTCGGTGACAGCTGAGGGCGGGCCGCCGCGGGCGGCCCGCCCTCAGGCATGTCCGCGTGTCGAAGCCTCATCGGATGGGCACCGCTGCGTTACTCTGCCCTCAACTCACGGTCATCCTTGCTGGTCATGGTCGGGGGTGTCGGTCTCTCCCCCACCGAGGAGATCCATGTTGCGGCGACTCGCCCTGTTCCTGCCCCTCGCCCTCCTCCCCCTGGCCTCCCCGCCCACCGCCGCCGCCGCTGTGACCACAGTGGTCAACAACGTCGCCCATCGGGGTGCCTCGGCGTACGCGCCGGAGAACACCGTCGCAGCCTTCCAGCTCGCCGCCCGCCAGGGGGCCGACCTGTTCGAGCTGGACGTCCAGGAGACCAAGGACCACGAGCTGGTCCTGATGCACGACACCACCCTCGCCCGCACCACCGACGCCGAGCGCGCCCTGCCCGGCCTTGCGCCCTGGCGGGTGCGCGACCTCACGCTCGCGCAGATCCGCAGGCTGGACGCGGGCTCGTGGTTCGACCGGGAGTACACCGGCGAGCGGGTGCCGACTTTGCAGGAGGCGCTGCGCGCGACGGCCGGGTCCCGCGCCGGCATGCTGCTGGAGGTCAAGGAGCCGAAGCTCTACCCCGGCATCGAGGCCCGCATCGTCCGCGCGCTGCGCGCCGAGCCCTCCTGGCTCGCGCCGGGGCGGCTGGTGGTTCAGTCGTTCGACTGGGACTCGATGCGCGCCTTCCACCGGCTGCTGCCCGACGTGCCGATCGGGCTGCTCGGCACGCCGAGCGCCGCCGCGCTGCCCGGCCTGGCCAGGTTCGCCGACCATGTCAACCCGCCGTACGCCGCGCTCACCCCTTCATACGTGAAGCTGGCCCACGAGCACGGCATGAAGGTCTTCGCCTGGACGGTCGACAGCCCCGACATCATGCAACGCCTGCTGACGTACCAGGTGGACGGCATCATCACCGACAAACCCGACATCCTGCGCGACCTGCTGACCGGAACCTGACCCCGAACACCTGCCTGATGGGAACCCGACCCCCGGAAAGCCGATGAGGGGGCCCGTTCCCGGGCCCCCTCATCTCAGTTCAGCGTGGATCAGCTGCAGCCGCTGGTCGAGCCGCAGCCCTCGCAGACGTAGCAGCTTCCGGCCGGCCGCATCTTGGTGCCGCAGGTCATGCAGAGCGGCGCGTCGGCGGTGAAGCGCTGGTGGCTCTCCAGCGTCAGCTCCCGGACCGGCTCCTCCTTCGGCTCCTCCTTGGGCTTCTCGATGGGCGCCGACTGGGCCAGCGCCTCCCGGTCGACCGCCTCCGGCAGCGCCGCCGGGTCCTCGCCGCGCTGCTGCGCGGCGCGCTCGGCCGCCGAGAAGATGCCGAGCGCCGCCCGCTCGTCGTAGGGCAGGTGGTCGAGGGCCAGGCGGCGGAAGATGTAGTCCATCACCGACGTGGCCATCCGGATGTCCGGGTCGTCCGTCATGCCCGCCGGCTCGAACCGCATGTTCACGAACTTGCTCATGTACGTCTCCAGCGGCACCCCGTACTGGAGGCCGATGGAGATCGCCACCGAGAAGGCGTCCATGACGCCCGCCAGCGTCGAGCCCTGCTTGGACATCTTGAGGAAGACCTCGCCGAGCCCGTCGTCAGGGTAGGACGAAGCGGTCATGTAGCCCTTGGCGCCGCCCACGGTGAAGCGGGTGGTCATGCTGGGACGCTGGTTGGGCATGCGCCGCCGGGTCGGCCGGTTGACCTCGATGACCTTGACCTCGGGCTCGGCCTCGACGGCCTTCGGCTCGTCCTTCTTGGCGCCGTTGCCGGCCGACAGCGGCTGGCCGACCTTGCAGTTGTCGCGGTAGACGGCCAGCGCCTTCAGGCCGAGCTTCCAGCCCTCCAGGTAGACCTGCTCGATGTCGTCGATCGTGGCCGACTCCGGCAGGTTGACCGTCTTGGAGATCGCGCCGGACAGGAACGGCTGGGTCGCCGCCATCATCCGCACGTGGCCCATCGGCGCGATGGCCCGCTCGCCCATCGCGCAGTCGAACACCTCGTAGTGCTCCTTGCGCAGGCCGGGGGCGTCGACGACGTGGCTGTGCTCGCCGATGTACTCGACGATGGCCTCGATCTGCTCCTGCTGGTAGCCGAGCTGCTTGAGCGCCCGCGGGATCGTCTGGTTGACGATCTGCATCGAGCCGCCGCCGACCAGCTTCTTGAACTTGACCAGCGCGAGGTCGGGCTCGATGCCGGTGGTGTCGCAGTCCATCATCAGGCCGATGGTGCCGGTGGGGGCGAGCAGGCTGGCCTGGGCGTTGCGGTAGCCGTTCTTCTCGCCGACCTTCAGGCACTCCGACCACTGGCGCGACGCCTCGGCGTGGATCTTCGCGTCCATGGTGCCGACCGTGCGCAGGTTGTCGTTGGCGGCGGCGTGCTTGCGCATGACCCGCTTGTGCGGCTCGGCGTTGCGGGCGTAACCGTCGTACGCGCCCACCACCCCGGCCAGCTCGGCGCTGCGCCGGTAGGACACACCGGTCATCAGCGACGTGATCGCCCCGGCCACCGCGCGGCCGCCGTCGGAGTCGTAGGCGTGGCCCGTGGCCATGAGCAGCGCGCCCAGGTTGGCGTAGCCGATGCCGAGCTGGCGGTAGGCCCGCGTGGTCTCGCCGATCTTCTCGGTCGGGAAGTCGGCGAAGGTGATCGAGATGTCCATCGCGGTGATGATCAGCTCGGTCAGCTTGACGAAGTCGGCGACGTTGAAGGTGTTGTCGTCCTTCAGGAACTTCAGCAGGTTGATGCTGGCCAGGTTGCACGAGGAGTTGTCCAGGTGCACGTACTCCGAGCACGGGTTGCTGGCGGTGATCCGGCCGGTCTCCGGCGTGGTGTGCCAGTCGTTGATCGTGTCGTCGTACTGCACGCCCGGGTCGGCGCACTCCCAGGCGGCCTTGGCCATCTTGCGGAACAGGTCCTTGGCGTCGACCTTCTCGATGACCTCGCCGGTCAGGCGGGCACGCAGGCCGAACTGGTCGCCCTTCTCCACCGCGCGCATGAACTCGTCGGAGACGCGCACCGAGTTGTTGGCGTTCTGGTACTGGACGGAGACGATGTCCTTGCCGCCCAGGTCCATGTCGAAACCGGCGTCACGCAGCGCGCGGACCTTGTCCTCCTCGCGCGCCTTGGTCTCGATGAACTCCTCGATGTCGGGGTGGTCGACGTCGAGCACGACCATCTTGGCCGCCCGGCGCGTCGCGCCGCCCGACTTGATCGTGCCCGCGGAGGCGTCCGCGCCGCGCATGAAGCTGACCGGCCCGCTGGCCGTGCCGCCGCTGGAGAGCAGTTCCTTGGACGAACGGATGCGGGACAGGTTGACGCCCGACCCCGAACCGCCCTTGAAGATCACGCCCTCTTCCTTGTACCACTCCAGGATCGACTCCATCTGGTCGTCCACGGAGAGGATGAAACAGGCGCTGACCTGCTGCGGCGAGGCGGTGCCCACGTTGAACCAGACCGGCGAGTTGAACGCGAAGACCTGGTGGACCAGCGCGTGCTTGAGCTCGTGGTCGAAGATCTCGGCGTCCTCGTCGCTGGCGAAGTAGCCGTGCTCGACGCCCGTGCGGGTGTAGACGCCGACCACCCGGTCGACGAGCTGCTTCAGGCTCCACTCGCGCTGCGGCGTGCCGACGGCGCCGCGGAAGTACTTGGTCGTCACGATGTTGGCCGCGTTCACCGACCAGAACTCGGGGAACTCGACACCCCGCTGCTCGAAGTTGATCGAGCCGTCGCGCCAGTTCGTCATCACGACGTCACGGCGCTCCCACTGGACCTCGTCATACGGGTGCACGCCGGGCTTCGTGAAGATCCGCTTCATCCTCAGCCCCTTACGCGGCCGCTTACCCCCGCGCGCCACTGAACCGCTGGCCGTGTCCGTCATGACTCCCCCTTCTCCGCCTTCAACTGTGAGATCTCGGCCTCGAAGTCCGCCAGGCTCTCGAAACCGCGATAAACCGATGCGAATCGCAGGTAGGCCACCTCGTCCAGCTCCCGGAGCGGGCCGAGGATCGCCAGGCCCACCTCGTTCGACGGCAGCTCGGCCGCGCCCTTGGCCCGGATGGCCTCCTCTACCCGCTGCCCGAGCTGGGCCAGCGAGTCCTCGCTGACCGGCCTGCCCTGACAGGCCCGCCGCACGCCCGCGACGACCTTGTCCCGCGAGAACGGCTCCGTCACCCCGCTACGCTTGCTCACCATCAGCAGGACGGTCTCCTGCGTGGTGAACCTGCGCCCGCACTCGGGACAGGTGCGCCGGCGCCTGATGGCCGCGCCGTCGTCCGTGGACCGGCTGTCGATGACCCTGGTGTCAGGGTGGCGACAGAACGGACAGTGCACGGCTTCGCCTCCTCGACCCGCCTGGCCCACCACACGCGTAAAACCCTCGCCGCGGTACGCTCGCGCACGCCCCACGGCTTGCCATGGTGCGGTCACGGAAACACAAGGTGTGGTGAACCGACATCGGTGTAACTACTAGATGTTGTGGTCCAACCGTAGAAGCGCGCGACCATGAACGCAAGTTGAGCAACACCGTGGAGCTGAAGTCGCTGATCAGCCCCCGCGTCACACGGGCCCCGGGCGTGTCGCCCCGGCCGGCCCCTCGCGCGCCTCGCCCGACCGGCCCCCTCGCACCCGACGGCGACCAGCCCAAACAGGCCCCACAAAGGTACCGGAGCCCACAGCCTCCCCCCACCTCCCACCACCCCCGAAGCCCCCTCCCCTACCCCCACAAAACACCCCGGAACCCCCACCCCGGCCCTTCGCCTGCCTCCCCGGCCTTTCGCTTGCGCCCCTGCCCCTCCCCCCTCCCCACGACCTGGCCGACTCACCGCGCCCCCTTGCTCGCCCGCTTCCCTGCCCCCTGCGCCCCGCCCCTGAGCCAGGCACGCGGCCACCGCGCGATCTTCGGCTGGCTTCACAAGCTCCGAATGATCACGCGGTGGCCGTCTCCATGCGACTCCACCACCTCAAGATCACCAAGCGTCACTGGAGTCGTGGATGGTCATCCCACGGGGTGGCGGACGGAGCGCGTCACGGGCACTTGGCGCGCATCGTGGGGCTCCAGCCGTTGTGGACGACGTACTTGCTTCCCGCGTAGTAGCTGACCTGGCCCTGCAGGCGGTAGGTGAAGGTGTCCCCCCGCTTGCAGCCCTTGTACAACGTCCTCTTGCCGGCCCCGTACCAGGAGGCGCTGGAGATGTTCTGCCAGCCCCACCAGCGCTTGCGCTGAAGCATGATCTTGACGCGCTGGTTGCTGGAGCAGCCGATCGCCCAGCCGGTCGCGGCCACGTGCCCCTTGCGCATCTCCGGACGGTACACACGCACCTCACGGCAGGACATCGTCGCCGAGCCGGCCGCCGCGGCGGCCGTGGTGACGGCGGTGAGGGAGGTCTGGGCGCCGGTCTGGACGGAGGCCTGCGCGGGGGCACCCGCGGTCAGAGCCGCGGCGGCGACCGCCACACCGACGACCATCGTGTTGAACGTTCGCATCGAGTTCTCCTTGGTGCTCGTCGTACTGGACACCGCGAAGGTAGCCAGGCCGATGTTGAGAACCTGTGGAGTGCCTGTTGAGCGACCGATCGGACGACCTGCGCGATCACGGACGTCGTGCGCTGGTCAGGCTGGTGGCGTCGCCATCAGGCACGGCCGGGCGGCCAGCCACACCGACGCCCACAGCCGAAGCGCCGGGCGCCCCGGCGCCCACAGCCGCATGCCCGGCCGCCCGCGTCCCGAGCCAGAACCCGCCCAGGGACAGCAGCACCATCACCACCACCAGCAGCACGATCCGCCCCCGGCGGGTCAGCCGCACCGGAGGAGCCGCAGCCTTGACGCCAGCCCCCGCGGGAATCACCCCGACACCCCGCCCACGGCCCCGCCGCCGCTGCAAGACCGTAGGGGTCGTACGACCATTCCGTGCAAGCCCCGCACCGTCACCGGCCGGAGCACCTTCCGCCCCCACAACACGTCCCAACATGTCCCGCCCCCCGCGAGCCTCACCGTCACCAGAACCCCCGTTCCTCCGCGCCCCCCGGCGCCGCGAGCCCCCCGGCCCGCTCACCACCTGCCCCCGATCCCGGCCCTTGGCCTCCCCAGAGCGCCGCCCCCGTACCGAGAACCGCTCCGCCGCCCGTCCCGACCGCCGCCCCTGCCTGTCCGGCCGCTCGGCCGACTGCTCCGAGCGCCGCCCTGGCTCGCCCGGCCGCTCCACCAACCGTCCCGAGCGCCGCCCCTGCTTGCTGGACCGCTCGGCGGCCTCCTCCCGGCGTCGCCCCTGCTCGCCCAGCCGCTCGCTCCTCTTCCGGCGCCGCCCCTCAGCCTCGGGCTGCTCGGTCGAGTCGCCCGAGCGGCGCCTTCGCGTCTCGGGTCGGGCCGTGGGCTCACCAGAGCGCCGCCTACGAAGCTCGGGCCGGCCCGTGGCCTCCCCTGGACGCCGCCGTTCCCAGGGGCGGTCCGCCCGGGCCTCCGCCCGGCGCTCCCGCTCCCCTTCCGGCACGATCGCCGAGTCCCGGCCCGCCGGTCGCGCCGCACGGCCCCCCTGACCTCGCCTCCCCGACGCCTCCGCCAGACCTCGGCTTCCTGACATGTCGGCCTCGCCGCGCCTGCCCGGCCCCTCCGCCTGACCTCGGCCTCGCCGCCCCTGCGTCTCGCCTTCCGGACGTCGTCCGCTCGCTTCGGGCGGACGTCGGCGCCAGGGGCCGGGCTCGGGCGGGCGGGCGCGGGATTCTGTCGCGTCCGTGCGCGGAGTGCCCTGTTTGCCTTCGGGACGACGGCCAGTCAGTGTGTCGTCGGCGAGAGGCTGTCCAGCGCCCTCCTGAGGCAGCGTCCGGTCGGCGTCCGTGTCCGTGTCCGCGTCGGGACGCGGGGAGGGGACCAGCCACAGCCGGGGGCGGCCCGAGCCTTGGACGGCTCCCCCTGAGCCGCCGGCGCGGCGCCGCCGGGTGTTCGAATCGGGAGCCGGTCGTTTTCCCGGATTCTCGTGGCGGCCGGAGCCGGTATGCGGGTCGTCTCCCCGTCGGCCCGCGCCCCGGGTGGCGTCGGCGATGAGGGTGAGCCGGTTGGCGTCTTCGCTGGTCGGGTCGGTGCTCGGGGTCGTTCGCACGATTGACCTCCCGCCGTCTGGCCCGAGGAAACGGCCAAAATAAGATCAGCAAATCGAACACGGTGTCGATCGAACTCCCGTACGATGTTGTACACCACGCTGGCGACAATTTCGAGGAAGACTCGAACAATTGTTTGAAGATGATCTTCAACAGCGATACGGTCGCTGTGTGCGACATCAAGACCACGGACCGGGAGGTTCGCCGGTGAGGCGGGCCGCCGCCAGGCGAGGAGGAAGAGCATGAGCGAGCGGGAAGACGCTAACGGGGTCACAGACCTCGCGGTGCGCCGGCGCGACTCCCTGGGCCTGACGCCCAGGCAGCGCAAGATCCTCGAAGTGATCCGCGATTCGGTGCAGCAGCGCGGCTACCCGCCCTCGATGCGCGAGATCGGCGAGGCCGTGCAGCTGACGAGCACGTCCAGCGTGTCGCACCAGTTGACCGCCCTGCAGCGCAAGGGATACCTGCGGCGCGACCCGCACCGGCCACGCGCCCTGGAGGTGCGCCTGCCCGGCGAGCCCGTGCTGTGGGTCGACCCCGACGCCACCGACGACGAGGCTCCGGTGAGCCGGCCGACCGCCGCCTACGTCCCGCTCGTGGGCCGCATCGCCGCCGGTGGCCCGATCCTGGCCGAGGAGAGCGTGGAGGACGTCTTCGCCCTTCCCAAGCAGCTCGTCGGCGAGGGCACGCTCTTCCTGCTCCAGGTGGCCGGTGACTCGATGATCGAGGCCGCCATCGCCGACGGCGACTGGGTGGTCGTCCGCCAGCAGCCGGTCGCCGAGAGCGGTGACATCGTGGCCGCCATGATTGAGGGTGAGGCCACGGTCAAGACGTTCAAGCGCAAGGACGGGCACGTGTGGCTGGTGCCGCACAACTCGAACTACGAGCCCATCCCCGGTGACGAGGCCAGCGTGCTGGGCAAGGTGGTGGCCGTCCTCCGCCGCCTCTAGTCCGTCCGCCGGCCGGCCGCCCTCCTTGAGGCTGCGGCCGCCGTTCGGTTTCTCCGCGATCCGGCTTCCCTCGCACGGGGGCTGTGATCGTCGGCGCCATGTGGCGCTTCCTCGCAAGTCGCACGCACCGAACGCCGCCCTCCAACGTCGAGGCCCTTCCACCCCGGCCTCGCGTGGAGGGCGGCGTCGCATCGCCCGCTCGCCTTTCTCCCGGGACGTTCCTTCGGGCCCCGGAACACAACGCGCCCACCCCCGCGCAGCCGCCCACGCCCAAGACGGCAGGCACCGGCATCAGGCCCCCCATACCGCCACACCGCAGACTCCTAGACTGTGCCCGTGACCGACACGAATGCCCCAAAAGAGACCCCCGCCTCCAAAGAGATGAAGGACCTCAAAGAGACGCATGACGGTCTCAAATGGGCAATCACCGCCCCCGGTGTCATCCCCGCCTGGATCGCCGACATGGACCTGTCCACCGCCCCCGAGGTGATCGAGGCCCTGACCCGCCGCGCCGCCGGTGACCTCGGCTACCCGACCTGGCTGGACAAGCCGCAGGCCGGCCCCCTGGCCGAGGCGTTCGCCGAGCGCATGGCCGTCCGCCACGGCTGGACGGCCGACCCCTTGCACGTCCACACGTTCAGCGACATCAACCAGGCCCTCCAGGTGCTGCTGCACCTCTGGACCAAGCCGGGGGACGGCGTCGCGCTGCACACCCCCGCCTACCACCCGTTCCTGACGACCCTCGACGTCATGGATCGTCCGCTCGTCCCCATCCAGCTCGAACCGGACGGCGACGCGTGGCGGTTCGAGGTGCCCGACCTGTCCGGCTGCCGGGTGCTGCTGCTGGTCAACCCGCAGAACCCGACGGGCCGCGTGTTCACCCGCGCCGAGCTGGAAGGGCTGGCCGAGCACGCCGAACGCCACGACCTGCTGGTGCTGGCCGACGAGATCCACGCCGACCTCACCTACGCGCCCCACCGGCACATCCCCTTCGCGACGATCCTCCCCGAGCGCACGGTCACCCTCACCTCGGCCACGAAGGCGTTCAACCTGGGCGGCATCCGCTGCTCGGTCGCCCACATCGGGCACGCCGGGATCCGCGCGGCCCTGGCGGCGCAGCCGCCGTTCCTCTTCGGCTCGACGCACCTGTTCGGGGTGGAGGCCACGGTCGCGGCCTGGCGGCACGGCGACGCCTGGCTGGACCGGACGCGGGCGCTGCTCGACCGCAACCGCCGGCTCATCGCCGAGCGGCTGCCGGACCGGTTCGGGTACCGGATGCCCCAGGCCACCTACCTGGCATGGCTGCACACCGGGCAGCCGGGCATGGCCGAGCTCATCGAGCGGGAGGCCCAGGTGCGGCTCAACGACGGCGCGTCGTTCGGGCCCGGCGGCGCGGACTACGTACGGCTGAACTTCGCGACGACCGAACCGGTGCTCTCGGAGATCCTCACCAGGCTGAACTGAGGAGGGGCCCGGCGCTCTTCGAGACGACGAGGCCGAACCGCCGTTCCCCCGAGATCCCGCCAGGCTGAGGGGCGGCCCCGACGGGCCGCCCCTCAGGACGGTCAGCTCAGCGGCGGCAGGTCCGGCGGGGTGGCCGCCGGACGCTCCTCCAGCGCGGCGAGCGCCAGCTCGACCGCCTTCGCCAGCTGCGGGTCGCGGCCCGCCACCCGGTCCTGCGGCGTGATCACGACCTCGACGTCGGGATCGACGCCGTAATTCTCCACGCCCCAGCCCGGCCCCTCCAGCCAGAACGCGTACCGCGGCTGGGTCACCACGGTCCCGTCCACCAGGGAGTAGCGCGAGTCGATGCCGATGACGCCGCCCCAGGTCCTGGTGCCAACCAGCGGGCCGAGGCCGCGGTTCTTGATCCCGGCGCTGACGATGTCGCCGTCGGACCCGGCGAACTCGTCGGCGACGGCCACGATGGGCCCGCGGGGCGAGTCCTCGGGATAGCGCATCGGCTCGTAGCCGCGGGCCCGCGCCCAGCCGGTGACCTTGCGCGACAACTTCTCCAGCACCAGCTCCGACAGGTGCCCGCCGCCGTTCTCGCGCACGTCCACGACCAGCCCCTCGAAGGCCATCTCGGTACGCAGGTCGCGGTGGAACTGCGCCCACCCCGAGGCCACCATGTCCGGGACGTGCAGGTAACCGAGCCGCCCACCGGACGACTCGCGGACGAAGGCCCGCCGGCTCTCCACCCAGTCGTGGTAGCGCAGCTGGCTGTCGTCGGCGAGCGGGGTGACGACGACCCGGCGCGTCGAGCCGCCGGCCGCGGGCCGCACGGTCAGCTCCACGGGCTGGTCGGCGGTGCCGGACAGCAGCGCGAGCGGGCCGCGTACCGGATCGACCGGACGCCCGCCCACCGCCACGATCGCGTCGCCGGGACGGATCGCGACGCCGGGCGCGAGCAGCGGCGAGCGGGCCGCGTGGTCGGAGGTCTCGCCCGGCAGGATGCGCTCGACCCGCCAGGTCCCGTCCTCGTCCTTGGCCAGGTCGGCGCCGAGCAGGCCCTGGCGGCGGCGCGGGTCGCTGACGCCGTCGTGGCCCCTGGCGTAGGCGTGCGAGGTGCCCAGCTCGCCCTGTACCTCCCACAGCAGGTCGATCAGCTCGGAGTGGCAGCCGAGGCGGCCGACCAGCGGCTCGTACCGGTCGAGCGTGGCCTGCCAGTCGTGGCCGCCCATGTCCTCGCGCCAGAAGTGGTCGCGCATGAGCCGGCCGGCCTCGCGGTAGCCCTGGAGCCATTCGGCGACCGGGTCGATCTGGACGGTGATGCGGTCGAGGTCGATGGTGACGACCTCGTCGCCCTCGCCGGCCGCCCGCGTCTGCAGGCCGTTCTTGCCGTTGGTGACGAGCCTGGTGCCGTCGCCGCTGACCTCGAAGGCCCGCACCTCCTTGCCGAGCTCGGCCTTGGCGCGCTTCTTGAGGTCGTAGCGTTCGAGCACCGTCTCGTTCACCGGCTCGGTGCCGTCGCCGAGCTGGCCCGTCAGGGGGTGGCGAAGCCAGAGCAGCGCGTCCTTGGCGGTCCTGAGGTTGCCGTAGCGGCCCGCCGGCACGGGTACGGGCACCACGCGGGAGGCCAGCGCCTCCGGGTCCACCTCGGTACGCGGCGGCGCGTCGTCCTTCTTGTCGTCCTTGCCGGGCTTGTCGTCCTCCCCGTTGAACCCCCGTCCCTGCAACGACGGGTCGAACGGCGACGGCGTGGCGGCCTGCAGCGGCACGATGTACGGCCGGCAGCCCGCCGGGAACGACAGGTCGAACACGTGCGCGTCGTACACCGGGTCGAACGTGCGCACCGACAGGAAGGCCAGGTGCTTGCCGTCCTTGGTGAACACCGGGTCGTAGTCGGAGAAGCGCAGCGGCGTCACGTCGATCACCGATGTGCCGTCCACGCGGCCCATCTTGATCTGCGACAGCGGCTCGTGGTCCGGATGCACCCAGGCCAGCCAGCCGGAGTCCGGCGAGAAGGTGACCCCGCTGATGTCGCCCTGGGTGGTGCGGTCGAGCTCGCGCAGGTCGCCCGACTCCAGGTCCACGACGAGCAGCCGCCCGTCGTGCGTGGCCACGGCCGCGTGCTTGCCGTCGGGGGCGGCGGTCAGTTCGAGCACCCTGCCGAGCTGCCCGCCGGCCAGGCTCCTGATCTCGCCGCCGGGGGCGCCGATCTCCAGGCCGTCCTCGCCGCCGGCGTCGGAGACCCACACGGCCCGGCCGTCGGCGCCGAGGGCGCGCGGCAGGCGTACCCGCACGCCGGGTTCCACCCGGAGCGCGCCCGCGGGCCCGTCGCGGTGGGTGACCCAGTGCGCGGTGCCGCGGATCTCGACCGCGCTGGCCCGCCCGGTCGTGTCCGGGGAGAAGGCGCCGACGCGCGTGGGCGCGGGGCGGCGCGCCCGTCCCGGCCGCGGGCCGCCGAGCTTCACCTCCAGCTTGTACGGCTCGGCGTCCAGGCTCTCCAGCAGCCACAGGTCCCCCGCGTGGCTGTAGATCACCCGCTCGCCGTCGCTCGTGGCGTGACGGGCGTAGAACTCGTCGTGGCTGGTGTGCCGGCGCACGTCGGACCCGTCGGGAAGGGCCGAGTAGAGGTTCCCCACGCCGTCCGCGTCGGACAGGTAGACGATCCGGTCGCCGACCCAGTTCACCGCCCAGTGCTGGGCGGGGCTGTCGGCGAACAGCCGGACGAACTCCCCGTCGCCGTCGGCGTCGACCCAGATCTTGGCCGCCGTGCCGCCGCGGTAGCGCTTCCACTGGGACGGCTCGCGCCAGACCGGCGACACCGTGGCCACCTTCGCGCCGTTGACGGCCGCCTCGCCGACCCAGCCGTACGGCAGCCGCTCGGCCGGCCCGCCGTCGAGCGGGACGGCGTACGCCCACAGCCGGGTACGCGACGCCTCCCCGGTGGAGCTGACCGCGAGCACGGCTCCGTCCGCGGTCCAGCCGCGGACGCCGGTCATGGCGTTGCCCCAGTGCGTCAGCCGGGTGCCTTCGGCGCCGTCGAGCTCGGCCGCGAACACCTCGGGGGCGCCCTCCTTGCCGCTGGTCCACGCGATGCGCGAGCCGTCGGGCGAGAAGCGCGGGGTGGAGACCGGCACGCGGTCGGCGGTGAAGCGCCAGGCCCGGCCGCCGGCGACGGGGGCGAGCCAGACATCGTCGTCGGCGACGAAGGTGACCAGGTCACCAGACAGATGTGGATATCTCAGGTATGCGCCATATGTCACAGCTAGACACTAATGCGAGACACCAAACCAGCTAAAGATTTTCTCTCAGAGCAGCGGTCCACCGTCCGCGAACAGCCAAGACCGTCCGATGTCCCGGATGTGCGGGGAACGGCAGGGAAGGAGCCAATCGCCACAAATCACACGCTGTGAGGAATCATGCGATTTTTCGTGCGCCCACACCAGATCCCGGGCCGCCTGGCCGCCGCCGCCATCATCCTCAACTCCGGGATCGGCAAGACCAAGGCCGACGAGCAGACGGCGGCCGGCCTGCACGGCATGGCCGCGGGCACGTACCCGTTCCTGCGCGGCCAGGACCCGGTGGCCTTCACCCGGCTGCTGTCGAAGGGCGAGCTCGCCCTCGGGGCCGCGCTCGTCCTGCCGTTCGTGCCGTCGTTGCTGGCCGGCGCGGGGCTGACCGCGTTCGCGGCGGGCCTGCTCGGGCTCTACCTCAGGACGCCGGGCATGCGCGAGGAGGGCAGCCTGCGCCCGACCCAGCAGGGCATCGGCCTGTCCAAGGACCTCTGGCTGCTGGCCATCGGCCTCGGGCTGGTGATCGAGGAGCTGCGCAGTGACGATTGATCTCCGGACGCCGGACCCTAAGCCGGACAAACCTGGGTAGCCCGACCACATGGTACAAATCGGCTACACCTTGATGTCCGAGCAGACCCCGGCCCGCGAACTGGTGGACTACGCCGCCACCGCCGAGCGCGTCGGCTTCGACTACGCGGTCATCTCCGACCACTACTTCCCGTGGATCGAGGAGATGGGCCACTCGCCGTACTGCTGGTCGGTGCTGGGCGCGGCGGCGCAGGTGACCGAGCGCCTGCCGCTCATGACGTACGTGACCTGCCCCATCATGCGCTACCACCCGGCCGTGGTGGCGCAGAAGGCGGCCACGATGGGGGTGCTGAGCGAGGGCAGGTTCACCCTGGGCCTGGGCGCCGGCGAGAACCTCAACGAGCACGTCGTCGGCGAGGGCTGGCCGCCGGTGGACACCAGGCACCGGATGTTCGCCGAGGCCGTGCAGATCATCAAGGAGCTGTTCAGCGGCGAGTACGTCACCTACCAGGGCGAGTTCTTCGACGTCGACTCCGCCAAGCTCTACGACCTGCCGGACGAGCAGGTGCCGATCGGCATCGCCGCCTCCGGCGGCCGGTCGGCCGAGCTCGCCGCGGAGCTGGGCGACGTGCTGGTCATCAACGACCCGATGCCCGAGGTGGTGCAGCAGTTCCACGCCGCGGGCGGCCAGGGCAAACCGGTCTACGGCCAGCTCCCCATCGCCTACGACACCGACCCCGAGGCCGCCAAGGAGCGGGCCCACCGGCTGTGGCGCTGGTCGGGCGTCGGCGGCTGGAAGGTCATGGCCGAGCTGCCCGGCCCGGTGAACTTCGCCGCCGCGGCCGGCTCGGTGCGCCCCGAGGACGTCGCCGAGAGCGTGCCCTGCGGCGACGACCTGGACGCGGTCGTGCAGGGCGTCAGGAAGTTCGCCGACGCCGGGTACACGCACGTGGCGCTCGTGCAGATCGGGCACGACCAGCAGGAGCCGTTCTTCGACTGGGCGGAGAAGGAGCTCCTGCCGGCCCTGCGCCGGATCTAGCCGCCTACGGGACGATGTTGACCAGCTTGGGCGCGCGCACGATCACCTTGCGCGGCGCGCCCTGGAGGTAGCCGGACACCTTGTCGGAGGCCAGGGCCAGGGCCCGCAGCTCGTCCTCGGAGATGTCGGGGGCCACCTCCAGCCGGTCGCGCACCTTGCCCGCCACCTGCACCACGCACGTGACCGACTCCTGCACCAGCAGCGCGGGGTCGGCGACGGGCCAGCCGGCGAAGGCGACCGGACCGGTGCGGCCCAGGCGCTCCCAGCCTTCCTCGGCGACGTAGGGCGCCACCAGCGAGAGCATGACGGCCAGCGACTCGGCGGCCTCGCGCACCGCCGGGTCGGCCGCGCCGGGACCGGAGTCGATGGCCTTGCGGGCGGCCGAGGTCAGCTCCATCATGCGGGCCACCGCGACGTTGAAGCGCTGCGACTCGACCAGCTTGGTGACCTCGTCGATCGTGCGGTGGGTGACCTTGCGCAGCTCGGCGTCGCCGCCCTCGAACGACACGCCGGGCTCGGCGGTCGCCTCCGACATCACGCGCAGCACGCGGGCCAGGAACTTCTGGGAGGCGGCCGGCGAGACGTCGGCCCAGTCGATGTCGTCCTCCGGCGGACCGGCGAAGATCATCGTCAGGCGCACGGCGTCGACGCCGTACGCGTCGATCTGCTGGCCCAGGTCGATGCCGTTGCCCAGGGACTTCGACATCGCCTTGCCGCCGTTGATCACCTGCCCCTGGTTCAGCATGCGCAGGAACGGCTCGGTGAAGCTCACCATGCCCATGTCGTGCAGGACCTTGGTGAAGAAGCGCGAGTACAGCAGGTGGAGGACGGCGTGCTCGATGCCGCCGACGTACTGGTCGATCGGGCCCCACTTGCGCACCTGCTCGGGGTCGAACGGCCCGTCGGTGTAGCCGGGCGAGGTGTAACGCAGGAAGTACCAGGACGAGTCGACGAACGTGTCCATCGTGTCGGTGTCGCGCTTGGCCGGACCGCCGCACTTGGGGCACTCGACGTTGACCCACTCGGTGGCGCTGGCCAGCGGGGAGACGCCCTTGGGCGCCAGCGCCTCGCCGCGCAGGTCGGGCAGCGTGACGGGCAGCTGCTCGTCGGGGACGGGCACCTCGCCGCAGTCGGCGCAGTGGATGATCGGGATCGGCGTGCCCCAGAACCGCTGACGGGACAGCAGCCAGTCGCGCAGCCGGAAGTTGACCGCGCCGGTGCCCCGGCCCTCGGCCTCCAGGATCTCGATGATCTTGGCGATGGCCTCGGCCTTGGTCAGCCCGTCGAGGGGGCCGGAGTTGACCAGCGTGCCCTCGCCGGGCGTGGCCTCGCCGGTCTCGCCGGGGTCGGCCAGGCCGGTGTGGACGACGACCTTGACCGGCAGCTCGAACTTCCTGGCGAAGTCGAGGTCGCGCTGGTCGTGGGCGGGCACGGCCATGATCGCGCCGTGGCCGTAGTCGGACAGCACGTAGTCGGCCGCCCAGACCGGGATGCGCTCGCCGCTGACCGGGTTGACCGCGTGGCGGCCCAGGAAGACGCCGGTCTTCTCCTTGTCGGTGGACAGGCGCTCGATGTCGCTCAGCTTGGCGACCTCGGCGCGGTAGGCCTCGAAGGCCGGGCGCTGCTCGTCGGTGACGATCTCGTCGGCCAGCGCGGCGTCGACCGCGACCACGAAGAACGTGGCGCCGTACAGGGTGTCGGGGCGCGTGGTGTAGACGTGGACCGGCTCGTCGCGGCCCTCGATCTCGAACAGCACGTCGGCGCCCTCGGAGCGGCCGATCCAGTTGCGCTGCATGGTCAGCAGGCGCTCGGGCCAGCCGTCGAGCTGCTCCATGTCGTCCAGCAGGCGCTGGGCGTAGTCAGTGATCTTGAAGTACCACTGCGTCAGCTCGCGGCGGATGACGTCGGCGCCGCAGCGCTCGCACTTGCCCGCCACGACCTGCTCGTTGGCCAGCACCGTCTGGTCGTTGGGGCACCAGTTGACCAGGCCGCCCTTGCGGTAGGCCAGGCCGCGCTCGAAGAAGCGGTTGAACAGCCACTGGTTCCAGCGGTAGTACTCGGGGTCGCTGGTGTGCAGGCGGCGCGACCAGTCGAAGGAGATGCCGTAGCGCCGGAAGGAGTGAGCCTGCGTCTCGATGTTGGCGTAGGTCCACTCGGCGGGGTGGGCGTTGCGCTTGATCGCGGCGTTCTCGGCGGGCAGGCCGAAGGAGTCCCAGCCGATCGGGTGCAGGACGTTGTAGCCCTGCTGCATCCAGTAGCGCGCGACGACGTCGCCGATGGCGAACACCTCGCCGTGGCCCATGTGGAGGTCGCCCGACGGGTAGGGGAACATGTCGAGCATGTAGCGCCGCTCCCGGGTGTCGGCCGCGTCCTCGCTCGCCCGGTAGGGCTCCTGTTCCTCCCATCGCTGCTGCCACTTGGCCTGCAGCGCCTGCGGGTCGTACTCACTCACGGCTACTGTCCTTCTGGCTTGACTCGGACCCATAAGAAAACCCCTCGTGCACGACGAGGGGTAGCCGCGACGGCGAGACCTCTCAGGGCCGTCGCGGCCCGCTAAGAAGCAGGGTCGCGGAACGCATGTGTCAAGCCTAGCGCACGTCTTCGACGGAATGCAGATACTCCGGGGACCGGCGCAGGCACAATAGACCCTTCAGGTCCAGCGAGACCTGATGGTGATGTATCCGTTGTGACCTCATATGTCCCTTTAGAATACTGTCGTCGCGTGGTGTACCCAGCTGAGCCAGATCGACCGGAGGGCGACCTGCCGCTGCAGGATCCGCCAACCGATCCGCACGGCTTCGCTCGTTTCGCTGCGAAACCAGCCGTATCTCCTGGAAAATCCCATGAGATCATGCCTGGTACGTCAAATCCGGATATAGCGGCACATCCGGACACAACCTCGGGAGGGCCGGCAGCAATGGCAACGGAGAATTCCGCGAGCTCCGGAGCGTCGCACCTGCCACCGTCCTGGCCGGAGGTCCGCAACGACGTGCCTTCCTCCTGGCCGTCCGGCGGGCAGGAGTCCTCCGGCGTGCCGATGTCGTGGCCGGAGGCCGCCCCGGCCCAGCCGTCCTGGCCCGAGGCCCCGCAGGCGCCCTCCTGGCCCGAGCCGCCGCGCCCCGACCCCTCCTGGCCCGACGTCCCGCGCAACGATTCGTCGCGGAACGACTCACCGCGCAACGACCCGTCTCGCAACGACTCCCGCGCGCAGCAGCGGGGCGGCGACGCGTCGTGGCCGGAGCCGGCGCGGCCGTCCTGGCCAGACCCGCCGCGGCAGGAGCAGGGCTGGCCCGAGACCCCCCGCCAGGAGGTTCCCGTCTCCTGGCCGGAGCAGCAGCAGCCGGCCCAGCCGCAGGACCCGGTGCCCGCCTGGTCGCAGCCGCCGACGCCGTCCCCCGGCGCGTGGTCCAACCTGTCCACGCCGGCGCCCTGGCCCAACAGCCCCGCCCCTGCCCCCTCCCCCGCCCCGTCGGCGTCCGCCGCCGACCCGCTGGACCGCACGGTCACGCTGGGCCGCGCGCCCGGCCCGCTCGACGCCCCCGTCCAGCCCGCGCCGTCGCCGCTCGACGGCCCCGGCGGACCTGGCGGACCTGGCGCGCCGTCCGCCGGCCCGGCCGACGAGCACACCGTCATGTACGGCGGCCGGCAGGCCGACACCATGGCGGGCGACCCCGCGATGCCCCCGGGCCCGCTCGCGGCGGCCCACGTCGGAGCGCCCCCGGCCGGACCGGGCATGCCCGGCGACGGCCACCCCGACCAGCCGCGCCCCGGCTCGAACCTGAACCGCGACCCCTCCGACCCCGACCGCCGGTTCGTGACGGCCGGTCAGATCAGCGGCTCGCGCACCCCGCCCCCCGACCGCCAGCAGGAGCTCTGGAACAACGTCTTCGGCGACGAGTACCAGGGCGGCGACCACGACTCCCTGGACGACGAGCCGAGCAAGCCCATCTGGATCTACGCGCTCGGCGGCTCGGTCGTGATCGCCCTGGTCGCGGCGCTGCTGTGGGCCTTCCTCGCGGGCCCGCTGGCCGGCGAGGACACCCCGGAGGGCAAGACCGCCTCCTCCCCCACGGCCTCGGCCGGCCCCACGAAGGCGGGCACGGGCAAGCGCTCCACCACGATCCCCGCCCTGCCCAAGTACCCGGGCAAGGCGTCCCCGGTGACCGGCCGGGTCGAGGACGCGGCGGCCGGGGTCTCCCTGCCCCGCCTGGGCGGCAGCTGGCAGCTCGACCAGCGGGCCACGGTCAAGTCCACGTTCGGCTACGACACCCGCCAGTACACGGAGGTCGCGCCCGACAAGTACGCCCAGGTCATGTCGGGCCCGCTACCGGCGAACCTGTCCTCCCTGTACCAGGAGGACGACCTGGAGCCGGTCATCCGGCGCATGGTGCTGCAGGCCCGCAAGGACTTCTACCCCGACGGCAACAAGGTCAGGAAGATCGCGCAGCAGCCGATCAAGGTGGGCGCCTCCACCGGCCGGCTCATCGCCTACGCCATGACCGCCGGCACGGAGAAGGCCACGATCGTCACGATGGCGGTCAACACCGGCGGCAGCGTGCCCGCCATCGTGTTCGTGTCGATCCCGGACGAGGGCAAGCAGCTCCTGCCGGACATCCGTACCGTGATGAACCAGCTCAAGCTGAGCGCGCAGTCCTGAGCCCCGGGCGCCGCCGCGCCCGGCTCAGAACGTGCACTCCATGTGCTTGATCCCGTTGATGAACGAGGAGTGCAAGCGGTCGGGCCTGCCGCCCTCGATCTGCGGCACCCGGCGCAGCAGCTCGCGGAACATCACCGTGATCTCCCGCCGGGCCAGGTGGGCGCCGAGGCAGAAGTGCGGCCCCGGCCCGCCGAAGCCGACGTGCGGGTTGGGGTGGCGGGTGATGTCGAAGCGGTACGGGTCGGCGAACACCCGCTCGTCCCGGTTCGCCGCCCAGTAGAACAGCACCACCTTCTCGCCGGCGCGGTAGAGGTGACCGTTCATCTCGTGGTCGCGGGTGACCTTGCGGCGCATGAAGTTCACCGGCGAGGCCAGCCGGACGATCTCCTCCACGGCCCCGGGGGCGCGGCCCTCGACGTCCTCCAGCCACAGGGCGCGCTGGTCGGGGTTCTTGGTGAGCAGGCGCAGGCCGTAGGAGATGGCGTTCCTGGTCGTCTCGTTGCCCGCGACCACCAGCAGGATGAAGAACGACCCCAGCTCCCGCATCGTCAGCCGCTCGCCGTCGATGTTGGCGTTGACCAGCGAGGACGTCAGGTCGTTGGTGGGGTTGGCGGTGCGGTGGGCGGCGAGGTCCTGGACGAGCTGCTGCAGCTCCATCCCGGCGGTGAGCAGGCGGGTGGCCAGCTGGTCGAGGTCGCCGCCGGTGTACTCGGGGTCGAAGCCGCCGAGGATGATGTTCGAGCGGTCGAAGACGAACCGGTAGTCGCGCTCGGGGATGCCCATCATGTCGCAGATGATCTTCAGCGGAAGGCGCGCGGCCACGTCGGTGACGAAGTCGCCTCCTGGACCGGCGGCCACCAGGTCGTCCACGATGCGCACGGCGGCGGCCTCGACGTCCGACTCGAACTGCTTGATCATCTTGGGCGTGAACGCGCGGGAGACGATCCTGCGCAGCCGGGCGTGCCGGGGGTCGTCCATGTTGATCATGGAGCCGAAGTACTCGGTGAACTCGGCGGGCATGTCGGGGATGTTCGTCGCGCCGCCGTCGCCGGAGCAGAAGACCTC
Organism: Nonomuraea sp. NPDC050227; assembly: GCF_044459705.1. NCBI lineage: Bacteria > Bacillati > Actinomycetota > Actinomycetes > Streptosporangiales > Streptosporangiaceae > Nonomuraea > Nonomuraea sp. NPDC050227. The sequence goes on along the minus strand of NZ_JBITJF010000011.1, from coordinate 121,832 downwards.
GGGGTTGCGGCTCGCCTCCAGGATGTCGGCGTGCCTGGCCAGCGCGTAGTAGCCGGGCCCCTTGGGCGCGACGGCCATCTCCATCTCCTCGAAGAAGGCCGGCGTCTCGCGGGCGCGCAACCGGTCGAACGCCGCCTCGCGCTCGCTCATGGGCCTGGCCCAGAAGTTCCGGTCCGAAAGGTCGAAGTCCAGGACGGTCATAGGGCCATCATTCGGAAAGCGACCACTTACGTCAATGGGTTCGACGTACACCGTACGTGGCTGCCGGGAAAACCGGTGGCTCGTGCGGACGGGGCTTTTGTAGGGTGCCGCGCATGACGTTCTTCTTCCTCCTCGGCTAGCGATCCGCCGGCGGGCCGTGGGCTGACCCACCGCCGGTGATGCGGGGCGGCCTGCCGCCGTCCCGGGTCGCTACGTGGGAGAAGAACAGTTGCTCACCTTGGCGGTGGCCAGGGCGGTGCGTGGCACCGAGCCCTTGGTCGCGGCGGAGATTCGGCGTGCCCGTCTCGGGGTCGTCGTCGGCGTCCGCCATCGGGAGGTGTGGTTCGAGGTCCGGCCCGGCGCCGGGCTCCTGGGATTGCGCACCGCGGACGACGTACTGCTGGCCGCGGCCGTGGTGGACGGGGTCGGCCACGGCCGCTCCGCGCTCGCCCGGCTGGCGCGGGCGGCCCGCGGGATCGACCTCGGCCCGCCCGGCGGCCCCGACGTCGAGGTCTCGGCCTCGTTCGTGGGACGCCGCAACTACACCAGGCACGAGATCGAGGACGCCGTCGGGACCGAGCTGGCCCGGTCGTGGCGGCTGCGCTACCACTCCCGGCGGGACGGCGGCCGGCCACCCGCCGGGGCGACGGCGTGGCGGGTGACGATCGAGGGCGACCAGGCGGTCATCGCCCGGCGGGCCGGTGACCGGCCGCTGCACCGCAGGCCGTACAAGACGGCCTCGATCCCGGGCACGCTGCACCCGCCGCTGGCGGCCGCGATGGCCCAGCTCGCCGGGCTGGGCGCGGAGGGCTTCCGCGGCGTCGTGCTCGACCCCTGCTGCGGGGCGGGCACCACACTCATCGAGGCCCACGCGCTCACGCGCGCGCCGCACACCGAGCCCGCCGGGCTCTCTGGGCTCGCCGAAGGTGTCGGGTTCGTCGGGTTCGACCGCGACCCGGCCGCCGTCGCGGCGGTCGCCGTGAACGCTCGGGCCGCCCTGCCACCGGACGGTCCGGGCCCGTTCCACTGGGGGCTCGCCGACGCCGGGCGGCTCCCCATGGCGGACGGAAGCGTGCGGCGGGTGCTGGTGAACCCGCCCTGGGGACGTCAGGTGCCGCCGCGCGGCCTGCTCGGGCCCGGCCTGGACCCGTTGTGGCGGGAGGTGCGGCGGGTGCTGGAACCCGGCGGCCTGGCCGTTGCACTGCTCCACGACGACCCCGGCGCGGACGGGACACCGGGCGGCGCGCCGCGCGGGTTCACGATCGAGCAGGCGCTCCCGGTGAGCCTGTCAGGACGCCACCCGGTGATCACCGTACTCAGCAGGCGGGACCGCGCCGGCCGAGGTGCCACCCGATGATCGCCGAGGTCAGGAGGCGAGCCGGTCCCCACCCGGTGATCGCGGCGGTCAGGAGGCGGGGCCGAGCCAGTCGAGGATGAGGCGGTTGACCTCCGCGGGCCGTTCCAGGTGCAGGAAGTGGCCCGCGTCCGCCACCAGCTCGACCCGCGACCCCGGCGGCAGGCTGCCGGCCGCGTCCTTGGCCATCTCCACGCCCATGCACCCGTCGCGCTCGCCGTGCAGGTACAGGACCGGGCCCGCGGTGGCGGGGTCGACGTCCGGGTAGCGGCCCGAGGGGGGCGTGGTGCCGAGCGCGGCGCGGTAGTACCCGATGGCCGCCGCCATGTTGGCGGGCTCGCCCAGGCTGCGCCGGACGAACGCCAGGTCCTCGGCCGGGTCGTGGCCGGGCGACCAGTCCCGCCAGAGCCGGTCGAGGAAGGCCGGGTCTGCGGCGGCCGGCTCGGCCAGCACGGTCTGGAACAGGAAGATGTAGAACGACCGCTTGAGCTGCTCGTACGCCAGCAGCCCGGGAAGCTGCGCGCCCGGCGGCGGCACCGCGAGCGCGACCGCCCGGCGGAAACGCCCGGCCAGGGCGTAGGCGGGGAAGGCCCCCCAGTCGTGCCCGACGATCACCGCGTTCTCATCGCCGCCGAGCTCCTCGTGCAACGCGCGCACGTCGGCGACCAGGGCCGCCTCCTCGTACGCGCCGTCGGCCGGGATCTCGGTGGGCGCGTAGCCGCGGCTGAACGGCGCGACGGCGCGGTAGCCGCGTCCGGCCAGCTCGGGCATCAGGTGCCGCCAGGTGTGCGCGGTGTCGGGGAACCCGTGCAGGCACAACGCCAGCGGCCCCTCCCCCACGGTCAGATACGCGAACTCCACACCGTTGGCGTGGATCGTCCTGATCTCCATGACTGCGAAACCTAGCATTCGCCTCCTTCCGGGAGTACCACTGCACAAGGGGCCTTTCATCGTGAGGAGCAGGCATGCGACGCGGATGGGTTCTCGCTCTCGCCTCACTGACCATCGTGCTCGTGGTGGTGGACCTGACCGCCGTGACCATCGCGCTGCCCGACATCCGCGCTGCCCTGGGGGCGAGCCTGCCCGAGGTGCAGTGGGTGGTGGACGCGTACGCGCTGACGCTGGCCGCCGTCCTGCTGCCCGCCGGGGTGCTGGCCGACAGGTACGGCCGCCGCCGGATGCTGGCCGTGGGCGTGACGGTCTTCACGGTGGCCTCGCTGGCCTGCGCGCTGGCCCCCACGGCTGCCCTGCTGGACGTGGCCCGGGGCGTCCAGGGCCTGGGCGCGTCCGCGCTGTACGGCACCACGACCCCGCTGATCGCCTCGGTCTACCCGGAGGGCCCGGCCCGGGGCCGGGCGCTCGGCATCTTCAGCGCCGTCTCCGGCCTGGCGATGACGCTGGGCCCGGTGGTGGGCGGCGTGCTGACGGCGACGTTCGGCTGGCGGGCCATCTTCCTGATCAACCTGCCGATCGGCGTGTTCGTGGTGGTGGCGCTGCGGCAGCGGGTGCCGGAGTCGCGCGGCCGGGGCCACCTGGACCCCCTGGGCGTCGTGCTGATCGCCGCGGCGCTGTTCGCCATCATCCCGGCGCTCATCCACGACGTGCCGCTGCTGCTGGTGGCCGGGCTCGCGCTGCTGGCGGCGTTCGTCTTCGCCGAGCGGCGGACCGCGACCCCGATGATCGACTTCGGGCTGTTCCGGAACCGGGTGTTCGCGGTCGGCTCGGCCACGACGCTGCTCATGCTGGCCGCGCTGCTGGGCGGGTTCACGTACCTCACCCTGTACGTGCAGGGCCCCCTGGAGGCGAGCCCGATCGAGGCCGGGGTGCGTTTCCTGGCCTTCAGCGTGGCCGCGGTCATCGGCCCGATCGCGGTCGGCCAGGTGCTGCACCGCTGGCCCATGGGCGTGCTGATCGCCGTCGGCCCGGCGCTGATCACCGTGGCGCTGCTGGTGATGGCGATCCCGGCGGCCGACCGGTGGACGCCGATCATGGCCGGGCTGTTCCTCGGCGGCCTGGGGCTCGGCGCGGGCAACGTGGTGGCCAACCAGGTCGGCCTGACCGCGCCGATGGATCAGGTGGGCATGGCCACCGGGACGGTGAACACGCTCAAGCAGGTCGGCACGGCGGTGGGCGTGGCGGTGCTGGCGGCGCCGTACCGGTCGGGGGTGTCCACGATGTTGCTGGTGGCGGCCGGGCTGGCGCTGGCGGGCGCGCTGCTGCCGCTGGCCCTGGCGGGCGGGCGGGTCAGTCGGTCTCCGGCCAGTCCCAGCCCAGCTGGAGGAACAGGCCCAGCCGGTCGCTGACCGCGCGGATCTCGCTGATCCGCCCCTCGCGCAGGGTGACCAGGAAGATCGCCTCGACGTCGAAACTGCGCCCGGTGGGCGTGGGCATGCGCGGGTGGGTGCCGGAGTGCGTGCCGGTCATGCGGAGCCGGGCGACCAGTCTGTCCCCCTCGGCGACGACCTCCTCGACCTCGATGTGGAACGGGTCGAACGCGTCGAGCTGCATCCGGATGCCCTCGAAGGCGGCGCCGGGCTCGTCCGGCTCGCCAAAAATGATCTTGTTGTGGTCGACGACGTCGGGGGTCAGATAGTCGCCCAGGTCGTCGAGGCGGCGTTCGTTGACGGCGGCGAAGAAGTCGGTGATCACGGTCGACCCTCTCTCTTACGGTGTAAGACGGCAGTATCTTACGGTGTATGAGAGAGCGGATGTCAAGGGAGCGGGTACTGGAGGCGGCCCTCGAACTCCTCGACCGCGAGGGCGCGGCCGGGCTGTCCATGCGCAAGCTGGGCAAGGAGCTGGGCGTGGAGGCGATGACGCTCTACTACTACGTGCCGAACAAGGACGCGGTCCTCGACGGGCTGGTCGAGCTGGTGCTCTCGCGCGTCACGATCGAGCCCTCCGGCGACTGGCGGGTGTGGATGCGGGCGTTCGCCGAGTCGATCAGGGCCGAGCTGCTGCGGCATCCCGCGCTCATGCCGGTGGTCGCGATCCGGCCGGTGGCCACGCCGGGGGCCCTGGGCATGGTCGAAGGCGCCGCCGCCGCGCTGACCCGGGCGGGCTTCACGGCCAAGGAGGCGCTGCATGTGATCAACGCGGTGTCGACGTTCGTGATCGGGCACACGCTGGCCGAGGCGGGGCCGGACAGCCCGCGGCAGTCCGACCTGGACCTGGCGGACTATCCGGTGCTGGCGCGGGCGGTCGCCGACGGCCTCGGCACGCCCGAGGACCATCAGGAGCGCTTCGAGCTGGCCGTGGCGGCCCTGCTCAGCGGATTCGCGCCGCGAACCCCTGAAGGAGGCACTCCAGCCCGAACTCGAACTGGTCGGCGAAGCTGAGGTCGTCGGCCTCGGCCACCCGCCGGTTGAACTCCGGGTAGGCGCCGGTGGCCATCACCTCGCGGACATAGGGGCCGATCGTCGCCCGCCACTCCTCCTCCGACAGCCCCGTGCGGCGCAGCGCCTCCTGCTCGGCCAGCTCCTTGGCCACCGCGCCGAGCACGTAGTCGCCGATCACCCCGATCACGGCGGCGGCCCGGGTGATGTCGGAGGTCAGCGGCCGGGCCGCGGACAGCGCGTGCTCCACCCGCCGCAGCGAGTTGGGCCCGAGCGCCGGCCTGCTCGTCATCAGCGCGGCCAGCCACGGATGGCGCAGCACGCCCGCGCGCTGGTCGCGGGCCACCCCGGCCAGGTCGGCCCGCCAGTCTCCGGTCAGCGGACCGGGTTCGCCCTCGCCCCACACCGCGTCGACCATGAGGTCGAGCAGCTCGTCGCGGTTCTCCAGGTAGCGGTAGAGCGAGGTGGTGCCCGACTTGACCTCGCTCGCCACCCGGCGCATGGACACCGCGTCGAGGCCCTCGGCGTCGGCCACCGCGATCGCGGCCCGCACGATCGCCTCGACGCTCAGGGCCTGACGCTTCGGCGCGTACGGCTCGCGACTCCACACCAGTGACATCCGGCTCCCCCCTCTGGCCTTCATCGTACGCCTGTGGTTACAGTGTTCCCATGACGGAAACAGTGTTCCCACGAAACGCCGACGTCCTGATCGTCGGCGGCGGCAGCGTCGGGCTGAGCGCGGCCGTGTTCCTCGCCCGCCACGGCGTGCCCGCCCTGGTCGTCGAGCGCGAGCCCGGCCCGCGGGCGCACCCCCGCGCCACCGGCATCGGCCCCCGGACGGTCGAGCTGCTCCGCGAGGCCGGCCTTGAACGGGCGGTGGACGAGGTGGCCATCGACATGACGAACGCGACCCTCGGCAAGATCACCGTGGACACGCTGGCCGGCGCAGACCTCGCCGCGATAGCGGCCGGCCTGCCCGCCCGGACGCGGATGTTCGACACGGCGGCCTACAGCCCGGCCCGGCTGCGCGGCATATGCCCGCAGAACCGGCTGGACCAGGTGCTGCTCGACGCCGCCCGCGAGCGCGGCGCGCACGTCGCGTACGACACCGAACTGCTCTCCCTGGAGCAGGACGCCGACGGCGTGACGGCGGTCGTGTCCGGCCCGGACGGGACCCGCACCCTGCGCGCCCGCTACGTGATCGCCGCGGACGGCGTGCGCAGCGGGGTGCGGGCGGCGCTCGGCATCGGCGTGACCGGCCCCGGCGCGCTCGGCCCCGAGCTGCACAACGTCATGTTCCACGCCGACCTGAGCCACCTGACCGACGGGTACGGCTTCGCGCTCGCCGAGCTCACCACTCCCGACGCGCCCGGCATGCTCATGGCGATCGACGGCGAGACCGAATGGGTCTTCCACACCGCCCAGGAACCCAGCCCCGACCTGCTCAGGACCGCGATCGGCGACCCCGGACTGAAGGTCGAGATCGTCAGCGTGCTGGGCTGGCGGGCCCGCGGCCAGGTCGCCGACCGGTTCCGCGAGGGGCGGGTCTTCCTGGCCGGCGACGCGGCGCACGCCGTGCCGCCGACGGGCGCGTTCGGACTGAACACGGGGGTCGCCGACGCCCACAACCTGGCCTGGAAGCTGGCCCGCGTGCTGACCGGCCGGTCGGCGCCCGCGCTGCTGGACACCTACCACGACGAGCGGCGGCCGGTCGCGCTGCTGGCGCTGGAGCAGTCGCGGCTGCGGATGCGGGACCTGCGGATGCACTTCGGCTCCGGCCCCGAGGCCGCCCGGCTCAGGGCGGCGGCGGGCGCGGTGAACGCCCCGATCGTGCACGTCGGTTACCGTTACGGCGGCGCCTCGGCGGTCGAGGGCCTGCCCTCCACCGAGGACGTGACGCTCTGCCTCGACGGCTCGCCCGGCTCGCGGCTGCCGCACGTGTGGATCGGCGAACGATCCAGCCTCGACCTGGTCGGGCCCGATTTCAGCGTGTTCACCGGCGCGCCGGTGCCCGACCCCGGCGTCCCGGTGCACGTGGTCGAGGGCTGGCCGTACGGGACCGTGCTGGTGCGGCCGGACGGGTTCGTGGCCTGGCGCGGCCCGGACGACGGCCTGGCCGAGGCGGTCAGAACGTGTACGGCAGGTGCTTGATGCCGTTGATGAAGTTCGACAGCAGGAAGTCGGGCTCGCCGGCCGTCCTGATGCCGGGCAGGCGGGTGAACAGCTCGCGGAACATCACGCTCATCTCCCTGCGCGCCAGGTGGGCGCCCAGGCAGTAGTGCGGCCCCGGGCCGCCGAAGCCGACGTGCGGGTTGGGGTCGCGGGTGATGTCGAAGACGTCCGGGTCGGTGAAGACGGACTCGTCGCGGTTGGCCGAGTTGTAGAAGAGCAGCACCTTGTCGCCCTTCTTGTACGGCACGCCGTTCATCTCGTGGTCCCGGGTCAGCGTGCGGCGGAACTGGATCACCGGGGTCGCGTAGCGCACGATCTCGTCGCATGCCCGGCCGACGCGCGCGTCGAAGTCGGCCAGCAGCAGCTCCCGCTGGCCGGGATGGTCGGTGAACAGCTTCAGCCCGTAGGCGATGGCGTTGCGGGTGGTCTCGCTGCCGGCCACCACCAGCAGGATGAAGAACGACCCCAGCTCCTGCGGGCTGAGCCGCTCCTCGCCGCCCACGAGCAGGCTGACCAGGTCGCCGGTCGGGCGTTTGCGGCGCTCGTCGCCGAGGCGGGCGGCCATCCGGTTCAGCGAGTAGCCGGCGCGCAGCAGCTTGGCCAGGCCGCGGGCGACGTTGACGCGGCTGAAATTGGGATCGATGCCGGTGTACTCGGGGTCGGCGTTGCCGAGGATGACGTTGGTCCGTCGCAACACCAGGTCATGAAATTTCGGCGGAATCCCCATCATGTCGCAGATGACCCGTACGGGGAGCCGGGCGGCGACCTGCGCCACGAAGTCGCCCGGCCCCTGCTCGATCGCCTCGTCCACGATCTCGGCGGCGGCCCTGGCCAGGTCCTCCTCCATCTTGGCCAGGATGCGCGGGGTGAAGGCCCTGGAGACGATCCTGCGCAGGCGGGCGTGGCGCGGGTCGTCCATGTTGATCATCGAGCCGAAGTAGACGCTGAGCCAGCGCGGCATGTCCGGGATGCTGTTGGAGCACGGCTCGCTGCTGAAGACGGCCGCGTTCCTGCTGGCCTCGGTGACGTCGGCGTGGCGCACGAGGGCGTGGTAGCCGGGCCCACCGCCGATGAACGGCACGGTCTGCTCCGGCACGAAGAGGGGCCGTTCGAGCCGGCGCAGGCGGCGGAAGGTCTCCAAGCGGTCCGCCTGCGGCAGTCCCCAGAACGGTATCTGCGAGATGTCCAGATCCGCGGAGAGCGTCATACCGTACAAGCCTTGGGCAAGTGCTCACTTACGTCAAGGTCCGCCGCATCGCGGCTACCGGTTTCCCAGGATCAACTCGGAGCCCTTCTCGCCGATCATGATCGCCGGGGCGTGCGTGTGGCCCCGGTTGAGCGTCGGCATGACGGAGACGTCCACCACCCTGAGCCCTTCGAGACCGCGCACCCGGAGCGACGGGTCCACGACCGACCCCTCGTCGGTGCCCATCCGGCAGGTGCCGACGGGGTGATAGAGGGTCTCGCCGCGTTCGCGCACCCACCGGGCCAGCTCCTCGTCGCTCTCCGGCCCCCAGTACGGCGCCATCGGGCCGCCCGCGTACCGCTTCATCGCGCTGGTCGCGAACACCTGCTTGGCCGTCTTCAGCCCGGCGACCAGGCGCTTGACGTCGGCCTCCGCGCTCAGGTAGCCGGGGTCGATCAGCACGTCGCGGCCGCTCAGCCCGACCCTGCCGCGGCTCTGCGGCTGCAGCAGCACGACGCCGACGGTCAGGCCGTGGCCGGTCGGCGGGGTGAGCCCGTGGTCGACGAACGGGCCGGGGGCGAAGACGAGCTCGATGTCGGGGGCGGGCTCCTCGGCCGAGGTCCGGACGAAGGCGACCGCCTCGCCGACGTTCGTGGTCAGCATGCCCGAACGCAGCACGATGTAGCGCAGCAGGTTCACCAGGGACTCGGCCTTGGTCAGCGTCACCGGCTCCTTGCACTCGACGTACACGCCGGAGGCGAGGTGGTCCTGGAGGTTCTTGCCGACCTCGGGCAGCTCGCGCACGACCGGCACCCCCGCGTCGCGCAGCTCATCGGCCGCGCCCACCCCGGAGCGCATCAGCAGGTACGGCGAGCCGATCGCCCCCGCCGACAGGACGACCTCCCTGGCCGCCCTGACCAGGGTGCCGCCGCTGTGCTCGATGCCGACGGCGCGGGAGCCCTCGAACACCACGCGGTCCACGGTCGCGCCGGTGAGCACGGTGAGGTTCGGTCTGGCGGCGGCCGGGCGCAGGTAGGCGTCCGCGGCGCTCCACCTGCGGCCGCGGTTCTGGGTGACGGGGGTGGGGCAGCAGCCCTCGTTGGAGCGGCCGTTCAGCTCCGCCAGCCGGGTCAGGCCCAGCTCCTCGCAGGCCCGCAGGAAGGCCGCCGTGGTGACGTTGGGGCTGCGCAGCTCGGAGACGTAGAGCGGGCCGGAGGTGCCGTAGACGCCGCCGTGGTTGCTGCCGACGCGCTGCTCGGCCCTGGTGAAGTAGGGCAGGACCTCCTCGTACGTCCAGCCGGGCACCCCCCATTGGTCGTAGTCCTCCTGGCAGCCGCGCACCCACATCTGCGCGTTGAGCGAGGACGAGCCGCCGATCACCCGGCCGCGCGGCCAGTAGAGCTCGCGGCCGGACATCTCGCCCTGCTTGGCCGTCGTGAAGTTCCAGTCGTAGTCGGTCTTGAACAGCTTGGCGAAGCCGGCGGGCATGCGGATCTCCAGCCTGTCGTCATGCCCGCCCGCCTCGACCAGCGCCACCGACACCGACGGGTCCGCCGACAGCCGGTTGGCCAGCACGCACCCGGCGGACCCCGCTCCGACGATCACGTAGTCGTACTGCATGAGCACTCCAGGGGGCTAAGTAACCTGCCACTTGCTTACTCCAGGTGAGCTGGCGCGTCCATATGCATCTGTAACCTCTGTTACCTACTGCGGCCCGCGTTCAGCGGGCCGCAGCAGGGCCGAATGAAATTCGCCCTACCGGTCGGTATGGGCTGATGCCAAGATGGCGGGCAAGCGCGTACAGAGGAGGAAGGCGTTCATGCTCAACTTGTCGGTCGTCCTGGAGGACAGCGCCAGAAACAACCCCGACGGCACGGCGATCGTCTTCGGCGACATGCGCCTGCCGTACGGCATGATCGACACTGTTGCCCGCCAGGTGGCGAACCTGCTGGTGTCGCGGGGCATCGGCAAGGGCGACAAGGTGGCGCTGGCCTGTCCCAACCTGCCGTACTTCCCGTTCGTCTACTTCGGCATCCTCAAGGCCGGCGCCACCGTGGTGCCGCTGAACGTGCTGCTGCAGGGCCGGGAGATCGCCTACCACCTCGACGACAGCGACGCCAAGGCGCTGTTCTGCTTCGAGGGCTCGCCGGAGCTGCCGCTGGGCGAGCGCGGCAAGGCGGGCTTCGAGGCCGCGGACGGCTGCGAGCACTTCTTCGTGCTGCCCGCCACCCCGCTGGCCACCGAGTCCCCGTACGGCGAGACGGTGTGGGCGGCGCTCAACGGCGTGCCGGCCGACTTCGAGACGGTGCAGACCGACCCCGAGGACACTGCCGTGATCCTCTACACCTCGGGCACCACGGGCCAGCCCAAGGGCGCCGAGCTCAGCCACCAGAACATGCTGATGAACGCCCTGATCAGCGACCGGATGTTCCCGCGCAGCGAGGGCGGCGACACCTACCTCGCGGTGCTGCCGCTGTTCCACTCCTTCGGCCAGACGACCGTCATGAACACCGCCTTCATGCGCGGCGCGACGGTCGTGCTGATGCCGCGCTTCGAGCCGGGCGAGGCCCTGGAGCTCATGCGCAAGGAGAGCGTGACGACCTTCGCCGGCGTCCCGACGATGTACTGGGGCATGCTCACGAAGATCCACGCCGAGGGCGCCGAGGTGCCGCGCAGTCTGAAGGTGGCCGTGGCCGGCGGCGCGTCCTCGCCGGTGGAGGTGCTGAAGGACTTCGAGCAGACCTTCGGCATCGGCATCCTGGAGGGGTACGGCCTGTCGGAGACCTCCCCCGTGGCCAGCTTCAACCAGCTCGGACGGCCCACCAAGCCCGGCACGATCGGCACGCCCATCTGGGGCGTGGAGATGAAGCTGATCGACGGCGACTGGAAGACGGTCGAGGGCGAGGGCCCCGGCGAGATCGCCATCCGCGGCCACAACGTCATGAAGGGCTACTACGGCCGCCCGGAGGCGACGGCCGAGGTGCTCAAGGACGGCTGGTTCCGCACCGGCGACATCGCCACCCGCGACGCCGACGGCTACTACGCCATCATCGACCGGGCCAAGGACATGATCATCCGGGGCGGCTTCAACGTCTACCCGCGCGAACTGGAGGAGGTGCTCATGACCCACGAGGCGGTGTCGCTGGCGGCGGTCGTGGGCGTCCCGCACGAGTCGCACGGCGAGGAGGTCAAGGCGTACGTCATCCGCACGCCCGGCTCGTCGGTCACCGAGGACGAGCTGATCGCCTGGGCCAAGGAGAACATGGCGGCCTACAAGTACCCGAGGATCGTCGAGTTCCGCGACGCCCTGCCGATGACGGCCACGGGCAAGATCCTCAAGCGCGAGCTCCGCTGACCGGCCGCGGCGCGGGCCCCGGCCCGCGCCTTCCGGCCGCGCCGCCCCCTGCGCCGATCACCAGGACGGCCAGTGCGCCGATCACCGAGCCGATCACCGAGGCCCGCCCGCTCGCGCTGTTCGACCTGGACAACACGCTGATCGACCGGCTGGCGGCGTTCCGGCTGTGGGCGGCGGGGTGGGCGGTCGGGATCGTGACGAACGGCATGGCCGACAACCAGACGGGCAAGATCCGGCGCACCGGGCTGGCCGAGCGGGTGGACGGGTGGGCGATCTCCGGCGCGGAGGGCGTGCGCAAACCCGGCGCGCGGCTGTTCCGGATCGCCGCCGACCGGTGCGGAGCCGTGCCGGCGGGCGGGTGGATGGTGGGCGACGACCCGGAGAAGGACGTCGCGGGCGGACGCGCGGCCGGACTGCGGACGATCTGGATCGACCGCGGGACGGGCGCGGCGGCTCCCCCGGCGGACCTCACGGTGGACGACGTGCTGGCGGCCATGGAACTGTTGATCGGGATGCCCGGCGGCGCGGGCGGTCGCTAATGTGGCCGGATGCGTGACAAGCCCGCGGATCTGGACGAATCGCTGCTGGCGCCCGCCCTGGAGGCGTGGGGGATCAAGGCCGTCGGGCTGGCGCACGCGCCGGTGGGCTTCGGCGACCACCACTGGATCGCGACCGGCGCCGACGGACGACGCTGGTTCCTCACCGCCGCCACCCTGCCCTCCGCACCGAATGCCCCCCTCCCCCGCGAGCCACGGGCGGCCGGTGGCCTGGGCGAAGGGGCGCGGGTGGCGTTCGGGGAGCTGGGGCGGGCGCTGGAGACGGCGGCGGCGCTGTCTGCGACCCTGAAGTTCGTGGTCGCGCCCGTGCCGGACCTGGACGGCGGCGCGCTGCTCCGCCCGCTCGCCGCCCGGTACGCGCTGAGCGTCTTCCCGTTCGTCGACGGCGTCACCGGCGGCTTCGACGACGAGCCGGCCGAGCGCGACCGTGCCCAGGTCATCGACCTGCTGGCCGAGCTGCACGGCACGTCCCCGCCCCCGTCCACCCCGTCCCGCCCCCTGCAGCCGGCCGGACGGGCGGCGCTGGAGCGGGCCCTCGCCGAGACGGGCCGCCCGTGGACCGGCGGCCCGTACGCCGAACGGGCCCGAACCCTGCTCGACCGGCACGCCGCGACCCTGCACGCCCGGCTGCGCGACTTCGACCGCGGCTGCCGCGACCTCGGCCCACCCGTCGTCACCCACGGCGAACCCCACCCCGGCAACGTGCTCCGGCACGAGGGCCGCTGCCTGCTGATCGACTGGGACACCGTCGGCCTGGCCGTGCCGGAACGGGACCTGTGGCTGGTCGCCAGGACCCCCGGCGACCTGGCCAGGTACGCGGCCGCCACCGGCCGTACGCCCGACCCCGCCGCCCTGGCCCTCTACCGGCTGCGCTGGAGCCTCGACGACGTGGCCCAGTACGTCGCCCTGTTCCGCGCCCCGCACGGCCACACCCGCGACGCCGAGCTGAGCTGGCACTTCCTCACCCGCACGCTCGACGGCCTGGCCGCCGGCGGGCCCTCCGCCCGCTGAGCGTTCCCGGCGGTCAGGCGCCGAGCAGTTCGGCGAGCACCGCGGCCTCGCTGATCTCGGGCTGCTTGGTGGCGGTGAGCAGGGTCAGCGGGCCCTTCCCGGCGAGCTCGCGCAGGTGGGCGACCGCCTCGGCCCGCTCAGGCTCGGCCAGCTCGTCCCGGTAGCGGTCGCCGAACTCCGCGAACCGGTCGGGGTCGTGCCGGTACCAGGTGCGCAGCTCGGTGGAGGGAGCGACCTGTTTGCACCATTCGTCGAGGTGGGCGTCGGCCTTGGCCAGCCCGCGCGGCCACAGCCGGTCGACCAGCACCCGGGCGCCGTCGTCCGGCGCGGGCTCCTCGTAGACCCGGCGCACCCGAACCTTGTTCCCAGCCGTCACCGTCCGCCCCTCCTTCCGACCGTGAGACCACGCTACGCCGGGCGACGCCAAGCGCCGTTCAGGGACCCGGCCGGGGGACGTCTAGGATCCGGGGTGTGGACGAGCCGATCCCCGACGCGCTGCTGCCCGTGCTCCGCGACCTGCGCGCCACCTGCGGGGTGCGTCCGGACCTGCGGGAGGAGACGCCGCTCTGGGGCGGTGAGCGGGTGCTCATGCTGTTCGCGCCCGACGGCAGCGGCGTGGGCCTGCGCCTCGGCGTCGCCGGCGGCCCGGCCGAGCAGGTGGCCGACCTCGCCGACCAGGTGCAGGAGTGGGCGGTCGAGGCGCTGTGGGGTCAGGGGCTGCCCGCGGTGTGGCCGGAGTGCCCCGAGCATCCCGGCACCCACCCGCTGGCCGCGACGGTGGTGGACGGCGTCGCGACCTGGTCGTGCCCGCGCACCCGCGCACCCGTCACCGCCGTGGGCCACCTCTGACCCCGGACACCCCCAGGGGGCCGGCCGCTCGGACAGCGCCTTGGGGTGGGGTGAGCCGTGGGGAGAGGGCGACGGGCCCTCTCCCGCCCGTCACGGCCAGGTGACCGCCGGGCGCAGCTGCACGCCGGACCGGCCGTCGTCGTCGAGCTTGACGCCCAGCACCTGGTGCAGCTGGACCTTGTTGCGCTCGAAGCCCACGATGCAGCCCGCCATGTACAGCGCCCACACCCTGGCCGTGCCCATCCCGACCTCCTGGACGGCCTCGTCCCAGTTGGCGTCGAGGTTGTCGCACCAGTGGCGCAGGGTCTTGGCGTAGTGCTCGCGCAGGTTCTCCTCGTGGCGGATCTCGAAGCCGATGTCCTCCATCTGCCTGATCAGCCAGCCCACCGACTCCAGCTCGCCGTCGGGGAAGACGTAGCGGTTGATGAAGCCGCCCTTGTTGAACGTCTTCTCCTTGCCCGTCGGACGGGTGATGCAGTGGTTGAGCAGCCGGCCGCCGGGCTTGAGCTTGCCGTAGAGGAACTCGAAGTACGACGGGACGTTGTCCTTGCCGATGTGCTCGGTCAGGCCGATGGAGCTGACCGCGTCGAAGCCGGTCTCCCGCACGTCCCGGTAGTCCATGAAGCGCACCTCGGCGAGGTCCTGGAGGCCCTCGTCGGCGATCGCCTTCTGGGCCCACTCGGCCTGCTGGCGGCTCAGCGTCACGCCCAGCGCCTTGACGCCGTAGTGCTTGGCGGCGTGGATGACCATGCCGCCCCAGCCGCAGCCGACGTCGAGCAGGCGCATGCCCGGCTTGAGGTCGAGCTTCCTGGCCACCAGGTCGAACTTCGTGTACTGGGCCTCCTCCAGCGTCGCGCCCTCCTCGGGGTAGGTCGCGCACGTGTAGGCCATGGACGGCCCCAGCACCCACCGGTAGAACCGGTTGGACACGTCGTAATGGTGGTGGATCGCCTCGGCGTCACGCTGCTTGGCGTGCCGCGAGCCGAGCCGGGCCAGGGCGCTCTGACGCACCTCCTGCGGAGGCGGCGGCACCCGCATCAGCAACGGCTTGACGCCCAGCGACCGTACGGCGGCCAGCTTCTCGCCCGCGGTCAGGTCGTTGGTGGTGATGTTCCACATGCGGTCGAGCAGGGTGTACAGATCGCCGTGCACGTCGATGTGCCCCGAGATGTACGCCCTGGCCAGACCCAGTTCCCCGGGGGCCTGTGCCAGGTAGGCCACCGCGATGGGCGACTTGACCTCAAGACCGAGGTCGGCGCCGTCGGGACCGGCCTTGCTGCCGTCATAGGCCATGAACGAGATGTTCGCGTCAGAGCCGACGATCTTCTCAAAGATGCTTGCGAGAGCCATGCTCACCTTCCCCGTACACACTTTTCGTACAGGTCCAGCAGGCGACCGTTCGGGTCGTATTCCCGCTTGACCGGCCAATAAGCATCACCGTTGTACAGCTCCCAGAACTGCTCACGGGCGTAGAAGGAGGTCGAGTAGAGCGACTTGTGGCCGTCCAGCTCGTGTACCGAGTCCTCGATGAGCCTGTTGTAGTAGCCGTCGAACTGGCCGCGGGGCAGCGGGACCATGCCCCAGAAGCCGAAGTTGACGTAGAGCTTCCCGGGCTCCAGCGGGTACAGCGGCCACTGGGAGCTCGACCGCAGCGGGCACATCCAGACGGGGGTCATGCCCACCTTGTCGTGGAAGAACTCCAGGAACTGCGCGCCGCGCTCGACCGGCACCTCGACGTCCTGGATGACCGACTCCTGGACGGGCTGGTCGCGCCAGCGGTCGATGCGGGCGGTCAGGCCGGTCCGCCGGTCGAGGGCGACGAGCCTGCGGTAGACGTCGGAGCGCATCCAGCGGCGCGGCATCAGCGAGCGGACCACCGGCTGCTGCACGCCGAACGCCCGCGAGCACCAGAACCAGTCGGTGTCCCAGCGCCACAGGTAGTCGTGGATGCTCAGCCAGTCGCGGCTGCGCTGCCTGATCGACTGGTAGTAGATGCGCATGCCGGTGTAGTCGGAGACGTAGGGCGCGCGGTCGGCGAAGCGGCCCAGCGTGATGTACATCTCCTCCGGGTCGAAGAAGACGCCGTCCACGAAGTCGACCTGCTCGCCGTCGTGCACCATGCTGTCGCAGATCTCCTGCATGGCCAGCATGCACTTGGCCGCGTCGGTGAACCTGATGTGCGTCAGGTGCACGTACGGCTGGACCTTGCGGAGCTTGATCCGGATGCGCAGGGCGTAGCCGAGCGTCCCGTAGGAGTTGGGGAAGGCGCGGAACAGATCCTGGTGCTCGTTGTCGTCACGGGCCACGACGATGCGGCCGTCGCCGGTGAGGATCTCCAGTTCCTCCACCGACTCGTGCGGCAGGCCGTCCCGGAAGCTGGTCGACTCGATGCCGAGGCCGGTGACGGCGCCGCCGAGCGTGATCGTCTTGAGCTGCGGCACCACGTACGGCATGAGCCCGTGCGGCAACGTGGCCTCGACGAGGTGCTCGTAGGTGGTCATGCCCTGGACCTCGGCCGTCATCGTCGCCGGATCCACGCTGATGACCTCGTCGAGGTCTCTGGCCGACAGCTTGGCCGTCCTGCCTCCGTCACGGAACCTGAACAGGTTGGACGTGGACTTGGCCAACCGGGGAGCGGCGTCGCCGGGGATCTCGGCGTAGGACTGCCGGATCTGCTCTACTGCCCGTTGGTGTGTCGACATCGTCGTCGTCACGGAAGCACCCCCTTGAGCTGGTAGAGATCGTCCGTAAGACCGTATCTCCCGCAGCCCGGCTCGAACAGACCGGGGTCGTTAAAGACACGAAAACTGTTCATCGTGCCAGGTGAAACGCCTATGTGGCAGGCAAATGCGGAAATCTACGTCGAACCAGGGGTGAGACCCCATTGAGCACGGCACGCACCTCTCGTCCCTCCAGTGCCGCCGTGAGGTTGTCCAGCACGGCCGTGAGCAGGCGCGTCGTCGCCTCGGGCGTCACCCCGGCGGCGTGCGGCGACAGCAGCACGTCCGGCAGATCGCGCAGCGGGTCGCCGGCGGGCAGCGGCTCGGTGTCGAACACGTCGAGCGCGGCCCCGCCGAGGTGCCCGTCGCGCAGCGCGGCGACCAGCGCCGCCTGGTCGACGACGCCGCCCCTGGCCGCGTTGACCAGCAGCGCGCCCTGCTTCATGCGGCGCGGGTCGATCAGCCCGCGGGTCTCCTCCGACAGCGCGATCACCACGACCAGCACGTCGCTGCCGGCCACCAGCGTCTCCAGGTCGGCGCGGCCGGGCGCCTGCCGCGGGGACCTGGTCCAGTAGGAGACCTCGCAGCCCAGGGCGCCGAACAGGCGCACGCAGTTCTCGCCGATCGGGCCGTACCCGACGACCCCGACCCGGCGGCCGCTCAGCTCGCGCGGGCGCAGGCCCTGCTGCGGCCACTCCCCCGCCCGCACGGCGGCGTCGGCGGCCCCCAGCCGGCGCGACAGCGACAGCGTGGCGGCCAGGCACCACTCCGACACCGCGACGGCGCTGACGCCCGGCGTGTTGGCCAGCGGCACCCCGGCCTCGGCCAGAGCGGCCAGGTCGTGGCCGTCCACGCCCACCGAGGGCTGCTGCACGAAGGCCAGCGCGGGCGCGTGCTTGACCGCCTCGGCGTCGAGCACGAGCGTGGAGGTCCAGTCGCCGAGCACGATGTCGGCCTCGGGCAGCGCGGCCAGCAGCCCGGCCCGGTCGCGGGTGGCGGGCACGCGGACCGTCACCCGGTCGCCGAGCGGGGCGAGCAGGGCGCGCGTCGCCTCCTCGGGGAGCGGCGGCAGGGCGAGCAGGTTCCAGGGGCTCATGCCTTCACCGTAAAGCTGTCGATCACCTGTCGCATCAGTGCCCTGTTGCGCAGCCACTGGTCCTGGGTGACCGTCCAGGACAGGATGTAGGCCGTCTCGCCGGACACCACCGCGCGGCGCACCTCGTGGTAGGTCATGCCCGGCCTGATCCAGTGGGTGCCGGCGGCGCTGGCGGCGGTCCAGGAGAACTCCCACTCGACCGCCTTGACGCCCCGGTGGTTGACCACGCGGCGGCCGCGGCTGATCACCTCCTGGCCCTCCTGCCGCAGCGTCTCCTCCGAGTCGCGCAGGATCTGGTTGGCGTCGAGGCTGCTGTACAGGGCCTCCACGCCGAGGTGGGCGTTGCCGTCGCGGCGCGTCCACTCGGTGACGGACTCGCGCAGCGCGCCCCGCCAGCCGACCGGGCGCAGGATCGACCAGCCCTCCCGCGAGGTCCACGCCCGTACGGCCGGGCGCACCCGCCGCACGGTCGGCGTGGGGGTCGCCGACGGCGTCCGGCTCGTCGTGGGCTGCTGCGAGGGCGACGGGCTCAGCGGGCTGGCCGCGGCGGCCGGCTGGGCGGTGCGCGGGGCGCCCTCGGCGGGCGTGGCGAGCTTGAAGTAGGCGACCGCGCCACCCGCGACGACCACGACGGCGGCGGCGGCCACGGCCAGCACGGCCCGCCCGCGCCCGCTGCCCGGCTTCTTCTCCGGCAGGTCGGTGTAGGCGGGCTTGGCCGCCACCTCGATGGCCGCGAGCAGCCGGTCGGCCTCCTCGGCGTCCACCCGGTCGGCGGGCTCCTTGCGCAGCAGGCCCTTCAGGATCGGGTGCATGATCGGCGGGATGCGCCGGTAGTCGGGCTCCTCGTTGAGCAGCGCGTTGATCGTCGCCATGGCCTCGCCGCGGTCGAAGGGCGAGCGGCCGACCATCGCGGCGAACAGCGTCGCGCCGAGCGACCACAGGTCGGAGGGCGGTCCGGCCTCGTCCGCGCGCACCCGTTCCGGGGCCAGGAAGCTGGGCGAGCCGGTCACCATGCCCGTCCTGGTCAGCGAGGCGTCGCCCTCGACCGTGGCGATGCCGAAGTCCATCAGCACCGCGCGGCCGTCGTCGGCGAGCAGGATGTTGGCGGGCTTGACGTCCCTGTGCAGGATCCCGGCCTCGTGGGCGGCCCTGAGCGCCGACAGCACCTGGCGGCCCACGTCGGCCGCCTGCCGCACGGGCAGGGCCCCCGAGGTGGCCACGACCTCTTCGAGCGAGGGGTGCGCGACCAGCTCCATGACGATCCAGGGCCGGCCGCCCTCCTCGACCACGTCGTAGACCGCGACCACGGAGGGGTGGTTGAGCTTGGCCGCCGTACGGGCCTCGCGGGCGGTGCGCATGAGGTGGCGCTCCTGCTCGCCCGGCGACAGCCCCTCGGGCAGCAGCACCTCCTTGATGGCCACCTGCCGGTTGAGCAGCGTGTCGTAGCCCTCCCAGACGACGCCCATACCCCCGCGGCCCAGTTCACGCCGTAACTGGTAGCGCCTGGCGACAAGCCGGTTGCTCTCCGAAACCATGTCCTACCCCTGTAGCGGCGCGAGCGCCTGCTGCAGACAGCCGCTGGACGCCGGCGATCTGTAGACCACCCGAACAGTGGGCAAGTTTCCCATACCTCCCACGAGTTCGCGGGAAGGACGCAAAAGGCCGCTTGCCACGACTTGCCGAATGTTGTTCTACTGAGGCAGGTTCGGAGCCGTGAAGCCAACCGTTTGCCTGTGCGACTGTCGAGGAGATGTCCATGTCGAAGGGTAGTGGCGGCCCGCTGGCCGGAGTGCGCGTGCTGGAGCTCGCGGGGCTGGCCCCGGGGCCGTTCGCCGGGATGATGCTGGCCGACCACGGCGCCGAGGTGCTGCGGGTCGACCGGGTGCAGGCCGTCTCCGACCGGCCTCGTACGGACGTCATGGACCGCGGCAAGCGGACGATCGGCCTGGACCTGAAGTCGCCCGAGGGCGTGGCCGCCTTCAAGGAGCTGGCCCGCAACGCCGACGTGGTGATCGAGGTCTTCCGTCCCGGCGTCGCAGAACGGCTCGGCATCGGCCCCGCCGACCTGCACGCGGTGAACGAGCGGCTGGTCTACGGCCGGATGACCGGCTGGGGCCAGGACGGCCCGCTCGCGCCCACCGCCGGCCACGACATCGACTACATCGCGATCTCCGGCGTGCTGTCGATGCTCGGCCGCGAGGGCGGCAAGCCGACCCCGCCGATCAACATCCTCGGCGACTTCGCCGGCGGCGGCCTCATGCTCGCCTACGGCGTGCTGCTGGCCCTGTTCGAACGCGAGCGCACCGGGAAGGGCCGGGTGATCGACGCCGCCATGGTGGACGGCGCCGCCCTGCTGTTCTCGATGTTCTACCAGGCCGCGCAGAGCGGCTTCTGGGGCCCGCGCGGCACCAACCTGCTCGACACCGGCGCCCCCCAGTACGACACCTACGAGACCGCCGACGGCGGCTTCCTGGCCGTCGGCTCGCTCGAACCGCAGTTCTGGGACGCCATGGTGAACCTGATGGGCCTGACCGGCCTGCCCGACCGCGACGACAGGACGCAGTGGCCCGCGCTCAAGGCCCGGCTGGCCGAGGAGTTCGCCAAGCGCACCCGTGCCGAGTGGGAGGCCCTGTTCGAGGGCTCGGACGCCTGCGTCTCGCCCGTCCTGTCCATGGCCGAGGCCGCGCGGCACCCGCACAACGTCGCCCGGGGCACGTTCGCCGAGGTCGGCGGCGTGACCCATCCGGCGCCCGCGCCGCGCCTGCTCGGCGTGCCGGACCCGGACCTGTCGCCGGCCACCCGCCTCACGGACCTGTCCGCGTGGGGGCTGCCGGCGGCGGAGGCGGAGAAGCTGCGGGAGCAGGGCGTGCTGGCCTGAGCCTTCGTCAGGGGCGGGACGTCGCCGGTCGCGCGTGGGCGGCGTAGTCCTTGAGCCGGATCGAGTCGTGCAGGCGCACCCCCTTGCTGCTGATCTTGGTGGCGGCCCTGGTGAGGGCGACCGGCAGGTGGTTGACCAGGCGGATGCCCTGGGTGAGCGCCCACACGTCGAAGCGGCTCCCGGGGACGATCCCCCTGGCCGCGCGGCGGGCGAAGGCGCGGCTGCGGCGCACGTACTCGCCGATCTCGGCCTCGTAGGCGGGATAGGCCGTGCGGTGGTCGCCGCCGTGCGCGGCCAGCTCGCCCGCCAGCACGTACGCCCCCACGACCGCCAGGCTCGTGCTGCCGCCCACGGCCGGCCCCGGGCAGTAACCGGCGTCGCCGGCCAGCGTCACCCGGCCGCGCGACCAGGAGTCGAGCCTGAGCTGGGTGATGGAGTCGAAGTAGAAGACGGACGTGCGGTCCACCTCGTCCAGGATCCTGGGGACCTGCCAGCCGAGGCCGCCGAACCGCTCGCGCAGCAGTTCCTTCTGCCGGGCCACGTCCCGGTGGTGGTAGTCGAGCGGCTCCGGCGTCCTGAACAGGAAACCGGCGCGGGCGTCGTCCATGTGCGCGGCGCTGTAGACGGCGGCCATGTAGCCCTCGCCCGCCATGGCCTCCATCCGGCCGTCGAGCCCCAGGAAGTTGGGGACGGAGGCGACGGCGAGGTACGCGCCGATCCAGGCGGCGAAGCGCTCCTCGGGGCCGAAGGTCAGGCGGCGCACGTTGGAGTGCAGTCCGTCGGCGCCGATCACCAGGTCGAAGCGGTCCTGCCGGCCGCTGTCGAAGCGCACCTCGCCGTCCTCGGCGATCGAGGCGATGGAGTCGCCGAAGACGTAGGCGGCGTCGTGCCGGGTGGCCTCGTGGAAGACCTCGCTCAGGTCGTCGCGCATGATCTCGACGTGCCGGTCGGAGACGGCGCTGAGGATGCGGCGCAGCTCCAGCTCCACGGGCCGCGCCCGGCCCTCGCGGTGGACCCGGAGCCAGTCGGTGCCGGTCTTCTTCGCCATGACCGGCTCCAGGAGCCCCATCTTCTCGACGATGTCCATGGCGGGCCGGAACAGGTCCACCGCGTGGCCGCCCGACTTTCTGAGCGCCGGGGCGCGTTCGACCACCGTGACCTCGAAGCCGTACCTGGTCAGCCAGTACGCCAGCACCGGCCCGGTGACGCTGGCTCCCGAGACGAGGACCTTCATGGCCGCCTCCTTACTTAACGGTTGGTAAGTACACGCTAGCACGCGTCCTTACTTAACGGTAGGTAAGGGATAAACTTCAGGCATGCCCAGTGACACCAAGTCCCGCATCCAGGCGGTGGCCCGCGAGCTGTTCGCCGAGCAGGGCGTGCAGAACACCAGCCTGCGCCAGATCTCCGACCGGCTGGGCATCACCAAGCCGGCGCTCTACTACCACTTCGCCTCACGCGACGACCTGGTGCGCAGCATC
This sequence comes from Nonomuraea sp. NPDC050227, assembly GCF_044459705.1. Lineage (NCBI taxonomy): Bacteria > Bacillati > Actinomycetota > Actinomycetes > Streptosporangiales > Streptosporangiaceae > Nonomuraea > Nonomuraea sp. NPDC050227. Next base: position 99,637 of record NZ_JBITJF010000011.1, on the reverse strand, counting down.
GTGCAGCCGCTGGTGGAGGACTTCGAGCGCTTCGCCGCCAGGCAGGAGCCCGGCGACCCGCGGGCGCTGCTCGACGACTACTTCGAGCTCATGTGGCGCCACCGCGACGTGACCGGGATGATGGTGCGCGACATCTCGATCCTGGCCTACCTCGACCTGGGCCAGCGCATGTTCGAATGGCGGCGCGAGCTGATCGCCCTGCTGCTCGGCCCCGACCTCACGCGGGCCCAGCAGATCCGCGCCACACTGGCGCTCGGCGGCATGGCCGACTGCACGGTCGAGTACGCCGGCCTCCCTCTGGAGGAGGTCAAGCCGACGGCCGTCGCGGCGGCGGCCGAGGCGCTCGGCCTGTGACTCCCCGGGCCTAGACGGCCACGTAGAGGTCGGCGCCCTCGAAGTGATGGACCTCCAGGTCCGTGGTGAAGGCGCGGGAGGGCTGGCCGCCCGACTCGGTGTGCTGCCACACCTGCTGCCACGCCTCGATCAGCGCCTGCGGCAGCTGCCCGCGGGCCGCCAGCCGGATCGACTTCGCGGCCGGCACGCGCACCGCCACCATGCCCTCGGGCAGGCGCGGCACCGTGCGCACGCCGATGCCGACGATCTGCGTGTAGGCGCCGGTGTGGTCGCTCTCGTAGTCGGTCAGCACCGCGTAGAGGTTCTCGTCGATGCGGCCCGGCACGTGCGCGAAGGCCCCCGGCGCGCCCGCCCGCTGCCACAGCGCGGGCAGCGCGGCCCGCGCCGGATCCGCCTCGTCGGCGTTCGTCGTGCGTACGGCGAAGCCCACGACGGTCAGCTCGGCCCGTTCGACGATGTCCACGACTTACCTCCCCCAAATGTGTCCCCGGCCGATCATAAGCCCCGGAGAACGGGGGAAACCCCTTGTTGGACCTGTCACCCCATAAGATGGATGAACGTGAAGTTTCTCAACGACCAAGAGCCTCGTTACGATTTGACTTACAGCGACGTGTTCATGGTGCCGTCGCGCTCCTCGGTCGGATCGCGGCTCGCGGTCGACCTCTCCACGAACGACGGCACGGGCACCACGATCCCCATAGTCGTCGCCAACATGACCGCGGTCGCCGGCCGCCGCATGGCCGAGACCGTGGCCCGCCGCGGCGGGATCACCGTGATCCCCCAGGACATCCCCCTCGACGTCGTCGCCGACGTGGTCGACTGGGTCAAGAAGCGCGACCTGGTCCACGACACGCCGCTCACCCTCACCCCGCACGACACCGTGGGCGAGGCGCTGCAACTGCTGCCCAAACGCGCCCACAACGCGGTCATCGTCGTCGACTGGGACAACCGGCCCGTCGGCGTGGTGACCGAGGCCGACTGCCAGGGCGTGGACATGTACACGCAGCTGTCCGAGGTCATGTCGAGCGAGCTGCTCACGCTGCCCGCCGGACTCGACCCGCGCGGCGCCTTCGACCGCCTGCACGAGGGCCGCCACCGCCTCGCCCCCATCGTGGACGACGAGGGCCGGCTGGTCGGCATCCTCACCCGCACGGGCGCGCTGCGGGCCACCCTCTACCAGCCCGCGCTCGACGCCCAGGGCCGCCTGCGCATCGCCGCGGCCGTCGGCGTGAACGGCGACGTCGCCGCCAAGGCCAAGGAACTGCTGGAGGCCGGGGCCGACTGCCTGGTCGTGGACACCGCCCACGGCCACCAGGAGAAGATGATCGCCGCCCTGCGCGCCGTCCGGGCGCTCGACCCCGGCGTGCCGGTCGCGGCGGGCAACGTGGTGACCGCCGAGGGCGTGCGCGACCTGGTCGAGGCCGGGGCCGACATCCTCAAGGTCGGCGTGGGCCCGGGCGCCATGTGCACCACGCGGATGATGACCGGCGTCGGGCGTCCGCAGTTCTCGGCGGTGCTCGAATGCTCGGCCGAGGCCCGCCGGCTCGGCAGGCACGTCTGGGCGGACGGCGGCGTCCGGCACCCCCGTGACGTGGCCCTGGCGCTGGCGGCCGGGGCGTCCAACGTCATGATCGGCTCGTGGTTCGCCGGCACGTACGAGTCGCCCGGCGACGCCCGCACCGACGCCGACGGGCGCAAGTACAAGGAGAACTTCGGCATGGCCTCCTCCCGCGCCGTACGGCTCAGGACGGCCGAGGACTCCGCCTACGACCGGGCCAGGAAGGCGCTGTTCGAGGAGGGCATCTCGACCTCGCGCATGTACCTCGACCCCAAGCGGCCCAGCGTGGAGGACCAGATCGACGGGATCGTCGCGGGCCTGCGGTCGTCGTGCACGTACGCGGGCGCGGCGAACCTGGAGGAGTTCCACCAGCAGGCCGTCGTCGGCATCCAGAGCTCCTCCGGCTACGCCGAGGGCATGCCGCTGCACCAGAGCTGGTGATCCACCGGCGCCGGTGACGTGCCCTATCTCCCGGCTTCGGGCGGCCCGGCGCCGGGAGAAAAGGGCGGGCATGAACGACGGCCGTACCCCGACGGCATAGAGTCGTCGGGTTATTGTCATCGTCAACAGGAGCACATTCGTGGCACTCGAGAAGCCCGAGATCGACTTCCCCGAGGGCAACCCGCCCGCCGACCTGGAGATCGTCGACCTCGTCGAAGGCACTGGCCCCGAGGCCAAGCCGGGCCACAACGTCAGCGTCCACTACGTGGGTGTCTCGTTCTCGTCCGGGGAGGAGTTCGACGCGTCGTGGAACCGCGGCCAGGCGTTCGAGTTCCCGCTCGGGGGCGGCCGCGTCATCGCGGGCTGGGACCGCGGGGTCGCCGGGATGAAGGTCGGCGGCCGTCGCAAGCTGGTCATCCCGCCGCACCTCGGTTACGGCGACCGCGGCGCGCCGCCGCGCATCAAGGGCGGCGAGACGCTGATCTTCGTGGTCGACCTGCTCGGCGTCAGCTAGACCGGGAACGGGCGGGCCGCCGACGGTGGCCCGCCCGGCTACCCCTGCTTTGGAAAACCCGGGACATATCGGGTGGGGAAATGTCGGCGTGGTGAGGCACGATAGCGGTGTGCTTCTGATCGACGTGGTCCGGACCTCCGACGCGGTGACGCGCACCTCCGCACGGCTGGGCAAGGTCGGGCATCTGGCCGAGCTGCTCGCCCGGGTCGGCCCGGACGAGGCGGAGATCGCCATCGCCTACCTGTCGGGCGACCTGCCGCAGCGCCAGATCGGCGTGGGCTGGCGCTCGCTGGAGGACGTCCCGCAGCCCAAACTCGCCGCAACCGCCACCCTCACGACCGTCGACGCGCTGCTGACCCGGATCAAGGCCGTCTCCGGCCCCGGCTCGCAGGCGGCGCGCAGAGCGCTGGTCGCCGAGCTGTTCGCCGGGCTGACCAGCCAGGAGCAGCAGTTCATGCGCAGGCTGCTCAACGGCGAGCTGCGCCAGGGCGCCCTCGACGGCGTGATGATCGAAGCGCTGGCCAAGGCGTCCGGCGCGCCGTCGGCCGACGTGCGGCGGGCGCTCACCCTGCGCGGCTGGCTGCCCGCCGTGGGCGCGGCGGCGCTGACGGGCGGCGTGGCGGCGCTGCACGCGTTCAAGCTGGAGGTGGGGCGGCCGGTCTCCCCCATGCTCGCCGGCAGCGCGCCCAACGTGGCCGCCGCGCTGGAGAAGGCCGGCTCGCCCGCGTCCCTGGAGTGGAAGCTCGACGGCGTACGCGTGCAGGCCCACCGCTCGGGCACGCAGGTGCGGGTCTTCACCCGCACTCTCGACGACATCACCGCGCAGGTGCCCGAGCTGGTCGAGGCGGTGCTCGGGCTCGACGCCGCCGACCTGGTGCTCGACGGCGAGGTCCTCGCGCTGCGGCCGGACGGGCGTCCCCACCCGTTCCAGGTGACCGCGAGCCGCGTCTCCAGCAAGACCGACGTCGCCAGGCTGCGCGAGCAGACCCCGCTCAGCGTGTTCTTCTTCGACGCGCTGCGCGCCGACGGCGCCGACCTGCTCGACCTGCCGTACTCCCAGCGCCAGGAGGCCCTGGCCCGCGCCGTCCCGCCCGGCCTGCTGACGCCGCGGCTGATCACCGCCGACGTGGCCGAGGCGGAGAAGTTCTTCACCGACGTGGTCAAGGCGGGCCACGAGGGCCTGGTGGTGAAGTCCCTGTCCTCCCCGTACGCGGCCGGCCGGCGCGGCGCGGGCTGGATCAAGGTCAAGCCCAGGCACACGCTCGACCTGGTCGTCCTGGCGGCCGAGTGGGGCCATGGCCGGCGCGAGGGCAAGCTGTCCAACCTGCACCTGGGCGCGCGCGACCCCGAGGGCGGGTTCGTCATGCTCGGCAAGACGTTCAAGGGGCTCACCGACGAGCTGCTGGCCTGGCAGACCGAACGCTTCCTCGAACTCGCCGACGGCCCCACCGACGAATGGGCGGTCAAGCTGCGGCCCGAGCTGGTGGTGGAGATCGCCTTCGACGGCGTGCAGCGTTCGCCGCGCTACCCCGGGGGGATGGCGCTGCGCTTCGCCCGGGTGCTGCGCTACCGCCCGGACAAACGCCCCGAGGACGCCGACACCGTCGCCACCGTCCGCTCCCTCATGCTCTGACCACGCCCGCCGGGCGGCACGTCCACAGCACAGACCCCTTGGAGGCAAGCGAGGGGTCACCTGCCGCTCCCGTCGCTTCCCCCTGCACACTCCCGAACGCCCTGCACATCCGCACCCAACAACCGCCGCCCCCACCGCCTTGCCGACAGACCCTCGCACCCTTCCCCGTACGGAACTGCACACCCAAGAAGCAGGCTCAGCAGCACGCGAGCGCCGACGAGCACGGGGTACCCGCACGCCTTGCCCCCAATCCCCCGCGCACCCTCCTCGAACGGACTGCACACCCAAGAACAGGCACCGCGGCGAGTGCGGCGGCGAGGAGGAGGTTGGCCGTCTTGTCTCCGTGCTCTGCTGTTCATGGCGTGAGGATGCCCTCGGTCACGACCTGAGGGGCGGGTTGGGCCGTTCGCGGCCTTAGATCATGGTCAGCCCAGTTGCGGCCTTAGATCAAGTTGCGCCCGTTTGTGGGCTGCGGTCGGGTTGGCCGGAGGCGTGGTGTTAGACGAGTTCTGTCGTTCTTCGGAAAGCCCAAGATCCTCGGCGTACGCTCGGCGTTCTGGGCCTCTTGCGCCCTTAAGTGAGATATGTCACTGTATGTCGCATTAAGTTGTCTTTACCTGCTGTTTGTCGCATATGTTCGTCCTCGCCCGCCGGATCCCCCATCCCTTGCGGGCGGACAGGCCGTCACACGCCTCCCACCCCCCATGACCTGGCCTTTCCCTTTCCTGTCCCCTAGCTAGGACCGTGGTTTACCTTGGGCCAGCACTCCCACAAATCGTCCCCCAACGACCGCAAGCCCTCCCCGGGCAAGCGCCGCTGGACCGCCATCGCCGCTGGGGCCGCCGTAGTGGCCGCCGCCTCGACCACCGCCTGGGCCGCCGTCGGCAACGACGCCCCTGGCACCACCGCCGCCAAGGACGCCGCCACGGCGACCACCTCCACCGGCACCCCCAACCCGCCGGTCGCGGCCAACGTCTCCCAGGCCAGGACCACTACCCCGGCTCCCGCGGCTTCGAGCCCCAGCGCCTCGACCTCCACTGCTTCGGGGCCGAGCGCGAAGGGCGTCCCGAACTCCCCGCACGGCGCCAACCCCGCGCCGAAGGCCCCCGCCGCCGCCCGGCCCGAGGCCACCGAAACGTCGGCCTCCGACACAGCCTCGTCGGATACGGCGGCATCCGACCCGGCAACGTCCGACACGGCGACGTCCGACTCGGCGACGTCCGACTCGGCGAAGAAGACGACCAAGACCGTCAAGCCGGTCAAGCTCCGGGCCACGAAGCCGAAGGTCCGCGTCCTGTCCTCCGGGACGTGTGGCGCCTCCTACTACGGCGAGCCCCAGATGACGGCCAGCGGCGAACGCTTCAACCCCTCCGCCATGACCGCCGCCCACAAGACCCTTCCGCTGGGTAGCCGTGTCCGCGTCACCAACCCGCGCAACGGCTCGGCGGTGACCGTACGCATCAACGACCGCGGCCCGTACGTGGGCGGCCGGTGCCTCGACCTCTCCAGGGCCGCGTTCGACGCGATCGGCAGCCTGGGCGCGGGCGTGATGACCGTCCGCTACGAAGTCCTGGCCCGCTGACCGCGTTCGCTCTCTCTCCTCGGCCCCGCCCCCGCTCATTCGTCCGCTGGGGGCGGGCCGGGCCCTCCCCCAACACCGCTCCCCACGAATCCCACAAATGCGCCGATCCTTGCTGCCGACATCCCAGGTCTCTATCGGAGGGCCGGGGAGCCGAGGAAATGGAACCGCGACATCGGGATCGGGGTGTTCGGGGGGCGGGCATCGGTCGTCCGGGGGACCGAACCCGGAATGTCGGGGCTGCGACCGGAATGCCCGGAGGGCTGGAACCCGAGAACCGGGCCCCGGATGTCCGGGAGCTGCGACCGGGATGCCTGGAGGCCTAGGTGGACACCTGGTTCCAGACATCACCGACATCCGTCGGACCGTTACCGCAGCCCGCGATCCGAACCCTGTGCACCCTGCTCTTCCAGACGTCCCTGAATCTCTCGGCCCCGCTACCGGGACGTCTCTTCGATGGCGGTCTCGATACCGCGGTTTCGATGGCTCGGCCCCCCGACCCGAAATCCCCGCACCCCGATTCCCCCGGGACGCCCCGATGTTCCCGGACGTCCCCCGACGTCCCTTGGTCCCGGTACCGCGTGTCTCGGCCCCCGGTCCCCCACGATTCCTGAGACGTCCCCCGACATTCCTTGAGCCCGATCTGAGTTCCCCGGGTCTCGGCATCGCTTGGTCCTGATCCAGATCCTTGGACGTCGCGATCCATCTCTCGGATATCCCCCCGATATCCGGTACCCGCGAGGCCCCCGCATCTGCGATCCGCGCGTCCATCTTTTAGCCGCCGCCGCGCGTCGGCTTCTCCGACCCGTGCGCACGCCGCCGTTTCGTCGAGAGCAGGCTCCCCCCGCGTGCTGCCGGGAGGCGTTACTTGACCAGGCGGACCGTCAGCGGGTAGCGGAAGCTGCTCTCGGCCAGGGCTGAGATGCCACCGACGATGCCCAGGACGACGGCGCCGACCCAGATAACCGGCAGCAGCACGATGCCGATGACGGTGAGCGGCAGGATGCAGCTCGCCCCCACCACGGTGAGCTGGAAGTTCAGGGCCTCCAGCGCATGCCGCCGCAGGTACGGAGAGGTCTTGGCCGCCGTGAGCAGCAGGATCAACGGGCCCACCACCGGGATCCCGATGGCCATCAGCAGGTGGCCGAGGGCGGCCTGGACGCGTTCGTTGCTCTCCGGAGCCCGCTCCGGACGGACCGGCCGGGGCATCGGCGGCGCGAATCTCGGCACCGCCATCGTCCCGTACAGCTCGTTCATGATGGGCATCAGGTCGCCGTGCGTACGCGCCGTCATCGCACGTTCCAGCCGGTCGTCGAACTCCAGCTTGTCGAAGCGGCCCTCCGCGTAGGCAGCCTTGACGTGCTCGACGACGTGCTCTCGGTCCTGGTGGGTGACGCGCAGATGAGCTGGCGGCACCTGTCCCGGCCCGGGGGTCTTGGGTACCCCAGCCATGATGGTCATGCCTCTCCTTGGAATCGGCAGTCAACTTTCATACTGCGTCCTCGGAGCCGGACGTGCCATCGGGAGAAACCCCGAGCTGTCCCCGAGATCATCCCCGACACCGGCGCTCCGGACGGTATAAAAAGGATCCATGAGATGGCGAGACCGCTACGGTATCCGTCGGCTGCGCGGGCAGAAGATCGCGCGGTTCGACCGCGAGGCGACCGATGCCGACATCGAAGCGCTCATCGCCTTCGCACGTTCGCGGCGTGGCGTCGAGTTCTACGTCGAGCCTGAGACGTTCGCCACCGACACGACCGCTGTGGCGGTGGCCGACGACGGCGAGTGGACCAGGCGCAGGGTCGGGTCGCCCGCGGTGATCCACAAGGTGGCCCGAGATCTGGCGTTACCGGTGTACGACGTGCAGCTGACGGGCTATCCCCCTCGGATGCGTGCTTACAACGAGCGCCGGCGCCGCGAAGAAGGCAGCCTGTAGTTCCGGCGGAAGGGGTGCTGGTGGAGGCCACCGGCACCCTTTCTTCATGCGCTCCCGCCCGGCCCCCGGTGCCGGTCGGGCCCCGGCGGGGGCGGGACGTCGTCGAGCAGGCCGAGCATGGGGATCAGCCAGCCGCCGTTGGCCGGCCCCATGGCGGTGTCGAGCTCGGCGGGGCTGGGCAGGCGGTCTCGGACGACGGCGGGTGAGAGCAGGCTCTGCAGGGCGTGCATCAGGAGATTGGCCATCGAGTAGTGGGGGTCGGTGGTGAGGGCGCGTTCGAGGGCGATGGTGGCCAGGATGTTGTCGCCCGTACGCCAGGCCGCCATGGCCAGCAGGGAGGCGGCCGGCGGGACGAAGCGGGGCTCCAGGCGGCGGGTGAGGTCTTTCCACAGAGGCAAATGGGCCTCGCGCATCATGGTCCAGGCTTCGTCGCGGACTCTGATCACGGTCAGGGCCAGGCCCAGCCGGGCGGCTGCGATGTCGTCGAGGCGGAGGCCATCGGCGGGGGCGGTCAGGGTCGCGCGGACTTCGGTGAGCGCCTCGGCGACGTAGCCGCGGGCGAAGGTGTCCAGGTCTGGGGCGGCCACCAGGCGGGCGCGGACCTCGGCGACGGCGGTGGCGGTGGCCTGTCGCATCGCCATGCGGACCGGGCCGGCGGCGGGGGCGATCGTGCGTTCGAGACTGCGGCGGTCGGGGAGGGCGACCAGGCCGCGCACGGTGGCCTCGGCGGCGATCTGGCTGGTGGTCGGGTCGTACGGGGTGCCTTCGGGCGGGCAGCACCGGGGCAGGTCGCAGACGTAGGACCAGTAGCGGCCTTCGTGGGCGCGGAGCGCCTCGCCCACGCGGATCTCCGATGCGGCGGCGAGCCGCCTGGCCTCGTCGACGGCGGGTGTGACCGTGTCGCCTCTGCCGTAGCCGACGATGACCAGCTCGGTGACGCCTTCACGGGACAGCAGGCCGGGGAGGGGGTCGAGGGTGCCCCGGGGGAACGGGAGGTCCCACCTCGCGGCCACCTTGGCCTGGCCCCGGTGGAGGCCGACCACGACCAGGCTGTCGTGGGGGTGGAAGCCGACCAGGTAGGGGACGGCGGCCAGGATGTCGGCCGGGCTGGTGAGCGTGAGGCAGGGGGCCGGGGCGTTGGTCGTCATGAGCGTCAAGGGTGCCGGGGAGGCACGCCTCGCAAACGCCCGAGCGCGGTTCTGTGGATGACGAGCGCCCTGACGGCCCACCCTGTGGACACGCCGGTGGTATCGCGCGGGTGGGTTATGCCGGTGGGGTCAGGTGGGTGGGGGTGGTGGGTGGGGTGGGGGTTGTGCGGGCGCGTACGAGGAGGGCGGCGCCGGCCACCGCGGCCGGCATGGCCACCACCGCCACGAACGGCACCAGGAACAGCAGGAACCCCACCACCCCGAACCCCAGCGTGGTCGCCATGTTCCGGCGCAGCAGCGCGAACCGTTCCTTCCTGGCCACCCCCCGCCTTTCGAGGGCCAGCGTGGTCAGCTCGACCGTCAGGAAGAATCCGGAGACGAAGGCGCCGACCACGGGCACCACCGTCTGGCCGATCACCGGCACAAACCCCAGGAAGAACAGCGGCACGGTGAACAGCAGCACGTAGAACAGGGTGATCAGGCTGTCCCTGATCGAGCGGGGCAGCGTACGCCACCACGGCTGCTCCACCGCGCCGGGCAGCGGGTCGGCCTCGGCCGAGAGCCGTTCGTAGAACGGCTCGCCGATCGCCAGCGTCAGCGCCGTGAACGTCAGCACCGCCAGCGCCAGCCCGCCGAGGAAGATCGCGATGCCGACCAGCGTGCGGAACAGGTCGGCCCAGCTCCACGAGTCGGCGAACGGGGTGAAGAACTCGGCCACCTCGCGCGCGTGGGTGCCGAGCAGGATCAGCGCCGCCACGTAGACGGCGAACGCGATCACCGCCGGGATCAGCCCGAACAGCCACCACCGGCCGTGCCGCGACACCCATCCGAGACCCTGGAAGAAGAAGCCGACGCCGGCGGCGAAGTCGCGCAGAGATCGCATGCCCGGCAGGCTAGCGCCAGAACGACGTGACCGCGTAACCCAGCTCGTCGAACAGCTCGCGCAGCAGCGGCAGGGACACCCCGAGCACGTTGCCGTGGTCGCCCTCGATGCCCTCGACGAACCAGCCGCCGCGCCCCTCGATGCTGAACCCGCCGGCCAGGCCGAGCGGCTCGCCGGTGGCGACGTAGGCGGCGATCTCCTCCTCCGACGGCTGGCCGAAGCGCACCACGGTGGTGGCCACCTGCGCCGCCTGCCGGCCGGCCGGCACGTCGATCACGCAGTGGCCGGTCACCAGGCGGCCGGTGCGCCCGCGCATGATGCGCCAGCGCTCGACGGCCTCCTCGGGGGTGCCGGGCTTGCCGTAGGGGCGGCCGTCGAGTTCGAGGATCGAGTCGCAGCCGATGACCAGCCCCTCCTCCAGCCCGCTCGCGACGGCCTGTGCCTTGGCCTTGGCCAGGACGAGGCTGAGCGCCGCCGGCGAGTGCGCGGAGAAGGCGTCCTCGTCGACCCCGGAGACGATCACCTTGGGGTCGAGGCCGGCGTTGCGCAGAACGGTGAGGCGGGTGGGCGAGGCAGAGGCCAGAACGATCACCGTCCCAGCTTACCGAAGGCCCGCGCGGTCACCAGTCGTGGTTGGGGGTGCCCCTCGCGGGCTGCCGGTCGGCCGGGTCGTACGGGCCGCCCTGTGCCGGGACGGTGCCGCCGAAGATGCCGCTCAGCAGGCCGTCGAGCAGGTGGCCGAGGCCACCGGGCAGCGAGGCGTGCTCCTCGCGCAGGTCGGCGGCCAGGGCGGAGGCGTCCATGTTGGCCTTGGCGGCGCGGCCGGCCAGGAGGGACATGACCATGGGGGCGATCAGCGGGAGCAGCCGCATGATGGTGCCGGAACTGACGCCGGCCAGTTGCGAGAGCCCGGCCGCGGCCCGTTCGGTGCCCTGGCCGCCGAGGACGTGGCCGAGGATGCTGTGGCCGTCGCGGGTCAGGGAGGCCACGTCGCCGTTGAAGGGGTCGGCGTCGACGTGGTCGTCGAGGGCGCCGCGCAGGGCCTCGGCGCCGTCGGGGTGCTCGGCGTTGCGGGCCATGCCGCCGATGACGGTGCCGGCCACGGCCTCGACGACCTTGCGCGCCGTGGCCGTGTCGGTGCCGAGCATGCCGGCGATCTGGTCTACGCCTGAGTCGCCGAGCTGGGTGAGAAGCTCGTCATTCAGTGTCAAGGCAGTCCCCCGATCCGAGTCGCGGGAGACGTTCCCCGGCCGTGATCGAGGCAAGGCCGGGGTTCCCCTAAGTCTCGGGAAAGGCGGGTCTCCCGCGGGGCTCAGTCGAGGGCGGGCTGCTTGCTGCCGCTGGCCAGGCCGGCGGCGGCGTACGCGCTCGCCTCGTCGAGCGTCTCGTGTTCGAGCAGGGCCGCCACGATGCCGTCGAGCCGTTCGCGGTTCTCAGTGAGCACCTGGACGGCGCGCTCGTAGCACTCGTCCACGATGCGCCGCGCCTCCTCGTCGACGGTGGCCAGCGTGGCCGGCGACGCCTGCGGCGAGGAGCCGTCGTTGGGCAGGATGGTCAGCGGGCCGATCTTCTCCGACATGCCCCAGCGGCCCACCATGCCGCGCGCGATCATGGTGACCTGTTCGAGGTCGTTCTCGGCGCCGGTGGTGATGATGCCGTAGACGACCTGCTCGGCCGCCATGCCGCCGAGCGCGCCGGTGATGCGCCCGCGCAGGTACGGCTCGTCGTAGGCGTAGCGGTCGGTGTCGGGGGTGGACAGCGTGACGCCGAGCGCCCGGCCGCGGGGGATGATCGAGATCTTCCTGACCGGGTCGGCGCCGGGCTGGAGCATGCCGAGCAGGGCGTGCCCGGCCTCGTGGAAGGCGGTGCGGGTGCGCTCCTCCTCCGGCATCACGATGCTGCGGGCGGCGCCGAGCTGGAGCTTCTCAAGCGCGTCCGCGAAGTCGGACATGTCGACCTTCTCCTTGCCGCGCTTGGCGGCGAGGAGTGCGGCCTCGTTGACCAGGTTGGCCAGATCGGCGCCGGTCATGCCGGGGGTGGTCTTGGCGATGCGGTCGAGGCTGACCTCGCCGTCGAGCGGCACGCCGCGCGAGTGGACCTCCAGGATGGCCGTGCGTCCTGCCGCGTCGGGCAGGCCCACCTGCACCGTGCGGTCGAAGCGCCCGGGACGCAGCAGCGCCGGGTCGAGGATCTCGGGCCGGTTGGTGGCCCCGATGACGATCACGCCCTCGGCGCCGGAGAAGCCGTCCATCTCGGTGAGGATCTGGTTCAGCGTCTGCTCTCGCTCGTCGTGGCCGCCGATGCCGCCCGCGCCGCCGCGGGCCCGTCCGATGGCGTCGATCTCGTCGATGAACACGATCGAGGGCGCGACCTTGCGGGCCTCCTCGAACAGGTCGCGGACGCGCGAGGCGCCCACGCCGACGATCATCTCGATGAACTCGGAGGCGCTGGCCGAGAAGTACGGCACCTTGGCCTCGCCCGCCACGGCCCTGGCCAGCAGCGTCTTGCCGGTGCCGGGAGGGCCGGCGAGCAGCACGCCCTTGGGCAGCTTGGCGCCCAGCCTGCGGTACTTGCCGGGGTCCTTCAGGTAGTCGACGACCTCGACGAGCTCGTTCTCCACCTCGTCGATGCCGGCGACGTCGTCGAACGTGACGCGCACCTTGTGGGCCTCGACCGGCTTGGCGGCCTTGGACTTGCCGAGCCCGCTCAGGCCGCCGCCCATCATGCTGGCGCCGCGGCGCATGACCCAGATCCACAGGCCGGCCAGCAGCAGCACGGGCAGCAGCGACAGCAGCAGGTTGGAGAAGAAGCCGCGGGTCAGCGGCTTGGACGTGGTCTCCACCTGGGCCGACTTGAGCTGCTGGTCGAGCTGGTCGGTGTTGGCGAAGGCGGGGATCTCGGTCTGGAACTTGGTGTAGGACTCGTTGCTCTCGGGGTTCTTGGCCGAGCTCCTCAGGTCGCCTTCGACCGACAGCCCCTGGGCGTAGATGTCCTTGACGTTCTTCGCCTCGACCTGCTTGGTGAACTCGGTGTAGGAGATCGTCTCGACCGAGTTGTTGTCGACCAGGGAGGAGACGACGAAGAAGCCCGCGTACACCACGAGCAGGGTGACGACGAAGCGCCACCAGTTGATCTTCGGCCGCCCGCCTGGCGAACCGGGCAGGCCTTCCGAGCGCCAGGGCGGCTTGACCTTGCCCTTGTTCGGTGCCTGCGGCGGTCCAGAGCGTTCCACGGCGTCACTCCCCCACATCGCCGCATACATGATCTTTCTAGCCTAGAACACGCACTCCTGAGACGACGCGGCCAATATCACGCCAACGCTTTCTCTGCGAGTCAGGCACTGTGACGAACGCAAGTCCTGGCTTGCTCATTCCCCCGTCCATCACCACGACGGCCGCTCGGGAGGAATGTTTGCCGTATTTGACGCGGTATACGAGCATCCATCCGGTTTTGACACGTTGCGAGGCGAGCCAACTGATCTTGGAGCCCTTGGGGTGGTGGTTGAGCGTCCAGCGCGCGGCCAGCAGCGCCGTGTCGCGCGGCGACTTCTGCTCCATGATCGGCAGCGGGCAGGTCACCAGCATGCCGCGCAGCCTGCCGCCGCGCACCGCCGGCAGCACCTGCTTGCTGGTGAACGGCGCCGCCCCGTGCGTCTTCCACGGCTTGCCCAGCCGGGGCACGGCCAGGCCGGTGCGCCGGTCCTTCACCAGCCGTTTGGCCGGCCGGGGCAGGGCCATCCGCTTGACGCGGCCGGTCAGGCGGGGCACCCGCGGGTCGGCGTACAGGGCCTGCATGGCGGTGTAGCCGGGCGCGAGCGAGGAGCCCGGCGACGGCGTCGGGGTCGGCGTGAGGGAGGACGTCGGCGTGGAGGACGACGTCGGCGTGGGGGTGGCCGACGTCGTCGGGGCCGGCCCGGATGAGGCGGGTGCGGACGAGGCGGGTGCGGCCGGCGGCGCGGTTACCGGCCCCGCCACGACCTCGTCCGGCCCGGACGGGAGCGCCAGGACGATCACCGTGGCGCCGACCGCCACGGCCGCCACGACGGCGAGCCCCCGATATATCGACCGCATCCGGACATCGCCGATGCGGGAGCGCCTGGGCGGTGAAACAGGGTTCGCAGGGCGGTCTGTGGTTCTCACTCGTGAACCCTCGGTCTCATCTTCCCCATGGAGCACGACGGGAGCGTACGACATATCCCGCCATTGCGTGTGTGAAGCGACCGAAGTGCAATCATGGCGGGGTGGAACAGGTGGAACTGCGGTTCGGCGAGGACTCCCGGTTCGCCCAGACGCACACGAATCTCTCCGCGATCAGGTGGGAGCCGTCGGGACTGTGGGTGGCCGGCGACGAGACCGCCACCGTCGAGCGGCTCGCCTGGACCGGCGACCACTTCGGCGACGAGCGCTCCTTCTTCCTGGCCGACTACGTGGACCTGCCCGCCGGACGCTTCGACGAGGCCGACATCGAGGGCCTGGCCAGGGCCGACGGCCATCTGTGGGCGGTCGGCTCGCACAGCCTCAAGCGCCGCAAGGCCAAGCCGGGCAGCCCGGAGAAGTCGATCAGGCGGCTGGGCACGGTCGTCCGCGAGGAGAACCGGTTCATCCTGGTCCGCCTGCCGCTGGACGCGACCGGCGAGCGTCCGCTGCCCGGCGCGATCCTGTCCGGCGAGCGCAACGTCGCCGCCATGCTGTCCGGCGACCGCCATCTGGCGCCGTTCCTGGCGCTGCCGGGCAAGGACAACGGGCTCGACATCGAGGGCATCGCGGTCGTGGGCGAGCGGGTCTACCTGGGGCTGCGCGGGCCGGTGCTGCGCGGCTGGGCGGTGGTGCTGGAGATCCGTCCGGTGGACGACGGCGGCGGCCGGTTACGGCTGGACGGGCCGTACCGCAAGCACTTCCTCGACCTCGGCGGGCTGGGCGTGCGGGACATGTGCCCGCACGGCGGCGACCTGCTGCTGCTCACCGGGCCCACGATGAGCCTGGACGGCCCGGTCCGGGTCGTGCGCTGGCGGGAGCGGCAGGGCGGCGGGCTGGTGCCCGCGCACGACCTGGAGACGGTCCTGGAGCTGCCCTACGGCGTCGGCGACGACCATCCGGAGGGGCTGGCCGTGCTGCCCGACGGGCGGCTCATGGTCGTCTACGACAGCCCGTCGCCCGCCCGGATCACCCCGGCGGGCGGCGTGCTGGCCGACGTCTTCACGATCTAGCGACCCGTCCCAGGAGCCAGGGCGCCTCGGCGACGAACGTGCACGAACCCGGCTCGATCTCGGTGAACCCGGCGTCGCGCACCACGGGCAGCCCGGCGGCCACCTTGGCGTCGAAGTCGTCCCTGCCGGGCGCGGCGCGCACGGAGACCGCCAGGCCGTCCGCCCGCCAGGCGGCCCGCTCGGCCTCGTCGCTGGCCCACCAGGCGAGCTGCGCGGCGTGCCCGGCCTGGGCCATGGCCTTGCCCGCCGACATGGTCAGCACGGGGTTCTCCCACAGGACCGGCGGGCCGGCGGGCGGGTCGCCGGGCTCGGCGGCGTCGCTCAGCTCGGTGCCGCCCACCTGGAGCCGGGCCAGGTCCTTGGGCCAGGCGTCGAGCGGGACGGGCGGGTGCACCCGCACCTGCGCCGTGCGGTGCTCGACCGTGCGGCCGGGGAGCGCGGCGGCCCTGCGCCACTCGGCGCCCCTGGCGCGCCGCACCACCTTGCGGATCTTGCCGGTGGACTGCCAGGCGTGCAGCTCGGCGGCCCACTCCCCCGGGTCGTCCAGCAGGCTCAGCACGGCCATGGCGGCGGCCTCCAGCGCGTCGGTGCGCTCGGGGGGAGCGGCCCTCTCGATCCTGACCACGAGGGGGAGGACCATCAGTTCGGTCTCGTTCATCACCGTCTAGCATGCCGGATGGCCAGGGACATTCCCGCGGCCAGCAGACAGAGGGCGCCGGCGGCGTACCAGGCCAGGTCGTAGGCGCCGAGGTGGTCGCGGGTCAGGCCGGCGCCCACGGCGGCGACGGCGGCGCCCACCTGGTGCGAGGCGAACACCCAGCCGAACACGACCGCGCCGTCCTGGCCGTAGATCTGGCGGCACAGGGCGACGGTCGGGGGCACGGTGGCCACCCAGTCCAGGCCGTAGAACACGATGAAGATCAGCATGCTGGGCTCGGTGGTGGCCGCGAACAGGCCGGGCAGCAGCATCAGCGACAGGCCGCGCAGGCCGTAGTAGACGCCGAGCAGCAGCTTGGGGTTGACCTTGTCGCTGAGCCAGCCGGAGGCGACCGTCCCGGCGATGTCGAAGATCCCGATGATCGCGAGCAGGCCGGCGGCGACCGGCTCGGCCATGCCGTGGTCGTGCGCGGCGGGGATGAAGTGCGTGCCGACCAGGCCGTTCGTGCTCATGCCGCAGATCGCGAAGCCGCCGGCGAGGAACCAGAAGGGCCGCGTGCGCGCGGCCGAGCGCAGCACCGTCAGCGCCCGCGCCGCCGCGTTCCCGCCGGCCGGCCTGGTCCGTACGGCGCCCGTCTCGGCGCCGAGCGCCGTCGTGCCCACCTCCTCGGGGTGGTCGCGCAGCAGCCACCAGACGAACGGCACCACCGCGAGCGCGGCGCCCGCCACCGTCAGGGAGGCCGCCCGCCAGCCCGGCCCCTCGGCGAGCCAGGCCAGCACGGGCAGGAAGACGAGCTGCCCCGTCGCGCCCGCCGCGGTCAGGATGCCGGTGACCAGCCCCCGGTGCCGGACGAACCAGCGGTCGGTCACCGTGGCGGCGAACACCAGCGCCATCGACCCGGTGCCGAGCCCGATGAACACGCCCCAGAACAGCAGCAGGTGCCAGCTCGCCGTCATGATCACGGTGAGCCCGCTGCCCACCGCGACCAGCAGCAGGGCCAGCGACACCACGCGGCGCATGCCGAAGCGGTCCATCAGCGCGGCGGCGAAGGGCGCGGTCATCCCGTAGAGCACCAGGTTGATCGACACGGCCAGCGAGATCGTGCCCGTGCTCCAGCCGAACTCGTCGTGCAGCGGGGTGATCAGCACGCCGGGGGTGGCGCGGAAGCCGGCCGCGCCGAGGATGGCCACGAAGGCCACGGCCGCGACCCACCAGGCGCGGTGGATCCGGCGGGTCCGCGTGGGGGCGGGGGTGGTGCTCAACGTCATGCGCCAATCCTGATTCATCGCATTTTGACGGCGCGAGTGGCCCGAAAGCCAATATGTGCAAGAATCGGGCCATGGCCCATCGTGTCGCGGTCGTCGTGCTGAACCACTTCGCCCCGCTCGACCTCGGCGTGCCCGGCCAGGTCTTCCAGTCGGCCGAGACGCCGGACGGCGAGAAGCTCTACGAGGTCGTGACCTGCTCCCCCGACCGCGAGCCGGTCCGCTGCACGGCCGGTTACACCGTGCTGCCCGACCACGACCTCGACGTGCTGGACACGGCCGACACGGTGCTGGTCCCCGGCATCCACGCGGGACGGGCAATGAAGGACGGCACGATCACCGCCACCCTGCGCGCGGCCCTGCAGGACCGGCCGCGGGTCATGTCGATCTGCACGGGCGCGTTCGTGCTGGCCGCGGCGGGCCTGCTGGACGGCCGTCCGGCCACCACGCACTGGCGCGAGGCGGCCCGGTTCGCCGCCCTGTTCCCCCAGGTCAAGCTGGACCCCGACGTGCTCTTCGTGGACGACGGCGACGTGCTGACCTCGGCCGGCGTCGCGGCGGGCCTCGACCTGTGCCTGTACGTGATCAAGCGCGACCACGGCACCGAGGTGGCCAACCGGGCCGCCCGCCGCTGCGTGATGCCGCCCTGGCGGGACGGCGGCCAGGCGCAGTACATCGAGCGCCCCCTGCCGCACGACGGCGCCGGCGGCACCGCCGCGACCCGCGACTGGATGCTGGCCCACCTCGACGCCCCGCTCGACCTGGCCGTGCTGGCCGCCCACGCCAGGATGAGCGTGCGCACCTTCACCAGACGCTTTCGCGAGGAGACCGGGATGAGCCCGGCCAAATGGCTCTCCGGCCACCGCGTCCGCCACGCCAGGCGGCTGCTGGAGACCACCGACCTCGGCGTGGAGGAGGTGGCCAGGCGCTCCGGCTTCGGCACGGCGGTCTCGCTCCGGCAGCACCTGCACGCGGCCGTCGGCGTCGCGCCGCTGACCTACCGGCACACCTTCCGCAGCTCCTGAGAGCCCCTACTCGAACAGGTCGGGCTGCTCGCGCACGATCTGGTCGTGCAGCGGCTGGTAGTTGATCCAGCCGACCAGGTCGTTGCCGATCTGCTGGTGGGTGAGCGCGGCGTTGTCGGGCTCGATGGGCACGACCTGCCCGGCGGCCTTGGCCAGGAGCTGCACCTGGGCCGAGCGTTCCATGGTGATGAACCACCAGGCGGCCGCGTCGACCGTGTCGCCGACGGTCAGCAGGCCGTGGTTGCGCAGCACGAGGGCCTTGTTGCCGCCCAGCGTCGCGGCGATGCGCTTGCCCTCCTCCAGGTCGGTCACGACGCCCGTGTAGTCGTCGAACAGCGCGTTGTCCTGGTAGAAGGCGCAGGCGTCCTGGGTGATGGGCTCGATGGTCTGGCCGAGCGCCGACAGGGCGCGGCCGTGGATCGAGTGGCTGTGGGCGGCCGCGACGACGTCGGGACGGGCCTGGTGCACCTGCGAGTGGATGGCGAAGGCGGCCTCGTTGACGTGGTAGCGGCCCTCGACGACCTGGCCCTCGTGGTTGACCAGGATGAGGTCGCTGACCCTGACGTGCTTGAACGACATGCCGAACGGGTTGACCCAGAAGTGGTCGCTCAGCTCGGGGTCGCGGGCGGTGATGTGCCCGGCCACGCCCTCCTCGAACCCGAACCTGCCGAAGATGCGCAGCGCCGCCGCGAGGCGTTCCTTGCGGTGCCGCCGCTCCTCCTCGATCGTCTCGAACGTCGGCGGCAGGCGGAAGATGAGGTTGTCCGGCATGGCTCTCCTCGTGCACAGAATGTTGTTCTGACCGCAGACTAACGCCTGAACGGCACGCCCGCCGTCCGCGACCTGGCCAGGATCACCAGGGCCTCGCCGAGCAGGCCGACGCCGATCGACAGCGGGATCGAGCGCACCTCCTCGTGCATGCCGGTGGCCAGCGCCAGCGCGCCCACGCCAAAGCTGATCGCGAACGTCACGACCCACACGACCAGCGTCCGCCAGGTGTAGCGCTGCCAGAGCTCGTTGTCCTTGGGGAAGATCTGCGTGGTGGCCGCGCGCATTGCGCCGAAGGCGACGCCGATCAGGGCGGTGACCGCCAGCCACATGATGTCGAGCGCGGTGGGGCGCAGGTCGAGCAGGCCGTGGAGGCCGATGCCGATGAGGATGACCGGCGGCGCGTACACGTCCTTGGCGACGAGCGGCTGGCCGATCATGCGCCGGGCCACGGAGTAGACGACGAGTGCGGCGATTAGTAGCACGTCCATGCTAAATAAATTAGCAGGGCCGTGCTATAAAGGACAACATGCCGAAAGTCGTGGATCCCGAGGCCCGCCGCGACGAGGTGGCCGACGCCGTGTTCCGGGTCGTGCGCCGCGCCGGGTTCGAGCAGGCGTCGCTGCGGAACGTGGCGGAGGAGGCCGGGCTCGCCATCGGCTCGGTCCGCCACTACTTCGCCGGGCACACCGAGCTGATGACCTTCGCGATGCGCGCCTCGATCGAGCGGATCAGCGCGCGTCTGGAGGAACGCGTCGGCCCGCTGCTCGCCGCGCGGAACGGCGAGGAGCGGGCCGAGCTGGTGGAGCAGATGTTGTCGGAGCTGCTGCCCCTGGACGAGCCGCGACTGGAGGAGGCGGCGGTCTGGCTGGCCTTCACGACGGCCGCGCGCACCCGGCCGGAGCTGCGGCCACAGGCCCGCGAGGCGTACGACGGCATGCGCCGCCTGGTCGGCCGGATCATCGAGGGCATCGCCGCGCACGGCCGCCTGGACGCCGACGTCGAGGTGGAGACCGAACGGCTGTGCGCGCTGATCGACGGGCTCACGGTCGAGGGCGTGCTGCACCCCGAGCGGATGACGCCCGGCCTGATGCGCCGCTGTCTACGCCGCCACCTCGACACCCTTGCCGAACCAGGTCTCTAGCGCCCGCGTCAGCGTCTCGTCCGGCGTGCCCGCCCAGGCCACGTAGCCGTCGGGGCGGACCAGCACGGCCTCGGCCGGGCACGACGGCACGGTGACCGTCTCGACCCGCTCGTGCCGCACGCGCAGCTCGCCGGTGCGGTCGAGCAGCAGCGGACGGGCCCGGGACGCGGGCTCGGCGGGCAGATCGGCCAGGAACCGGCCGGCGAGGGGATGCCCGCTGCCGGGCGTCGGGTAGGGCAGGTCGGAGCCCGCCATGAGCGCCGCGACGCGCCGCCGGTTGGCGTCGTCGTCCAGCAGCTCGGCGAACAGCGTGCGCAGGGCGGTCACGTCGGGGCCCGGCGCGGCCAGGGCGAGCTGGGCGCTGGAGTGCAGGGCCACCCGCTCGGCGGCGGGCCTGCGCTCGGCGTCGTAGGTGTCGAGCAGCCCCTCGGGCGCCCAGCCCTGGAGCTCGGCGGCCAGCTTCCAGGCCAGGTTGGCGGCGTCCTGGAGGCCGAGGTTGAGCCCGGGGGCGCCCATGGCCGAGTGCACGTGGGCGGCGTCGCCGGCCACCAGGACGCGGCCCGCCCGGTAGCGGTCGGCCACCCGGGTCTCGCGGCCGTTCAGCCGCCGGAGCAGGTGGGGGCCCTCGCCGGTGGGCGGGGCGAGCGGCAGGTCGGCCCCGAGCACGCGGGCCAGGCTCGCGCGCAGCTCGCCGATCGTCATCGGCACGTCGTCGCCGGGGACCTCGCCGCCCCACTCCATCGCGGTGACCGAGAGCTCGCCCGGCCCCGTGGGCAGCATCGCGTACGCGCCGCGCTCAGTCCGGTGCCAGGTGTAGAGCGCGAACGTGCCGTGGCCGGGCACCTCCATCTCGGCCGTGCCGGGCCGCACGGCCGCTCCCGGCACGGTGACGTGGGCCGTGCGGCTGACGACGTCGGGCGCGCTCACCCCCGGGAAGCCGATGCCGGCCCGCTTCCTGACCAGGCTGTGTGCGCCGTCGCAGCCCACCAGGTAGCGCGTCCGCAGCTCGAAGGGGCCTTCGGGGCCCGTCACCGCGAGCGTGACGCCCTCGGCGTCCTGCTCGAAGCCGGTCAGCTCGCGGCCGCGCCGGATCTGCACGCCCAGCTCGGCGGCCCGCCGCTCGAACAGCTCCTCCAGCTCCGGCTGCCGGACGGGCAGCGCCCGCAGCGGGTTGCCGTCGAGCCCGGCCAGGTCGAGCGGCATGGCGCCGAAGACGAACGCGGGCACCGGCGCAGGCGCCGCGGCGAGCCCGCGCTGGTGCAGCAGGCCGACGACCTGGCCGATGATGCCGTTGGCCTTGGGCCGGTCGCTGCGGGCGGGCAGGCGTTCGAGCACGACGGGCCGGACTCCGGCCAGGCTGAGCTCGCAGGCCAGCATCAGGCCGTTGGGCCCGGCGCCGGCGATGACGACGTCCGCGACCGCGGCGTCTGTCGAGGTCATGGGGTCTCTCCTTCGGTTCTGGGGTGGGGGGCGGGCAGCCCCGCGGCCAGCCGGTGCAGCGCCTCACGCAGCACCGGCACCAGCGGGACGGGCGGGTCGGAGCGCAGCCAGTGGCCGACGGCCACCTGCACGGCGGCGCTCACCGTGGCCGCCACCAGGTGCGGGTAGAGGTCTTCGTCCGGATCGGTGCCCGTGCGCTCGGCCACGGCCGCGGCCAGCTCGCCGTCGGCCGCGAACTGGGCCTTCAGCGCCTCGGCGCGCAACGCCGGCTCCTCGGCCAGCAGCCTGGTGAGGGCCAGCCGGTCGGCGTCGGGCGGCCCCGGGCTGGTCAAGGCGTGTTCCCAGGGCTCGGCGACGGCCGCGATCAGCGCCTCCCACAGCGGCTCGGCCGCCGGGCGGGCGCGCAGCACGGCCACCGTCCGCCGGACGCGGTCGGTGTGGCGGGCGGCGAGGGCCTCGTACTTGCTGGAGAAGTAGTTGTTGAACGTGCGCGGCGACACGCCGACCAGCTCGGCGACGTCCTCCACCCGGACGTTCTCCAGCCCGCGCTCCAAGGCCAGCTTGAGCGCCGCGTCCATCAGCGCCTCGCGGGTCGCCTGCTTCTTCCGTTCCCTCAATCCGGTCACTCTTTCAGAGTACGCATTTTTTCTGATCACGCAATCTTTCTGTAGAAGCAATTCTTTACCTAACGGCCACCCGATCGAGCAGGCGTTAGATTGGAGAGATGTCCACCACGCTGACCATGGAGTTCGCCGGCACGGTCAGAGCCGACCGCTCCGGGCCCGTCGACCGGCTGCGCGACGCCGCCGCGATGACCGAATGGCTCCGCGAGCACGCGGCCGACCTGGACCTGCCGCCCGGATTCACCGCCACGGAGGAGTTGCGCGAGCAGACCGTACGGCTGCGCCAGGCCGTCCGGGCGCTGCTGGCCAGGGCGATCGCCCCGGAGCCGCCGAGCGCCGCGGACGCGGCCACCCTGCCCGGTTTCGCCGAGTCGCTGGCCCTGGTCAACGCGACCGCCCTGGCCGCCCCCACGGCCCCGCAGCTGTCGTGGACCGGCGAGCCGGCGCTGACCATGGCCCCCGCGACCAAGGCGAACCCGTCCACGCGCCTGCGGGGGCGGCTCGCCGTCGCGGCCGTGGAGTTCCTGGCCGGCCCCGACCGCGTCCTGCTCCGCACCTGCGGGGCCCCGCGCTGCGTGCTCTATTTCGTCAAGGAGCACCCGCGCCAGGAGTGGTGCTCACCGGCGTGCGGCAACCGCGCGCGGGCGGCGCGGCACTACCGGGAACACAAGAAATAGCCCTCTCTAACGCCAACGACCCATTTTTGCCGTTATATTAATTTCTAACGGCCAAGCAGTCGTGCAACCGTTAGACGAGGAGAGTCGTATGTCATTCCGGACCGGGCACGTCGGGCTCAACGTCACCGACCTCGACAGGTCGAAGGAGTTCTACGGCCGCGTCTTCGGCTTCACCGTCGCCCACGAGTCCGCCGAGGACGGCCGCCGCTACGCCCTCCTCGCCCAGGACAGCAAGCTCGTCGTCACGCTCTGGCAGCAGAGCGACGGCCGCTTCCCCACCGCCCTGCCCGGCCTGCACCACCTGTCCTTCCAGGTCGAGGACCTCGACGCGGTGCGCAGGGCCGAGCAGGTCATCAGGGAGATCGGCGCGAAGCTGCACCACGACGGCGTGGTCCCGCACGGCGAGGGCGCCTCCTCCGGCGGCGTGTTCTTCGA
This sequence comes from Nonomuraea sp. NPDC050227, assembly GCF_044459705.1. Taxonomy (NCBI): domain Bacteria; kingdom Bacillati; phylum Actinomycetota; class Actinomycetes; order Streptosporangiales; family Streptosporangiaceae; genus Nonomuraea; species Nonomuraea sp. NPDC050227. Next base: position 76,350 of record NZ_JBITJF010000011.1, on the reverse strand, counting down.
GGACCCCGACGGCATCCGGCTGGAGATCTCCGCCCCCGGCGCCGCGGGCGACCGTCCCGCTCCCACGGCCGGCGCTCCCACCTGCGGATTCTTCTAAATGAGACATCCGGGGGAGATCGCCGTCCAGGCGCGCGCCGGGGTGCGGACGCCGGGCGCGTTCGGCAGCTCGCGCACCCGTCCCGAGATCCCCGAGGTGGCCGCCGCGTTCCTGCGGGCCCAGCACCTGCTGGTCGCGGGCGCGGCCGACGACCTCGGCCAGGTGTGGGCCGACGTGCTGACCGGGCAGCCGGGGTTCGCCGACGCCGACGACGACCGCACGATCACCGTCCGCGCCCTGCCCGCGGCGCCGCTGCGCGGCCTGTTCACGGCGGAACGCGACATCGGGCTGCTGGCCATCGAGCCGCACACCCGGCGCCGGATGCGCGTGAACGGCACCGCCGTCCAGGCGGGCGGCGGCCTGGTGATCTGGACGGAGCAGGTGTACTCCAACTGCCCCAAGTACATCCAGGCGCGCGAGCCCACCGCCGCGCCCGGCGTCCCGGAGGTCGTCGGCGGCGGGACGCGGCTCGCGCCGGGCCACGTCGAGTGGATCGAGCGGGCCGACACGTTCTTCATCGCCACCCGCGCCGCGGGCCTGGGGGCCGACGTCTCCCACCGGGGCGGCAACCCGGGGTTCGTCCGGGTGACCGGGCCGGGGTCGCTGGAGTTCCCGGACTACGTCGGCAACTCGATGTACATGACGCTCGGCAACCTGGAGCTCGACCCGGCCGCCGGGCTGCTGTTCGTCGACTGGGACGCCGGCCGCACCCTCCACCTGACCGGCCGGGCGGAGGTGGACTGGGCCGCGGAGCAGCGGTCGGTGCGGTTCGAGCTGACCGCGTACACGGAGGTGGACGGCACGGTCGGGGCGGGCTGGACCCCGCCGGAACTCCACCGCTTCAACCCGCCTGTCGCCCGCTGACGACGGGCGGCGGGCTCAGAGGTTCTCGGGCATCGAGGTCATGCCGTTCAGCAGCGGGACGAGCTGTTCCTCCTCGTAGTCCAGGTGGGCCTCCAGCTCGGCGGCCAGCCGGTCGAGCTCGTCGCCCGCGCTCGCGTCCGTGCCGGCCAGGTCGCGGACGCGGGCGACCAGCCGGGCCACCACGCGGTGCTCGGCCCCCAGCCGGGCCAGGACGTCGGCCAGCTCGGGACGCTCGGCGGCCAGGTGCGGGAACAGCACCGCGTCCTCGCCCTCGTGGTGGGCGTGCAGGGCGGCGCAGAAGGCCAGGCAGTGCGTGCGCAGGTCGAACCCCTCGCCGCCGGCCCGCAGGCGCGCCAGCTCCCGCCGGAAGCCGTCGTGCAGCTTCACCAGTTCGTCGCCCCACGCGATCAGGCGCTGTTCCTCGCTCATGCCCACGCCACCGCCCTCGCCCGGTGGACGGCCGCGAACACGGCGGCCAGCAGGGCGGCCCCGGCGGCGACGCCGAAGCTCCAGCCCGCTCCCCCGGCGGCCGACACGGCCGCGCCGACGGCTCCGGCCAGGCTGCTGCCCACGACCCTGACCAGCGCGTTCACGCCTCCGGCCGCGGCGGTCTTGGCCGGTTCGACGTGCTCGACGGCCATCGTGCCGAGCGCCGCGTACACCAGGCCGACGCCGAGGCCCAGGACGGCGGCGGCCCCGTACAGGTCGGCGGCGGTGTCGCGGAAGACCACCAGCCACACCGCGGCGGCGGTGACCAGCGCGGAGCCGCCGGAGACCAGCGCCGCGGCCGGGAAGCGCCGCATCAGCGGCCCGGCCAGCATCGAGACGGCGAGCATCAGCACCGTGGTCGGCAGCAGATACAGCCCCACCTGCAGCACCGAGGCCCCGAGGGTGCCCTGGGCGACCGCCGACAGCGTGGTGATCGCCCCGAACAGCGCGAACCCGATGAGGAACGAGGCCACCGTGGCCCCCACCGTGCCCCGGTGCAGCAGCATGGGGATCTCGATCAGCGGCGAGGCGGTGCGCCGGGCCGTGACCACCCACGCCACCGCGAGCACGACCGCCCCCGCGAGCAGGCCCAACGTCGGCGGCGACGTCCAGCCCCAGGCGCCGCCCTTGCTGATCGCGAGCAGCAGGCAGACCAGCCAGCCGGCGACGAGCACGGCCCCCACCAGGTCGGGACGCCCCGCCCGCCCGGCCGGCACGGCCTCCCGCACCAGCGCCGCCACCAGCGCGAAGCTCAGCGCGCCCAGCGCCGCCAGGATCCAGAACATGGCCCGGTGGTCGCCGCCGACCAGCCCGGCCAGGATCATGCCGCCGCCGCTGCCCACGCCGATCGTGGCGCTCAGCACGCCGATCGCCGTGGCCAGCCGGTGGGCGGGGACCGCCTGCCTGGCCAGCCCCATGGCCAGCGGGAGCAGCGCGGCGGACACGCCCTGGAGCACCCGTCCGGCGACGACCGCGCCGAGCGCGCCGGACAGCGCGGCGACCGCCGCACCGGCCACGAGCAGGGCGAGCGCGGACAGGGCGACGGCGCGGCGGCCGTACATGTCGCCGAGCCGGGACAGCAGCGGGATCGCGACCGCGCCGGACAGCAGGCCGGCGGTGAGCGTCCAGGAGACGGAGGTGGGTGACGCGCCGAACTGCCTCTGGAGCAGCGGGAGCATCGGGACGACGACGGTCATCTGGAGTGACCCGACGGCGACGGCGAACGCCAGGACCACCACCGCCGTCCAGGGAGATGTCTTTTTATACATGTATAGAAAGTAACATGACGACATGCCCGCACGCACTGGAAGGCCGCCCCGGATCTCGCGGGCGGACATCGTGGCAGCGGCGCACCGGGTCATCGAGGCCGACGGCGTCGGCGGGCTGACCATGCGCAGGCTGGCCAAGGAGGTCGGCAGCACGCCGATGGCGCTCTACCACCACGTCCGCGACAAGGAGGAGCTGCTGCTGCTCCTGCTCGACGAGTACGCGGCCGGGCTGCCGCGCCCCGACCTGCCCGCCGACCCGCGCGACCGGGTGGTCGTGGTGGCCCTGGCCATGCGCGACGCGGTGGCCGGCTGCCCCTGGGCGGTGGACGTGCTGCGCGCCGACGACCTGCTCGCGGTCGGCGCGCTGTGGTACCCGGAGAAGATCATCGACGCGGCCCTCGGCGCGGGCCTGACGGCCGAGCGCGCCGTGCACCTCTACCGGATCATCTGGCACTACACGGCGGGCGAGATCGCCGTCCGCGCGGCGGCCGGGCGCAGGCGCGAGGAGGGCGGGCCGACCTACCGCGACCAGGTCTTCGCCGGCCTCGACCCGGCCGCCCTGCCCCGCCTGGCCGAACTGGGCGGCCGCTGGGCCGAGCTCACCGCCGAGGACACCTACGAGCTGGGGTTGCGCGCCCTGGTGGACGGCCTGCTCCCCCGCCCCGGCCAGACGGCGACGGGGTGAGTCAGGGGCCGAAGGCGCGGCGGTAGGCGGAGGGTGAGGTGCGCATCGCGCGGGTGAAGTGGTGGCGGAACGTCGCCGGGCTCTCGAACCCGACCGCCGCCCCGATCTCCTCCACCGGCACCGCCGTCGTCTCCAGCATCGGCAGGCTCGCCGCCACCCGCTGCGAGATCACCCACCGCAGCGGGCTGGTCCCGGTCTGCCGCTTGAAGTGCCTGATGAACGAGCGTTGCGACATGTGCGCCACCGCGGCCAGGTCCGCCACGCCGATCGGCTCGGCCAGGTGGTCGAGCGCCCACCCCATCGCCCTGGCCACGCCGCCGTCGTCGGCCACGGGCGTGACGGCGGCCTCGATGAACTGGGCCTGACCGCCCTCCCGGTGCGGCGGGACGACCAGGCGGCGGGCGACCGCGTTGGCCACGTTCGGCCCGTGGTCGTTGCGCACCAGGTGGACGAGCAGGTCGAGGCCGGCGGCGCTGCCCGCGCTGGTCAGCACGTCGCCGCCGTCCACGTACAGGACCGAGGGGTTGACGCGGACGGCGGGGAAGCGCCGCTGGAGCAGGTCGGCGTACCTCCAGTGGGTGGTGGCCTCGCGGCCGTCCAGGAGGCCGGCGGCGGCCAGCGCGAACGCGCCGGAGCAGATCGACACCATCCGGGCGCCCCGGCCGTGGGCCAGGCGCAGCGCCTCGACCAGCTCGCCCGAGACCTCGCCCCGGACGTCGGCCACGCCGGGCACGATCACCGTCCCGGCCCCGGCCAGCACGTCGAGCCCGTGCGCGGCCTGCATGGTGAACCCGCCGACCACGCGCAGCGGCTCGGCGGTCTCGGCGCACACCTTGAGGTCGTACCAGGGGACGTCCAGCTCGGGCCGGGGCAGCCCGAAGAACTCCACGACGCACCCCAGCTCGAACGGCGCCATCCCGTCGAAGGCCAGCACGGCGACCGTGGGCAACAGGGCGGGAACCGGCAGCGGAACCGGAACCGGCGGCCGGGCGGAGGCCCGAAGCGGGGCGGCGGGGGTCGAGGGCGGTCGGCCGGAGGACGGAAGCGGCACATCCGCATATTAACCGCCCATATCCGGCGCGAGCAGGTTAGCGCTCCGCTCCCTGCGGCAGGAGTGATATATGCATATTTCGGGGGTAGAGACCGTTTTCCCCGATCACCGCTACGAGCAGGCGGAGATCACCGAAGCGTTCTCCCGTCTGACGGACTGCGACGAGGAGTTGCTGCGGCGCTTCCACGCGGCCACCGGCGTCGTGGGCCGCAACCTCGCACTCCCGCTGGACGGCTACACCAAGCTCGACTCCTTCGCCCGCGCCAACGCCATGTACGTCGAGATCGCCCTCGACCTGGGCGAACAGGCCGTCCGAGGCGCCCTCGAAAAGGCCGACGTGCCGCCGGGGAAGATCGACCACCTGCTGTTCTGCTCGACCACCGGCCTGGCCACGCCCTCGCTGGACGCCAGGCTCGCCCAGCGCCTCGGGCTGCGCGGCGACGTCAAGCGGGTGCCCGTGTTCGGCCTCGGCTGCGCCGCCGGGGCCTCGGGCCTGTCGCGCCTGCACGACTATCTGCGCGGCTGGCCGGACCACGCCGCCGTGCTGGTCTGCGTGGAGCTGTGCTCGCTGACCATCCAGCGCGACGACTCCTCGATCGCCAACATGATCGCCAGCGGCCTGTTCGGGGACGGCGCGGCGGCCGTCGTGGCCACCGGGCGCGGCCGGGGCCCCGAGGTCGTCGCCACCCGCAGCAGGCTCTACCCCGACACCGAGCACCTGATGGGATGGGAGGTGGGCGACCACGGCTTCCACATCGTGCTCGACGCCGACCTCACCCACTTCGTGGACCAGGTGCTGGCCGACGACATCAGGGCCTTCCTGGCCGACTACGGCCTGACCCCCGACCAGGTGCCGACGTGGATCTGCCACCCCGGCGGCCCCAAGGTCATCGACAAGATCGTGCAGAGCCTCGATCTCGATCCCAGGGCCCTGGACGTGACCTGGCGGTCGCTGCGGACGTACGGGAACCTGTCGTCGGTCTCGGTGCTCCACGTGCTCCAGGAGACCCGCGGGCACCCCGGGCGCCCCGCCGTCCTGATGGCCCTGGGGCCCGGCTTCTCCGCCGAACTGCTCCTGCTGCACTGGTGACGCGACCGGCCGACGGGCGAAGGTCGATGACGACCGGGCGACGGCCGGTAACGGCGGGGCGACGGCGGCCTCCTCCGGGCCCGCGCGACCGTCCGCGCCGCTCATCCCCGCCCATCTCATCAATCCTGATGTGTCACAACTGATCACGTGACGATCGCGGTTTGCGCTCGCTTGCGTCTCCGGCCCGGCCGCTGCCACACGGATCTCCGTCATAGGACGCGGAGGTGGTTGTGATGAGATGTCGCCCCTTAGCCATTCGTCCCCTGGCCATCAGCGTCGGGCTCGCCGCGCTTCTCGGACTCGCCGCGTGCGGCGGCTCCGGCGGATCGTCCACCGGCAGCGCCGCGCGGGCCCCCCTGTCCGACACGCAGCGTCAACCCGCGCCGAGCGCGTCCCCGGCCGGCACCCAGGAATCCGAGCAGGACACGACCAAGGCGCAGATCTCCACCTTCGCCCTGGACGTGGACACCGCCTCGTACGGCTACGCCCGCCGTACGCTCCAGGAAGGGCGCTGGCCCGCGCCCGGCGAGATCCGCCCCGAGGAGTGGGTCAACGCCTTCGGGCAGGACTACGCGCAGCCCTCCGACGACGGCTTCGCCGTGCACGTGGACGGCGCCCGGCTGCCCGGCCGCGACGAGGCCGTGCTCCGCGTGGGCCTGCAGACCCGCGCCTCCGACTCGGCCGCGCGCCGCCCGGCCAACCTCACGTTCGTGGTCGACGTCTCCGGCTCGATGGCCGAGACCGGCCGCCTCGACCTGGTCAAGTCGGCCCTGCACAAGCTGCTCGACCAGCTCGCGCCCGGCGACCAGGTGTCGCTCGTGGCGTTCAGCGACGAGGCGGAGGTGCTGGCCTCCATGACGCCGCTCACCGCCAGGAGCCAGCTCCACGCCGCGGTGGACGAGCTGGACACCGCCGGCGGCACGAACCTGCAGAGCGGCGTCCTGACCGGGTACCGGGAGGCGTCGCAGGCGTTCCGGGCCGCCGCCACGAACCGGGTCGTCCTGCTCTCCGACGGCCTGGCCAACCAGGGCGACACCGAGTGGCGGTCCATCGTGGAGCAGGTCAAGGAGTACGCGGGCAAGCAGGTCACGCTGCTCACCGTCGGCGTCGGCCGCGACTACGGCGACGAGCTGATGGAGCAGCTGGCCGACAACGGCGACGGCATGGCCGTCTACGTGGACTCCGAGCAGGAGGCCGAGAAGGTCTTCACCACCCAGCTCCCGGCCACCATCGAGGTACGGGCCCGCGACGCCAAGGCGCAGGTCGTCTTCAACCCCTCGGTCGTGGAGAGCTACCAGCTCATCGGCTACGAGAACCGCGCGATGTCGGCCGAGGAGTTCCGTGACGACAGCCGCGACGGCGGCGAGATCGGCCCCGGCCACTCGGTCACGGCCCTGTACGCCCTGCACCTCAAGCCGGGCGCGCGGGGCCAGCTCGCCCAGGCGACCGTGCGCTGGCAGGACCCCGACACCCGCGCGGCCTCCGAGGCCGGCAAGTCGCTGCGGGCCGACGAGCTGAAGCCCTCGATCTGGACCGGCACGCCGATCCGGCTGCAGGTGGACGTGGTGGTCGCGGCCTTCGCGGTCTACCTGCGCGACAGGAAGGCGTTCGGCCTGGACCTGCCGGCGCTGCGCGAGCACGCCGAGCGCCTGTCGGGAAGCTCGGAGGACCCGATGGTCGCCGAGCTGGTCACTCTGATCGACAAGGCCCGCTCGGTCGGCTGACCGCCCGCCGGGGTCAGGCGGGGTCGGGGGCCGGCCGGGAGGCGACGAAGCCCTGGTGGGGCGAGCGCGAGACGGGCAGTGTGCCCGCGTAGAGCTCCCCCACCAGCGGCATGGGTTCGGGGTGGCAGAACACCGACGAGCCCGTGCGCAGGATCGCCGGGCTGTTCAGCACCAGCGGCAGCCCGGCCAGCAGGAACGGCAGCGCGTTCGCGGCCTGCTCGGGGGTGAGCTCCTGGCCGCCGACGCTCGGCAGCACCGCCGCCACGCACCGGGCGCGGAACGCGGCGTCCTTGGCGGCCAGCCGCTCCAGCTCCCGGCGGGAGCGCCGGTAGGCGCGGTTGCCGGCCAGCTCGTTCCAGTCGAAGACGGTGGCGTTGGCCGCGCCCATGCCTTCGAGCACCCGGATCACCCGGTTGCGCGTGTTGTTGGCCGCCGACCGCGCCTTGATCAGCGCCGCCCCGGACGGGAGCCCGCGCGCGACCAGCGTGCCGGCCAGCTCGACGCCCGGCACGAGCACGTGCACGCCGGTGAACGTGCGGGTCGCCCACTCCAGCAGGCTGCGGATGGCCCGCAGGGTGAAGAACCCGTTGAACGCGCTGACCTCGACGACGGCATGCTCACGAGCGGCGAGGATCTTCGCGCACCGCGGGGTCAACGGGACGGCCTGCACGCTGGACATGGCACGGAGAGTAGCAAGATTTGACTCAGCGTATGCCCGGTACGCGCATGTGTGTGGCGGGTCCCGGAGTCCGATACACTTGTGACCGCAGCAAGGGGCTATGGCGCAGTTGGTAGCGCGCCTCCATGGCATGGAGGAGGTCTGGGGTTCGAATCCCCATAGCTCCACCCCTCATCCACCCGGGCGTTCGCCCGAGTCACTCCCTCTCCCGCAGCTCGTAGTCCAGGGTGTAGGAGTGCGAGCCGTCCGGGGCGATGATGATGTTCATCCGTCCCGTGATGCCGGTCAGCTCGCCGACACCCGAGTCGGGCACGATCGTGATGGTGAGCGACTGCCCTCCGCGGTCGCTCAGCGCCTGGTGCGCCACGACGAAGCCGCCCTTCCGGCCCTCCAGGGTGCCCTCGATGCGTTCCAGCGCCACGTAGGCGCGCGAGTCCTCCACCGGGGTCGAGGCCACCATCAGGTGGACGACGCTCGTCCCGGTCAGGTCGCCGTGGAAGGTCTTGGTCATGCTGACGAGGCCGAGCGCGACGCCGTCGCGGTCGTCGAAGGGCGGCTTGGCGTCCCAGCCGGCGGTGTCGAAGGTTCCCTTTGCGGTCATGGGAAAACATCATGCCGGTCTTACCTGTCAGCTTCCGTCAGGTACCGGCCAGACGTTCCACGACGGGCGCGAAGGCGTCGATGAACTGGGCGTTCACCGTCACGTACGAGATCCCGAGCCGGTCCCTGCGCCGCCGCAGGACGTCGGCCATCTCGTCGGGGGTGCCGGTGAGCAGGCCGGTGGCCTCGGGGCCGAGCGGGCCGAAGCGGCCGGCCAGCCAGGCGGGCGGCTCGCCGCCGGCGGCCACCAGGTTCATGCCGAGCTCCAGGTCGTGGAAGCGGTCGCCGGCCAGCTCGTACAGCTCGTCGAGCTTGGCGGCGACCTGGTCCTCGGTGTGCTGCGGCGGCACGCCGAGCGCCACCGTGTCGGCCTTGCGCGCGGCCAGCCCCAGCACGCGCGCGCCCGTCGCGGCGACCAGGATCGGCACGTCCTTGACCGCGTCGATCGTGGCGGCCAGGCGTGCCACGCGCTCGGCCGGGGTGCCGAACGGCACGCCGAGCGCCGCCGCGTCCTGCTCGGCGCCCGGACGCCCGGCGCCCAGCCCCAGCTCGAAGCGTCCGCCGGTGAGGGTGTGCAGGGTGGCGGTCTCCCAGGCGACGGTCTCGGGCGTGCGGTACGGGGCGCTGATCACGTACGTGCCGACGCGCAACGTCGTGGTGACGGCGGCGGCCGCGGCCGCGGCGGCGAACGGCGACAGCGTCCCGAGCGTGTCGGGGACGAGCAGGGTGGCGAAGCCCAGGCTCTCGACCCTGCGGGCCAGCCCGGTCCAGGCCTGCGCGGTGGGGGCGTAACCGGCGACGGCCCCGAATCTGAACGGGTGATCGGTCATGCGCTCCACGATGCCGCGACCGCCCGGCCGGCACATCGTCCGCCGGACCGGTGGCCCGCTACGACGGCGGGCGCATGCCCGGCGCGGCCCGCTACTCCCCCGGCAGTAGCCGGACGAAGTCGTTGGCGAACTTGCCCGCCGGGTCCAGCCGCCCGGCCAGCTCGCGGAAGCCGGCGGGGCAGCCGGGGCGGCGGGTGAACAGCTTGCCCCAGTGGGGCCGCGGGTCGAAGGGGGCGAGGGTCCGCTCGACCAGATCGATCGCCGGGAGCACGGTGGCGACGTCCCTGATCCAGGTGAAGTGCACGCCGACGCTGTCACGGTCGCGGAAGGGGCTGAGCCACAGGTCGTCGGCGGCGATCGTACGCACCTCCGAGATCTGCAGGGCCGGGCGGACGCGGTCGCCGACGGCGTACAGCTCGCGCAGCGCGGCGACCGCGTGCGCGCGGGGCAGCAGGAACTCCGACTGGAGCTCGTCGCCGGCGCCGCTCGGCGGGGCGTCGGGCCGGAAGTGCGGCAGCCGCTCATGCCAGGGACCCGGCACGCCTAGCTGCGTGGTGCAGGCGTCGGCGGGCATCCCGGGCAGCGGGTGGCGGGGTTCGGGGGCGGGGCGGGTGCCGTGCCAGGAGCCGGCGGTGAACTGCTCGCGGCGCTTGAGCCAGATCCGGGTGTCGCGCCAGTCGGTGAACAGGCTGACGCTGTAGCCGTTCGCCATGATGTCGTCGAATCCGTCGAGCGCGTCGGGCGTCAGGCCCTCGCGGACGTACTGGCGCAGCTCGAAGGCCGGTACGAGGTCGAGCGTCAGCGTGTGGACGACGCCGAGGGCGCCCAGCGAGACGACCGCGCCGGCGAAGTCGTCGTCTCCGCGCGACAAGGACAGCAGCGAGCCGTCGGCGGTGACCAGCTCCAGCCCGGACACGGCGGCGGCCAGGCAGCGGTTGGCGTCGCCGGAGCCGTGCGTGCCGGTCGCGACCGAGCCGGCGACCGAGATGTGCGGCAGCGAGGCCAGGTTCTCCAGCGCGAACCCGGCCGCGTGCACCGCCTCGGCCAGCCGCGCGTACGTGGTGCCGGCCGCGACCCGGACCGTGCGCGCCGCGCTGTCGATCTCGATCGTCGCGGGCATGCGGTCGAGCACCACGAGGTCACCGGTGGTGTCGGCGACGTCGTTGAAGGAATGACCGCTGCCCAGGGCCCGCACCCGGTCGCTCCCGGCCACCAGGCCGCGCAGCTCGTCGAGCGAGGCGGGATGGTGGACGGCCCGCGCCCGGAAGGCGGTGTTGCCCGCCCAGTTGGTCAACATCACGGCTTCACCCTATTCATCCGGTTTCCCTTGCCGACTCCCCCGCCCGTCACTACGTTCGGCCCCGTGCTGTATCTGTCCGAGGCCATGGGCCTGGCCACCCTCGTGTTGTGGCTCTACTGCCTCTTCGACGTGATCACCACGCCGGACGCGGTCTGCAGGAACCTGCCCAAGATCGTATGGGTGCTGGTGGTCCTGCTGTTCCCGCTGGTCGGCTCGGTCATCTGGCTCGTGGCGGGCCGTCCGGAACGCGCCCCGCAGGCGGCCTCGCGCCCGAGCGCGTTCCCCGAGTACGACCGCCCGGGGCGGTTCGCCGCCACCGACCCCGACGACGACGCCGAGTTCCTGCGCCGCTGCCGCGAACGTGCCGAGGAGCAGCGCAGGAACGCCCCGAAGAAGCCGCCGGAGGACTAGAAGCCCTGGGCGAGCCGGTAGTACGCCTGGTTCCAGCGCAGTTCCTTGGTGAACTGCGCCGTCGTGGTGTCCTTGTCGATCACCAGCAGCTCCACGCCGAGCATGTCGGCCAGGTCGGTCAGCTCCTCGCGCCCGACGGCCGTGGACAGCACGGTGTGGTGCGGCGCCCCGGCGGTCAGCCAGGACTCGGTCGAGGTGCGCAGGTTCGGCCGCGGCGACCAGACGGCGCGGGCCACGGGCAGCTTCGGCAGCGGCTGCGGCGGCGCGACGACGTCGATCTCGTTGGCCACCAGGCGGAACCTGTCGCCCATGTCGGCCAGGCCGACGACGATGCCGGGGCCGGGCGCGGCGTCGAACACCAGCCGCACCGGGTCCTCCCGCCCGCCGATGCTCAGCGGGTGGATCTCGCACGACGGCGTCCCGGCGGCGATGGACGGGCAGACCTCCAGCATGTGCGCGCCGAGGATGAGCTCGTTGCCGGGCGTCAGGTCGTAGGTGTAGTCCTCCATGAACGACGTGCCGCCCGGCTTCATGGCCTTGAGGGTGCGCAGCAGGACCGAGGTCTTCCAGTCGCCCTCGCCGCCGAAGCCGTAACCGTCGGCCATCAGGCGCTGCACGGCCAGGCCGGGGAGCTGGCGCAGGCCGCCGAGGTCCTCGAAGTTCGTGGTGAAGGCGCGGAAGCCGCCGCGCTCCAGGAAGCCGCGCAGGCCGAGCTCGATCCTGGCGGCGTACCGCAGCGACTCGTGGCGCTCGCCGAGCAGCTCGGGGGCCACCCGGTACAGCTCGGCGTACTCCTTGACCAGTGCCGACACGTCGGCGTCGGAGGCCGCGTCCACGGCCTCGACCAGCTCGTTGACGCCGTAGGTGTTGACCGAGACGCCGAAGCGCAGCTGCGCCTCGACCTTGTCGCCCTCGGTCACGGCCACGTCGCGCATGTTGTCGCCGAAGCGGGCCAGCCGCAGCGCCCGCACCTCGGCCACGCCCCTGGCCGCGCGCGCCCACGCCTCGACGCGCGCGCCGACGGCCGGGTCGCTGACGTGCCCGGCGACGGTCTTGCGCGGCACGCCGAGCCGGGTCTGCACGAACCCGAACTCGCGGTCGCCGTGCGCGGCCTGGTTGAGGTTCATGAAGTCCATGTCGATGGAGCTCCACGGCAGCTCGACGTCGGCCTGCGTGTGCAGGTGCAGCAGCGGCTTGCGCAGCGCGTCGAGGCCGGCGATCCACATCTTGGCCGGGGAGAAGGTGTGCATCCAGGCGATGACGCCGGCGCACTCGTCGTCCGCGTTGGCCTCCAGCATGACGCGCCTGATCGCGGCGGCGTCGGTCAGCACGGGCCGCCACTGCACGGGCACGGGAAGCTGCTCGGCGATGCGCCGCGACTGCTCGGCCACCTGGCTCAGCGTGTCCTCGCCGTACAGTCCCTGGCTGCCGGTCAGAAACCAGATGTTCAACGCGGGCTCCTCTGTCCGTAGACGTTCTGATAGCGGTCGTACAGGCGGTCGATGTGGGCCGGGCCGATGGGCAGCGGCGTGCCGAGCTGCCTGGACACGTGGACGGTGCGGGCCACGTCCTCGCACATCACGGCGGCCTTGACGGCGGCCTTGGGGTCCTTGCCGATGGTGAAGACGCCGTGGTTCTGCATGAGGACGGCCGGCGAGCGGTGCCCCTTGAGCGTCTCCACGACGCCCTGGCCGATGGAGTCGTCCCCGATCAGCGCGAACGGGCCGACCGGGATCTCGCCGCCGAACTCGTCGGCCATCGCCGTCAGCACGCACGGGATGGGCTCGCCGCGGGCCGCCCACGCCGAGGCGTAGGTCGAGTGGGTGTGCACGACGCCGCCCACCTCGGGCATCTCGCGGTAGACGTAGGCGTGCGCGGCGGTGTCGCTGGAGGGCGCGTGGGCCCCCTCGACGAGGTTGCCGTCGAGGTCGCAGACGACCATGTTCTCCGGGGTCAGCTCGTCGTAGGAGACCCCGGACGGCTTGATGACGAACAGCTCCTCGCCCGGGACGCGGCCCGAGACGTTGCCCGCGGTCCACACGACCAGCCCGTAGTGCACCACTTCAGCGTGCAGCCCGGCGACGGTCGCTCTCATTGCCTCGTGGTTCACTTGGCGGCCTCGTTCCTGATCGCGCGGAGGGTGTGCAGCATGCGCCCGTCCCCGAAGTGGTCGTGCAGCTCGCGGTACTGGGCGTACAGGCGGTCGTAGGCGTCGGCGCGGGCCTCGTCCGGCACGTACGCCGCCCGCGTGCGCTTGCCCATCGCCGCGGCGGCCTCCTCGATGCCCGGGTAGGCCCCGGCGGCGACGGCCGCGTGCACGGCCGAGCCGAGCGCGGGGCCCTGGTCGGAGCCGATGACCGACAGCGGGCGGCGCAGCACGTCGGCGTAGACCTGCATGAGGAAGCGGTTCTTCAGCAGCCCGCCGGCGACCACGAACTCCTCGACCGGCACGCCGGACTTCTCGAACGTCTCGACGATCATGCGGGCGCCGTACGCGGTGGACTCGATGAGCGCGCGGTAGACGTCCTCGGGCCTGGTCGCGAGGGTCTGGCCGACGATCACGCCGGACAGGTCGTGGTCCACGAGCACCGAGCGGTTGCCGCCGAACCAGTCGAGCGCGACCAGCCCGTGCGCGCCGACGGCCTGGCGTTCGGCCAGCTCGGTCAGGCGCTCGTGGCCGTCGGTGCCGAAGGCGTCGACGTACCAGGCGAAGATGTCGCCGACGGCGGACTGGCCGGCCTCGTAGCCCCACAGGCCGGGCACGATGCCGTCCCGGACGACACCGCACATCCCGGGCACCTCGGCCAGCCGGTCGCTGGGCATGATGTGGCAGGTGGAGGTGCCCATGATGGCCACCATCTGGCCGGGTCGCACGGCGTCCGCGGCGGCGGCGGTGACGTGGGCGTCCACGTTGCCGACGGCCACGGCGACGCCCTCGGGCAGGCCGGTCCATCCGGCCGCCCGCGCCGTCAGGACGCCGGCCAGGCCGCCGAGGGGGGCCAGGGTGACGCCGTCGACGTCGTCGCCGACCACGCCGGTGGCCAGTTTGCCGGCGAAGCCGGAGAAGCCGGGGTCGAGCGCGGCGAGGAAGTCCTCGGAGGGGTAGCTCCCGTCCTGGAAGACGCCCTTGTAGCCGGCGGTGCAGATGTTGCGGCTCTCGACGCCGGACAGCTGCCAGACGATCCAGTCGGCCGCCTCGATCCAGCGCTCGGCCCTGGCGTACACCTCGGGGGCCTCCTCCAGGACCTGCAGGGCCTTGGCGAACTCCCACTCCGAGGAGATCTTGCCGCCGTAGCGCGGCAGCCAGCTCTCGCCCCGCCGCGCGGCCAGCTCGTTGATGCGGTCGGCGTGCGGCTGGGCGGCGTGGTGCTTCCACAGCTTCGGCCAGGCGTGCGGCTGCTCGGGCGTCTCGAAGCACAGGGGCGTGCCGTCGGCCGTGGTCGGCAGGACGGTGCAGGCGGTGAAGTCGGTGCCGATGCCGATCACGTCCTCGGCGGCGACCCCGGCGGCGGCCAGGGCCCCGGGCACGGCCACGCGCAGCACGTCCAGCCAGTCGCGCGGCGACTGCAGCGCCCAGTCGGGGCCGAGCCGCACGCCGGTGCCGGGGAGCGTGTGCTCGATGACGCGCTCGGCGTACTCGTGGACGGCGCTGCCCAGCTCGGCGCCGTCGGACACGCGGACGACGACCGCGCGCCCCGACAGCGTGCCGAAGTCCACTCCGACCACGAACTTGTTAGCGTTCACATTGCACTCCAGAGAGTTGTCTGTTCGCCTGCCGGCTATCGGGCCGGCGCGGTGCTGGACCTGACGACGAAGCTGGGACGCACCACCATGCGCTCGTACGCCGCCGGCCCGGCGTCGATCTGCCGCAGCAGCACCTCGATGCAGTGGCGGCCCACCACGTCGAAGTCCTGCCGGACCGTGGTGAGCGGCGGGGAGAAGAACTCGGACTCGGGGATGTCGTCGAAGCCCACGACGCTGATCCGCCCGGGGACGGGCACCCCGGCCTCGCTGAGCGCGCGCAGCACGCCCAGCGCCATCTGGTCGTTGGCGGCGAACACCGCGGTGACCCCCTCCATCCCGGCCAGGCGCCGGCCGGCCGCGTACCCGGCGCGCGGGCTCCAGTCGCCCGGCAGCGGCTCGGGCACCGGGCGGCCGGCCGCCTCCAGCGTGGCCCGCCAGCCCTCGACGCGCCCCTCGGTCTCCAGCCAGTCGGACGGCCCCGCGACGTGCCAGACCGTCTCGTGGCCCAGGTCGAGCAGGTGCTGGG
This sequence comes from Nonomuraea sp. NPDC050227, assembly GCF_044459705.1. Classification (NCBI taxonomy): domain Bacteria; kingdom Bacillati; phylum Actinomycetota; class Actinomycetes; order Streptosporangiales; family Streptosporangiaceae; genus Nonomuraea; species Nonomuraea sp. NPDC050227. The sequence goes on along the minus strand of NZ_JBITJF010000011.1, from coordinate 60,992 downwards.
TGGCGAGCCTGGCGCCCTCGACCTGGTCGATGCAGACCGCGGAGACGTCGGCGCCGTGCGCGCCCTCGACCACGACCGCGGGCACCCCGGCCGGCAGGCTCTCCAGGGCGGAGGCGGCCGAGCGCTGCGGCGCGACCACCACCACCCCGTCCACGCTCTGCTCGGCCAGGTAGTCGAGCGCGTCGCGGACGCTGGCCGCGTCGATCGACTTCAGGCTCACGATGCTGACGAAGTAACCCGCGGTCCTGGCCGCCTGCTCGATGCCGTAGACCATGCTGGCCGGGCCGTACAGGGTGGTGTCGAAGCTCACCACCCCGAGGGTGCGCGACCGCTTGGTGACCAGCGCGCGGGCGACCAGGTTGCGCCGGTAGCCCAGCCGGACGATCGCCTCCTCCACCCGGGCACGGGTGTCGGCCCGGACGTTCGGGTGGTCGTTGAGCACCCGTGAGACCGTCTGGTGCGACACGCCGGCCTCCTTGGCCACGTCGGCCATGACCGGCGGACGCGGCCTGGGGCTCGGTACCACGGGTTCTCCTTTCGCGGGGCTTGCCGGGCCTGCGGTGGTCAGCGGGAGGCGCCGGCGCGCCGCTTGGTCCACACGTCGAACGCGACGGCGGCCAGCAGCACGGCGCCCTTGACGAGCATCACGCGCTCACTGGGCGAGCCGATGAGCGACATGCCGTTGTTGATGACAGCCATGATCAGACCGCCGGTGATCGCGCCGACGACCTTGCCCACGCCGCCCTGGACGGCCGCGCCGCCGATGAAGGCGGCCGCGATGGCGTCCAGCTCGAAGCTGTTGCCCGCGGTCGGGCCCGCCTGGTTGAGCCGGCCGGCGAAGATGATGCCGGCGACGGAGGCCAGCACGCCCATGTTGACGAAGATCCAGAAGACCACCGACTTGACCTTGACGCCGGACATGACCGCCGCCTGCAGGTTGCCGCCGATGGCGTAGATCTGCCGGCCGAAGACCGTGCGGTTGGCCATCAGCGAGTACGCCAGCACCAGCGCGGCCAGCAGCACCAGCACCCACGGCAGGTTCTTGAAGCGGGCGAGCTGCACGACCAGGAACAGGATCAGCGCGGCGCCGGCCGCCATCTTCAGCGCGAAGACGGCCATCGGCTCGACCGACTGGCCGTAGCCCCTGCGGGCGTTGCGGGTGCGCCACTGCGCGGCGACCATGCCGCCGATCGCGACCAGGCCGATGAGCAGGCTGAACAGGTCGGCGCCGCCCAGCGGGCCGAGGCCCACGTTGCCGAGGTAGCCGTCGGTGAAGCCGTTGGCCAGCGTGCGGACCTGGTCGGGGAACGGGCCGATGCCCTGGTTGCCGAGCACGGTCATGGTGAGCGCGCGGAACAGCAGCATGCCCGCCAGCGTGACGATGAAGGCCGGGATGCCGAAGTAGGCGATCCAGTACCCCTGCCAGGCCCCGATCAGCGCGCCGGCGGCGACCGTGATCAGCAGGGCCAGCGGCCACGGCAGGCCCATGTTCACCATGAGCACGGCGGCCAGCGCCCCGGTGACCGCCACCACCGAGCCGACCGACAGGTCGATGTGCCCGGCGATGATGACCAGGATCATCCCGATCGCCAGGATCAGGACGTAGGAGTTCTGGACGATGATGTTGGAGATGTTCTGCGGCTGGAGCAACGCGCCGTCGGTGAGCACCGAGAACAGCACGATGATCAGCGCGAAGGCGATGTAGATGCCGCTCGAACGCAGGTTGACCGACAGGCCGCCCAGCGACACCCGGCCGGGCCGCCGCGGCGCTCCCCCGTCGCCTCCCGCGCCGACCTGCACGTCGGCGGGCGTGATGCTGCTCATCGGAGCTACTCCTGTCCCTTGGTCATGAGATGCATGAGGCTTTCCTGGGTGGCCTCCCGGCGGGGGACCTCGCCGGTGACGCGACCTTCGGAGAGCGTGTAGATGCGGTCGCACAGGCCGAGCAGCTCAGGCAACTCACTGGAGATCACCAGCACGGCCTTGCCCTGGTCGGCGAGGCGGTTGATGATCGTGTAGATCTCGTACTTGGCGCCGACGTCGATGCCGCGGGTGGGCTCGTCGAGGATGAGCACGTCAGGTTGCGTCAGGATCCACTTGGAGAGCACGACCTTCTGCTGGTTGCCGCCGCTCAGCTTGCCGACGACGCTGTTGACGCTGGGCGCCTTGATGTTCATGCTCCGGTGGAACTCCTCGGCGACCTTGTACTCCTCGTTCTCGTTCACCCAGCCACGCCGGGCCAGGCCCTTGAGCCCGGCGGCGCTGATGTTGCGCTTGATGTCCTCGATGAGGTTGAGGCCGTACCGCTTGCGGTCCTCGGTGGCGTAGGCCAGGCCGTGGCGGATCGCGTCCTGCACGTTGCGGATCTCGATCGGCTCGCCGTCCTTGAAGACCTTGCCGGAGATGTGCACGCCGTACGTGCGGCCGAACAGGCTCATCGCCAGCTCGGTGCGCCCGGCGCCCATCAGGCCGGCCAGGCCGACGATCTCGCCCCTGCGCAGGGTGAGCGAGGCGCCGTCCACGACCTTCCGGCCGGGCTGGCTCGGGCTGTGCACCGTCCAGTCCTCGATCCGCAGCACCTCCTCGCCGATCGTCGACTCGTGCGGCGGGAAGCGGTTGTCCAGCGCGCGGCCGACCATGCCGGAGATGATCCGGTCCTCGGTGACGTGGTCGGTGGCCATGTCCAGGGTCTCGATCGTGCGGCCGTCGCGGATGATCGTGACGGAGTCGGCGATCGCGGTCACCTCGTTGAGCTTGTGCGAGATGATCACGCAGGTGATGCCCTCGTCCCGCAGGCCACGCAGCAGGTCGAGCAGGTGGGCCGAGTCGTCGTCGTTGAGCGCGGCGGTCGGCTCGTCGAGGATGAGCAGCTTCACCTCCTTCGACAGCGCCTTGGCGATCTCGACGAGCTGCTGCTTGCCGACGCCCAGGTCGGAGACCGTGGTGGTGGGGTTCTCCTGGAGGCCGACGCGGCGCATCAGCTCGGCGGCCTCGTAGTTGGTGCGGTTCCAGTCGATGAAGCCGCGCCTGGCGCGCTCGTTGCCGAGGAAGATGTTCTCCGCGATCGACAGCTGCGGGCTGAGCGCCAGCTCCTGGTGGATGATGACGATCCCGGCGTGCTCGCTGTCGCGGATGCCGGCGAACTCGCAGCGCGCGCCCTCGAAGGTGATCTCGCCCTCGTAGTCGCCGTGCGGGTAGACCCCGGACAGCACCTTCATCAGCGTCGACTTGCCGGCGCCGTTCTCGCCGCAGATGGCGTGGATCTCGCCGCGCCGGACGGCCAGGTTGACGTCCTGCAGCGCCTTGACACCGGGGAACGTCTTGGTGATCCCGCTCATCCGCAAGATGTGCTCGGTCATATGCCCCTCGCTCAGGTGTGGGAAGTGCCCCCGGGGGACCGCGGTCCCCCGGGGCGGGCCCTTACTTGAGCTGGTCCTCGGTGTAGTAGTTGCCGCCGACGATGATCTCCTTGTAGTTGCTCTTGTCCACGATCACCGGGTCGAGCAGGTAGGAGGGGACGACCTTGTTGCCGTTGTCGTAGTCCTTGGTGTTGTTCACCTCGGGCTTGCCGCCCTTGAGGACCGCGTCGGCCATCTTCACCGTCTGCTCGGCGAGCTTGCGGGTGTCCTTGAAGATGGTGGAGTACTGCTCGCCGGCGATGATCGACTTGACCGAGGCGAGCTCGGCGTCCTGGCCGGTCACGACGGGGTAGGGCTGGCCGCTGGTGCCGTAGCCGGAGCTCTTGAGCGCCGACAGGATGCCGATGGACAGGCCGTCGTACGGGGACAGCACGCCGTCCACCTTGGTGCCGCCGGTGTAGGTCTTGGTGAGGATGTCCTCCATGCGCTTCTGGGCCGTGGCCGGGTCCCAGCGCAGGATGGCGGCGGTCTTGAAGTCCTTCTGGCCGCTCTTGACCAGCAGGGTGCCGTCGTCGATCTTGGGCTGGAGCACCGACATGGCGCCGTTCCAGAAGAACGTGGCGTTGTTGTCGTCGGGCGAGCCGCCGAACAGCTCGACGTTGAACGGGCCCTTCTTGCCGTCGTCCACGCCGAGGCCCTTGAGCAGCGAGGTCGCCTGCTGCACGCCGACCTTGAAGTTGTCGAAGGTGGCGTAGTAGTCGACGTTGGGGCTGTTGCGGATCAGGCGGTCGTAGGAGATGACCGGGATCTTGGCGTCGGCGGCCTGCTGGAGCTGCGAGGTGATCGCGGTGCCGTCGATCGAGGCGATGATCAGGAGCTTGGCGCCCTTGGTGATCTGGTTCTCGATCTGGTTGGCCTGCGTCGGGATGTCGTTCTCCGCGTACTGGAGGTCGACCTTGTAGCCCAGCTGTTCGAGCTGCTGCTTGACGTTGTCGCCGTCGTGGATCCACCGCTCGGACGACTTGGTGGGCATCGTGACGCCGATCAGGGCGCCCGCGCCGCCGGCGGCGGCCGACGTGGAGGCGTCGGCGTCGACCGTCTTCTGGCTGGAGCCGCAGGCCGTCATGGTCGCGGCGAGCGCGATGGCGGACACCACGCCCCCGATACGTCCCAACCTCATGTGGCACTCCTTGCAATGGGGGTTGCGGCAGCGGAATGTGAGCGTTAACTGCCGATCTTGCAGAGGACTCAGTCACAGAACGTGCCGAATCAGAACAAAGTTCTCGCTTCGTTCCCGCCGATTGTTATCGCTAACAAAGACGATGTCAACGGTTGAGCATAACCTCACGGAAACCTTTAGGTAACTTTCGCGGCAGACTCCTCGCAGGTCAGCGCCTTGGGCGCGCGCTAAAGATCCGTTGCAGCACGATGAAGACGAAGAGCAGCAGGCCGATGAAGATCTTGGTCCACCAGGAGCTGAGCGTGCCCTCGAAGCTGATGATCGTCTGGATCAGCCCGAGCACCAGCACGCCGAGCACCGTGCCGAGCAGGAAGCCGCTGCCGCCCGTGAGCAGCGTGCCGCCGATCACCACGGCGGCGATGGCGTCCAGCTCCATGCCCACGGCGTGCAGGCCGTAGCCCGAGAGCATGTAGAACGACAGCAGCACGCCGCCGAGCGCCGAGCAGAAACCGCTCACCGTGTAGACCGTGATCTTCGTCCGGCCCACCGGCAGCCCCATGAGCAGCGCCGACTGCTCGCTGCCGCCCGTCGCGTACACGGCCCGGCCGAGCCGGGTGTAGTGCAGCACGTACGCCGCCACCAGCACGACCCCCACCGCGATGAGCACGCTCGGCGAGATCCACAGCCCGGCGAACAGGTCGATCCTGGTCTGCGCGAACGCCGTGAACGTCGGGTCCTCGATCGGGATCGAGTCCGTGCCGATCGTGTAGCACAGCCCCCGGGCCAGGAACATCCCGGCCAGCGTCACGATGAACGGCTGGATGTCGAAGGCGTGCACGATGTACCCCATCACCAGCCCGAGCCCTGACCCGACGGCCAGCACCACCGGCACCACCACGTACGGCGGCCACCCCGGCCCCGACATCAGCGACGCCGAGATCATCGTGGACAGCGCCACCACCGACCCCACCGACAGATCGATGCCCCCGGCCAGGATCACGAACGTCATCCCCACCGCCACCACCAGCAGGAACGCGTTGTCGATGAAGACGTTGAGCACCACCTGCCCGCTGGCGAACCCCTCGTACCGGAGGCCGCCGACGACGAACATCGCCACGAACAGGCACGCCGTCACCAGCACGGGCAGGTGGCGGGCCGGCAACGCGACCCGGCCCACGGTCATGGTCGTCACAGGGTCACCCGCACTTTCTCCTCGGGGGCCGGGCTGGGCGGCGCGCTGCCGCCGCGCCGGCGCAGCGCCTTCGCGCGGAACGACGGCGACTGCACGAGACAGACCGCCGTCACGACCAGCGCCTTGAACAGCAGGGTCGTCTCGGGCGGCACGCCGATGGAGTAGATCGTCGTGGTGAGCGTCTGGATGACGAGCGCGCCGGCCACGGTCCCGCCCAGCGAGAACCGGCCGCCCGACAACGAGGTGCCGCCGATCACCACGGCCAGGATCGCGTCCAGCTCGATCCACAGGCCGGCGTTGTTGCCGTCGGCGCTGGAGACGTTCGAGCTGATCAGGATGCCGGCGATGCCCGCGCACAGGGCGGCGAAGGCGTAGACCATGATGACGATCCCGCGCGACCTGATGCCCGCCAGCCGGCTGGCCTCGGCGTTCCCGCCGACCGACTCGATCAGCAGGCCCAACGCCAGCCGCCGGGTCAGGAACGCGGTGACCGCCAGCACGACCGGCACCAGCAGCACCCCGAACGGCACCGCCAGCAGATACCCGCCGCCGATCAGCTTGTACGACGGGCTGTTGACCGTGATGATCTGCCCGTCGGTGATGAGCTGGGCCAGGCCGCGCCCGGCCACCATGAGGATCAGCGTGGCGATGATCGGCTGGATGCCCGCCTGCGCGACCAGGAACCCGTTCCAGGCGCCGAGCAGCAGGCACAATCCGAGCGCGAGCGCCACGGCGGCGAGCACGCCGGCGTCCTCGCTGATCCGCAGGCAGGCCAGCGCGCCCGAGATCGCCACCACCGAGCCCACCGACAGGTCGATGCCGCCGGTCGCGATGACCAGCGTCATGCCCAGCGAGACCAGGATCAGCGGCGCGCCGAAGCGCAGGATGTCGATCAGGCTCCCGTACAGGTGCCCGTCCCTGACCTGGACGGACAGGAAGCTGGGGGTGAAGAACACGTTCAGGGCCAGCAGCAGCGCGAGCACCGCCACGGGCCACAGCAGCCGCCGCATCAGGGCCGCCCTCCGCTCGCGATCGTCTCCATCAGCACGTCCGTGGTGAGGGCTTCGTCGTTGGGCAGCTCGGCCACCAGCCGCCGGTCGCGCAGCACCTCGACCTTGTGGCTGAGCCGCAGCACCTCCTCCAGCTCGGCGGAGATGAACAACACCGCCATGCCGCCGTCGGACAGCTCGGCGACCAGGCGCTGGATCTCGGTCTTGGCCCCGACGTCGATGCCGCGGGTGGGCTCGTCGAGGATGAGCAGCCGGGGCTCCAGGATGAGCCAGCGCGCCAGCAGCACCTTCTGCTGGTTGCCGCCGCTCAGGTTCCGCACCAGGTGCTCGGGGTTGGGCGGGCTGATCCGCAGGGCCTTGACGTACCGGGCGACCAGCTCGTCCTGCTGTTCGCGCGGCACCGGCCTGGTCCAGCCCCGGGTGGCCTGGAGCGCCAGGATGATGTTCTCGCGCACGGTGAGGTCGGGGATCAGGCCGTCCTCCTTGCGGTTCTCCGAGCAGAAGGCGATCTTGTGGTTCATCGCCGCGCGGGGCGTGCGCAGCGCGGCGGGCGCGCCGCCGACGGACAGCTCGCCGCCGCTCGCGTGGTCGGCGCCGAACAGCAGCCGCGCGACCTCGGTACGCCCCGAGCCGAGCAGCCCGGCCAGCCCCACGACCTCGCCCTCGTGGATGGTGAGCGAGAACGGCTCGACGGCCCCGGCCCGGCCCAGCCCGCGCGCCTCGACCAGCGGACGGTCGAAGACCCTGGCCTCGCCGTGCAGGCGGTCGAGCGCGGCCAGCTCCTGGCCGATCATCTTGGCGACCAGGTCGAGCTGGGGCAGCTCGCGGGTGAGGTACTCGCCGACGAGCCGTCCGTTGCGCAGGATCGTCATACGGTCCGAAATTTCGTAGATCTGGTCGAGAAAGTGGGAGACGAAGAGGATGGCGATGCCCTCCTCCTTGAGCCGCCGCATCACCCGGAAGAGCTGCCGCACCTCGTCGGCGTCCAGGCTGGAGGTGGGCTCGTCCAGGATCAGCACCCGGGCCTCGATGTCGACCGCCCGCGCGATGGCCACCATCTGCTGCACCGCCGGCGAGTAGGCCGACAGCGGCGCCGAGACGTCGATGCTCAGGTCCAGCCCGCTCAGCAGCTCGCCGGCCCTGGCCCGCACGCGTTTCCAGTCGATGCGCCCGAACCTGCGCGGCTCTCGGCCGACGAAGATGTTCTCGGCCACCGACAGGTTCGCGCAGAGGTTGACCTCCTGGTAGACCGTGCTGATGCCGCCCCGCTGCGCCTCGGCCGGGCCGGCGAAGGCGACGGGCCGCCCGCCCAGCTCGATCGTGCCCGAGTCGGCGGGATGCACGCCGGTGAGCACCTTGATCAGGGTGGACTTGCCGGCGCCGTTCTCGCCCATGAGCGCGTGCACCTCGCCGGGCAGCAGCCGCAGGTCCACGCCGTCCAGGGCCTTGACCCCGGGAAACTGTTTGCCGATCCCGTTCATCGTCAGGACCGGCACGGGTGCGGCCATGCGCCTCCCCTTCCGCCTGAAGGGGCCGGGCCACCGGGCCCGGCCCGCACGATCAGTACTGACGGCTGGACAGGACCTGCTTGGCCTGCTCCTGCGTGAACGTGGTCTCCTCGGTCACCACGCGGGCCGGCACCTGCTCGCCCTTGACGACCTTCTTGGCCAGGTCCATGAGCTGCGGGCCGAGCAGCGGCGAGCACTCGACGATGTAGTTGATCTTTCCGTCGGCCAGGGCCTGCATGCCGTCCTTGACGGCGTCGACCGTGATGATCTTGATGTCCTTGCCGGGCACCTTGCCCGCGCCCTCGATGGCCTCGATCGCGCCCAGGCCCATGTCGTCGTTGTGGGCGTAGAGCACGTCGATGTCCGGGTTGGACTTCAGGAAGGCCTCCATGACCTCCTTGCCCTTGGCCCGGGTGAAGTCGCCGGTCTGCGAGGCGATCACCTTGAACTTCGGGTCGGCGCCGATGACCTGGGCGAACCCGGCCTTGCGGTCGTTGGCGGGGGCCGAGCCGGTGGTGCCCTGGAGCTCGACGATGTTCACCGGGTCCTTGGCGTCCTTGTACTCCTGCACCAGCCACTGACCGGCCTTCTTGCCCTCCTCGACGAAATCGGAGCCGAGGAAGGTCTTGTACAGGGAGGTGTCCTTGGAGTCTACGGCGCGGTCGGTCAGGATGACCGGGATCTTCGCGTCCTTGGCCTCCTTGAGCACCGTGTCCCAGCCGGACTCCACCACCGGCGAGAAGGCGATGACGTCCACCTTCTGCTGGATGTAGGAGCGGATGGCCTTGATCTGGTTCTCCTGCTTCTGCTGGGCGTCGGAGAACTTGAGCGTCACGCCCGCGTTCTTGGCCGAGTCCTGCACGGACTTGGTGTTCGCGGTGCGCCAGCCGCTCTCCGCGCCGACCTGGGCGAAGCCCATGGTGATCGAGCCGTCGCCGCCGCCGCTGCCGCCGCTGCCGCCACTGCCTCCGCCGCAGCTCGCCACCGACATCGCGGTGAGCCCGGCGAGCACCAGCGCCGAGATCCTTCTGAACACGTGGGGGGTTCCCTTCTCATGTGAGCGCTAACAACCGAACCCGGCTGCCGGCGCCTTCCTGCCTCGGGGGCCTGCGCGGTCCCGTCGGGCCGTGCCCGTCTCGCGTACCGGCGACCGCGGGGCGCCAGGAGGCGGGCCGCCACCTCGCCTCCTCGGCCGCGACCGAGGGGAGACGGCCCCGGACCGATCCCGCGACCGCTCCTTTCCTGGCTTGGCCACGACTGTGAACGTTAACAAGCACATCCGTCAAGGGCCCTCCACATCACGGTCACGTCACGCCGGACACCCCTTGACTCCAGGGGTGCTCCCTCCCTAACGTGACGCCGATCACCTTTGTTAGCGGTCACTTCGACTGGTAGCGCTAACAACCCCCTCGTCCGAGGAGCCCCCCATGAAACGAACCGTCCCGGCGCCGGGAAGCCCGCGGCCTCCCGGCCCGCCGCCGTCCGTCCTCAGACCGGTACGACGCGGTGGTGGGTGGTGATCCGGCCGTCGTCGTCCAGCACGTGGAAGACGAGCCCCGGCGGGAGTTCGTAGTCGGCGCAGTCGGCCAGCGTGGTCGCGCCCTCCCACGGCAGCCGCAGCGTGGACACCACGCCGGGCGCGGCGAGCAGCGGGCGGCCGGCGAAGGTGGTGGCCGCCGCGGTGTGGGCGTGGCCGACCAGCACGGCCGTCACGTGCGGGTGCCCGGCCAGCAGGCCGGCGAGGCGTTCCGGGGTCCGGAGCATGATCGTGTCGACCGGCGAGTGCAGCGTCGCGGGCGGGTGGTGGAAGGCCACGAACACCGGCAGGCCGCGTTCCGCGCCGAGCACGCCGTCGAGCCAGGCCAGCGTCTCGTCGTCCAGGTGGCCCTCGGGCCGGCCCGGGACTGAGGAGTCGCACAACACGTAGACGGCCCCGCCGGTGCGGTGGACCCGGTTGACCGGCCCGGACGCGGCCGGCTCGGCGAGCAGCACCCGCCGGAACTCCTCCCGGACGTCGTGGTTGCCGGGGCACACGAGGACCGGGTGGCGCGAGGTCAGCAGCTTGCGCGCCTGCTCGTACTCCTCGGGCAGACCGTGGTCGGCGATGTCGCCGGTGACGAGCACCGCGTCGAGGTCGTACGGGAGGGCGTCCAGATAGCGCATGACGGCGTCGGCGCGCTCGACCGACCGCTCCGAGCCGCCGAGGTGGATGTCGCTGAGATGGGCGATCACGAGCATGGGCAGAACTTCCTTTCGAGGTACGCCCTCGACGGTAGCCGCCCACCGGCCCACCCGTAAGATCCGGTTTTATGGCGAAACATTGGGCCAGTTCCGGAGTTGACCTGCATCTGGAGCTCGATCCCGCACTCGGGCGGCGGCGGGCCGTCGAGGACGCGCTGCGCGCCGCCGTCCGCGACGGGCGGCTGCCGACCGGCACCCGCCTGCCCTCGACCAGGGTGCTCGCGGCCGGGCTCGGCCTCGCCCGCGGCACGGTGACCGCCGCCTACGACCAGCTCGCCGAGGAGGGCTACCTCACCACCCGCCCGGGTTCGGGCACCGAGGTCGCCGACGCCCTCCCGCCCGCCCCCGCGCCGATCGGCTCCCCTTCCGTCGCCGGGCCGGCGCAGCCGGTGCACGACCTTCGTCCCGGGCAGCCGGACCTGTCGGCCTTCCCCGCGCGCGCCTGGCTGCGGGCCACCCGCCACGTGCTCGCCGCGGCCCCCGCCGACGTCTTCGGCCCCTGCGACCCCCGGGGCCGGATCGAACTGCGCACCGCGCTGGCCGGCTACCTCGGCAGGACCCGCGGCGTGCGCACCACCCCCGACCGGATCGTCGTCACCACGGGCTTCGTCCAGTCGCTCAACCTGCTGGCGGGCGTGCTCGGCGCGGGCCCGATCGCCATGGAGGACCCGGGCCACGACTTCTACCGCGAGGTCCTGCGCCGCGCCGGCCGCACGATCGTCCCCCTCCCGGTGGACGAGCAGGGCGCCCGGACCGGCGACCTCACGTCCGGGGTGGCGGCCGCCGTGCTGACCCCGGCGCACCAGTACCCGACCGGCGTCCCGCTGGCCCCGGCGCGCCGCCGCCTGCTGCGCGAGTGGGGCGGCCCGGTCATCGAGGACGACTACGACGGCGAGTTCCGCTACGACCGCCGTCCCGTGGGCGCCCTCCAGGGCACGGCCCCCGACCAGGTCGTCTACTGCGGCACCACGTCCGAGTCGCTCTCCCCGGCGCTGCGCCTGGGCTGGATGGCGCTCCCGCCCGCCCTGGTGGGCCCGGTCGCCGAGGCCAAGCTGCACGCCGACGCCCACACCGGGGTGCTGGGCCAGCTCGTCCTGGCCCGGCTGATCGACGTCCACGACTACGACCGGCACGTCCGCGCCGCGCGGCTGCGCTACCGCCGCCGCCGCGACCTGCTGCTGTCGCGGCTCGGCCCGGGACCGGACGCCCCGCTGCCCGGCGCGCGCCTGCCCGGCGTGGCCGCCGGCCTGCGCGCCCTGCTGCTGCTCCCGCCGTCCGGGCCGGCCGAGTCCGCCGTGCTGGCGGCCTGCGAACGGCGCGGCATCGCCCTGCGCGGCCTGAGCCCGCTGCGCCAGACGCCCGGCCCCGGCGGCCTGCTGATCGGGTACGCCGCCCCCTCCGAACGCGCCTTCCCCGCCGCCCTGGACGCCCTGGCCGACGCTCTGACCTGGGCATCCGCCGAGGGAAGCGCCTCCAGCGCCGAGAACCCCGATATTTTCGGCCTTCCGGGGTAGTTGACCGGCTCTCACCGACCTCGACGGAGGAGTCCGATGAGCTGGAGCTACCGCAAGACGATCAAGCTGGGCCCGGTCCGGCTGAACCTGTCCCGCGGCGGCGTTGGACACAGCTGGGGCAACCGGCTGTTCAGGGTGACGCGTACCGCCGACGGCCGCCGTACGCTGTCGGTCAATCTGCCCGGCGGCTTCCACTGGCGCAAGACGCTCAGTGGGCGCTGACCCCCCGCCGGAACGACGGGCCGGAGGCGCGCGGCCTCCGGCCCGTTCCCGTCTTCCCGGGACGCCGCCCGGATGATGATCTGTAGGCATGAACGCCCATATGACCCCCGAGGAGTTCCGCCGCCACGGCAGGCAGGTCGTCGACTGGATCGCGGACTACATGGCGGGCATCGAGTCCCGTCCGGTGATGTCACGGGCCGAGCCGGGGGACGTCCGCCGCGCGTTGCCCGCCGAGCCGCCCGAGCACGGCGAGCCGTTCGAGGCCGTCCTGGACGACCTGAACACCATCCTGCTGCCCGGCATCACCCACTGGCAGCACCCCTACTTCTTCGCCTACTACCCCTCCAACTCCAGCGGCCCCGCCATCCTCGGCGACCTGCTCTCCAGCGGCCTCGGCGTGCAGGGCATGTTGTGGGTCACCAGCCCCGCCTGCACCGAGCTGGAGACCGTGGTGGTGGACTGGCTGGCGAGCCTGCTCGGCCTGCCCGCGCACTTCAGGACCGACGCGCGCGGCGGCGGCGTGATCCAGGACTCGGCGTCGAGCGCCTGCCTGGTGGCGCTGCTCGCCGCCCTGCACCGGGCGAGCGGCGGCCGGGTCACGCGCACGGGCGTCGCCGAGCGGTACACGATCTACGTCTCGTCGCAGACGCACTCCTCGCTGGAGAAGGCCGCCCGCGTCGCCGGCCTCGGCTCCGACGGCGTCCGGGTGGTGGACGTGCACCCCCGTACGCTGGCCATGGACCCGGGACGGCTGCACGAGCTGATCGCGGCCGACAAGGCCGCCGGCGCGGTCCCCGCGATGGTCTGCGCCACCGTCGGCACCACCTCCTCGGCCGCCGTCGACCCGGTGCCGGAGATCGGCGAGGTGTGCCGCGAGCACGACGTGTGGCTGCACGTGGACGCCGCCTACGCCGGGGTCGCCGCCGTCTGCCCCGAGTTCCGCGGGCTCAACGACGGCGTGGCGGAGTACGCCGACACCTACTCCACCAACCCGCACAAGTGGCTGCTGACCAACTTCGACTGCACCGTCCTGTGGACGGCCGACCGCGCCCCCTTGCTCGGCGCGCTGTCGATCCTGCCGGAGTACCTGCGCAACGCCGCGACCACGGCCGGCTCGGTGGTCGACTACCGCGACTGGCAGATCCCGCTGGGCCGCCGGTTCAGAGCGTTGAAACTGTGGTCGGTGATCCGCTGGTACGGCGCCGAGGGCCTGCGCGCCCACATCCGCAAGGGCGTCTCCCTGGCCCAGCACCTGGCCGCCCTGATCGCCGCCGACCCCGCCTTCGAGCTGCACGAGCCGCACCCGCTCGGCCTGGTCTGCTTCCGCCCCCGCTGGCCCGGCCTGCCGCCCGCCGACGCCGACGCCGCCACGCTGCGCCTGATGGAGACCCTGAACGCCGGCGGCTCCCTCTACCTGACGCACACCGCGATCGGCGGCCGGATCGTGCTCCGCATGGCCGTCGGCGGCCCCGCCACAGAACTCCGCCACGTCGAACGGGCCTGGGCCGACATCCGCCAGGGCCGCGCCGCCCTGGCCGGGGAGACCGACCGCGACGACTAGATCGGCAGCCCCGCCTGGGCGGCCAGCGTGCCGAGGACCCTGGCGAGCACGGCCCGGTCCCGCGGGCCGAGCCCGCCGGTCAGCTCGGCGTCGAGCTCCAGCGTCACCTCCAGGCACCGGCCGAGCAGCGCGCGCCCCTCGGCGGTGAGGTCGAGGAGCTGACGCCGCCGGTCGCCGGGGTCGCGCACCCGGGAGATCGCGCCGAGCCGTTCGAGGTGGTCGGCCAGCGTCACCACCAGGCTCGGCGCGACGCCCATGGTCTTGGCGACGTCGAGCTGCGAGGCCGCGCCGCGCGCCTCCAGCAGGGTCATCAGCCCGACGTGCTTGGGCTTGAGGTCGAGCGGGACGAGCGCGGCCGTGAACCGCTCGGTCAGGATCGCCCCGAGCGTCCCGATCCTGAAGGCCATCGTCCCCGCCACCGACACCGGCTTGACTTCGTCCACGTGCACGATGGTAGCGTCGATACATCATTCAGAGCATGAATGATTCGACGGCCCGTCGCATCCGCTGCGCGACCGCTCAGGGGCGGCGGTTCAGGCCGTGCTCGTAGGCCCAGATGACGGCCTGGACCCGGTCGCGCAGCCCGAGTTTGGCCAGGATGCGACTGACATGGGTCTTGACGGTGCCCTCGGACAGGAACAGCGCGCCGGCGATCTCGGCGTTCGTCTCGCCCCAGGCGATGTGCCGCAACACCTCCCGCTCCCGTTCGGTCAGCGGGTCGGGCCCGGCGTCCGGCAGGTGCGGCGCGACGTGGTCGAGCAGGCGGCGGGTGGTCGAGGGGGCGATCACCGCGTCCCCCCGGTGGACGGTCCGCACCGCGGCCAGCAGCTCCTCGGCGGGGGCGTCCTTGAGCAGGAACCCCGACGCGCCGGCCCGCAGCGCGGCGAAGGCGTACTCGTCCAGGTCGAAGGTGGTCAGGACGATCACCTTGGGCGCGCCGGGGGTCGTCAGCAGCCGCCGGGTCGCCTCGACGCCGTCCATGCGCGGCATGCGGACGTCCATGAGCACCACGTCCGCCGTCACCGCGCGCAGTCCGGCCAGCGCCTCCACCCCGTCGCCGGCCTCCCCCACCACGCGCATGTCGTCCTGGGCGTCGATCACCATCACCGTGCCGGTACGCACCAGCCGCTGGTCGTCGACGACGTACACGCCGATGGTCATGCCGGGTACGGAAGGCGGGCCTCGACGACGAACCCGCCTTCCTCCTCCGTCCGGACGTCCAGGGTCCCGCCCAGCGCGGTCACCCGCTCGCGCATGCCCGTCAGCCCGTTCCCCGGCCCGTCACCGCACGTCGCGGCGGAGGCGGTGCCGCCCGCGTCGCCGCCCGTGTCGCCGGCGGTGATGCGCAGGGCGTCGTCCGTCCACTCCAGCCGGAGGGTGCTGCGCGCGCCCGCGCCCGCGTGCTTGAGCGTGTTCGTCAGTGCCTCCTGCACCACGCGGTAGGCGACGAGATCGGCCCCCGGCCCGAGGGGACGCGGCGTGCCGCGGACGATCTCCTCGACGGGCAGCCCGGCGTCCCTGGTCCGCGCCACCAGGTCCGGCAGGCCGGTCAGTCCGGGCGGCGGCCCGTCCCCGGGCGTGGCGCGCAGCGCGCCGACGGCGGCCCGCATGTCGGTGAGGGCCGCGCGGCCCGTCTCCTCGATCGTGGCCAGGATCTCGGCCGCCCGCGCGGGCGCGAACCGGCCGCCCCTGGCCTGGGCGACGATGACGGCCAGCGCGTGGGCGACCACGTCGTGCATCTCCCTGGCGATCCTGGCCCGTTCCTCGGCGGTGGCCCGCGCCGCGGCCTCGCCGGCCCGCTCCCGCAGCAGGTCGAGGTGGGCGAGCTGGGTCCGCCGGTACAGTCCGAGCCCCCACGCCGCGACCACCACCGCGGCCAGCAACGCCAGCAGCAGCCACGGGTCGGGCCCGAGCCCGGCCGCCGCGACGCTGGAGTCGGTCGCGAACCTGGCCGCCGCCGCCCCCGCTCCCGCCAGGCCGACCACCAGCGGCGGATGCCGCCGGGCGTGGGCGGCGCAGGAGTAGACCGCGAGCGGGAACAGCGCCGACGACGGCAGCACGAGGAACAACCCAGTCACCGCGACCTGGACGGCGAAGGCCGCGGCGACCACGAGGAACGCCCACGTCCGCCGCCGGTACGCCACGGCCGCGTGCGCCGCCAGGCAGGCCCCCGCCAGCAGGACCGCCCGCACGCCGGGCGCCGACAACACCGCCACCGTCAGGGAGAGCGGGAACAGTGTCACCCCGGCGACCAGGGCCAGGAGCACGTCGGCGCGGCGGGGCGTCATCGTGCCGTCGTGCGCTGGTAGGAGAGGGTGGCCCCGGCGACCGCGAGTCCGAACAGCAGCCAGCTCCCGTACACGACCGCGACCGCCGCCACCGTGGCCGGCTCGGACAGCGGCACGGGCCCCTGGGTGAGGCCGAGAAGCTGGGAGAAGGTGCCGAGAACGGACATGGCTCCCATAGTGGTCAACATGGCGGCGCCCGTCCAACCGCCGGCCAGCACCAGCCGCCGCGGCAGCGACCGTCCCCACCTCTGCACGAGGGCCAGCGAGCCGACCGCGCCGATGACCAGCATGATCGTCTCGCCGTACGGGAAGCCCTCGCCGTAGTCCGCGGGGCGCAGCAGGGTGCCGCCCGCCGACCAGTAGAGCTTGGCGAGGGGGTAGACGAACCCGAGGGCGAACGCGGCGTACCCGAGCCAGGGCCCGCTGGGCACCCTGATCCGCGGCAGCAGCAGCGCGCCCAGCAGCGCGCAGCCCGCCAGGCTGAGCCCGCGCAGCGCCATCCCGGGCCAGTCGACCTGCGCGAACTCCCCGGCGGGGATGCCGGTGAGCGCGAAGAAGGCGCGGAAGACGTCGAGCACGAGCCCGCCCGCCGACCACAGCAGCAGCAGGGCGGGCAGCAGCCCCGCCGGGTGCGGCCGCACCACGAAGACCGCCCCCACCCCGGCGGCCAGCACGGTCACCCAGTGCGGCGCGAACCCCATGGTGTACGGCAGCCCCGGCAGCGGCGCGAGCGCGAGCGCCACGACGAGTGCGAGGACGGAGAGCGCCGAGATCTGCAGTCGTTGAAGTCGCATGCCCCCGACGATCGCGGCTCCGGCCCGCCGCCCGCGTCTCCCCCAGGTCCGGACAAGAGGTGACCTGAGAGGTATTGACACGGCCTGGCGGAGGCATGAAAAAGGTGACGCCCTGACGGACGCCACCTTTTTCTTCTGTGGAGCTATGGGGATTCGAACCCCAGACCTCCTCCATGCCATGGAGGCGCGCTACCAACTGCGCCATAGCCCCTTGCGATCACCAAGTGTATCGGACTTCCGGACCCCTCGCGTCACGCCGGATCCCGCGCCCCGGCGGGCCGGAGGAGCTCTCCGGCCCGCCCCGAACGGCGTGGCGTCAGGCGGCGCGGCGGGACGGGATGCCCGCCTCCCTGACCAGCGCGGCCACGTCGACCCCGGCCTCGCGGAGCAGGCGGCCGGCGCCGTTCGCGCCGTCGGCGAGCAGGCCCCACAGCAGCCGTTCGCCGGTGACCGGCCCCGGCTTCCACATCGCCACCTCGATCACCTTCCTGGCATGCATGGCCAGCGGGATCGTGCCCAGCGGCCCGTCCAGGGCGACGCGCAGCGGGCGCAGCCGGGACCGGCGCAGGGCCCACTGGTCGGGCGCGTCCGTCCCGGCTCGGGTGCGGCGGTGCACCTCGTCGAGGTCGATGCCGAGGGTGGCCAGCAGCGCACGCGCGTCGCCCAGGTCGACGCGGGCGCGCAGGCCGGCATCGGAGGCGGTGAACGACGACAGCGAGAACGGCCGCACCTCGGCCACGCCCAGCAGCAGGAGATCGGCGTCGAGCGTGGCGCGGGGGGCGTCGAGCGCGAGGATCCCGGCCCGGACCACCGCCCGGCGGGCGCCTTCCGTGAACCTGTCGAACACCTGCTACCTCCCCGTTCTGCGGGCGTGCTTGCGATGGGCGGACTGCCGCCGGACCCCGAGCGCGCCGGCGATCTGCTCCCACGACCACCCCGCCGCGCGGGCGTTGCTGACGTGGACGGCCTCCAGCTCCTCCAGCAGGGCCCTGAGCGCGGCCACCGCCGCGAGGCCCGTTCCGGGGTCGCGGTCGGCTGCCGCCCCGGCCAGTTCGGTGACGTCCATGGTGTCAGCATGTGCTGACAGAGGGCCGCTTGTCAACACATGCTGACGCCTCAGAGCCGTTCGGCCAGGTCGGCGAGGACGGGCAGGGCGGCGGCGAGGAGTTCGCGCTCGTCGGGGGTGAGGGAGTCGACGGCCGCGGCCAGGCGTTCGGTGATCACCTCTTCGCGGCTGACGAGCGCGGCGCGGCCGGAGCCGGTGATGGCGGTGATCACCCGCCGCCGGTCGGCCGGGTCGGGCTCGCGGGCCACCATGCCGCGCTGGTGGAGGCCGCCCAGGACGGTGCCGATCGCCTGGGCGGTGATGCGTTCCAGGTGCGCGAGCTGGGCCGAGGTGTGCGGCCCGTCCCGGTCGAGGCGGGAGAGCACGGCGAGCTCGGTGAACGACACGTCGTCGCCCGAGGCGTTGGTGTAAAGCTGCCGGATGCGGCGGGCGAGCCGCCCGACCGAGATCCGCAGTTCCTTGGCGAGCACAAAACCAAGCCTAGCTTTATCAATCCAGCTTTGGTAGTTTCCCGGCACTATGTGCTACGACAACGACGCCGCACCACCGCGCCCGCAACCGCCGATCACCGGCACCCGCTCCGCCGACCTCCGCCTGACCTCCGCCGACGGCGCGTCGTTCGCCGCCCACGAGTCCCGTCCCGACCGGGTGAGCGGGCCCGGCGTCGTGATCCTCCCCGACGTCCGCGGCCTGCACGGCTTCTACAAGCAGCTCACCGTACGGCTGGCCGAGCAGGGCCATCCGGCGCTCGCCCTCGACTACTACGGCAGGACCGCCACCGACGACGACCGGGGCGAGTCGTTCCAGGTCATGGCCCACATCCCCAAGCTGACCAGGGAGAACATCCAGGCCGACCTCCAGGCCGCGACCGAGCACCTGGGACGTCCGGCGGTGGCGCTCGGCTTCTGCATGGGCGGCCGGAACGCGTTCTTCGCCTCGGCGCCCAGGTTCGGGTTCGCCGGCGTGATCGGGTTCTACGGCGCGCCGGGGATCGCCGGCCCGTACGGCCCCGGCCCCGCCCAGCACGCCGCCGAGCTGGGCGCGCCGATCCTCGGCCTGTTCGGCGGGGCCGACGAGGGCATCCCGGCCGAGCAGGTGGCCGAGTTCGGGGCCGCGCTGACCGGGGCCGGGGTGGAGCACGAGATCGTCGTCTACCCGGGCGCCCCGCACGGCTTCTTCGACGAGGCCCACGGCGAGCACGAGGCGATCTGCGCGGACGCCTGGCGCCGGGTCCTCGCCTTCCTGGCCGCGAGAGCCTGACACGGGCCCCGCATCAAGGGTCCCCGTAGTAGGGGCCCGCTAGCCGCAGGTGGTGCGCATCGTGAAGGCGGCTTCCTCCAGGGTGAACGCGACCTCGACCGTGCCGAGCTCGGCCGTGTCGCGCACGTGCGTGCCGCCGCACGGGATCGACGCCTCGCCCTCGGGCAGCGAGCAGTGCCAGGTGCGCAACGCGGTCAGACCGGACCCCGGAACGTCGAGCCGGACCGGCGCCCGGGCCGCCACCCATGTGCCGAGCTGCTCGTTCACCCGCCGGGCCAGCTCGGTCAGGTCCAGGTCGTCGGCGGAGAAGCCCTTCTTGCGCAGCGACTTGCCGAGGCGGTATTCGTCCACGCTGCCGTGCGGCACGATGCGCGAGGAGGTGATCGCCGTCTGGTCGAAGTCGGGGTGGCCGAGCCGGTCCAGCCGCACCTCCTTGCGCCACCTGTCCGCCAGCGCCGCGTTGAGCGCCAGCGCGGCCAGGTGGCAGGCGGTGTGGCCGGCCGAGAGCGCCGCCCGGTATCCGGCGTCCACCTCCAGGTCCACCTCGGCGCCGACGGGCAGCGGGGTGTCGGTGACGTGGACGACCAGCCACTCCCAGCCCTCCGCGCCCCGCCGGACCGGGATGGACTCGCCGACGAAGATCTCACCGTCGTTCGACTGGGCCCCTGTCACGCAGTCGAGGACCGGCAGCTCGCCGATCGTCCCCCGGTCTGCGGGCTGGTCGGGCCAGGTGTGGTCGAGGGGATGGAACGGCGTCTCGGCGGTGACGAGGCCGTGCCGGTCCCCCACCGGCACGGCCCCGACAATCGGGGAACGGCCGCTGACCCGGCCGTTGGGGAAGGTGACGACAGTGGATCTCACCTGGTCATTGTGGCAGGGCGGCGCTCGTCCTCCAGATAACGGTCGCGGCCGGCGTACAGGCCGGTGAGAAGCTGGACGGCGATCACGCCGAAGATCAGCACGTACGTCAGCGACCAGCCGCCGGTCATCTGGTAGATCACCCCGACCAGCAGCGGGCCGGCGCCGGCGATGAGATATCCGGCGCTCTGCCCGAAGGCCGACAGCGCGGCCGTGCTCTCCGGCGTACGGGTGCGCAGCCCCAGCATCACCAGCGCCAGCGGGAACGACCCCATGCCGACCGCCACGAACACCACCCAGACCATGGCGGTCGAGGAGGGCGCGAACCACAGCCCGAGGAAGCCGATCGTGTAGAACACGACCAGCCCCACGACGACCGGCCGCTGGTCGCGGAAGCGCGCGGCGATCGTCGGCACGAGGATCGAGACCGGGATGTTCAGGGCGGTGAACACGCCGAGCATGATCCCGGCCTGCGAGGAGGTGTATCCCCCGTCGGTCAGGATCGTGGCCAGCCATCCGAACATGATGTAGGCGATCATCGACTGGGTGCCGAAGTAGATCGCCACCATCCAGGCGAGCCTGCTCCTGAGCAGGGTCGAGATGCCCGCGTCCCGGCTGCCCGTGTCCCGCTCCGGCTCACTGCGCAGCAGCGCAAGCCACGGAATGGCGGCCACGGCGGCCAGGGCCGCCCACACGCCGAGCGCGATGTGCCAGTCCCCCGACGCGCGCTCGATCGGCACGGTCGCGGCGGCGGCCAGCATGGTGCCCGCCGCCAGGGCCGTGGTGTAGACGGTGGTCATGATCCCGGTGCGCCCGGGGAAGTGACGCTTGATCAGCGTCGGGATGAGCACGTTGCCGACGGCGCCGCCGGACAGCGCGACCGCGCTGCTCAGCAGGAACACCGGGGCCGACCCGACCAGCGACCTGACCAGCATGCCCGAGCCGAGGGTGACCAGGGCCAGCAGCAGCAGCCGGTGCTCGCCGATCCGGCGGGCCAGGGTGGGGGTGACCGCGCCGACGCCGGCGAAGGCCAGCACGGGCAGCGTGGTGAGCAGACCGGTGCCGACGCTGCTCATGCCGAGCGCCCCGGCGAGCTGGTCGAGCAGCGGCCCGACGCTGGTGACGGCCGTGCGCAGGTTCAGCGCCGCCAGAACGATGCCCAGCACGAGAAGCCAGGCCAAGGGGGCGGTTCTGCCTGTTCTGCCACGGGCCTCTTGGGCTAGCACGCTCATGCTGGTCAGGTCCTCCACTCATCAAATCATGGGACGAATCACCACCTTAACAGGACCGAAATGTCCCTTTATTCCTGGACATGAGAAAGCCCCCGGGGCGGGGGCTGAGATTCTCGGGGAGATCCCGTCCTACAGGACCGGGCTCGGGCCCTCCGGGGGCTGGTTACGCGGGGGAACGGGGCCGGGGGGCGGCAGGGTGCCGCTCGGCGGGTAGTCGCCGCCGCCGACGGTGCCGGGCGGGACCGGCGCGCCGCTGTCGCCGTAGGTGGAGCCGTGCTCGTGCTGGTGCTGGTGAGCGCCGGGGACGTCGCCGCGCCAGCCGCCCGTCTCGCCGCCGCGCGACTCGATGAACGACTTGAACCGCTCCATGTCGTTCCTGATGCGCAGCCGGACGATCTGCAGCGCGTCGCCGACGGTCTCGACGACGCCCTCCGGGTCGTACTCCATCTGGAGGGTGACCTTGGTGGTGTCGGCGTCGATGCGGTGGAAGGTGACGACGCCCGCGTGGTGCGGCGAGTCCGTGCCGCGCCAGGCGACGCGTTCGTCGGGGTGCTGCTCGGTGATCTCGGCCTGGAACTCGCGGCGGACCCCGGCGATCTCGACCACCCACTCGGTGAGCGTGTCGGAGATCTGCTTGACGGACTCCACGCCCTCCATGAACTCGGGGAAGCTCTCGAACTGGGTCCACTGGTTGTAGGCCACGCGGATCGGGACGTTGACGTCTACTGAGTGCTCGATCGTGCTCATGGGGTCTGTCCCTGCCCGCGCACGCCCGGCGTTAACGCCTGCGCAGCAGCCAGTAGAGCCCCACGAAGGGCAGCACGAGCGGGATGAACAGGTAACCCTTGCCGTACGCCGACCACACCGTGGCGTCGGGGAAGGCCGCCGGGTCGGCCACGCTCGCGGTGCCGATCAGCAGCACCCCGGCCAGCTCGATGACGAGCGCGCCGAGCGCGAGCCGGCGGGCGCCGCGCACGAGGGCGACGGTGAGCACGACGTAGACCAGCGCGGCGAACGCCGACAGGGCGTAGGCCAGCGGCGCCTCGCCGAACCTGGTGGCGATCTGCACCGCCGCCCGCGCCCCGGCCGCCAGCGAGAACAGCCCGTAGACGGCGACCAGCGCGCGCCCGGGGCCGGCGCCGATCGGGGCGCTCACGCCACGCCCTGCCAGATCTGCAGCAGCCGCGCGTTCATCACCGCGATCGCGAACCCGGCCACGACCAGGATCGCCGTGCCCCACCGGCTGCGCTCGGCCAGCGCGAGGAACACCCCGGCGGGCGGGATGAGCACCTGACCGCCGATGTACCCGAACAGCGTGGCCTTCTCCGGCGGCCCCTCGCCGCCGCTCACCGCCGCGATCACGAACCCGGCCTGCACCAGGATCGCCACCTCCAGCACGGCGAAGCCGACCAGCAGGACCATGCCCATGGGCCGGTCGCGGACGGCGACGACCAGGCTCGCCAGCATGAGCAGCAGTGAGCCGACGATGACGATCGTGGCGACGGTGGTGTTCATCGCGACACAGGTTAGCGCCCGTGCGGGTCGCCCTCGCCGGCGTCCCGCTGGTGCCGATCGCGCTCATAGGATCGGGGACGTGCAGAGAATCCTCGTCAGCGCCTGCCTGATGGGCCGCCGGGTCCGCTACGACGGCGGCGCGAAGACCAGCGCCGACGCCCTGCTCGCGGGCTGGCGGGCGGAGGGCCGGCTGGTGGTCTTCTGCCCCGAGGTGGCGGGCGGGCTGCCCGTTCCGCGCCCGGCGGCCGAGATCGAGGGCGGCGCGGGCGGGGCGGCGGTGCTCTCCGGCGACGCCCGCGTGCTGGCGAGCGACGGCTCCGACGTGACGGCCGAGTTCGTGGCGGGGGCGCGGGCCGCGCTTGAGGCCGCCCGTTCGGCCGGGGTCCGGCTGGCCGTGCTCAAGGAGGGCAGCCCTTCGTGCGGCGCGCTGGCGATCCATGACGGAACGTTCGGCGGCCGGCGGGTGCCCGGCCAGGGGGTGACCACCGCCCTGCTCGAAGCGCACGGCGTCCGCGTGTTCACCGAGGACCAGTTGCCCGAGGCGGCCGATCACCTGCGCGATCTGGAGGCGTAGAAGGCCCCGGCCAGCCCGGCGGCCAGCAGCACCGCCATCGTGTCGTGGAACCAGGTGCTCAGCGCGGTGGCCGCCGACGGGTGCAGGGCCAGCGCCAGGATGCCGATCAGCACGCCGCCCAGCGCCCCCGCGTGGGTGTGGACCAGGCCGTCCCAGGCCCACCGGCGGCGGGTCAGCGCGCCGTGGCCGCCGGCGAGCAGGCCCAGGGCGCACAACGTCTCCACGACCACCGCGGGCGGCACGACCGGCTGGGACAGCGGGCCGACCGTGAGGCCCGCGTGCAGCAGCGCGGCCCCGGCGAAGATCAGCGCGTAGGCCAGGGAGAGCACGCCGAGGGCTTTGCGCAGTGCGTCCATGGGCTACACGCTCGCATCGCGAGGGGCCGGCGGAATCGTCCTCAGGGAGAAGGCCGCGGTACGCCGCCCGTCGTAGCCAGCATGCGGCGGACGATCCGGATCACCTCGTCGATGGTCACCTGGGCGTCCCCGTCGGACTCGCAGGCCGCCACCTCGCGCCCGGCCTCGCCCATCACCGTGGTCAGCAGCACCACCAGCACGTTGCCCTCCGGCGTGTCCGCCAGGCCGAGCAGCCGCTTGTTGCCGCCGATCCACTCCCAGCCGCGCTGCCTGCGCAGGGTCGTGAACTCGGCCGGGCCGTCGTTCTCCAGGAACAGCCTGGCCACGTCGCGCTGCTCCCACGAGCCCTCCAGATAGGCGCGGGCGCCGGCCAGGAACCGTTCCTCGCCGGCGCCGGCGGTGGCCTTGGCCGCGCGGGAGGTGCGTTCCTCCTGTTCGCGCATGAACTGCTCCCACAGGGCCAGGAACAGACCCGGCTTGCCACCGAAATGGTGGTACAGGCTGCCGACGCTGATGCCCGACGTCTCGACGATGTCGGCGACGGTGGCCTCGGCGTACCCCTTGGCCAGGAAGACCTCGCGGGCCGCGCGCAGCAGCGTGTCGCGGGTGCCGCTGGAACGTCCCCAGCCCCGGTTCTTCATCCGGTCATTATGTACGGTCCGCCGGGTTTGATCAGGAAATCGAACTGACCTGATCAAGTGGAAACTTTCTCGCATTCCCGGGAGTCGTACAGATGCAGGGGGCCCGATTCATTTCGAAACGGGGAAAGGATTCGGCGACAATGGCTGTCGACCTGAACAACGCACAACCCCTGGCCTGGGACTCGGCCAAGCTCGACGCGGACACCAAGGAGATGCTGGACAATCTCCAGCCCAACATTCTCCGCGCGCACGTGCGCGAGCACCTGTCCGTGCTGTTCGTCAGGTTCAACGACGTCGCCGCGGGAAAGGCGTTCCTGCGGCACATCGCCGTCACGAAGATGAAGTCGGCGCGCCGGCACCTTGAGGAGGTGCGCGAGTTCGGCGCGAACGGCCGGCGCGGCACGCCGTACGTCGGCATCGGCATCAGCAAGGCCGGCTACCGCGACCTCGGCCACTCGGTCGAGGACGTGCGCAGGTTCGGCGACAAGGCGTTCCGCGACGGCATGAAGCGGCGCGGCGCCGAGCTGGACGACCCGCCGGTGACCGAGTGGGAGCCCGCCTACCAGCGGGAGATCCACGCCGTCATCCTCATCGGCGACGCCCGCCAGGACCGGGTCGAGGAGCTGCGCGAGGAGATCCTGGGCGAGCTGCCCGCAAGCGCGCGGCTGCTCGGCGAGGAGACCGGCCACGGCATGCGCAACCCCGCCGGCGACGGCATCGAGCACTTCGGGTACGTGGACGGCCGCAGCCAGCCGCTGTTCGTGCGGGACGAGGTGGACAAGGAGCCGAAGGAGCACTGGGACCCCGCCTTCCCGCTCTCCAACATCCTGGTCGCCGACCCCTTCGCACCGCACCCGGAGCGGCATTTCGGCAGCTACCTGGTCTTCAGGAAGCTGGAGCAGAACGTACGGGCGTTCAAGGAGATCGAGCAGGACCTGGCCGACGCCCTCGGCCTGCTCGGCGCCGACCGGGACCGCGCGGGCGCCATGCTCGTCGGCCGCTTCAAGGACGGCACCCCCGTCACGCTCAAGCAGAAGCCGGGCGGGGGCCCGGTGGCCAACGACTTCACCTTCGACGACGACCCGGGCTCGAAGTGCCCCTTCAGCGGGCACATCAGGAAGACGAACCCGCGATCGTTCGGCCGTGAGGTCCTCATGGCCCGCCGGGGCCAGACCTACGGCGACCGCACCGACGACCCCTGGGACGACTCCCCGCCCGGCACCCGCCCGAGCGGCGAGGTCGGCCTGCTGTTCATGGCGTTCAACAGCAGCCTGCTCGCCCAGTTCGAGTTCACGCAGCAGAGCTGGGCGAACAACGAGGACTTCCAGAACCCGGCGACCGGCCACGACCCGCTCATCGGGCAGGGAGCCCGCGACGTCAAGGTGAGCTGGCCGAAGGTGTGGGGCCGGGCCGAGCCGTCGGCCCCGCAGGCGCAGGTCGCCCAGACGATCACGATGAAGGGCGGCGAGTACTTCTTCGCGCCGTCCCTGGCCTATCTCCGCAACCTGTGACATCCGGGCCCGGCGGGGAACACCCCCGCCGGGCCCGGCGGCCTTCGGGGCGGGTTCTAAGATCGGATCTCCGGGGGGAGATCTGACGATGTTGCGGGCGTTCTTCAAGACCGAGGCGGGCAGCACGAGCGTGCTGCTCGTGGCCACCGCCCTGGCCATGGTCTGGGCCAACTCGCCGTGGGCCGGGACCTACGAGTCGTTCTGGCACCTGCCCATGGGCATCTCGTTCGGCGACGCGGTGTTCTCCCTCGACCTGCGCCATTGGGTCAACGACGGCCTCATGAGCGTGTTCTTCTTCCTGATCGGCCTGGAGGTCTCCTACGAGGTGCGGCTCGGGCAGCTCAGGGACCGGCGGCTGATCGCCGTCCCGGCCGTGGCCGCGCTCGGCGGGATGCTCGTGCCCGCCGCCGTCTACCTCGCGCTCAACCTCGGCGGCCCCGGCGCGGGCGGGTGGGGTGTGCCGATCGCCACGGACACCGCGTTCGTGCTGGGCGTGCTGGCCGTCGTCGGGGCGCGCTGTCCCGATCCGCTGCGGGCGTTCCTGCTGACGCTGGCCATCGTGGACGACGTGCTGGCCATCATGATCATCGCGATCTTCTACACGGCCAGCCTCCAGCTCACCGCGCTCGTCGTGGCCGTCGTGCTGCTGGCGGCGATCGTGCTGCTGCGCTGGCTGAAGATCTGGCGGGCGCCGGCCTACATCGCGCTCGGGTTCGGCTTGTGGGTCGCGACGCTGGAGAGCGGCATCCACCCGACGCTCGTGGGCATCGCGCTCGGCGTCCTCGTGTTCGTCTACGCCCCCAGCGACCAGAAGCTGCTGCTGGCGGGCGAGGCCGTCCAGGAGTTCACCACCGAGCCGAGCGCGCGGGCGGCCAGGGAGGCCTCGCGGCGCGTGCAGCGCGCCGTCTCGGTCAACGAACGGCTCCAGCTCCGCCTGCACCCCTGGAGCAGCTATGTGATCGTGCCGGTGTTCGCGCTGGCCAACGCCGGGGTTCGGCTCGACGGCGAGACCCTGCGGGCGGCGCTGACCTCGCCGATCTCCCTCGGCATCGCGCTGGGGCTGCTGCTCGGCAAGTTCGCCGGGATCTCGCTCGGCACGTGGCTGCCGCTGCGGTTCGGCTGGGGCATCCTGCCGGGGAACCTGGTGTGGGGGCAGCTGCTGGGCGGCGCGGCGGTGTCCGGCATCGGGTTCACGGTGGCGCTGTTCATCGTCGACCTGGCCTTCGACGACCCGGCGATCCAGAGCCAGGCCAAGATCGGCATCCTGGCCGGGTCGTTGTTGTCCGCCGCGCTGGGCTGGGTGGTCTTCCGGCTGGCCTGGGACCGGGGCGGCGTCTGCGCGCCGCCCGAGGCCGAGCCCGACGAGGAGCTGCCCGACGTGCTGTCGGTGCCGGTCGGCCCCGACGACCACGTACGGGGTCCGGCGACCGCGAAGGTGACCATCGTCGAGTACGGCGACTTCGAGTGCCCCTACTGCGGCCGTCTCCACCCCGTCCTGGACGAGATCCTGCGCCGGAACCCCGACGTCCGGCTGGTCTTCCGGCACTTCCCGATCCGGACGCTGCACCCCCGGGCCGCGTCCGCCGCCATCGTCTCCGAGGCCGCCGCCGACCGCGGCCGGTTCTGGGAGATGCACGACATCCTCTACGACAACCAGCGTTTCCTCACCGACGCCGACCTCGAACACTACGCCGCCGAGCTCGACGTCGACCCCTGGGCGGACGTGGCCGGGCACGCCTCCCGCATCGCGCTCGACGAGGCGTCGGGCAAGGAGAGCGGCGTGCGCGGCACCCCCACCCTGTTCCTGAACGGCCGCCGGCACAAGGGCGGTCTCGACCTGCAGTCGATCAGCCGTGCGGTGGAAGAACTGCGCGGATCCCCGTAACGTCGCCCGAGTCCCCCTTCTGGCTGGAGTCGCCCCATGAGTTTCCTCAACATGCTCACGAACCTGCTCCCCACCCTCATCACCGCCCTGCTGCTGGTGGTGGGCATCGTCCTGATCGGGATGAACAGACGGCACGTGGGCCGCGCGGCCACCCTCGGCATGTCGGGCTGCGGCCTGCTGCTGATCGGCACGCTGATCAACCTCGTGCTGAGCATCCTGACCCAGACGCTGATCGAGTCGTACGGCTCCAGCATGATGGCCGTCCTGCCGTTCGCCTATCTCATCTCCTCGCTGTTCCACCTGGCCGGCATCGGGCTGCTGATCTGGGCCGTCGTCGCGCGCCGCGCCGCCCCCCAGCAGGAGCGGCCGCAGGGCCCCGGCTGGCAGCAGCCCCCGCAGCCGTACCACCAGCCCTACCAGCAGCAGCCCTACCAGCAGCCCGGCCCCCAGGGCGGCCCTCAGAGTGGTCCCCAGGGCGGCTGGCAGCCGCCGCAGCCGCCGCACGGCGGCGATCAGAGCGGTTACTGAGCCTTCCGACGTCTGGACCGCGTTTCACCGGCAAGTATGACAATGTCGATGAAACCCACCTCCAGAGCCGCGTCTGAGGGGATCATGAAGCGAGAGCCGCAGGAGCCGGACCCGAACCAGACCGTCCGACATCGCGTCCCGCACCCGGAGCACCCTCCCCAGGGCCCCCCGGAAGCGCCGTACACGCAGAGCCTGCCCTACACCCCCGACATGCTCCCCGACGTCCCCCTGTACGAGCCCCCGCCGCCGCCGAAGTCGGCCTGGCGGTGGGTGGTCCTGGTGGGCGGGCTCCTGCTGCTGGTCGCGGTGGTGGCCGTGGCCACGGTCCTGTGGGTGCGCGGCCAGGCGTCCTGAGGCCCGGACGAAGCCCTTCGCTCAGGACGCCCGGGTGAAGTCCATCGTCCAGTTGGTCTCCCAGGTCTGGCCGTCGTCCGCCGAGAAGGCCTGCTCCCACCTGGCCCGGCGCTCGTCGACGACGGTCCAGACGAACCGGCAGCGCACCGGCCGGCCCTCGTGGGTCTCCTCGCCGTAGAACTCGCCCCGGTTCCCGGTGAAGGCGCCCACCATGGGCCGGGTGTCCAGCGTGCCGGTCGCGCTGCTGGCCCAGTAGATCGACCACTGCCGCGTCGCGGGGTTGCGGACGCGCACGGTCATCCCGTGCCGGCCCTTGGTGGGGAAGGCGATCTCGTCGAAGCTGGCCGCGCCGTCGAAGTGCCGGGTCGCGACCGAGCGGCCGGGGAACTCGTCCCATTCGTCGCTGCCGGCCAGCGGCTTGAGGAGCCTGCGGTTCACCACGTCCCAGGTGCCGGCGAGGAAGTCGAAGTCGTCCATGCGAGCGAACGTACGGCCGGGTCACTGACATGTAGTGTCAGTGTCCGTGCGCGCCTCCCGCCTGGTCTCGATCCTGCTGCTGTTGCAGACGCGCGGCCGCATGACGGCCCACGACCTCGCCGAGCGCCTGGAGGTCTCCGTCCGCACCATCTACCGCGACATGGAGTCCCTGCACGCCGCCGGCATCCCGCTCTACGGCGACGCCGGGCCCAACGGCGGCTACCAGCTCCTCGCCGGCTACCGCACCCGCCTCACCGGGCTGACCACCGACGAGGCGGAGTCGCTGTTCCTGGCCGGGCTGCCGGGGCCGGCGGCCGAGCTGGGCCTCGGCGCGGTGGTGACCGCCGCCCAGCTCAAGCTGATGGCCGCGCTGCCCGTCGAGCTGCGCGACCGCGCGGGCCGCATCCAGGAGCGGTTCCATCTCGACGCGCCCTCCTGGTACCGGGACGCCGAGCCGGTCACGTACCTGCCGGCCGTGGCCGACGCCGTGTGGAACGAGCGGGCCGTCCAGGTCACCTACCGGCGGTGGAAGGCGCCGCAGGAGGTGGAACGGCGGCTGGAGCCGTACGGGCTGGTGGTCAAGGCGGGCCGCTGGTACCTGGTGGCGCGCTGCGGCGAGCACGTGCGCACCTACCGCGTCTCCCAGATCCTCGACCTGCACGCCCTCCCCGAGACGTTCGCCAGGCCGGACGACTTCTCCCTGGCGGCGTACTGGCAGGAGTACCTGGCCGAGTTCGAGGCCAGGCTGCGGCGCGGCGAGGCGGTGGTGCGGCTGTCGCCGCGCGGCCTGGAACGCCTGCCCGACCTCATGACGCCCGGCGTCGCGGCGGCCGCCCGGGAGACCGCCGAGCCGCCGGACGCCGAGGGCTGGACGCGGGTCACCCTGCCGATCGAGTCGCACGACCACGCGCTCGGCGAGTTCCTGCGGCTCGGGACCGACGTCGAGGTGCTGTCCCCGCCCGCGCTGCGCGAGGCCCTGGGCGCGGCGGCGGCCGAGCTGGCCCGGCGCTACGCCTGACCCGAAAGTGGGCTCGGCCCGCCGAGTTGATTCGCCGCGAAAAGCATGATCTGATCCCAGATCAGCGTCGCAGTGCACCCGGCCAGGAGACCGCCGCGGGCATGGAGGCGCCGTGACATCGGACACGACCATGAACGACTTCCCCGAGCCGGCCCGCCGTCTGGCGGCCTTCGGCAACCAGCTGATCGACGTGCACCTCCGGCTCCGCGAAGAGCTGGCCAGGCTGCGCGACACCGCCGGCCGCGGCGGCTCCCTGCGCGACCTGCGCACCCACTGCCTGACCTTCTGCTCGGCGATCACCACCCACCACACCGGTGAGGACGCCACGGCCTTCCCGGTGCTCGCCGCCGAGTTCCCCGAACTACGCCCCGTCCTTGAGGAACTGCGCCGGGACCACGAGCAGGTGGCCGCCATCCTGCGCGACCTGGAAACCCTGCTGACCGCCGACGCGCCCGCCACCCGTGACGTGCGCACCGAGCTGGACGGCCTGTCGGCCCTGCTGGAATCGCACTTCGTCTACGAGGAGAAGCGGATCGTCGCCGCCCTCAACGCCCTGCCCGCCACGACGTGGAGCGCTCCGGCGTTCCTGGACTGACGCGCGGTCGAGCCGGACCGCTCGAACCAGGGCAAAAATCTGTGTGGAGCTATGGGGATTCGAACCCCAGACCTCCTCCATGCCATGGAGGCGCGCTACCAACTGCGCCATAGCCCCTGGTCACCGCTGCGGGATCACCCGTTGCGGCGCTCCGAGAGCATATAGCCATCCGCGCCCTTTCGCCTAATCGCCCGGCCGCCGTCCCCGCTGCGCCCGTGCCACCAGCACGGCGAGCCCGTCGAGCTGCCCGCGGAGCCCGAACTCGAAGACGGAGTCCAGGTCCAGATCCACCCCGGGATCCGTGACCACCTTCGCCAGAGTCGGGAAGGCGCCGGAGGCGAGCAACTCCGCCATCTCCCCTTCGTGCTCGCTCAGCCAGTCGTCCTCGGTCACCCCGGTCTCGGTACGCGCCTGCAGCTCCGCCTCCAGGGCCACGGCGGCGCCCCGGACGAAGTTCACCAGGGACACGACGGCGTGCAGCATGGTGCCGGCGTCGAGGCCGAGCCCGTCCAGGGCCCGCAGCAGCCGTTCGGTGGACGCCATGCCGTTGGGCACGAGCTGCGGCCGGGTCAGCGAGACCGCCTGCGCCAGCCACGGATGCCGCAGGTGCACCCGCCACAACTGCCGGAGCTCCAGCTCCAGCCGGGCCCGCCAGTCGCGCGGCGGCTGCCCGGCGGGCGGCTCCTCGCCGTAGACCGCGTCGATCATGAGCCGGACCAGCTCGTCCTTGCCCGCGACATGCCGGTACAGGGACATGGCCGAGGCGTCGACCTCGGCGGCCAGGCGGCGCATCGACACGGCGGCCAGCCCCTCCCGGTCGGCGACCCTGATCGCCTCGCGCACGACGCGCCGCGCGGTGAGGTCCTGCGCCGCCCGCCGCACGGGCCCGGCGACGACGGTCCCGACCCCCGGCACGGCCCGCGTGAGCCCCTCCTCGCGCAACCTGCCGAGGGCCCTGGTCGCGGTGGCCATCGCCACCCCCCACTCGCGGATGATCTGGCGGGTCGAGGGCACCTTGTCCCCCGGCGCCAGCTCGCCGGCGGCGATGCGGTCGCGCAACTCCGCCACGATCCGCAGATACACGGGCCGATCCACGGCCACCCCTTCCGCAGCACTAGTGCACCAGGCTCGGCGCACCCGGCGGCACCTTCTCACCGCACTAGTGCGCCGGGCGACCCTCTTGCCTGCTGGAGAACCCGAACCTACGGTACGCGTACAACGTACATGGCGCACTACCCAGGGAGGCAACCGTGCAGACCGTCCTCATCTCCGGCGGCGGCGTCGCCGGGCCCACGCTCGCCCACTGGCTGGCCCGCCTCGGGTTCCGGCCGACCGTCGTCGAACGCGCCCCCGCCCTGCGCACCGGCGGCCAGGCCGTCGACTTCCGCGGCGCCCCGCAGCTGGAGGTGCTGAAGCGCATGGGCGTGCTGGACCCGATCAGCGCGGCCCAGACCGGCATGGGCGACATCGCCATCGTCGACGGCGCCGGCAGACGGCTGGCCAGGCTGCCGTCGGAGGTGTTCAGCGGCGACGTGGAGATCCTGCGCGGCGACCTGACCCGCATCCTGAACGAGGCCGCCCCCGCCGAACGCCTCCTCGGCGACTCGATCACCTCCCTGACCGAGCGCCCCGACGGCGTGCAGGTGACCTTCGAAAAGGCCGCGCCCCGCACGTTCGACCTGGTCGTCGGCGCGGACGGCATTCGCAGCAAGGTACGCGAGCTGGCCTTCCCGGCCGCTCCCCTGCGCCATCTCGGCTTCTACGGCGCCGTCTTCTCCGTCCCCGGCACGTACGGGCTGGACCACGACGGCCTGATGCACAACGTGCCGGGCCGCTGCGCCACCATCGTCCGGACGAACGGCCGGACCAGGGCGTCGCTCGACTTCGCCACGCCCCCGCTCGACGTCGGCCACCGCGACCAGGCGGCGCAGCGGGCCCTGGTGGCGCGGGCGTTCCGGGAAGTGGGCTGGCAGGTCCCGTCCCTGCTGGCGGCCATGGACAGGGCCGAGGACTTCTACTTCTGGCAGGCCGCCCAGGTCGTCCTGCCCCGGTGGTCGTCCGGCCGGGTGGCGCTGGTCGGCGACGCCGGGTACGCCCCCGGCCCCGGCGGCATGGGCACGGGGCTCGGGATGATCGGCGCGTACGTGCTGGCCGCCGAGCTGGCCGCGGCCCCCGGCGACCACAGTGCCGCCTTCGACGCCTACGAGCGGCGGATGAGACCGTACGTCGAGGTGTGCCAGAAGCAGGCCGAGGGGGCCGACAAATACCTCGTGCCGGGCACGCGGGCGCGGATCCGGCTGCGGAACCAGATGATGCGCATGCTGCCGTACCTGCCGGGCAAGGGCATGGTCAAGCGGATGACGGACAAGGCCGCGAGCGCCGTCACGCTGCCGGACCATCCCCGGCAGGGCGCTCGCCGCCCCGCGCAGCCGGCCTGAGCCGGTCGGCTACGCCTCCGCGTCAGGGCGGTCGTCGCTGCTGATGGGCTCGGGCAGGGTGCCGGCGTTGTGTTCGAGCAGCCGCCAGCCCTGACGGCCCTCCTGCAGCACCGACCAGGAGCAGTTGCCCAGCCCGCCCAGCGCCGGCCACAGCTCCTCGGGCAGGCCGAGCAGCTCGCAGATGCCGAGCCGCAGCGCGGCGCCGTGCGAGGCGACGACCAGGAGCCCGTCGTCGTCGAGCTTGGCCGCCCACTTGCGCATGGAGGCGGCCACCCGGGTCGCGACCTCCGAGACGGGCTCGCCGTCGGGGGCCTCCCAGGCGATGTACTCCTCGGGCCAGCGCGCGGCGATCTCGTCGCGCGTCAGACCCTCCCACTGGCCGCCGCCGCGTTCGCGGAAGTCCTTGTCGACGGTCACGTCGAGCCCCACGAGCCTGCCGAGCGCCAGGGCCGTGTCATGGGCGCGCTGGAGGTCGGAGGAGACGATGAGGGTGGGCCGCAGCGAGGCCAGCAGCGAGGCGGCCCTGGCCGCCTGCGCGACGCCGGTCTCGTCGAGCGGGATGTCGGAGTGGCCCTGGAAACGGTGCTCCACGTTCCACAGGGTCTGTCCGTGGCGGAGGCAGACGATCCGCCTGCTCAACTGCGGGCCCGCTGGATGTTGGCGAGCATGACGCTCTCCGGCAGCCCGATGGCCGGGCAGTCCTTCCACAGGCGCTCAAGGGCGTAGAACGTGCGGTCTTCCTCATGCTGGACGTGCACGACGATGTCGATGTAGTCGAGCAGCACCCAGCGGCCCTCGCGCTCGCCCTCGCGGCGCACGGGCTTGGCGTCGGCCTCGGTGCGCAGCCGGTCTTCGATCTCGTCGACGATGGCGCGGACCTGGCGGTCGTTCGTGGCGGAGCAGAGCAGGAAGGCGTCGGTGATGACGAGCTGCTCGCTCACGTCGTAGGCGAGGATGTCATCGGCCAGCTTGTCGGCCGCGGCCTCGGCGGCGATCTGGACGAGCTGAACGGATCTGTCGGATGCGGTCACGATGCGGGTCTGTCCTCCTGTGTCGGCAGCATGCCCATATACCGAGGGTACCCTTCCAGGCCGAAACCCCTCACCCACGGCGCGGAGAGCTTCAGCCTTCCCCGTGATACAACCCTCGTTTGTTGATGTACTGCACGATTCCGTCCGGCACCAGATACCAGATCGGCTCCCCCTTGGCCACCCGCTGACGGCACTCCGACGACGAGATGGCCAGCGCGGGTATCTCCAGCAGGGTCACCCTGCCCTCGGGCAGCCCGGGGTCGTGCAACGTGTGCCCAGGGCGGGTGCAGCCCACGAAGTGCGCCAGCTCGAACAGCTCGTCGGCGTCCTGCCAGCCCAGGATCGCGCCGAGCGCGTCGGCGCCGGTGATGAAGTACAGGTCCACCTGCGGGCCGTAGACGTTGGAGATGTCCCGCAGCGTGTCGATGGTGAAGGTGGGGCCGGGGCGGTCGATGTCCACCCTGCTCACGGAGAAGCGGGGGTTGGAGGCCGTGGCGATGACCGTCATCAGATAGCGGTCCTCGGGCGCCGACACCTCGCGTCCGGACTTCTGGTACGGCCGCCCGGTCGGCACGAACACGACCTCGTCGAGGTCGAAGTGATGGGCGACCTCGCTTGCTGCGACCAGGTGGCCGTGGTGGATGGGATCGAAGGTCCCGCCCATCACACCCACCCGCCGCTTCCCCTGGTTCCCAGGCGCGTTCATCATGAGTCGGACCCTACGCGGACGGGGTACCCGAACATGACGGCACCCCCCTTGGTGATGTCCGCGCATCACATCCGTTGCGGACGTAGCATGCCGGGCATGACGACCACCCCGGACCGCAACCGCGTCCAACTGCCCGGCATCTCGTCCCGAGCCTACGAACACCCCGCAGACCGGTCCGCCCTGGTCGCTCTGCGTAAGTTGAGTGGGTTCGACACGGTTCTCAAGCAGATGTCCGGTCTTGTGAGTGAGCGCCGCCTTCGCCTGATGTACCTGGCGTCGTCCGTGCGCGTCAGCGAGACCCAGTTCCGCTCCCTGTACGACATGGGGCGCGACGCGGCCTACATCCTCGACCTGCACCGCATCCCGGAGATCTACGTTCAGCAGGACCCGCACGTCCAGGCCAAGGCCATCGGCTTCGACGACCCGTTCATCGTCGTCACCACCGGCCTGCTCAACCTCATGGACGAGGAGGAGCAGCGCTTCGTCATCGGCCACGAGACCTCGCACATCCTGTCGGGTCACGCGGTCTACCGGACGATGCTCGACATCCTCACCCGCCTCGCCACGCGCGTCGCCTGGATCCCGCTCGGCTACATCGGGCTGCGCGCCATCGTCGCGGGCCTGGAGGAGTGGTACCGCAAGTCGGAGCTCTCCTCCGACCGCGGCGGCCTGCTGACCGCCCAGAACCCCGAGTCGGCCAAGCGCGCGCTGATGAAGCTCGCCGGCGGCGCCTACACCCACGAGATGAACATCGAGGCGTTCCTGGAGCAGTACCAGGAGTACGACACCGCGGGCGACCTGCGCGACGGCTTCCTCAAGGTGCTCAACCTGCTCGGCACCACCCACCCGTTCGCCGTGGTGCGCGTCGCCGAGCTCGACAAGTGGCAGCGCAGCGGCGAGTACGACCGCATCATCGGCGGCGACTACCCCCGCAGGGAGGACGACGCCAACGCCCGCGTCACCGACGAGATCAAGGCGGCGGCCGAGTCCTACCGCGCCTCCTGGTCCCAGTCGCAGGACCCCTTCATCGGCGTGCTGCGCGACGTGGCCGAAGGGGCGGTGAACGCGGGCGAGCGCATCTTCAACCGCTTCTCGCGCCGCGACGGCGGCCAGGGCTGACCGGCCGGCCGTCCTCGCCGCCTACAGCAGGAGGGCGATCGCGCGCACGGCGGCCGCGCACAGGGCGACGAACCCGCCCAGCACGGCCAGTGCGCGCAGCCCTTCCCTGCGCAACTCCGGCAGCTTGCCGCCGATCCGCTCGATCTCGCGCCCGGTGATACCGCCGCACAACATGCCGAACACCACCGCCGCGACCGTCACGGGCGCCGGCTGCTGCCACCAGTCGGAGTCGATCTGACCGCCACCGGTCACCCAGAGCGCACCGCCCGACGCCACCGCGACGGGCACTCCCGGCCACACCACGGCGGTCGCCGCCGCCCCGGTCAGCGCGAACGGGAACAGCAACACGCGCAGCGCGATCCGCATGCGACGCGCGCTGCGCTTCCTGACCAGCCAATGACTCATCCAGAGCGTCCTGGTCAGCACCACGAACGCCGTCGTGATGGCGATCGAGGCGATCGGCCAGATCACCGACGTCACCACGCACGGCACCGCCAGCACCGCGAGCAGCAGCAGAGCCGTGTTGCCCGCGGGCAGCGTGGTCGGCGCCTCGCCCCTGAGCCTGGTCCGCCGGCCGTCCTGTGACCTGCTCCGCACGGCCGCCGTCGCCCGCGCGCGCGGGCCCGTCTTGGGGTCGGCGCCATTCCTGGTGCGGGGCGTGGCGGCCTTGCCGTCGGTGTTCGTCCTGCCCCGCGGCGGCGGAACCGCGCCGTCGGCCCTGACCCGGGTCCCGTCGGCGCCGGTCCTGGCCCGCGTGCCGTCCGTGCCGGTGCGGGTGCGCGTGCCGTCCGTGCCGGTGCGGGGACGTGTCCCCTCCGTGCCGGTCCTGGGGCG
This sequence comes from Nonomuraea sp. NPDC050227, assembly GCF_044459705.1. Classification (NCBI taxonomy): domain Bacteria; kingdom Bacillati; phylum Actinomycetota; class Actinomycetes; order Streptosporangiales; family Streptosporangiaceae; genus Nonomuraea; species Nonomuraea sp. NPDC050227. The sequence continues at coordinate 24,122 of NZ_JBITJF010000011.1, read as the reverse complement.
GGTGCCCTCCGTGCCGGTCCTGGCGCGGGTGCTCTCCGTTCCCGGCCTGGGGCGGGGGGCGGAGGCCGGTCCGTCCGTGCCCGGCCTGGGGCGCGCGGCCGAGGCCGCGCCGTCGGCCCGGTTCCGCGCGGCGGGCGGTTCCGTCCGGTTGCGCGCCGTGGGCGGTTCCGTCCGGTTCCTGGGTACGGGCGTCTTCCCGTCCCCGCCGGTACGCGTGCGCGGCACGGGCGTCTTCCCGTCGGTGCCCGTACGGCCGCGCGGCACGGGCGTCTTGCCCTCCGTGCCGGCCCGGCCGCGGGGCGCGGGCACCTCGGCCGTCGTGCCGTTCGCCCGGCTTCGTGCGCTCTCGCCCCTGGACGCCTCCTCGGCGGCCACGGACGCGTCGCCGTCGGGCCCGTTGGTGGCCTTGGCCAGCCGGGAGAGCCGGTCGGCCAGCAACGCCGCGGTGGGCCGCTTGCCGGGCTCCCGGTTGAGCGCCGCCCGCACCAGCGGCAGCAGCGCCACCGGCACGCCCTTGAGGTCGGCCTGCCCGTTCAGCACCGCGTACATCTGCGCCTCGGCCGTGCCGCGCCCGAACGTGGGCCGCCCGGTCGCCGCGAACGCCACCGTCGCGGCCCAGGCGTGCACGTCGGCGGGCGAGTCCACCTGCTCGTCGGCGAAGATCTCCGGCGCGGTGTAGCCGGGCGTGCCGAGGAACGTGCCCGTCATGGTGAGCCGGGTCGCGTCGAGCACCTGCGCGATGCCGAAGTCGATGAGGACCGGCCCCTCGGTGCCCATGATGATGTTGCCCGGCTTCAGGTCGCGGTGCACGACCCCGGCCGCGTGGATGATGGCCAGCGCCGCGGCGATGCCCTGCGCCATGTGCACGAGCTGGCCCAGGTCGAGCGGCCCGCTCTGGCGTACGCGCTCCAGCAGCGTGACGCCCTCGATGTGCTCCATGACCAGGTAGGGCCGGGCACAGCTCAGGTCGGCGTCGAGCACCTTGGCCACGTAGGGGCTCTCGACCCTGCGCAGCGCGCGCACCTCGCGCTCCAGCCTGACCCGGGACATCTCGTCCTCGGCCAGGTCGTGGAGGACCTTGAGTGCGACCTGCTCGCCACGGCGGGTGGTGGCGAGGTAGACCTCGCCCATGCCGCCTCGGCCGAGCCGCTCGACCAGGCTGTACGGCCCGACCTTGCCGAGCTTGCTCACCGTCCCTCCCCGCCCGGCGCGCCCATAAGGGACACAACCCTAGCGCTGGGACGACAGTTGACGCCCGCGGCGCGCCGGAGCCGTTGAACCTTTATCGGGGTGAACGGTCGGAGAGCATGCTGTCGAGCTCGGCCGTGGGTTCCTCGGCCAGGGGCTTGCGGCCCTTCCTGCGCCAGTTGACGTGACCGCGGCTCTCCAGCCAGAGCAGCAGACGGTCGGCGCCGAACAGCACCGCGGCCGAGAAGACAAGGGCGACGACAATTTCCATGACACCCAGTCAACCGAGGCCGCGGGCCGCCGGTCAGCCCGACACGCCGACTAACCGCAAGCCGGTCCGGGTACCACAGTGCCTTCTGACGTGCGCAGATGCCCTTCTCCCGTGTAGATCCACTTGGTGGAGGTCAGCTCCGGCAGGCCCATCGGGCCACGCGCGTGCAGCTTCTGCGTGGAGATGCCGATCTCCGCGCCGAACCCGAACTCGCCGCCGTCGGTGAACCTGGTCGAGGCGTTCACCGCCACGGCCGCGGAGTCCACGAGCGAGACGAAGCGGCGGGCGGCCGGCTGCGACCGGGTGACGATCGCGTCGGTGTGCCCGGAGCCGTAGCGCCGGATGTGGGCCACGGCCTCCTCAAGCGAGCCGACGACGGCGGCGGCGATGTCGAGCGACAGGTATTCGGTGGCGAAGTCGTCGTCGGTGACCGGCACGACCTCGCCGTAACCGGCGATGCGCTCATCGCCGTGGACGGTCACCCCCGCCTCGGCCAGCGCCCGCAGCGCCCTCGGCACGAACGCGTCGGCGACCTCCTCGTGGACGAGGAACGTCTCGGCCGCGTTGCACACCGACGGCCGCTGCGCCTTGGAGTTGACCAGGATCTGCACGGCCAGGTCGAGATCGGCCTCCGCGTCGACGTAGACGTGGCAGTTGCCGACGCCGGTCTCGATCACCGGGACCGTGGACTCCTCGACCACCGAGTTGATCAGCGCCGCCCCGCCGCGCGGGATCAGCACGTCGACCAGCCCGCGGGCGCGCATCAGCTCCTTGACCGACTCCCGCGTCGTACCGGGCACCAGTTGCACCGCCCCGGCGGGCACCTGCGTGCCCGCGAGCGCGTCCTGCATGATCCGCACCAGCGCCGTGTTGGAGGAGTAGGCGCTCGACGAGCCTCTGAGCAGCACCGCGTTGCCGCTCTTGAGGCAGAGCGCGGCGGCGTCGACCGTGACGTTGGGACGCCCCTCGTAGATGATGCCGATCACGCCCAGCGGCACCCTGAGCTGCCGCAGCTCCAGCCCGTTGGGCAGCGTGCTGCCCCGGACGACCTCGCCGACCGGGTCGGGCAGGTCGGCCACCTCCCGCACGGCCTCGGCGATGGCCTCGATCCTGGCCTCGTCGAGCCGCAACCGGTCGATCATCGCCTCGGACGTGCCCTGGGCCCGCGCCCGCTCGACGTCTTCGGCGTTGGCCTCGACGATCTCGGCCGCGTGCGCGACCAGGGCGTCGGCGATCACCCGCAACGCCCGGTCCTTGGGCGCCCGCGGCAGCGGGGCCAGCTCGGCGGCGGCCTCTCGTGCCGCGCGGGCGACCTTCAGGAACTCCTCGGACATCGCGTGCTCCTCACTGGTGACGGGCTTCCAGTATGACGATGTCGTCGCGGTGGATCAGCTCGCGTTCATATTCCGGACCGAGCGCGCTGGCCAGCTCCTTCGTGGAGCGGCCGAGCAGCCCCGGGATCTCCACCGCGTCGAAGTTGACCAGGCCGCGCGCCACCACGCCGCCCTGCGGCCCGCACAGGTCGACCGGGTCGCCCGCGGCGAACTCGCCCTCCACGGACGTCACGCCTGCGGGCAGCAGCGACTTGCGCCGGCCCACGATCGCCTCGACCGCCCCCTGGTCGAGGTGCAGCCGGCCGCGCCCGGTGGTGGCGTGGGCGAGCCACAGGAGCCGCGTGCCGGGGTGGCGGCCGCCGGGGTGGAAGTAGGTGCCGATGTCGGCGCCGGTGAGCGCCTGGGCGGCGTGGGCGGCGGCGGTGAGCACGACCGGCACGCCCGCGCCCGTGGCGATCCGGGCCGCCTGGACCTTGGTCACCATGCCGCCGGTGCCGACCGCCGCGCCGTTCCTGCCCAGCTCGACGCCGACCAGGTCCTCGGGGCCGCGCACCTCGGCCAGCCGGCGCGAGCCGGGCCGGCTCGGCGGACCGTCGTAGAGGGCGTCGACGTCGGACAGCAGCACCAGCGCGTCGGCGTGGATCAGGTGGGAGACCAGCGCGGCGAGCCGGTCGTTGTCGCCGAACCTGATCTCGTCGGTCGCGACCGTGTCGTTCTCGTTGACGATCGGCACGATGCCCAGCTCCAGCAGCCGCGCCAGGGTGCGCTGGGCGTTGGCGTGGTGGGCGCGGCGCATCATGTCGTCGGCGGTCAGCAGCACCTGGCCGACCCGCAGGCCGTAGCGGGCGAAGGAGGAGGTGTAGCGCGCGACCAGCACCCCCTGGCCGACGGAGGCCGCCGCCTGCTGGGTGGCCAGGTCGCGTGGCCGCGCCGACAACCCCAGCGGGCCGAGACCCGCCGCGATCGCTCCCGACGACACCAGCACGATCTGCGCCCCGGCACGCCGCCGCGCCGCCAGGACGTCGACCAGGGCGTCGACCCGGTCCACGTCGATCATGCCCTGGGGGGTGGTGAGCGAGGAGGAGCCGACCTTGACGACGACCCTCGACGCTGAGCTGATCTGTTCCCGCACGCCTGACAGCCTATCCGCGCCCCACCCCCACCCCCGTCCCGCTTTCACCCCCCGCGGAACCGCAACCGCCGCGCGCCACACCGGCGGTCCCCGTACGCCCCCGCCCCAGGGCCGTCACTCCCGAGAGACCTCAGCGACCCACCGCTGGGCCACCGCCTCCAGACACTTCGCCCCCCGTGGACTCACAGCGGTCCCACCGCACGGCCCGCCCGCACAGAAGGACGGCGATCCCACCCACGACCACCGCCCCCGGCCGCTTCACCCCCGTGGAACCCGCAGCGATCCCGCCACGAGAACCACCGACGGGCACGATCGCGACCCACCCGCCGCCCGGGTCACCCATACGAGGGTCCCAGCCGACGGTCACCCCAAACGGCGGCCACCAGCCAACGACCACACCACACGGCATCAGCAGCCGATAGCCACCCCATACGACAGCCACCAGCCAACGACCACACCGCACGGCATCACCGGCCGACGGCCACCTCATATGAGGGTCACCTCAAACAGCGGTCACCAGCCGGCGACCACCCCATACGACGGTCACCAGCCGGCGACCACCCCATACGGTCACCAGCCGGCGGCCACGCCAGACGGCAGTCACGCCAAGACGACCGTCACCCCCGGCAGCGGTCAGACCAGGCGGTTGTCCGAGCCGCGGGGCCCCTGCCGCACCGACTCGGCGCTGAGCGTCGGCTGCCAGTCGAAGACGTATCCGCCCTCCATCGGCCCGATGACCACCTCGGCCCCCGCCTTGGCGCCCGCCTTGACCAGCTCATCCTCCACGCCGAGCCGTTCGAGCCGGTCGGCCAGGTACCCGACGGCCTCGTCGTTGCTGAAGTCGGTCTGCCGGATCCACCGCTCGGGCTTCTCGCCGGTGACCTGGAACATGTTCTCGTTGACCCGCCGCACCTTGAACCCGGCCTCGCCGAGCTGCTTGGGCCTGATCACCAGTCGGGTCGGCTCCTCGACCGGCTTGTTGGCCCTGGCCGCCGCCACCCACTCGCCCATCGCGTACGTGAGCTCCCGCAACCCGTCGTGCGTGGCCGCCGAGATGACGAAGACCTGCAGCCCCCGCTCCTCGAACTCGGCCCTGACCAGGTCGGCCAGCTCCCGCGCGTCGGGCACGTCGGCCTTGTTCAGCACGATCATCCGCGGCCGGTCCTCAAGCTTCCCGTACGCCCGCAGCTCGGCCTCGATCACCTCGTAGTCGGTGACCGGGTCGCGCCCCGGCTCCATGGTCGCGCAGTCGATGACGTGCACGAGCATGTCGCAGCGCTCGACATGGCGCAGGAACTCGTGCCCGAGCCCCTTGCCCTGCGAGGCCCCCGGGATCAACCCGGGCACGTCGGCGACCGTGAACACGTTCTCGCCGGCCGTCACGACCCCCAGGTTGGGGATGAGCGTGGTGAACGGATAGTCCGCGATCTTCGGCTTGGCCGCGCTCAGCGCCGCGATCAGCGACGACTTGCCGGCGCTGGGGAACCCGACCAGCGCCACGTCGGCGACGCTCTTGAGCTCCAGCATGACGTCGAGCCCGTCGCCGGGCTCCCCCAGCAGCGCGAACCCGGGCGCCTTCCGCCGGGACGTGGCCAGCGCGGCGTTCCCCAGCCCGCCGTGACCGCCCTGCGCGATCACGTACCGGGTGCCGGCCCCCACGAGGTCCACCAGCACCTCACCGGTGTTGGCGTCCTTCACCACGGTCCCGTTCGGGACGGCGAGGATCACGTCGTCGCCGTTGGCGCCGTCGCGGTTGGAGCCCTGCCCCTGCTTGCCGTTGTCGGCCTTGCGATGGGGACGGCGGTGGTAGTCCAGCAAGGTCGCGGTGTTGGGATCGACCTCAAGGATCACGTCGCCGCCACGGCCGCCGTTCCCCCCGTCGGGGCCGCCGAGCGGCTTGAACTTCTCCCGGTGGATGGAGGCGCACCCGTTCCCTCCGTCACCGGCCTTGACGTGCAGGACCACCTGGTCCACGAAGTCCGGCATCCAGCTCTCCTCCATCAAGCCCACCAGGGGCAATACAAGATCAATCACAACATGGCGCCCCCGCAGGGCCCCCAGAAAACGCCTAAGGGGTGGATCGACAGGCGATCCACCCCTTGAAGCAACACCGAAGCGAAGCTGATTACTCCGCGACGGGAACGATGCTGACGGCGCGACGACCGCGCTTGACGCCGAACTGCACGTGGCCGGCGGCCAGCGCGAACAGCGTGTCATCGCCACCACGGCCGACGTTGTCGCCGGGGTGGAAGTGGGTGCCGCGCTGACGAACGATGATCTCGCCCGCGTTCACCAGCTGGCCGCCGAAGCGCTTGACGCCCAGGCGCTGAGCGTTGGAGTCACGGCCGTTCCGGGTGGACGACGCGCCCTTCTTGTGTGCCATCTCTCAAACTCCCGATCAGGCCTGGTCGATACCGGTGATCTTCACCTGGGTGTACCGCTGACGGTGACCCTGGCGCTTCTTGTAACCGGTCTTGTTCTTGTACTTGAGAATGCGGATCTTCGGGCCCTTGGTCTCACCGAGGATCTCGGCGCTGACCGTGAACTTGCCGGCCTCGGTGGTCACATCGCCGTCGTTGACGACGAGCACCGTCGGCAGCGTAACCGAAGAGCCGACCTCGCCGGCGACCTTGTCCACCTCGAGGACGTCACCGACGGAGACCTTCTGCTGCCTGCCGCCGCAACGAACGATCGCGTACACCGCGGAACCCTTCTACTGACTCGCTGTTGCCCTCAGCCGCCCCGCATCGAGGCGGCCGCCGAATGCTGCGCCTATCATTCGGCCTGTCTCAAACCGACGAACCGAGTAAGCGCGCCAACAGGGCACGTCACCTGACGCACCGATTCACCAGGGTACCGCTTAACGGTGCCCTAGGCGAACCGGACGGATCGTCGGAAGCCTGCCGAGGCTACTCGGCGGACTTGGCTCGGCGGGAGCGTCGCCGCCCTCTGCCGGAAGTCTGGCTGGCCTGGTCGTCCTCAGCCGGGACGTCATCAAGCGCACCGGTCACGGTATCACGGCTGGCGGAGTCCTTGGCCGCGGAAACCTTGTCCGAGACCGCCTTCTCGATCGCCATCTTGCCCTGCGTGCCGCGCGGCTCCGGCTTGGCCTCGACCGGCTCGGTCGAGACGATCAGCCCGCGCCCGTTGCAGCACTCACAGGCCGTCGAGAACGCCTCCAGCAGCCCCTGACCGACCCGCTTACGCGTCATCTGCACCAGGCCCAGGGAGGTCACCTCGGCGACCTGGTGCTTGGTCCTGTCGCGCGCCAGGCACTCCAGCAGCCGCCGCAGCACCAGGTCGCGGTTGGACTCCAGCACCATGTCGATGAAGTCGATCACGATGATGCCGCCGATGTCCCGCAGCCGCAGCTGGCGCACGATCTCCTCGGCCGCCTCCAGGTTGTTCCTGGTGACGGTCTCCTCGAGGTTGCCGCCCTGGCCGGTGAACTTGCCGGTGTTGACGTCGACGACGGTCATCGCCTCGGTACGGTCGATCACCAGCGAGCCGCCGCTCGGCAGCCACACCTTGCGCTCCAGCGCCTTGCCCAGCTGCTCGTCGATCCGGTACGACTCGAACACGTCGCCCTGCCCGGTGTCCCAGCGCGACAGGCGCTCGCCCAGGTGCGGCGCGACGTACTTGACGTAGTCGTCGACGGTGTCCCAGGCGTCGTCGCCCTGCACGACCAGCGAGGTGAAGTCCTCGTTGAACACGTCGCGCACGACCCGGATGGTCAGGTCGGGCTCGGCCGACAGCAGCTCGGGCGGGCTGGCCGACTTGGCCTTCTTCTGGATGTTCTCCCACTGGGCCGACAGCCGGGCCACGTCGCGAGCCAGCTCGTCCTCGGAGGCGCCCTCGGCCGCGGTGCGGACGATCACACCGGCGTTCTCCGGCATGACCTTCTTCAGGATGCTCTTGAGCCGGGTGCGTTCCTTGTCGGGCAGCTTGCGGCTGATGCCGGTCATCGACCCGTCCGGCACGTACACCAGGTAGCGGCCGGGCAGGCTGATCTGCGAGGTGAGCCGGGCGCCCTTGTGGCCGATCGGGTCCTTGGTGACCTGCACCAGCACCGACTGGCCGGACTTCAGCGCCGCCTCGATGCGCTTGGGCTGGCCCTCCAGCCCGGCGGTGTCGAAGTTCACCTCACCGGCGTACAGGACGGCGTTGCGCCCCTTGCCGATGTCCACGAACGCGGCCTCCATCGACGGCAGCACGTTCTGGACCTTGCCCAGGTAGACGTTGCCGACGTAGGACTGGCTGGCCTCGCGGTTGACGTAGTGCTCGACGAGCACGCCGTCCTCCAGGACCGCGATCTGCGTACGGTCGCCCTGACGCCGCACCACCATCATGCGGTCGACGGACTCACGGCGGGCCAGGAACTCCGACTCCGTGATGATCGGCGGACGCCTGCGGCCGAGCTCGCGCCCCTCACGGCGGCGCTGCTTCTTGGCCTCCAGGCGGGTCGAGCCGCGCACGCTCTGCACGCCGTCGGTGGCGGTCTCCAGAGAGGCGGCACGGCCGGAACGCGGCGCGCGGATGCGCACCACCGTGTTCGGCGGGTCGTCGCTGGAGGGCTCCAGGGTCTCCTCGGTGCCGCGGCGACGACGACGGCGACGGCGGCGCGAGCCGGCGGCCTCTTCCTCCTGGGCCTCCTCGCCCTGGTCCTCGCCTTCCTCCTCGTCGCCTTCCTCGCCGTCCTCGGCCTCGTCACGCTCGCGCGACTTGCCGCGGCCCCGGCCGCCGCGACGGCGACGGCGACGACGGCCGCCGCCCTCCTCCTCCTGCTCGTCAGAGGTGTCGAGGTCGCCCTCGTCCTCGACGACGGTCTCGTCGACCAGCTCCTCGATCTCCTCGGGCTCCGGCTCCGGCTCGGGCCGCCGGATCACGGCGGGCTTGCCCTGGCTGGGGTCGGGGGCCTGGAACAGCGGCGCGAAGATGGCCGCGGGACGCTGGAACGCCGTTCCCGGCTCGTCGTGCCTGCGCGCGCTCAGCCCGAAGGGGTCGGCGAGCAGGCTCGGCCGGTCGACGTCCTCGTCGAGGTCCTCGCCGGCGGGCTCGTCGTCGAGCGGCTCGTCCTCGGGCAGGATCTCCAGGATGTCCTCGTCGGCCGCCTCGGCGGCCTCGGGCACGGTGACGGCCACCTCGACGTCGGAGGGCGTCGCGACGACCTCGACGTCGGCGCCCGCCGGCGCCTCCACGACGACCTCTTCGGCCTTCTTCCGCGTACGCCGCCGCTTCGGCGCCTCGGCCTCCTCCTCCGGGAGCGCTCCCGCGACCTCCGGCTCGGCCTTCTTGGTCGTACGGCGGCGCGTCGTGGTCGCGGTGGACCGCGTGCGCGTGGCCCTCTTGGGCTTCTCCTCGGGAACGTCGGCGGCTTCCACCACGGCCTCGGCCATCGCGGCCTCGACCACGCTGGCCACCTCGTCGGCCTCGGCCGGGCCACCCGCGTACGCGGGGCTCTCGGCCTCCGGCGCACCCGGACTCTGCACCACGGGCGCCACGACCGGCTCGGCCGCACCGGCCACCTGCCCGGCGGCCTCCCGCCGCTCGACGACCGGCGCCACGACGGGCTCCACGGCGGGCTCCACGGCGGGCTCTGCCGACGTACCGGCCTGCGAGGCGGCAGGGCTCTCGGCCTGCTGCGGCGCCGGCCCCTCGGGCACGACGGCCCCGGCCACGGCACCTTCAGGAACACCGGCCCCGGCAGCGGCGCCACCAGGCGCGCCGACGCCAGTCACGGCACCTTCAGGCGCGCCAGCACCGGCCACGGCGCCTTCAGGCGCACCGGCCACAGCGGAGGCACCCTGCGGCGCACCGGCTCCAGCCACGGCGCTCTCGGGCGCGCCGGCCTGTGCCTGAACGCCTTCCGGGCCGCCCTCGGCGGCTCCGGCCGGGCCTGCCGGCGTTTCGGGCGCCGCCGCGCGGGCCCGGGTTCTCCGGCCGCGCCCGGCGTCGGGCGCGGGTTCTCCGGCAGCGCGCTGCACGGCGTTGGTCTGCACCGGTTGCACGTCGGCAACCGACGGCGCGGCCTGGGCGGCCGCGACGGTGATCGGGGCGGTGGCGGCCGGCTCCTCCGGCAGCTCCGGCGGAGGACCCGCCGGGCGGCTCGCGGAACGGCGGCGCCTGGTCACCTTGGGCTGTTCAGTTGTCTCCCCGTCAGGGCCAGTGGCCCCGGCGTTGGGCTCGTTGTCGAGCATGCGGGCGCTCTCCCGTCAGCTCCCGGGCGCGTCGCCGCGCCGCGCAGGAGCCCTCGTGTCTCGTTGTCCGCCCCCGCCTCCGGAAAGGAGGCGCGGGCGCCAAGTCCTGTCAGCGGTGGCGCCCCGCTCGCGCAGGGCACCTCCTTAGCCGACGACGTGCTCACCCGCCGGTCCCGCCTCGCCGCCGCGCGTCGTATCGCGGTCAAGGCCGAGCGGGTCGGCAAGCGCACCGGTACCGGCGTCGAGCGGCCCCTGCGCCAGCCTGGTCACCTCGGGGGGGACCGGCGGCGCGAAGTCGGCCACAAGGCGCAGCCCTGTGAGCACATCATCGGGTCGAACGGCAGGCGTCATGTGCCGAACAACCATGCGCAGTATGACACACGTCTGTCCTGGCACCTGAGCTGCGGTTCTGTCTGTTCCCTCGGACACCACGAGCCCCAGGACGGCCTCCCGCGCGTCGAAGCGCCGGGGGCCCTTCTTGGTGAGGCGCTCGACCTCCACGGTGCCCGCCGCGAGGAACTTCTCCACCGCCGTCTCGGCGAGCTCGCGATCGGCCCCGGGCAGGCGTACCTCCCAGTCGGAGACCTCCAGGCGGTCGGCCAGCCCCCCCGGGCCCGCCTGCACGACGTCGAGCACGTCGAGACCGGGCGGCAGTGACGCGTCCAGGCTCGACTTGACCTGCTCGGGGTCGCACAGCCTGGTGACACCGATCTCGAGGTATTCGGCCTCGCTGGCGACACCGGTCGGCGCTGCGCCCGCGTAGGAGATCTTCGGATGGGGCGAGAAGCCCGCGCTGAAGGCCACCGGAATGCCGGCACGGCGGACCGCCCTCTCGACGGCCCGCGAGATGTCGCGGTGACTGGTGAAGCGCAGACGTCCGCGCTTGGCGTAACGCACACGAAGGCGCTGCACCGTAGGCGCGGGCGGAGGCCCGTCGGGAACAGGTTTCAGAGCTTTGCGTCCTTCCCTTGTCAGAGTTCCTTCTCCCAGGATAAGCCGCCGCGACACGTGTATGTGTACGCCGTGACACGGCTCGCCCACTGAGCGCGCTAGACCACGGTGAGAGGAAGGAGCTTGCGCCCTGTCGGGCCTATCTGGATCTCGGTGCCCATGGTCGGGCAGACCCCGCAGTCGTAGCACGGGGTCCAGCGGCAGTCTTCGACCTCGCCACCGGACACGGCCTCCTGCCAGTCCTGCCAGAGCCATTCGCGGTCGAGCCCGGCGTCGAGGTGGTCCCACGGAAGGACCTCGTTCTCGGCCCGCTCACGCGTGGTGTACCAGTCGACGTCGACGCCCGCCTTCTCGGCGGCCTGCATCCATCTGTCGTAGGAGAAGTGCTCGCTCCACCCGTCGAACCTGCCGCCGGCCTCCCACACGGCCCTGATCACCGCGCCGACCCTGCGGTCGCCGCGCGAGAGCAGGCCCTCCACGATGGACGGTTTGCCGTCGTGGTAGCGGAAGCCGATGGCCCGGCCGTACTGCTTGTCGCCGCGCAGCGAGTCGCGCAGCGCCTTGAGCCGCCGGTCGACGGTCTCATGGTCGGCCTGCCCGGCCCACTGGAACGGGGTGTGCGGCTTGGGCACGAACCCGCCGATGGAGACGGTGCAGCGGATGTCGCGGCTGCCGGTCGCCTCACGGCCCGCCTGGATGACCTTCTTGGCCAGGTCGGCGATGCCGAGCACGTCTTCGTCCTGCTCGGTGGGCAGCCCGCACATGAAGTAGAGCTTCACCTGCCGCCAGCCCTGCGAGTAGGCGGTGGTGACCGTGCGGATGAGGTCTTCCTCGGTGACCATCTTGTTGATCACCTTGCGCATGCGCTCGGAGCCGCCCTCGGGGGCGAACGTGAGACCCGAGCGCCTGCCGTTCCTGGAGAACTCGTTGGCCAGGTCGATGTTGAACGCGTCGACCCGGGTCGAGGGCAGGGACAGCGAGGTGTTGGTGCCCTCGTAGCGGTCGGCCAGGCCCTTGGCGACCTCGCCGATCTCGGAGTGGTCGGCCGAGGACAACGACAGCAGGCCGACCTCGTTGAAGCCGGACTCCTTGATGCCGTTGTCGACCATGGCGCCGATCGTGGTGATCGAACGCTCCCGCACCGGACGGGTGATCATGCCCGCCTGGCAGAAGCGGCAGCCGCGCGTGCAGCCGCGGAAGATCTCCACGCTGAACCGCTCGTGCACCGTCTCGGCCAGCGGCACCAGCGGCTTCTTCGGATAGGGCCACTCGTCGAGGTCCATGACGGTGTGCTTGTGCACCCGCCACGGCACGTCGGACCTGTTGGGCGCGACCCGCTTGATGCGCCCGTCGGGGTGGTAGTCGACGTCGTAGAACTTCGGCACGTAGACGCCGCCGGACTCGGCGAGCCGCATCAGCAGCTCGTCGCGCCCGCCGGGACGCCCCTCGGCCTTCCACTCACGGATGACCTCGGAGATGGCGATCGAGATCTGCTCGCCGTCGCCGAGCACGGCCGCGTCGAGGAAGTCGGCGATCGGCTCGGGGTTGAAGGCCGCGTGACCGCCGGCGAGCACGATCGGGTCGTCCTCGCCCCGGTCGACCGCGTTGAGCGGGATCCCGGCCAGATCGAGCGCGGTCAGCATGTTGGTGTAGCCCAGCTCCGTCGAGAACGACAGGCCGAGCACGTCGAAGGCGCGCACCGGCCGGTGCGCGTCGACGGTGAACTGCGGCACGCCCTCGGCCCGCATGAGGGCCTCCAGGTCCGGCCAGACCGCGTAGGTGCGCTCGGCCAGGGTGCGGGGCAGCTCGTTGAGGATCTCGTAGAGGATCGCCACGCCCTGGTTGGGCAGCCCGACCTCGTAGGCGTCCGGGTACATCAGCGCCCACCGCACGTCGGCGGAGTCCCAGTCCTTGACGGTCGAGTTGAGCTCACCCCCGACGTACTGGATGGGCTTCTGCACCTTGGGCAGCAGCGCTTCCAGGCGGTGGAATATCGACTCGACAGGCATACCGTCCAGGGTAGCGGCGCGCGGACGGTGACAAATCCGGCCCACCGGCGGACGGCCCCCGTTACGCGCTCAGTTGAACGACTGCCGCCGCACTCTGATGGCCAGAAGCAGCCCTACCGCCATGAGGTTCGCGAACGTGGCAGTGCCGCCATAGGACACGAAAGGCAGCGGCAGACCGGTGATCGGCATGATCCCGATCGTCATCCCGACATTGATGAATGTCTGGAACGCGAACCAGCACACGATCATGCCCGCGACCAGCGTGCCGAACCGGTCGTCGCAGTGCCTGGCGACCTTCAGCCCGCGCAGCAGCACCACGCCGAGCAGCAGCACCACGGTGACCGACCCGATGAACCCGAACTCCTCCCCCGCCACCGTGAAGATGAAGTCGGTGTGCTGCTCGGGCACGAACCGGCCGGTCGTCTGCCCGCCACCGAAGAGCCCCTTGCCCAGCAGTTGCCCGGAACCGATCGCGATCAGCGACTGCGTGCTGTTGTAGCCCACCCCGCGCGGATCGACCTTCGGATCGACGAACGCGGTGAACCGCGCCACCTGGTACGGCTCCAGCAGGTTGAACCAGAACACGCAAAACACCCCGGCCGCCGCCACGAGCACCAGCCCGACGATCCACCGCTTGCGCACGCCCCCGATCACCAGCCCCGCGGCCGTGATCACGGCGAGCACGAGCGCCGTGCCGAGGTCGGGCTGCAACATCACCAGCCCCATCGTGATGCCCGCCGCGACCAGGGCCAGCGTGATGTCCAGGGCACGCGGCCGGTCGCTGCCCTCGGCGGGCTGGGCCAGCAGCATCGCGATGATCAGCAGCAGCCCGACCTTGGCGAACTCCGACGGCTGCACCGCGAACCCGCCTCCGAGCAGGATCCACGAGTGCGACCCGTTGATCGTCGCGCCCAGCGGCGTGATCACCAGCGCCAGCCCCACCAGCGACACCAGGAACACCAGCGGCGCGTACGCCCGCATCGCCCGATGGTCGACCATCGCCACCACGGCGCACAAGGTGACGCCGATGACCTCGTTGAGCAGGTGCTTCTTGACCAGCCCGGTGGCGCCGGGCGCCCACGTGCGGGTCGAGGACCACACCAGCAGGGTGCCGATCAGGCACAGCCCGGCCACCGCGACCAGCATCAGCCCGTCCATGCGGCGCACCACCGAGTGCTCGCCGATCGCCCGCTGGATGAGCGAGGGCCGCCGCGCGGCCACGGCGCGGTTCATTGGTGGATCACCGTCCCGTCGGGCGCGAACTTTGGCAGCTTGGTCGGGAGTCTTCCGCCGGGCACGGCGGCCGGCTGCCCCTTGAAGCCGTAGATGCCCTCGTAGATCTCGCGTGCGGCCGGCGCGGCGGTCGAGGCGCCCATGCCACCCTGCGACACCATGACGACCACCACGAACTGCGGATTGTTGGTGGGCGCGAACGACGCGAACCACGAGGTGTCCTTCTTGCCCCACACCTCCGCGGTACCGGTCTTGCCGCCGATGCGCACCTTGTCCATCGGGAAGCCGGTGAACGCTCCCGCCGCGGTGCCGTCGGAGGGCACCTGGCTCAGCGCGTTCTTGATGTAGTTACGCTCCTTGTCGCTGATCGGCAGCTTGCCGACCACCGGCACGTCGATGGTCTTGACCACCTTGCCGTCGGGCCTCACCTGCGCCCACCCGATGCGCGGGCTGCGGACCTTGCCGTCGCTCACCAGCGCCATGTACGCCCGCGCGAGCTGCATCGGCGTCACCAGGACGTCGCCCTGGCCGATGGCGAAGTTGGCCGAGTCACCGGGCCGCAGCAGGAAGCCCTCGGTGCAGTTCTCCAGGGCGAGGCGTTTGAGGAAGTCGGCCCGCGCCCGGTCCTTCTCCTCCGGATATCCCTTGCGCGACCGCTCGCAGCTCGTGGCGCTGGTGCGGTTCCACAGGTCCTTCTTCCAGGCCCGGTCGGGGATGCGCCCGGAGGACTCGCCCGGCAGGTCGACCCCGGTCGGCCGGCCGAAGCCGAAGGCCCTGGCCGTGTTGGCGAACACCTCCTTCGTGCGCTTCTTCGGGTTGCGCCCGCCGTCCTTCAGGTACTGCTCGTACGCCGCCCGGTAGAAGATGGTGTCGCACGACTTGACCAGCGCCGTGTGCAGGTTCATCTGCCCGAGGCCGATCCCCCGGAAGTTGCTGAAGGACCGGTCGCCCACCATGTACGCCCCGGGGCAGTCGTACGTGCCGTTGAGCGGATACCCAGCCCGCAACATCGCCGACACCGACGACACCTTGAACGTCG
Source organism: Nonomuraea sp. NPDC050227 (assembly GCF_044459705.1). NCBI lineage: Bacteria > Bacillati > Actinomycetota > Actinomycetes > Streptosporangiales > Streptosporangiaceae > Nonomuraea > Nonomuraea sp. NPDC050227. The sequence continues at coordinate 8,768 of NZ_JBITJF010000011.1, read as the reverse complement.
AACCGGGCGCGAACTGCCCGTTGATCGCCCGCGACACCAGCGGCTTACCCGACTTGTCCGACAACAGCCACTGGTAGCCCTTGGCCGAGATGCCACCGGCCCAGATCTCCGGGTCGTACCCCGGCGCGCTGGCCACCGACACCACCCGCCCGGAACGCGCGTCGAGCACCACCGCGGCGCCGCCGTCGGCCCCGGGCGCGCTCTTCATCGCGTTGGCGAGCGCCTTCTCCGTCACCGCCTGCACCCGCGCGTCGATGCTGGTCACCAGGTGGTCGCCGGCGACCGGCGGCACCTGCTCCTCGACCCCGAGGGCCTTGCCCATCCGGTCGACCTGCACCCTGCGCAGCCCCGACTTGCCACGCAGCGCGTCGTCGTAGACGTACTCGATGCCGTCGCGCCCCGCCAGGTCGACACCGGAGAAGCTGGCCTTGAGCCCCTCGCGCTTCTCCAGCTCCGCCTCGGTCACCGGCTGCAGGTAACCCAGCATCTGCGCCCCGGCCCGTCCGCCCGGGTACTGCCGGACGGAGTGGATCTCCGCGGTCACCCCCGGGAACTCCTCCTGCCGCTCCAGGATCTGCAACGCCTCGCGCGTGTCCACCTTCTCGTCCAGCGGAACCGGCTGGTACGGCGACCCCGTCCAGCACGGCTTGCCCACCCCCGGCCCGCAGGGCGTGATGCGCTGCCGCAGGTCCTTGACCGGCCGGTCGAGCACCGAGGAGAGCCTGCGCAGCACGCTCATCCCCCCGCCCGGCATCCTGTTCAGCTTCGTCCGGTCGACGGACACGACCAGCGCCGTCCTGTTGCGCACCAGCGGACGCCCCGACGAGTCGAGGATCTGCCCCCGCACCGCGGGCACGATCACCGTGCGCGTCCTGGTCTCCATCGCCCTGGTCACGAACTCCTGGCCGCGCACGACCTGCACCTGCCACAGCCGTACGGCCAGCACGACGAGCAGCAGCACCACCAGGACGTGCAGCACCAGCAACCTGGTACGCATGCGGATCATGTCGAGTACCTCGGCTGTCTCCCCCGGGTGGCCAGCCAGATCACCACCGGCGCCACGATGAGCGTGTAGAGAACGGTGACGGGCACCTGCTGGGTCAGCGTCGCCAGCGACACCCGCGGATCGGACAGCAGCCCGGCCACCCCCACGGCCACCAGCGGCGCGATCAGCACACACAGCACGACGGTCGTCGCCGGCCCGCCCGCGCCGCGCCCCGCCACATAACCGACCACGGCCAGCACGAACGCGTACTGGCCCATCAGATGCGCGGTCGGCGGCACCAGGTCCACCAGCAGCCCCGAGAAGAAGCCGACCATCGCCCCCGCCACCGGTCCGCGCTCCAGCGCCATGCCCACCACCGCCAGCAGCACCAGGTCAGGCGCGCCGCCCGCCGGCAACGGCAGCCGGTTGACCAGCATGACCTGTGCCAGCAACGCCAGCACCACGACCATCGCCCCGATCACCGCGCCTCCGTCCCCGCCGAAAGCAGCACGCTTCTCATCCCCCGATCACCACGCCAGCAGCGGCCTCGCCGGAGGCCGTGCCGTCGCCGATCACCGCGCCCCCTCCTTGACCGGCAGGACCGCGTCACGCGGATCCCGCTTGGGCCCTTCGACCACCACGCCGACCACGTCGAGCGCCGTCAGGTCGGCGAACGGCCGGGCGTAGGCGATGCGGGTCAGCTCCCCCGGCGTGGACTCCACCCGCTCGATCACCCCGATCGGCACCCCCGGCACGTACGGCCGCCCGTTCTTGGAGCCGAAGCTGACGATGCGACCGCCCCGCTCCATCGGCGCCGTCGAGTCGAGCAGCCGGAACTGCACGAGCCGCCCGTTCTCGCCCACCCCGTGCACCACGCCGATCTCCTGGCCGCCCTCCAGCCGCCCCCCGGCGGCCGAGGCGGGGTCGCTGAGCAGCACCACCGTGGAGGTGGCCGACGAGGCGTGGATGACCCGGCCGACCAGCCCGTCACCGTTGAGCACCGTCATGTCGGGACGCACCCCGTCACCGGTGCCCACGTCGATCTGCACGCTGTCCTCGAACCCCGGCTGCCCGCGCCTGGCCACCACGTTGGCCGTGACCACCTTGTAGCCGCCGGTGCCGGAGAGGCCGAGCAGCTTCTTCAGCTCCGCCGAGCGGGTGGCGTCGAGCGTGCTGGAGGACAGCCCGGCCCGCAGCCTGGCGTTCTCCTCCTGCAGCTGCTCGATGTGCCGCTGCGCGCTGGGCGCGCTGGCCAGGGCGTGCAGGAAGCCGCCGACGGGACGCACCACGCCCCCGCCGAACCGCTCGGCCGCGCCGAACACCCAGGACCCCGCCGAGCGCAGCGGACGCAGCGGTGAGCTGTCGCCCGCACGATGGTCGATGGTCAGGACGACCAGCGCCGCCATCAGCAGCACTCCCAGGATCAGCCGGGCCCGGCGCGAATCTCTCATCAGTGCCGCGACTCCGGAACGAGCACCTGCTGCAGGGCCTCGAACTCCTCGGCGCACTTGCCCGAGCCGATGGCGACCGAGTCGAGGGCGTTCTCCACCAGGTGGACGGGCATGCCGGTCTCGGCCTTGACCCGCTCATCGAGCCCCTTGAGCAGGGCACCGCCGCCGGTCAGGGCGATGCCGCGGTCCATGATGTCGCCCGACAGCTCGGGCGGGCACTTGTCGAGGGTGGTCTTCACCGCGTCGACGATCGCGTTGACCGGCTCCTCAGTGGCCTTGCGGATCTCCTCGCTCGACACGATGATCGTCTTGGGCAGCCCGCTGATCAGGTCGCGCCCCCGCACCTCCGCGTGGGTCTCCTCGCCGTTGGGGCAGGCCGACCCGATCGCCATCTTGATCTCCTCGGCGGTGCGCTCGCCGAGCATCAGCGAGAACTCCTTCTTGGCGAACGTGATCACCGCCTGGTCGAGCTCGTCGCCGCCGATCCTGATCGACTGGCTGGTGACCACGCCGCCCATCGAGATGATGGCCACCTCGGTGGTGCCGCCGCCGATGTCGACCACCATGTTCCCGGTGGGCTCGTGCACCGGCAGCCCGGCCCCGATGGCGGCGGCCATCGGCTCCTCGACGATGTAGACCTTCCTTGCGCCGGCCTGGTATCCGGCTTCCTTCACCGCGCGCTGCTCGACGCTGGTGATGCCGCTCGGTACGGCGATGATGATGCGCGGCTTGGCGAAATGGCGTCGTCTGTGCACTCGTTGGATGAAGTAGCGCAACATCCGTTCGGTGACGTCGAAGTCGGCGATCACGCCGTCCTTCAGCGGGCGGACCGCGACGATGTTGCCGGGCGTACGACCGATCATTCGCTTTGCCTCGATGCCCACCGCCACGATCTTGCCTGTGGTGGTGTTGATCGCTACGACTGACGGCTCATTGAGCACGATGCCCCGGCCACGCACGTAGACCAACGTGTTGGCGGTGCCCAGATCGACCGCCATGTCACGGCCGAGAAACGCGAGCTTGCTGCCCATGGGGAACGGAGCCCTCCGTATCGTCGTTCGCGAATGACTACGGATCGAATTCGAATCGTAACGTGACGTACCCACCAGTGAGCGCAATGAGCCCTCGCGCTCCACAAAAATCTCCAGCCCCTACCTCAACCTGGATTTTGCCCGAATTGCACCCACACGACCGGATCAACTGCGCCCGCGCCTGCCAGACTCGGTGAACGCTACAACCCGCAGCCGACAAAAAGACGCGCCCGCACGGCATGAAGCCGGCGGGCGCGCGGGTGAAGCTGACTGCTAGAAGCGGTCGGGGAAGAAGATCTTGATCTCCCTGGCCGCGGACTCGGGCGAGTCGGAGCCGTGGACGACGTTCTCGCCGATCTCCAGGGCGTGGTCGCCGCGGATGGTGCCGGGGGCGGACTTGACCGGGTCGGTGGCGCCGGCCAGCGCGCGGAAGGCCTCGATGGCGCGCGGGCCCTCAAGGACCAGGGCCACGAGCGGCGCCGAGGTGATGAAGTCGACCAGCTCGCCGAAGAACGGCTTCTCGGCGTGCTCGGCGTAGTGCGCCTTGGCGGTGTCGGCGTCGAGGGTGCGCAGGTCCATCGCCACGACCTTGAGGCCCTTGCGCTCCACGCGGGCGATCACGTCACCGATGAGGCCACGCTTCACCCCGTCGGGCTTGATCAGGACAAGAGTGCGCTCGGACACGTGTGGTTCTCCTTTGAACAGATTCGGGTCGCGGCTACGGGCGCCTGGCCTGACCACGGGGGCGCTCCGCGGGACACGGGCCCTCGCGTCGCCATAGCCGTCGCTCAGCTTACCGTCCGCACCCACACCCTCGTCGCCACAGGCATGACGCGCGCGGGCGAGGACTTCAGGACCGCTCGCCGTCCTCCGGCGAAGGCGCCTGCGGCGGCACCGCGGGCACGGGCTCGGCGGGCTCGTCCTCCTCCGGCGCGGGAGGGCCCTCGGGAACGACCGAGCCCCACGTCGTGACCGGCTCCTGCGCCGCGGCCCCGCGCTCACGACCGGCCCCGACCGCGACCGCGACCTCCGCCGGCTCATCACCGGACGACGGCTCCTCCTCCCGGGACGGCCGCCGCCCCATCACCGCCGCCAGCACGATCACGCCCACCAGCAGGAAGCCGCCGATCAACGCCCACCAGTGCAACGCGCCCACGAAGCTGTCGACCAGCTCCTGGCGCGACCCGACCCCTTCCAGCATCCACATCTGCACGCCGGTGCCCAGCAGATAGCCCACCAGCACCCCCGCGACGCCCAGCGACAGCCCGAACGCCGCCGCCCCGATCCCGACCTCGCCGAGGGTGGCCGTGACCGCCACGGTGGCCCCCACCGCGAGCAGCGTGAACGGCACCGCCAGCACCAGCCCGTCGGCCGACGGGACGACCAGCCGCACCGAGCACAGGCCGACCACCATCGCCAGCAGCCCGAGCGGCGCCGCCAGCCGTCCCACGCCCTTGGCGAACATGCGCACGCCCACCCCGGCGACGACCGCGAGCACCGCCGCCACCCCGAACGGCGTCCACAGCCCGCGCAGCCCCGGCCCGCCCAGACCACCCATCTCCACCAGCGTGACCTGCGCCGTGCTCGGCAGCAGCACCACCCCGACAGCCACCATCGTGTACGCGTGCGTGCGGCCCTCCGCCCGGCCGATCGAGCCGAGCGCCAGCAGCCCGGCGATCGCCACCCCTGCCAGCAGGATCACCGGGACGACGCCCCACCCCGCGCTCGCCGTGCTGACCGCCACGACCGCGATGGCCGCCGCGGGCACGGCCGCGAGCAGCAGCCGGCTGCGCTCCCTGGCGTCCGGCGCGGGCGCGGGCGCCCGCCCGGCGAGCCTCCAGACCAGCAGGTACGCCGCCGCCAGCGCCAGCGCGACCCCGGTGGCCATCGGGTACGGCTGCAACGTGACCTTCCAGCTCGTCACGTCGACCAGCGGCCAGAGCGCGAGCGCCTGCGCCTCCAGCAGGCTGACGCACAACACCCCGGCCCACAGGCCACGCAATGCGGGCGTACGGTCCCAGACCGCCACCAGCGTGGCCGGCACGATCAGGCCGCCGCCGACGCCGCGTAGCACGCGTACGACGCCGACGACCAGCTCTGAGGCCGCGTATCCGCCCGCCGCGTCGGCCACCGCCACCAGCGCGAGCCCCGCGACCAGCACGTGAGCCACCTTCATCCGCCGCAACGCGACCGCCGCGAGCGGCACCGTCAGCATCAGGGCGGGCAGCGCCAGCCCGTGCGTACGGCTCAGCCCGATCTGGTCGAAGTCGCCCGGCAGCAGGTCGGCGACCACGGACAGCGTGTTGGGTATCGCGACGATCGCCAGCGGCAACGCCACGAGGACGAGCAGCCCGAGCACCACGTCGAGCAGCCAGGAATGTCTGAGGCCAGCCGGAAGCGGCGACCGTTGAATCGGGGGGACGGCCATGTAGGCCGACTTTAGCGGGAAGTCACGCCTTCGACACGGCGAGCTACGATAATCGCGGTGATCCACAGCGCCGCGAAGATCGCGCCGAGGAAGAACATGGTCGGCACGAGGAAGCCCGTGGCGATGGCCAGCACCTGGATGACGCTGCCCATGACGTACCCGAAGGGCCGTTTGAGCAGGCCCGCGGCGACCACGCACAACACCAGCAGCCCGATGCCCACCGCGACGGCGAGCGCGGGGGCCACTCCGCCCACGACGATCGCCACCGGCGTGATGAGCCCGGCCACGATGGCCTCCATGCCGAGCACGCTCGCGCCGAGCCTGCGCATGCCCGGTGTGACCTCGAAATTCATCTCACACCATCCGCCTTGAGCAGATGCCGGGCATCTCCGGCAGTCACCACCGAACCGGTGATGAACACCCCGGTCCCACTGAATTCGCCCTCAGCATCGGCGATGCCGATACCCCTGTCGATGGCCTCGTCGAGCCGCTCGACGACGTGCACGCGGTCCTCGCCGAACAACGGCACGGCCAGCGCGGCGAGCTCCTGCGCCGACAACGACCTGGGTGAGGAGTTACGCGTCACCACGATCTCGTCGAGCATCGGCTCCAGCAGCTCCAGCAGGGTCTCGACGTCCTTGTCGCGCATGACGGCGACCACGCCGATCACCTTGGCGAAGTCGAACGCCTCGTGCAGCGCCTCCAGGCTCGCCTCCAGCCCGCCGGGGTTGTGCGCCGCGTCGATCACCACCGTGGGCGAATGCCGTACGACCTCCATCCGGCCGGGCGAGGCCGCCTGGGCGAACGCCTGGCGCACCAGGTCCGCGTCGAGCGGATCGTCGCCACCGGTCAGCGCCTCGACGGCGGCCAGCGCGCACACCGCGTTGCTGGCCTGGTAGCTGCCGTAGAGCGGCAGGTAGATCTCGTCATAGACGCCCTTGAGCCCGCGCAGGGTGAGCAATTGCCCGCCCATCGCCATCTCCCGGCCGAGCACGCCGAACTCCAGCCCCTCGCGCGCCACCACCGCGCCGACCTCGGCCGCGCGGCGCATCAGCACCTCGGCCGCGGCCAGTTCCTGCTGAGCGAGCACGGTCGTGGCGCCCGGCTTGATGATCCCGGCCTTCTCCCCGGCGATGCTCGGGATGTCAGGACCCAGACGATCCATGTGATCGAGGGAGATGGGCGTGATGACCGACACCAGGCCGTCGGCGACGTTCGTCGCGTCCCACGAACCGCCCATGCCGGCCTCGATGACCGCGACGTCGACCGGCGTGTCGGCGAAGGCCGCGAACGCCATGGCCGTCAGCAGCTCGAAGAACTGGATGCGCCGGTGCCCCTGCGCGTCGGCCAGCTCGACGTAGGGCGCGATCTCCTCGTAGACCTCGGCGAAGCGCTCCTCGCTCAGCGGCTCGCCGTCGACCGTGATGCGCTCGCGCACGGTGACCAGGTGCGGGCTGGTGAACCGGCCCACCCTGAGGTTGCGCTCGCGAAGCAGCGCCTCGGTCAGCCGCGCCGTGGTCGTCTTGCCGTTGGTGCCGGCGATGTGTATGACCGGATACGCCCGCTGAGGCGAGCCGAGCAAATCCATGAGCGCAGCGATCCTGTCGAGCGTCGGCTCGAAGTCCCACTCGACGCCCCGCTCCAGGATGGCACGTTCAACCGCACGATAATCCACCCCTCAACCCTACTGACCACGCGTAGCGGTCTGGACGCGGGGCAAACATATCGTGAATCGTATAGAAAATTAGAGGGTACTCACCTCCGCCGCAGGGTGCCACCTTGGAGAACAGCCTGCTCTACCCCCCAGCAGGCGCTTTCAAGGAGGCCATCGTGGAAGGCGAGAACACTCGCGAGGAAAGGCAGCGCGGAATCACCAGAAAGGCGCTGTTCAAGGCGGCTCTCATAGCGACACCGGTCCCGTTCCTGATCGGCGAGGTGCCGGCCCTGGCCCGCACCATGGCCGGGACCGGCCAGCAGCTGGAGCCCACCCCGTTCTGCGACGACGGTGACGATCTCACGATCTCGCAGACCGAGGGCCCCTACTTCAAGCCCAACTCCCCCCAGCGCTCGACCCTCCCCGGCTCGGGCACCCCGCTGACGGTGAGCGGATACGTGTTCGGACTGTCCTGCCAGCCACTGGCGAACGTCCTGCTCGACTTCTGGCAGGCCGACACCAACGGCAATTACGACAACGTCACGTACAACTTCCGCGGGCACCAGTACACGAACGCCCAGGGGGCCTTCAAACTCACCACCATCGTGCCCGGCCTCTACCCCGGCCGTACCCGGCACATCCACGTCAAGGCGCAGGCTCCGGGCCGTGGGATCCTCACCACGCAGCTCTACTTCCCGGGCGAGCCGCGCAACAACACCGACAGCATCTACGACCCGAGACTGCTCATGAACGTCCGCCCCGTCGGCTCGGGGAAGGAAGCGACGTTCGACTTCGTGCTCAACGTGCAGGGCGTGCCACCCACGCAGACGCCCACTCCCACGCCCACGACTAGCCCGTCTCCGGGCGGCGGAACCTGGAAGGTTGGGGTGACCTACCAGGCGGGTGACCAGGTAACCTACGGCGGGTCGACGTACCGGTGCCTGCAAGGGCACACGTCAATGGCCGGTTGGGAGCCACCCAACGTGCCGGCTTTGTGGCAGCGCGTCTGACCCACTGGTCCCCGAACGCAAAAAAGGGCCACCCCGGCTGCTGGGGGTGGCCCTGTTCGTGTTGTCATGCCGGTGAATGCGAAAGGGCCCCACACAAGCGTGTGGGGCCCTTTCGAAAGATTGTCCGGCGGTGACCTACTCTCCCACACCCTCCCGAGTGCAGTACCATCGGCGCAGAGAAGCTTAACTTCCGGGTTCGGAATGTAACC